>CASEAQ010000033.1 GCA_949285735.1 uncultured Bacteroidales bacterium
TTTCCGTTACCAAAGCACGGTCGTTCAATCCCAAGAACTCCAACGTAACGGGCGTGTTAATAATGTCTTTGGGCTGCAGCGGCATGGCTTGCCGTTGCACCAAAGCAGATAAGGCTTCTTTGTTTTTCGACAATCCGCTGCGCTCGTAATAGAGGGAATTGATTTGCCGCTCCAGTTCTCTTGCTGACCAACAACCCCTTATTGCTTCCATTTCATAGAAAGCACGTTTGACCGGATTTTCTATTTTAGAAATAAACTTTAAATGAGAATACGGTAATCTTTCAAATAATCTATCAGCTTGTGTATTCCATTCACTTGGTTGATTATTAACGGATTGTAATTCGGCACTCACCGTGTGCCGAATTGGGTCTGTGAATTCGGCGGACAGTGTGTGCCGAATTTCTAACGGATTGTAATTCGGCACTCACCGTGTGCCGAATTGGGTCTGTGAATTCGGCGGACAGTGTGTGCCGAATTTCACTTCCCGCCAATATGTATTGTGCGATAGGCTCTTTCAGTTGTGGATAAACGAGGTACAACCGCCGGAACTCACGAAACCTGCGCTCATTCAGCCCTTTGACATTCAACCGCTGTTCCAATTTCTTCAAGAGTTGTTCGCCGTATGCGGCACGGTCTTCACCGTTTTGCTCAAACTCCACGATATAGCAGCCCATGAGCCAGTTGCGGGCAGTCAGGGCGAGGTTTACAGCGTGTGCGGCTTGTGTCTGCAACGTGCTTTGTATCGTGCTGATATGTTTTACTAATGCTTCAAAGTCCATAGTTGCAAAGATAAACTTTTTATTCTTAAAACGTTGATTCTGACTGGTGTTTTTGGCATTCGTCCAATACATGCTTTCATGTGTCAGACTATTTTATAATATGGTAACTTATTTTAATTTAATTTAGGGTTATTTTGGAAATTGAGGGGGTAAAAAGGGGTACATATTGTATATAAGTCAGATGAAGTTGACATCGTCGCTAATGAAAGGCTTTGTCATGGGGGCATTGTATTGGTTTATGTTTGACCGACGTGTGTCGTAATTTTCTAAAAATCAAAGAATAATGAAAATCAAATCATTTGTTTTGTTGTGTTTCTTAATGGCATGCAATTTATTGCTTGCACAAGAAGATATTTACCATGTGACTTGTGCTCAGGAAATTAATCTGGAGTCGAAATATTTTGATTTCGACCGCAAGATATGGGTGAAACTCCCCGCGGCTTACGACATGCTGGATGCGCAAGATTATGATGTCACTTATGTCTTTGACGCACAGACTACTCAATTCTTCGAGATGTCGTGTGCATATCCCGTGTTCCTGAATAGCGGCTGGTTTTCCGAGGGTATAGTTGTTGGCATCTGTTCGCCGCAAGACGATGAATATAATCGCCGGGAAGATTTTTTGCCAAATGATAGCTTGACGTGCAGTGCTTACGGCCTAAGAAAAGGATATTCCGACAACTTGATGCATTTTGTGAAGGAAGAACTTATGCCTTATATCCGTTCGCATTACCGCACCACAGAGCGAAGCCTTGCCATAGGACACTCCTTGGGTGCTTCGTTCCTGCTTCAATGCCTCTTGGACTATAACATATTCGACGATTATTTTATATTTTCTCCCAACATGGCTTTCGGCAATAACTTGCTGGCAGATAAATTCATGAATCATTCATTCGACAAGACGTCGAGGCATTATCTTTTCTTTAGCGATGCCGCCGAAGAGAAATGGCAAGGTTGGGAAAAGTGGCAGGCACCGAGGCGCGAGGTTTATCGATATATCGACTCGGGAGTGCTGCCCGGCAACATCGTGTGCCGGCACAAGTCATATCCCGAATCGAGCCACTTTGCAAGTTTCCCGCTGGCATTGCAAGATGCCTACAAGGACTATTTCGCCTATCGCGAGGCGAACGACACCTTGGTCGGAGGGGAGGTTTACACGAAGCATATAGAAGTGATCGTTGACAATCCCGAGCATGAAGTGTATATTACAGGAAATCAGGCATCGTTGGGTAACTGGGATGTAAAGAAAGTCAAGTTGCAGCACGTCAACGACTCCGTTCGTGCAATTGACGTAAAGGTGCAACTTCCAGCTCAATTCAAGTTTACCCGTGGCAGTTGGGAATCGGAAGGATTGCCGGCGAATGCAATAGGCGGCATCAACCTTCGCATCGACAACAAAAGCAAAGATACCTACATTTACAAAATATCCGATTGGTTTGACGAATAAGGTCCGTATATAAGTTTGCACAAGTGCATATTGTCGAGGGCTGTCTTCGTGGCAGCCCTTGTTTTACTTGGTGGCTATTGTTGCCGCCATTTAAAGGGGAATGGGGGATAAAAACTGGGGGAATTGTTTTGTGCTGCCCCCGATTTGTGCTATATTTGGCGAAGATATGGATATTGTGCCATTGTGTTGTGGGCATGATATTTGCATGGTTTTTAAGTTGAATCATTAAGTAAAGAATAATATGAAAAAAGGATGCTTGATTACTGTTGTGGCAGTAGTGGTAGTGGCTGTACTCGTCGGCGTATGGGCTGTGGGTGCGCGAAATTCGTTTGTAACTCAGGAAGAGGGCGTGACAAGTGCCTGGTCGCAGGTTGAGAATGTGTATCAACGCCGTGCCGACCTTATCCCCAACCTTGTGGAAACCGTGAAGGGGTATGCTGCCCACGAGCAGACGACGCTCGAAGGGGTGGTGAGCGCGCGTGCCAAGGCTACGCAGATAACCGTTGACCCCGACAATCTCGATGCCGAGAGCTTGCGCCGCTTCCAAGACGCGCAGGGCGAACTTGGTGCTGCGCTGGGCAGACTGCTCGCCGTGTCGGAGAATTATCCCGAGCTGAAAGCCAACGAGAATTTCTTGCAGTTGCAGGCACAACTTGAGGGCACCGAAAACCGCATTGCCGTTGAGCGCAAGAAGTTTAACGAGACGGTGCGCGAATACAACGTGTCGGTGCGCAAGTTCCCCGGCAACATTGCTGCGATGATGTTCGGATTTGAAGCCAAACCTTACTTCGAGGCTGCCGCTGGTGCCGAGCAAGCTCCCAAGGTGGAATTTTAAAAGGCTGCGACGATGGCTCTTAGCGATTTCATACCACAAGAAGGGCAGACGCGCATTGTCGATGCCATAGGTGCCGCCGAAAGGCGCACGTCGGGCGAGATAAGGGTGCACATCGAACCTCGTTGCAAGCTCGACGACCCATATAAGCGTGCTGTTGAGGTGTTTAACGAGTTGAAGATGTATGAAACCCGGCAACGCAACGGTGTGCTCATCTATGTGGCTTACGACTCGCACGTGTTTGCCATAATCGGCGATTGCGGCATAAACGAGCGCGTGGGCAGCGGCTTCTGGAACGACGAGAAGGATATGCTTGCCGATTATCTGCGGCGTGGCGACGCGGCTGGCGGGCTGTGCAAGGTGATTGAGCAAATAGGCGACCGCCTGTCGGATTATTTCCCGTGGACCGAAGATGACGTAAACGAACAGAGCGATGAGATTTCATATAAGGAATAGCGGCGGTTGCCGCAGGGCGGCATCGGCAGTGCTGATGCTGTTGATTGTAGCGGTGTCGATGGTGGCGCAAGTGCCGTCGCGCCCCGATCCTCCGCGCCTTGTCAACGACTTGGCTGGAGTGCTCAATGCCCGGCAGGTGAAGTGGCTCGAAGACTCGCTTGCTAGATTCGACCGCCGCACGAGCAACCAGGTGGTTGTGGTCACTCTTGCCGACCTTGGCGGGCTGGAACCTGCCGAGATGGCATACGAGATAGGCGAGCAGTGGGGCGTGGGATCGAGCGACGACAACAATGGCGTTGTCATTCTTGTGAAGCCCAAAACTGCCAGTTCGCGCGGACAGGCGTTCATTGCCACTGGCTATGGGCTGGAGGGCGCGTTGCCCGATGCCACTTGCAAGATGATAGTCGAGCGCGAGATGATACCCCGCTTCAAGCAGGGCGACTACTTCGGCGGCATCGCTGCTGCCGTGGGCGTGGTGTGCCCCATAGCGGCTGGGGAGTATAGCAAGGAGCGGTATGAGGAAGATGCGAGCGACTCGCTGGTAGGCATCTTTGCATTGCTCGGGGCATTCCTCCTGTTCTTCGTGGTTGTCGCCTTGATGCGCAAGCCTGGGGGCGGCAACAACGACATGAATGGCACTGGCACATTCGGGTCGGGCGGCATTTTCCTCGGCGGCTTGCCATTTATCGGCATGGGTGGCGGACACCGTAGCAGTGGCGGCGATTTCGGCGGCTTTGGCGGCGGCGGTTTTGGTGGCTTCGGAGGCGGCAGCTTCGGCGGAGGTGGTGCCGGTGGCTCGTGGTAGCCCTCGCATTATAGCATCAGTAGAACGCTGCTACAGGCGTATGAAACTATTTATGAAGTTTGAAGGTTGAGTCAAGATGCCTCTTATAGCTAAGTTGTAGGGACGCACGAGCCGTGCGTTCCTATAACATTACACTTTTGAGGGGATAATAAGCCGTGGACGGCTTTATTAGCCAACTTTCCTCGGGAGGGGAATAGCAGGGCAGGGCGGTCAGCCGTCTTGCCCTGCTGTTTTTGGTGCCTTTGGCGACGATGTTTCTACGGCTTGTTGCGGCTGGTTGATTGTCATCTGTGGCACTTTGCGGTCGATGGATTGCATCAGCGGCGTTGACAGCCGTTTGCGCGTGGCTGTGAAGCGTATGGCGCGGTTTTCGCACACGGCGGTGCAATTCATGCACAACACGCATCGGCTGTAGTCGATGATGTGGGCTTTGGCATCGATGCACGAAGCCTTGCACTCCTGTTCGCAGCGTCCGCAGTTGGTGCACAGGTCGGGGTCGATTTCGAGTTGCAGCAACGATATGCGGCTGACGATGCTCAGTGCCGAGCCGGCAGGGCAGATGGTGTTGCAAAACGTGCGCCCGTTCTTGAACGCCAGCGACGCTATTGCCACGAATGTCACTATCGACAATGTCAAGCCAAACATTCCCGGCATCACCACCTCGCCGAGCAGCGTGTCGGGCACTCGTGCCGTCAGGTTGTTGACAAGGTTGGCATAGATGAAGTAGGGGTCGATGATTTCGGGCAGGAATAGTTGCCCCGCCATCAGGCACAGCATTGCCACGCCAAGGATGACGTAGCGCAGGCGGTTTTCGGCTCGTGAATAGTGGTAGAGGCGCAGGCTGCCGTCGCGGTTGCGGCGTAGCATCTTCCCCAGCCTCCCAAAGAAATCTTGCAGCATACCCATCGGGCACACAGTCGAGCAGTATGCCCGCCCAATGAGCAGTGTGACGGCAAGCCAAAACAGGCATATCCCAGCCGAAAGCGACAATATGGCTGGCATCAGTTGCAGTTGGCAAGTCCAGTCAAGCCACGCAGCCCGTTCGGGTGCGTGTGTGAGCAATGCGCCAGTGAGCAGCAGTGTGAAGGCTACCGAGAGCACGATGCGCAATATCTTCAATCGTTTCATTTGTTCCCCATTTATTCTCCTGTTGCAAAAGTAGTAAAGAGAATTTAGAAAATTAGGAATGAGGAATTAGGAATGAGGAATTTTTTGCAGGGTTGGGGAGTTTTTTCAATTAGGAATTAGGAATTTTTTGCAGGGTTGGGGAGTTTTTTTCAATTAGGAATTAGAAATTTTTTGCAGCAGTTAATAGTTAGCAATTAGTGATTAGTAGTTAGGTTATTGATTAGGAATTTTTTCAGTGAGGGTATAATCCGAGCTGGAATTTTGGGTTGGGTTGGGAGTTGGTGTGGGAGCTTGCTACTATTACCACTTGTTGCTGCTAACCCTTTTTTCTTTTAATTTTACGCCTCAAACTCAATTCTTTCAACTTAAAATTTCGCTCCCACGTCAGCCCTAAAATAACTCTTAACTTCTTTCTCTCAAAGACCTATGAGTTATGCCAACTCCAAACTCCAAACCAAAATTCCAGCTCGGATTATACCCTCACTGAAAAAATTCCTAATCAATAACCTAACTACTAACTTTTCTATTCCTGTCCAATAGCGTCCATAGTAGCCAAAGCCTCCTAATTCGTAATCCATATATCCTGCTGCCATGACGAAAATGCTATTTCCATTAGGTCCATAAAAACGCATGCCCTTAACACCATTTTCTTCAACCCATTTGTACCAGCAATTTATTCGGAGCTCTCGTATTTCTTCATAATTAGGCATTCGCCACTCTCCTCCCCATGTCTGGGTTACAGCATCGTATTCCGATTCGCATATATCTGTTCCTATGTTTTGACATTCAATATAATATCCAAAATCTGGGTCAGATGCAAATTCGGCAAAGAATTCGTAATTTTCAATTGTGTATGTTGCTTTCTTTTCGATTTCTCCCCAAGCATAGTATGTGCCAATTTGGTATGGAGTTTCTGCTCCAACATTGCAGGTTGCCCACAATGTTCCGCTTGGAACACCCAAATCAACATATTCATGCCCGTATATGATTTCAGCATCGGCGATATTGCCGCAAAATGCGAATATAAAAGCTGCTATGAGTGTGGAAGCGAGATTTTTCATAATCGGGGATATTTAGGTGGTTTAAAATAAATTTTAAGTTGAAATGAAATAATAAGAGTAGGATTGCAGCACACCGATAAATATTAGATTCAATGGTTGCAATGAGGCGCATTCAAACCCTGTGTGGGCTTATCATAGTGCAAGTATAATAATTGTCTTTGACAAATGCAAATTTTTAGACAAAAAAGTGCAATATTTTTTAATTATGAATGACATTAAGGTTTTAATGGTAAATATTATGGCGGAAATGAATTAAATTTTGTCATTGGGAGATTCCCGTTGGACAGCTTTACCGCCATGCTTCCTTTCCAATGGAGCTACGTTGGACCTCTCCGAGGCCCACAGACAGGGTGTGGTGATGGTTGTCCGCTGGTTCCTCGCCCACTGCGTCGGGCTGCGTCACCAGCGGTTACGGCATGGTTGGACGGCTCCGCCGCCCTTGTGCTACCGTTTTCCATAATATACCGTATTGCACTTATTTAACTTGGCAGGGTGGTGTGATTGAGCGCAAGCACGGTTCCATGTCTCTCATTGATTATTGCTAACAATGGCGAAAAAACTTGCGGAAGTGGGAAAGCCCGTTTAATTTTGCAGATGATGGAGGATTTGACTATGGAATGCAGGTACACCGAGGAGCAACAGCAAGGTGCGATGAAGTTGATATTCAACTACAACGACGTGTTTTTCAGTTTTTTCTATGACGACGAGGGCGGTTGCATACACCGTTCGCGCGAATATGCCATGAACTATGTGTATTCGGGCGAGATGATTCTCGACAATGGTAAGGAGCAAATACATGTGGGGAAGGGCGAATGCGTGTTCATCCCGCGCGACCACCACATCACCATGTATAAGAAACCGTGTGACGGGGAGCGGTATTGCGGCATATTCTTGAGTTTCACGAGGAGCTTCCTTCGTGAGGCATATTCGCGCTTCAGGCAGAAGGTGTCAGTTGGCACGTCCAAGCTCGATGCAGGGGTGATGAAGTTGCCACGCACAGCCGAGATTGAGAGCCTCTTTGCATCGATGACTCTCTATTTCGACCCTGCCGTGAAGCCGCAAGCCGACTTGATGGACTTGAAGTTGCAGGAGGGGTTGCTTGCCTTGTTGCACGTCGATGAGCGGTTTGCCCCGACGCTGTTTGACTTTAACGAGCCGTGGAAAATCGACATTCTCGACTTCATGAATGCCAATTATATGTGCGACCTATCGATGGAGGAGTTGGCGCACTACACTGGGCGCAGCCTTGCTACGTTCAAGCGCGACTTCAAGAAGGTGAGCGACCTCACGCCCGAAAAGTGGCTGATACGCAAACGCCTCGAAGTGGCTTATGCCATGATGAAGGGGGGAGGAAAGAAGGTGGCTGACGTGTATGCCGAGGTGGGGTTTAAAAACCAGTCGCATTTCTCGGTCGCCTTCAAGAAGCAGTATGGGGTGGCACCTACGTTAGTTTAATTAGGAATTAGGAATGAGGAATTAGGAATTATGCTTGTGCTCAATTTGCGTTGTGCTTGATAAATTCCTCATTCCTCATTCCTAATTCCTAATTGAGTTCCTCATTGAGTTTAGAACGGGAAGAGCAGGGGCAGGACGAAAATCATCACTATGCCCATTATGATTTGCAGCGGAAGCCCCACTTTCACGTAGTCGATGAATGTGTATTGCCCTGCTGGCATGACGAGGGCGTTGGGCGGCGTGGAGAATGGCGAGGCAAAGCACATGCTGGCTGCCACGGTCACGGCAAAGAGGAACGGCACGGGGCTTACGCCTATCTGCACGGCACTTTGCAGCGCGATGGGTGCCATAAGCACGGCTGTCACGGTGTTGCTTATAAACATCGTCATCAACGACGTTGTGAAATACACTCCTGCCATCAACACGATTGGCCCGTATGCCCCCAGTCCGCTCACGAGCGAGTTGGAGATATATTCCGACGTGCCGGTCTTTTCCAGCGCCAGCGACATGGGCAGCATGGCGGCAAACAATACTATCGTTTCCCAATTGATGGTTTTGTAGGCGGCTTCGACGTTGCGGAAGCAGCCCGTAAGCACCATCAGCAGGGCGGCAATCATCACGGCGGTGACAGGCTCGACCGGAATGAAGTCAAACACCATCATAGCCACCATAGCCACCATTATGGCGGCAGCCACGGGAGCCTTGTAGTCGAGCGTCACTTTGGCTGCCTCTTCGAGCGGCTGTCCGAGCACCACCCAGTCGTCGCTCTCCTTGCCGAGCCGTGCGATGTCTTGCCAAGTGCCTTGCACGAGCAGCACGTCGCCGCTGTGAATGTGCAGCTTGCCAAGGTCTTGCAAGATGTATTCCTTCTTGCGGCGTATGCCGAGCACGTTGAGGTTGTATTTGTCACGGAATCCCACTTCCTTCACCATCTGGTTGGTGATGCCCGAGTGTGGCGTAATCACGATTTCGGCAATGCCTATGTCGTAGAATGCGAGTTTCTTGTCTTGGCTTGTGGCAGCCTCCTCGGTCGAGTGGCCGTCCATCATTTCGAGTGCGCACTCTTGTGCGAAGCCCGACACTTCTTCCACTTCGCCCGAGATGTATATCACGTCGCCCACGTTGAGCACGGTGTCGGGCGAGGCAAGTTCTTGTGTTACGGTCTTCAGGAAGCGGTGTTGCGACGACGTGCCGCGACGCACTTCAAGAATGTTCAAGCCGAAGCGGCGGCGCACGTCGAGTTGCGAGATGGTCTTGCCGGCTGTGGCTGAATTGGCTGGCACACGCAGTCGGAACAGATTGTCTGACAGTCCGTATTCCTTCACCAGCTGCCCGAGCGACTTGCCCCGGGGAGTGTCGTTTTTGCGTTTGCGCTTGCCCGAGAGGAACCACCTCGACAGCGGCAGCAGCACGAGTATGCCCGTCGTCACGCACACCAATCCCACGGGCAGGAACGAGAAGAAGGTCAGCGGCTCGTAGCCCGCGCTGGTGAGGGTGTTCTGTATGACAAGGTTGGGAGGCGTACCGATGAGTGTCATCATGCCGCCCATGCTGCTTGCAAACGCCAGCGGCATCAGGAAGCGGCTTGAGCTGACCCCCGTGCTGGCTGCCATGCTCACCACGATAGGCAGCATCAGTGCCACCGTGCCGGTGTTGCTTACAAAAGCCCCGATGCCGGCAGTGACGAGCATGATGAGCAGGAACAACTTCAGCTCGCTGTTGCCTGCCAGCTTTAGTATGCGCGAGCTAATCATCTTGGCAAGCCCTGTCTGCACGATGCCGCCACCCACGACAAACAGCCCCACCATCATTATCACCACCGAGTTGGAGAAGCCCGACAGAGCCTCTTCGGTGGTAAGCGTTTGGGTGAGCAACAGGTTGATGAGCGCGCACAGCGCAACGATGTCGGAACGCAGCTTGCCCCACACGAAGAATGCGGCGGCTACCACGAGTATGATAATAGTCGTAAGCATTTTTGATGAATTATATTTTGAATTGTGCCTAAATTATCAGATTTCTTAAACGATTCTGCAAAGTTACAAAATTATAGTAATTGGGAAGAAGCCAATATATAGCAATTCTTTGTACTTTTGTCAGCAATATGACACGACACGACAGGTTAATAGTGATTACGGGGCCCACCGGGGTGGGGAAAACCGCGACGGCAATCGAGGTGGCAAGGAGGCTCGGGGCTGAAATCATCTCTGCCGACTCGCGGCAGGTGTTCCGCGAGATACCGATAGGCACGGCTGCCCCCACTGCCGAGGAGCAGCAGATGGTGCCGCACCACTTTGTGGCTACAAAGAGCCTTGCCGACTATTACAGCGCGGCACAGTTTGAGCAAGATGTGATGGAACTGCTGCCGCGGCTGTTCGGGCGGTCGCCGCAGCGGTGTGCCGTGATGTGCGGCGGCTCGATGATGTATGTCGATGCCGTGTGCCGTGGCATCGACCAGATGCCTACAATCTCCCCCGAGGTGAGGGAGCGAGTGAAACGCCTGTGCCTCGATTGCGGCATCGAGGCTGTGGTGGCGCAGCTCGAATTGCTCGACCCCGACTATCTGAAGATTGCCGACCCGTGCAACCACAAGCGATTACTTCATGCCCTTGAGATATGCTACCAGTCGGGCAAGCCATACACCGAGCTGCGCACGGGGCAGGTGAAGCCGCGCCCATTCGAGATAGTGAAAGTGGGGCTGAACCTGCCCCGCGAGGAGCTGTTTGGGCGCATCAACCGCCGCGTCGATGCCATGATTGCCGCCGGGCTCGAACAGGAGGCTCGCGCCGTCTATCACTTGCGCCACCTCAATTCGCTCAACACGGTAGGCTTCAAGGAGATGTTTGCCTACTTCGACGGCACGATGGACTATGCCACAGCCGTCGAGCGCATCAAGAAGAACACCCGGGTGTATGCCAAGAAGCAAATCTGCTGGTTTGCCAAAGACCCCTCGATGGTGTGGCTCGCCCCCGGGCAGTCGGCAGCCGACGAGATACTGTCGCTGCTCTAACCGCCCCCAGTGCTTGAAATCGTTGCCGACCGATGTCTTCTTGCCGAAGTCGAACGTGTAAGCCAACTTGACGTATGCCGTCTGGCTCGCAGTCTTTGAACCACTGAACCGTATTGTTCACTTAATAAATTACAAGCGTTGTGCCAAATAATTAATAGGCTTATATTCAGTATGGCATCTATGAAGTGCTGGAGAGCGTGTGTAAAAATTTTAGACAACAGCGTCAAATAATTTTACACACGCTCTCCAGCACTGTGTGTGGGGATTATACCGACACTTTGCCGCTGATGTGGGGCAGTGGGTCGTAGCCTTGCAGGGTGAAATCTTCGTATTGGAAGTCGAAGATGCTGTTGACGTTGGGGTTGATGAGCATCTGCGGCAATTGTCGTGGCGTGCGCGACAATTGCTCCTCTACTTGCTCGAAGTGGTTGGTGTAGATGTGTGCGTCGCCAAGGGTGTGGATAAAGTCGCCTGGACGCAGCCCAGTGACTTGCGCCATCATTTGCAGCAGCAGTGCATAGGAGGCGATGTTGAACGGCACGCCGAGGAATATGTCGGCACTGCGCTGGTATAGTTGCAGGCTCAGGCGGCCGTCGGCTACATAAAACTGGAAGAGCGTGTGGCACGGCGGCAGGTTCATGTTGTCGAGGTCGGCGACGTTCCATGCGCTCACAATCATGCGGCGCGAGTCGGGATTGTGCTTAATGGTGTCAACCACCTGCGCAATCTGGTCGATGTGTCCGCCGTCATAGTCGGGCCACGACCGCCATTGGTAGCCGTATATGTGCCCGAGGCTGCCGTCGGGGTCTGCCCATTCGTTCCAAATCCTCACGCCGTGCTCTTGCAGGTAGTGTACGTTGGTGTCGCCGCGCAGGAACCACAGCAACTCATATATTATTGACTTCAAGTGCAACTTCTTGGTGGTGAGCAGCGGAAAGCCGTCGGCGAGGTCGAAGCGCATCTGGTAGCCGAACACGCTGCGAGTGCCGGTGCCGGTGCGGTCGGCTTTCAGCACCCCGTTGTCGCGCACGTGGCGCAGCAAGTCGAGATATTGTTTCATGTCGTTTGTTTTTACACTATGTGTCTTTTTTTCGGGTGCAATATTCGCAAAAAATCCCGACATCTGCAAACTCCAGCCCCCAGTGCCCCACAGCCGCCATTGCCAACTTGGTAAACAAAAAAACGCCAACTTGGTAAATGAAATCGTGCCAACTTGGTAAATAAAAATGCGCCAACTTGGTAAATTGTCCAAAAAACAGATTACTTTTGCATTATAAACAAACAAGTTAGCACATGAATGCATATAAACCTCGAATAGCCTGTAAAGTGGCTGGTTTGCGTGCAAAGCAAGTTGTGAATTGTGTGCTACTTGGAAGGCGGCGGAGCTGCCTTACGTTATTAACCGCAGGTGGAGCGCATGGCGCTTAACCTGCGGACGGTGTTCGCTTCTTACTGTTAACGACCTCGGAGAGGTCGAACAAACGACAACAGAAAATTATTATGAGTTATAACAAACTTCTATACCATGTGGTTTTTCGCCCCAAAAACAGCGTTCCAGCCATTGCCGAGGAGCATGAGACTTTGTTATACAGGTATATTTGGGGATTTATCAGAAACAAAGGTTGCTGGCTATACCGTATCGGAGGAATGCCCGACCACATACACATTCTGTTGCAATTGCCCACGACATTGGCTTTGGCTGATTTCATGCGAGGCTTGAAAACGGCTACCAATAAATATATGAGTTTGCATCGAGATTGTTTCCCACTGTTTGAGGGTTGGGGTAAATCTTATTGTGCCATCACCTGCTCATATATCGACAAAGACAAGGTAATAGATTATATCGCCCGGCAAAAGGAGCATCATCGTGTGGTTGACTTCAAAGAGGAGTTGAATGATATTTTTCAAGTCAACCATATCTATGACAGTGTGGATAACTTCCTTGGCGAGCGGTGAAGTCCTACTCCTATTGAAGTTCGACCTCTCCGAGGTCGTCGGTGTTAATGGGGAAGGCGGCAGTCCGCGGGTTCCACTTCGTTCCACGCAGCGGTTAAGGATTGTGCGACGGCTCCGCCGTCATAACTGTGGCGAAGTTGTATGTGGGTGAGTCCCTTGTTGTCTTTTGATTGACGCATTTAGTTGGCATATTAACATTTTGTTCCAGATATTAAGGGAATGGCGGAGGAAGATGCTTAAAGTTTGCTATTTACTTGGAGAACATTATATTTTTTCGTTCCTTTGCGGCACATGAGGATTTGCCTGTTTTGGTTGATGATACCAAGCTGACATTAATACCGGATATGATAACCTATGATTAGTTTTTAACATAAACTGAACCATTTAATGCAATGATTAAACAAAAATTACTCATTTTGGCAGCCCTGTTGCTGACGTGCAGCGCATGGGCAGTGGCGCAGGTGGTATATACCGAACCTGCAGTAGTTCAACAAAGCAGCACCGGGATTGTGGTGTACTTCAACGCCGACCAAGGCAACGGTGCCCTCGCCGGACTGACGACAGGCGTGTATGCCCACACTGGTGTAATCACCTCGACAAGCACGAGCGACAGCGACTGGCAACATGCTCCCACATGGGGCGACAATGCCGACAAGTATGCCCTCGACTATGTTAGCACCAACCTTTGGAAGCTCGAAATCGGCGACCTCAAGACTTATTACGGGCTTGAGGAAGGCGAGACTGTCGAGCGAATGGCTTTCGTGTTCCGCAACGCCGATTGCTCGCTTGAGGGCAAGACTGCCAGCGGAGGCGACATATTTGTCGATGTTTATGCCGACGGGCTTGCACTCAACTTCACCAGCGACGCGCAGAGCAACGTCTTGACCGACGACAATTGTACTGTGTCGTTTACCATTAACACCACTACGACAGCCAACTTGTCGCTTCACATCAACGATGCCGACTCGTCGCCTATTGCAGAGCAGACGAGTGCCACAACGCTCACCCACAGCTACACATTCTCGCAACAAGGTAGCTACGACGTGATTGCGAAGGCTGTTGCTGGCAACGAAACCGTGCTCGACACCATCTCGCTGTGCCACCGAGGCAATTCTCAGCAGGTGAGCTATAGCGGCACATTGCAGCAAGGAGCCACCGTCAATGGCGATGGCAGCGTGACATTCTGCCTCTATGCGCCCAACAAGAGCAACGTGATGCTGGTGGGCGAGTGGGACAACTATCGCATGATGGCTGAAAACATGATGAACTATCAGGGCGATGCCGACGACCGCTACTTCTGGCTCACCGTCAACGGGCTCGACATGGATACCCAATATGGCTACTACTTCATTGTCGATGACAACATCTATGTAGCCGACCCTTATGCACGCCTTATCCTCGACCCGTGGAACGACCGCTACATCAACCAGGACTACACCCGTTATCCCAACTTGAAGCCGTTCCCGAGCGACCGTGTGGACGAGTTTGCCATTGCTGTGTTCCAAGGCAACGGCGACGGCTACCAGTGGGAAGAGACCGACTTTGAGGCTCCTGACAAAAACGACTTGATTATATATGAAATGCTGTTGCGCGACTTCACCGAGGAGCAATGCCTCGAATCGGCAATGGCTCGCCTCGACTACCTGAAGACGCTCGGCATCAATGCCATCGAGCTTATGCCCGTAATGGAATTTGACGGCAACAACTCGTGGGGCTACAATCCCAACTTCTACTTTGCCCCCGACAAGTATTATGGCGCAAGCACGATGTACAAGACATTTATCGACGAATGCCACAAGCGCGGCATAGCCGTGATTTTCGACGTGGTGTTCAACCACACCTGGGGCCAGCACCCGTGGTGCAAGATGTATTGGGATGCCACCAACAACCGCCCCGCTGCCGACAACCCATTCTACAACGCCGTGGCTCCGCACAACTGGAGCGTGGGCAACGAGTGGAAAATGGAGAGCGAGCATGTGCGTGACTATATGTGTGACGTGCTTCGCTATTGGCTCGAAGAATACCACATCGACGGCTACCGCTTCGACCTTGCCAAGGGGCTTGGCGACACCGACAGCTATGCCAGCGACTATGATGCCAATACCTACAACGCATCGCGCATACGCAACGTGAAGCAATTCATGAATGCCATGTGGGAAGTCAACCCCGACGCATACGCCATATTTGAATATTTTGTGGCAACAGCCGAGGAGAACGAAGTGGCACGATATGGCGGAATGTCGTGGAAGAACATGAACAGTGCCTATCGCCAGGCTGCAATGGGCTGGGCAGAAAATAGCAGCTTCCGCGGAATGTGGACCGGCGACGAGGGTCGTCCGTTTGGCTCGGTAGTCGGCTACATGGAAAGCCACGACGAGGAACGCATGGGCTACAGCCAGATTGCCTATGGCAACGGCAACTTGAAGATGTCGGTTATGCAGCGTATGCGCCGCCTTGGCTCAAATGCCGCTTTTGCTTTGCTTGTGCCGGGTCCGAAGATGATTTGGCAATTCGGCGAAATGGGCTACGACGTGAGTGGTGGCAATGGCGACACCGATCCAAAGGAACCGCATTGGGAATACCTCGACAACAGCTACCGCAAGGGGCTGTATGACACCTACTCGACGTTGCTCAACATTCGCCGCACCAACCCCGACCTCTTCAGCGAAGATGCCGAGTTCTACTGGAGTGTGGATGTCGATGACTGGGAGACTGGCAGATTCATTACTATGCGCAACGCCGACCGCACCAAGGAACTCGTTGCCGCTTACAATTGCGGAACATCGACTGCTACGTTCAGCTACACATTCGATAACCCAGGCGGCACTTATTATAATTCGGCTCAGACTTATGGCGCGTCGGATATTTCGTTTGACGCCGCTGCCGGAACCATCACACTGCCTGCCCACAGCTTCATAGTGATAACCAACATGGAGAAAGCCACTGGCATCAACGATATCGCCGGCGACGCTGCCGAGGGCAATGTGTCGATATTCCCCAACCCTGCCACCAACTACATACAGGTGAACAGCAACGACGTGAACCGCATCGAGGTTTACAGCCTTGCCGGGCAGATGGTTGCAGCCAACAACGACGCCAACACGATTGACGTGTCGCCGCTCACTGCCGGCACCTACATCGTGCGTATCTATACCTCGCAAGGTGTGAAGGCGCAGAAGCTCATGAAGCGATAAACGCCTTATTTGGAATTAGGAGTGGGGGATTAGGAATTTGTCCTGCGGCTGTTAGGCGCAGGCACAATTTCTAATCCCTCACTCTTCGTTGAAAAAACTCACCACTTCTATTAACTGCACACTGCTAATTGCCAACTAAAAAAGCCTGATTCCTCATTATTAACTCCTCATTCTTTATTCTTAATAGAGCGTTTCAAGGATTTTACAAGTGAAATGGGGTGGAAGTTTGTGGAAATTTGTACCTTTGCAAATTATAAGATATTAAGACCAAGATTATAGGACATGAGTTTACTTGATTTGAGCGAACAAGAGATTGTAAGACGTAACAGCCTCGATGAGTTGAGGAACATGGGTATTGAGCCTTATCCTGCAGCCGAATATGTGGTGACTGGCTACACCGACGAAATCAAGGAGAATTTCGCCGATGACGCTCCGCAACGCCACGTGAGCATTGCCGGGCGCATCATGAGCCGCCGCATTATGGGCAAGGCTTCGTTTATGGAGCTGCAAGACTCCAAAGGGCGGATACAGGTTTATATTAGCCGCGACGACTTGTGCCCCGACGAAAACAAAGACCTCTATAACGTGGTGTTCAAGAAGTTGCTCGACATTGGCGACTTCGTGGGTATCGATGGCTTTGTGTTCCGCACCCAGATGGGCGAAATCACCGTCCATGCCGAAAAGCTGACGGTGTTGAGCAAGTCGATACGCCCACTGCCCATCGTGAAGATGAAAGACGGCGTGAAGTATGATGCCTTCGACGATCCCGAGCTGCGTTACCGCCGCCGCTATGTTGACTTGATAGTAAACGACCATGTAAAAGATATTTTCATCAAGCGCACCAAGGTTTACAACTCGATGCGTGAGTATTTCAACTCGAAGGGTTATCTCGAAGTTGAAACCCCCATCCTGCAGTCAATTCCTGGTGGTGCTGCTGCCCGCCCGTTCATTACCCACCACAATGCGCTCGACATTCCGCTCTACCTGCGCATTGCCGACGAGTTATACTTGAAACGCCTTATCGTGGGCGGCTTTGAGGGCGTGTATGAGTTTGGCAAGAATTTCCGCAACGAGGGCATGGATCGCACCCACAATCCCGAGTTCACTTGCATGGAAATATATGTTTCCTACAAGGACTACAACTGGATGATGCGCTTCACCGAGCAGATGCTCGAAAAGGTGTGCATGGACGTGAATGGCACCTACGAAGTGAAAGTGGGCGACAACATCATCAATTTCAAAGCCCCCTACAAGCGCGTCACCATGCTCGACAGCATCAAGGAATTCACTGGCTACGACCTTGTCGGCAAGAGCGAAGACGAGATACGAGCCATTTGCAAGGAATTGAAGATGGAGGTTGACGAGACAATGGGCAAGGGCAAGCTCATCGACGAGATCTTCGGCGAGTTCTGCGAGGGCAACTACATACAGCCCACGTTCATCACCGACTATCCTGTCGAGATGTCGCCGCTCACCAAGCGTCACCGCAGCAACCCCGACCTCACCGAGCGTTTCGAGCTGATGGTCAACGGCAAGGAGCTGTGCAATGCCTACTCCGAGCTTAACGACCCCATCGACCAAGCCGAGCGTTTCAAGGAGCAATTGCGCCTGAGCGAGAAGGGCGACGACGAGGCGATGTTTATCGACCAGGATTTCGTGCGTGCCCTCGAATATGGAATGCCTCCGACATCGGGCATGGGTATCGGCATGGATCGCCTGGTTATGCTCATGACAGGGCAATCGACCATACAAGAGGTGCTGTTGTTCCCGCAGATGCGCCCCGAGAAGGTGGAGAAGCGCGACAAGGCTGAGGCATTTGTTGCCCTTGGTGTTCCTGCCGAGTGGGTCGAAGTGGTGCAAAAGGCTGGCTGTCTCACGGTCGAGGCTTTGGCTGCCGCCAGTGCCGGCAAGTTGCATCAAGACTTGTGCGGGCTTAACAAGAAGTACAAACTTGAGCTGAAGAATCCTGCCATCGACGACGTGAAGGCATGGATTGAGAATGCTGCAACCAAGTAATCACGCTATAAAAAGGTATTAATATCATGACAAAAAACCTGACGGGTAAGATAGCAGTCATGGGAGGCGGCAGTTGGGCTACTGCGCTTGCCAAGTTGTTGCTACTCGCACAAGACGACGACATATTGTGGTATATGCGCCGTGACGACCGTATTGCCGACTTCAAGCGGCTTAGCCATAACCCGGTGTATCTGTCCGACATACGTTTTGACACCGAGCGCATATATTTCTCAAGCGACATCAACGAGATTAGCACCAAAGCCGACACGTTGCTGCTCGCAATACCGTCGCCCTACCTGAAGTCGCACCTCACGAAGCTGACAGCCGACATAAGCGGCAAGTTGCTCGTGAGCGCGGTAAAGGGGATTGTGCCCGACGAGAACCTTGTGGTGTCGGAGTATATGAAACGGTTCTATGGCATCGACGGTAGCCGCATCGCCGTTGTGAGCGGTCCCTGCCATGCCGAGGAGGTGGCACTTGAACGCCTTAGCTACCTCACCATTGGCTGCAAGTCGCCCGAGTTGGCGATAGCCGTTGCCGACCGCTTCAATAGCAAGTCGATGCGCACCATCATGTCGGACGACGTGACGGGCATCGAGTATGCCGCAGTGCTGAAGAACGTGTATGCCATAGCATCGGGCATCGTGCATGGGATGAAGGGAGGTGACAACTTCCTCGCCGTGTTGTTGTCCAATGCCATACGCGAAATGGACGCCTTTGTGTCGGTGGCAAGTCCGTGTACCAAGCGCAACATTTGCGACTCGGTTTACCTTGGCGACCTGCTTGTGACGAGCTACTCGCGCTTCAGCCGCAACCACAACTTCGGCTCGATGATAGGCAAGGGCTACTCGGTCAAGGCTGCCATGATGGAGATGGAAATGATTGCCGAGGGATATTACGGCACCAAGTGCATCTATGAGGTCAACCGCGAGTTGCAAGTGCCCATGCCCATTCTCGACGGAATGTATGAGATACTCTACAACTACCGCCCGGCTACCAAGATGATAATGGAAATGGCGCAGACTTTCCATTAACGAGATAGATAAAAGAAGAGAAAACAAGAAAAATGTGTTTTTAAATAAACAGAAAGATGAAAACGATTCAAGTTATTAATCGCAATGTGCTCGGAACAGTTTCCGAAGCCGACATCAACAATTTGCAGGCTTGCGCAACCAGCGCAATGGAGAAGCTCCACAACGGCACAGGTGCCGGCAACGACTTCTTGGGATGGTTGCATTTGCCAAGCGCAACTCCCGAGGCATTGCTCGACGACATCAACGCCACTGCAAAGTGCTTTGACGATTGCGAGTATGTAGTAGCCATCGGTATCGGCGGCAGCTACCTTGGGGCAAAGGCTGTAATCGAGGCTCTCAGCGACTCGTTTGCTGCCTATAAGCCAGCCAACGGCCCGCGTGTTGTGTTTGCCGGACAAAACATCGGCGAAGACTATCTGCACGAACTCAAGGGCTTGCTCTCCGGCAAGAAATTTGGTATCATCGTGATTTCAAAGTCGGGTACTACTACCGAGCCGGCTATCGCTTTCCGCATGCTCCGCGAAATGCTCGAAAGCCAGGAAGGCAAGGCATTTGCTTCGGCTCACATCGTGGCTATCACCGATGCACACAAGGGTGCATTGCGCAAGCTCGCTACCGAAGAGGGCTATAAGACATTCGTTATCGAAGACAACGTCGGTGGTCGCTTCTCGGTGCTCACTCCTGTGGGGCTGCTCCCGATTGCCGTTGCCGGATATGACATAAAGGCTCTCATGGCTGGTGCCCGCTCGATGGAAGAGGCTACCGCTGCCACCGGCAACATCGCCGAGACATACGCCATGACCCGCAACGCCCTCTACAATGCAGGCAAGAAGATTGAGATACTTGTCAACTTCAACCCCAAGTTGCACTACTTCGCCGAATGGTGGAAGCAACTCTATGGCGAGAGCGAAGGCAAGGACGGCAAGGGCATCTTCCCGGCAGCTGTTGACAACACCACCGACCTCCACTCGATGGGTCAGTGGATTCAAGATGGCGAACGCAGCATATTCGAGACCGTGATTTCGGTTGGTGATGTGAAATATACCGAGGTAATCCCATCTGATGAAGCCAACCTCGACGGACTTAACTATATTGCAGGTCGTCGTGTTGACGAGGTTAACAAGATGGCAGAACTTGGCACTCAGCTTGCCCACGTTGATGGCGGTGTGCCCAACATCTTGGTGACTATCCCCGAATTGAGCGAAAAATACCTTGGTGAATTGATTTACTTCTTCGAGAAGGCTTGCGGCATAAGCGGCTATATCCTCGATGTGAATCCGTTCAACCAGCCTGGTGTCGAGGCTTACAAGAAGAATATGTTTGCCCTGCTCAACAAGCCTGGTTATGAGGCAGAAAGCGCTGCCATACAAGCCAAATTGAAATAATTCATATTTTTTACATATTCAATTGTCGTCCTGCATTGTAATGCAGGACGGCTTTTTTTATTAATACCGGCTGTGTGGGTGTGAAAGGGGGGATGTGACTACAATATATTTTCGTGTGCAAAGTTTGACGATTCATGCCGCTTTTCAGTGCCAAGTCGATGAAATGTGAAAAAGTTGTTGTTTAACATATATTTTTTGTTAATTTGCTGTTGATTGGGTGTGTTTTATTGGCAAGACAAGGTTTTAAGAGTGAAATCAAAATTTATGCATGAAAAATTCATATTTATATTTTTAAAATGGGAAGTAATGTTTATATTTGTGGAAAATTCTTAATATAACTCTAAAATTAAGTACGATGTTTAGAAAAATCTGCTTTTTGATTGCATTTTGCTTGTCGATTGCGACTATTTATGCGCAATCGTCGTCGGGAGGAAGCAATACCGCTTATGCCTTTAGCCGTGCTGATGGTAGTTATGGCATAATGAGCTTTTCTCTCGACAATTATTCGTCGTTTCTCATGCGCCACTCTATGAGTGACGATGTTCGTGCAGCTGCTTTTGTCGAAGGTAGCTATTATGCGTTGCTTTATGTTGATGGCAGTCCTGCCGAGATTGTGGCTTACGACCTTGCCACAGGCGAGAAGGAAACTGTCGTTTCTACCACTGGCAACTTTGTTGACATGGCTTATGACTATTCGACGCAGTCGGTGCTGTTGCTGCAATACGACTATCCTTCGTCGATGCTTGTGAGGCTGAATCTCAACACGCAAGAGTTCACGACGCTATGCACGTTCGACTACACGATATTTGCTGTTGCAGCCGACATGAGTGGCAAAATATATGTCGCCGATATGAATGGCGAGATTTATAATGTTGATAATGAGAGCTATGAATTGTCGAGTGTGGCAAATACCGAGCACTATGCCAATTCGTCGGCATTGCGTTCGCTCGATTTTGATTTCAACACCGGCAAGCTCTATTTCCTTGCCAATGGCAGTTGGAGCGGCAGTTCGCTTTACAGGATAGATGTCGAAGCAGGAACCTCCGAGACTGTGGGAATGCAAGATGTGGCTTATATAGGGCTTTATACTGGTTACACTGCAGCTGCGCCCGAAAGTCCCGCTGCACCCACTGGCTTGACGATGACACCTGCTGCCGACGGTAGCAATTCGTGTGAATTGAGCTGGACTTGCCCAAGCACATCATTCAACCGTGGGAGCATAGGAACTCTTGCCCAAGCTACGATATACCGCGATGGCGAAGTGATTGCAACTGTCGATGATGTTACGGCTGGTCGGGCTGCAACATATACCGATGCCACAGTGACTGCCGGAATGCACACCTACAAGGTGACGCTGAGCAACGATGCTGGCGAGGGAATGTTTGCTCTCGTTGAGGGATATGTGGGCAAGGACGTGCCTGCCGCACCCACCAATGTGGTCGCAACTGCCGAGGGTAGTACCATCACCATCACATGGACTGCCCCTACCGAAGGCTTGAATGGCGGCTACATGACTGCCGACGATATAACCTACAAGGTTGTCCGCAGTGATGAGAAGGTGGTGGCTGAGGCTACCGCTGAAACATCGGTTTCTGACGTGATTGAAGGGGCTTATGCCGGTTACACTTACACCGTAACGGCTTGCAACAGTGCCGGCGAGGGTGGCAGTGCCGTATCTAATGCAGCTGCTGCCGGCGAGGCATTGACGTTCCCTGTCGAGACTGGGTTTAACGCCGTTGAGGATATGAATTTGTGGACAGTGGTCGATGCCAATGCCGACGGCAACACTTGGCACATGGGCAGCCTGTGGGGCAGCAAGCTCGGTGCAGAGTTCCGCCGCAATCCCGTCAGCACCGGTGGTGCCGACGAATGGCTCATTTCTCCTCCGGCTAAGCTGACTGCCGGGGTGCAGACGCTTGTCACTTTCAATGTGAGATGTTCTTATTCTCCCACCGAGAATATCGAAGTGCGCCTTGCCGCCGCTGGCACTGCGCCCGAAGAGGCCCAACTCATCGAGACTGTGGCAATAAAAGGCTCTGATGCATATTATGGCAGAGGAAATGTGTCGGTCAATATCCCTGCGGTTGAAGCCGACGGCGAGTATCGCATCTATCTGCGTTACAACGTTGCTGCTGCTTATTCGTCGAACGAGGGTGTGCATATCAACGATTTCGTGTGGAAAGAAAATAACAAAGCCACCGTGTCGGGTACTGTTCGCTATGGTAACAGCATGATGCAGTTCCCGTGTATGGGGGCAACAGTCAGGATGGGCGATTACACGACCACTACCGACTATTCGGGCAAATATACATTTGCCGATGTAGATGCTGGCGAATATGACATTGTTGCCGAATACATAACAGGTTATTCACAGGGAACTGCCCATGTGGTGCTTGAAGCCGGGGATAACATCACGCAAGATTTCGTGCTAACGATGTTGACCAGATACACCGTGAGCGGCACTGTCACCGACGAGACTGGTGCACCGGTGTGTGGCGCAAGGGTGGTATTCTCGGGCTATGACGATGACGTAGTAACCACTGGCGAAGATGGTACATACAGCGCACAAATGTATGAAGGCGATTACACCATCACGGTGAGGAAGAACAATTATGTCTCGCAAAGCATCGATGCCAGCTTGGGCGAAAATATGAGCGGAACGGATTTCACACTCGAAATCGATGTGCTGCCGTCTTATGGCATTGTTGCCACCGATGGCGCCACCGATGTAGAGTTGCAATGGGAAGCCCCGATGTCGCTGACTGAATATGCCTACGACAATGGCGAGGCTACCGACGCTTACGGGTATGGTACCAATGGGTCGGAATCGCATATCGTGGGTACAATTTTCGTGGGTGAAAACACCCTTTACGAACTCAAGTGGCAGACGGTGGATGGTGATGGTTGTGACGACACGGTCAACTTGCTCGTGCTCGGCATCGACTATGGCGGCAACCCGACTGGCGAAGTGCTCTTCCAAGCCAACGCTGTGCCTACCGTGCATGGCGAATGGAACACCTACAAGCTGCCCGAACCTCTCCACCGTGAACAAGGCTTCTTGTTTGCTATCAGTGGCAAGACCTATGTGGCAACCGATGGCGGAACCGAAGATGGTACAATAGACCACCCTGGAACGCAGACGTTCACAACCAACTATGCGGCTCCAAGTTCTTACGGATATATCGACGAACTAAGCACCAACCCGTCGCGACACTTGTTGCTGCGCATATTGTGCCAAGAAGATGAGGCAGACAATGCCACCAAGCCTGCAATGGCATACGACTTGTTCCGTTTGCCGTCGTCAGCCAAGGAAGACGAGACGCAATGGACGCAGTTGCTCACTGGCAGTGATGCACTTTCCTACACCGACACAAATGTGCCGAGTGGCGAATATCTGTATGCCGTGAAGACGGTATATACCGGTATCGACGAAGCGTCGTCGGCTGTGTTCTCGGAAGTGGTAGCCCACAACATGATTGCCGATTTGACGGTGAGCGTGTCAGCCAATTCCGATCCTGCCCATGCCAATGGCGCAAAGGTGACGATTTACAACGATGAAAACAACTACACGGCTACTGTGGCTGACGGTAAAGCAGAGTTTACCAATATCGAGAAGGGCGTATATTCAATGTCGGTGCGCCACAACGGTTTTGAACCGATTGAGGAAGAGGGTAGCCTGTCGATTACGGGCGAAGAGGTTCAATTCAGCA
>CASEAQ010000034.1 GCA_949285735.1 uncultured Bacteroidales bacterium
ATGAACGTGCTTATCAATAAGCAAACATAGGATACTCGTTCATTATACTGTTGACTTTCTCCCTTACCGACTTGATGACGCTTTCGTTGTCAACATTCTGCAACACCGTGTCAATCATCTCAACGATTTCGCCCATCAACTCTTCTTTTGCGCCACGAGTGGTGATGGCTGGCGTACCAAGGCGTATGCCTGAGGTGAGGAACGGCGAACGAGAGTCAAACGGCACCATGTTCTTGTTGGCTGTGATGTCGGCTGCAACGAGTGCCTTTTCGGCAACTTTGCCAGTCAACTCTGGGAACTTGCCGCGCAAATCAAGCAATATGCAGTGGTTGTCGGTACCGCCCGATGCAATCTTGTAACCCTTGTCCATCAATGCTTGAGCCATTACGGCTGCATTCTTTTTCACTTGCATCTGGTATTCCTTGAACGACGGTTGCAATGCCTCGCCAAATGCCACAGCCTTGGCAGCGATGACGTGTTCGAGCGGACCGCCCTGTACGCCAGGGAATACGGCTGAGTCGAGCAACGACGACATCATGCGCAATTCGCCCTTGTTGTTCTTTTTACCAAACGGATTCTCGAAGTCCTTGCCCATCATTATTACGCCACCGCGCGGACCACGGAGAGTCTTGTGGGTGGTGGAAGTGACTATGTGTGCATACTTCACAGGATTGTCGAGAAGGCCTGCGGCAATAAGTCCGGCAGGGTGTGCCATGTCGAACATGAAGATGGCACCTATCTCATCGGCAACCTTGCGAATGCGGGCATAATCCCATTCGCGAGAGTAAGCACTTGCTCCACCGATAATCAACTTCGGACGCTCGCGACGAGCCACTTCCTCAAGCATATCATAGTCGATGAGGTTGGTGTCGGGGGTTACGTTGTATTCAAGTGGTTGATATACAAGACCCGAGAAGTTAACCAAGCTGCCATGTGACAAGTGACCGCCGTGCGACAGGTTAAGTCCAAGGAACTTGTCGCCGGGTTTCATCACTGCCAAGAAGACAGCCATGTTGGCTTGTGCGCCAGAGTGGGGTTGCACATTTGCCCATTCGGCACCAAACAATTGCTTGAGGCGCTCAATGGCAATCGTCTCCGACTCGTCAACCACTTGGCAACCGCCATAATAGCGGTGACCGGGGTAACCCTCGGCATACTTATTGGTCAGGCACGAACCCATTGCCTGCATCACTTCGTCGCTCACGAAGTTTTCGCTTGCAATAAGCTCAATTCCCTTCTTCTGTCGTTGATGCTCACGCTCGATGATGTCGAATATTACTTTATCTCTCTCCATTTGCAAAAATTATTATTTGTTTTTGGTTCCTTTATTTCTTTTTTACCGACCACCCGAAGCGGCCTATCTTGTCGCCAAGACCGAAATACTCGCCGTGGCAATACACAAGCATTCCTGCCTGTTTCATGTCGAATTCGCCAGTCGAAGCATCGATATATCGGTCGTCGGCAACCACGTTAAGCACGTCGGCTATGAACATATCGTGCGACCCGAGCGACACTATCTCCTTCACCCTGCACTCTATCGACAGCGGCACTTCGGCGATATACGGCGACGACACTTTCACGCCCTTCACTGGTGTCAATCCAGCCTCGGCAAACTTGTCATAGTCGCGACCGCTCCTCACGCCACACCAGTCGGTGGCACGCGCCAACTCCTCGGTGGTGAGGTTTAGCGTAAATTCCATGTTACGCTTTATGATGTCGTAGCTGTGGCGTTCTGGCCTTATCGACACATAGCACATAGGCGGATTGGTGCATATCGTTCCCACCCAGCTTGCCGTAAACACGTTATACTCTTCGGGCTGCGAGCCGCAACTCACCAGCACCGCCGGCAATGGATAGATCAACGTGCCTGGTTTCCAGTTCTGCTTCATATACATTACCTGCTGCGCGCGGTTACTTCAGTTCAATGTCGTCTTTTGTTACCGACCGCTCGCAATAGTGGCACTTCAGCACCACATTCTCCGAGTCGATTACGTGGAAATGCGTCTTCATCGGCTCATTATTGGTGATGCACTTGGGATTGTTGCACTTCACTATGTCATATATGTCGTCGGGCAACGACACAGTGTGCTTGTCAACCACCTTGTAATCCCTTATGATGTTGATTTTGGCATTGGGTGCAACCAGCGCTATGCGGTTGAGCGTGTCCTCGTGCAGGAACACGTCGGCAACCTTGATTATCCCCTTCTTGCCACACTTCTTGCTATTGAGATTAAACCCTATGGTGACGCTACTCTTCATCTTCGAAATGCCAAGCAAATCCACCACCTTAAACAGCGACTCGGTGGGAATATGGTCTATCACCGTTCCGTTCTTCAGCGCAGCCACTGCCAGTTCTTCATTTTTTACCGTTGTCATGATTCACCTCCCTATGTTTAATTTTCGATTCCCAATACCTTGCATATTATTGCCTGACGTGCATACAACCCGTTGCGAGCCTGCTGGAAGTAGTAGGCTTTGGGGTTGCTGTCAACATCATATGCAATCTCATTGACACGTGGCAGTGGGTGCAACACGCGCAAGTTCTCCTTGCTGCCGAGCAGCATCGAGTTTTTCAACGTGTACAAGTTCTTAACCCTTTCATATTCCATGATGTCGGTAAACCGTTCGCGCTGCACTCGCGTCATATACAAGATGTCGGTCTGGTTGATGACCTCCTCCGAAAAGTCGTGATACTCGTGATACTCTATGCCATGCTTCTCGCAAAACTCCTTATACTCGATGGGCATCTTCAGCTCGTCGCAAGCCACGAAGTTGAACCGGGGTTTGAAGTAATACATCGCCATCAGCAACGAATGCACCGTGCGGCCATACTTCAAGTCGCCAACCATCGTTATGGTGAGGTTCTCAAGCGTGCCCTGAGTTTTGTAAATCGAATACAGGTCGAGCATCGTCTGCGACGGATGTTGGTTGGCTCCGTCTCCGGCGTTGATGATTGGAACCGGCGAAAACTCGCTGGCATACCGCGCCGCTCCTTCAAGATGGTGGCGCATGATTATCAGGTCGGCATAGTTGCTCACCATCATGATGGTGTCGTGCAACGTCTCGCCCTTCGACGAACTCGTGGTGTTGGCGTCGGAAAAGCCTATCACCCTGCCGCCAAGACGATTTACCGCCGTCTCGAAGCTAAGGCGAGTGCGAGTTGACGGCTCGAAAAACAATGTCGCCACAACTTTCCCCTCCAATAGCCGGCGATTGGGGTTGGCTTCAAAACGGCTTGCCGATTCAAGCAGTGACAAGATTTCATCTTTTGTGAAATCCGAAATCGAAACCAGACTGTCGCTATTCATAATTCTTTCACAGTTTTATATTTATGTTGAACGGGTTTATGCCATACAAACACCGCAGCCATATACACACAAAAAAAGCCAATCACAACACCGTCACACAAAAACGATTAAATGATTGACTTCCCCCGACAAAACGCCGCACCCCTGCACGACATTTATGATAGGATGCAATGCGTCATTCTGTAATCTATGTATATGCCCAGTATTCATATCTATCTGCAAAGATAGTGCAAACCAAGGGCAGAACAAAACAAACTCCATTGTTTTTTGCAACCACCACAAAAATCCGCCCACACCACCCTCCAACTCCAAACAAAAAACACTAATCACTCACCCTCACTAAAAAACAATTCCTATTTGAAAAACCACTAACTCCCAACCCCTAACTCCCAATTCCTAACTCCTAATTCCTAATTCCTAACCCCCAACTCCTAATTCCAAACTCCCAACTCCTAACTCCCAATTCCTAATTCCTAATTCCTAACTCCTAACTCCTAACTCCTAACCCCTAACTCCTAACCCCTAACCCCTAATTCCTAATTCCTAACTCCTAACTATCTTCACCGCCTCGGTGCACATCTGCGCAATCATCTCGCGGTGAGTTATCAGCAAAAGCGTCTTTCCCTTCACCTGTCCCGACAGCCGCTCGAGCAACAACCGCTCGGTCTCACCGTCGAGCGACGAAGTAGGCTCGTCAAGCAGCAACACTCCTCCCGGGCGCAACAGACCTCGCGCGATGGCTATGCGCTGCGCCTGCCCCTCGCTGAGTCCGCTCCCTTGCTCGCCGCAACGCGTCTCAAGCCCGTCGGGCAAGCCATACACAAAATCGGCTACCGCCGTGTGCAATGCCTGCCGCAATTCATCGTCGGTCGCATCGGGATTCCCCATCAGCAAGTTGTCGCGCACCGTGCCGCTCACCAGCGTGTTCCCCTGCGGCACATACGACAAGTTGCAACGCGTCAGCGGCGATGCCTCCACCTCACGGCTGCCGTTATAGAACACAATACGCCCCTTGCCCGGCACAAGCAACGCCAATATGAGACGAATCAACGTACTTTTCCCAACGCCCGTTTCCCCCACCACGGCAGTGAGGCTGCCCGGCGCAAAATCGTGCGAAAAGCCGTCGAGCACACGCCGCGTACCGTCAGGATAGGCAAACGTGAGCCCTTCGATGCGTATGCCCACCTGCCCGCCGAGCTTCACCGGCTCGCCCCGTTCTTCGAGCGGCAACTCGGTCAGTTCGCCCAGCCGCTCAGCCGACGTGAGCACACGTATCAGCGACGGCACATAGCGGCTCATATCGACAATGGGCCGCTGCACCTGCGACACAAGCTGCAAGAACGCCGCCATCATGCCAAAGGTCACCGTTCCGTCGCGCAATCCGAAGATTCCCCACAGGAAAGCCACCGCATAACCTGCCGAAAAACCCAATTGCACCAGCAGCCGCGAAAACACCGAGAAATTGGTGCGCCGCATCACCATTCGCTGCAACGCCCCCTGCAAGCCACCGAGCCGCCCCTCGGCTTGAGCGGTATATTCGAGCGTCCTTATCAATACGCGATGCTGCAAGTGCTCCTGCAAGTGGCTCTGTATGCCGCTGTCGGTGTCGCGTATCTCGCGCGACATCCGCCTCATGCTCCTCACGTAGCTCTTGCTCAGCAGCACCGCCGCCGGCATTATGAACAACAACACTGCCGCCAGCCGCCAGTCGAGCCGCGCAAGCAACACCAGCGCGCCGCCAAGTTGCACCACGGTAGCAAGCATGGCAGGAATCGTGCGGCACAGCGAGTCGGTGATAGTCGCCACGTCGCCCTCAAGCCGGTTGAGCATGTCGCCCGTGTGCAACTTCTCGCGCCCCACCCACCGGCTCTCCATCAAGTGGGCAAAAAGGCGGCTGCGCATTCCGTTGCGCAACCTGATCTCGGTGCGGCTCGCAAGCCGTGTCCTCACCAACGACAACACCAACTGCATCACCATGCACCCAATCATCACACCGATATACAATGGCAACCCATCGTTGGAAATACCCGTAACGATGTCAATCAAGTGCTTGCACACAAACACAAAATAAAGCGAAACACTCACCTGCAACACGCCAGCCATGCCGCAGCCCAACATCGCCAGGCGGAATCCCCGCGACGACCGCCACAGCCAGCGCAAACAGTCAAGCCCCCCACGCGGAGCGACTTTCCCATCTTCATACCTTTCCATCATAAAAAAACTAAAAATTCGGTCAACTTATCCCCCACTGTCCCGTCATTCACACACAACATAATAAAAAAGAACTTGTTCATTTTACAAAATTACCCATTCCTAATACGGCTCTTTCATTTAATGCGTAATGAGAATATGGCTACAGGAATACGAGGGCGGCGGAGCCGTCCAACTATGCCTTAACCGCGGGTGACGCAGCCCGACGTAGTGGGCAAGGAACCCGCGGAACGAGACGTGCATTCCTAATTGAACAATCTTATCACCACTCTTCTCACTGCCACCAGTTTACGCCACAACGTGGCTCGGCGGCGTTCGGCTGCCGAAGTGCAGTCAACCGTGCGCCCGTTGCGCACGATGTGCGTCACCACGCCCACCACGTCGCTCTGTCGGCACTCCTCGGTAGCCTTCAGGTTGCCGTCGCCCATCAGCGTCAACACGTTGCCATCCTTGCAGTACACCCGGTGCAGCACATACCTGCCACCTTGCAACCGGGCAAGCACGATGTCGCCCACCACGATTTGCCCGCACGCCCGGCGCAACGTCACGCTGTCGCGGCCGCCCACGATAAAAGGCACCATGCTGCGCCCCTTCGTGCGGAAAGTCACAGTCTGCCCCCCTTCGAGCAGCCGTGTAATATCTTCAAAAAATTCAACGTTAGAAACAAACACCATACAATCAATTAAAAAATTAGGAATTATTTTCAATTAGGAATGAGGAATTACAAATAAAAGCTCAAACTAATTGAAAATCGGAATTCAATCCCTAATTTAAAAATAATTCCTCATTCCTAATTCCTAATTCCTAATTAAAAAAATTCCCCCCTCTCTCTAATCAAAGGGAAAGGGGGGCGCCTTAAGGAAAAAAATAGATTTATTTCACGCAACGGCGAATTTCACAACCCACCGTTGCGGTACAAATCCTATGATTTGTTTTACTTGCTTCGTGTGATTACGGCACGGCTCATGCGAGGATCGTCATAGAACATATTCTCAACGCCGCCCTTGTAGTCGATTTCAAGTTGCGACTCGTTCACGCCAAACTCTTCTACAAGGCAATTGTAAACAGCCTCGGCACGTTCCTTGCTCAATTGCTCGTTCCTTGCCTTGCTGCCTGTGCCTGCGTCGGCATAGCCGGTGATGGTGTAAACTGTCGATGAGTCGCCACGCTTGATCACCTCTGCCATCATGCCAAGGTTCACGCGCGACTGGTTGTTGAGGTCGCTCTTGCCAATCTCAAACACTATCAAGTTGGACGATGCAATCTCCTTCACGATAGTTTGAGCCTTCTCCTTTTCGCCATTGGCAAGTGCCTCACGCAGGCGGGCATTCTCCTCGCCCATCTTGCGCAGTTGCTCGCGCATGGCTTCAAGTTCGTCGGTATGATAGATGTTGCGGATAACAGTCTTGCCACGCTCCCAGCCGCGTTGCTTGAACTTGTAGGTCAAGCCGATGGTTGCGCTCAGGGCACCCTCGCCCCAGTTCTTGCCATTCTCGCCGTCGAAGTTCTCGTTGACAAGCATTCCGCGAATATCGAGGTTGATATCCAATGCATCGCACACGCGGAACGAGTTGTAGATACCAAAATGCCCGGTCAACTCTGCCTTCTTGGGATCGTCGGTAACCTTTGCCATACCCAAGCCGACGTAGGGGCTACAGTTGTAGAACCTGTCGGCCTTGTAGCCACAGAAAAGGTTGGTGAGGTTGAACATGGCATCGAAGTGGAAGTTGAAAAAGTTAAACTTCTGCTTGCTGGTCCAGCCCTTCTCACGCCCACCGAGCGACTCGCCAGTCGAGTGAGCGCCATTCTGGGTAGCTCCCTTGTACGACAAACCCGAGTACATGAAACGCACACCAATGCCCGGAGTGAACCACTTGCCAACGGCGATGTCCAATGCCGGCGACAAGCGCTTGCCGAACGATTGTTGCGAGTCGTGCTCTCCAAAGTAAACTTGCACACCTGCACCAGCACTCACAAACCAGTTGCTCCAAAAGCGGTTAGTTTCCACCTTATACTTGTCGGGGCTATACTCGACAGTCTCGGTGTAATCACCGCTTTGAGTTTCCTGTGCGGGCTGCTCTTGGGCATAACCCACACCTGCGGTCAGCGCAATTGCTACTGCCGCTACTAAAGTTTTTCGAATCATTTTGTTAATTAGTTAATTATTTTGGTTGATTTGGTTAGTTTTCCTCTCTCACACACCTCACGCCATGCAAGTCGCGCAACAGAGCCGTTGTGCAATAAGTGTCAATCTCATTGCCGTTGGTCTGTGACCCTGGTGCCGAGTCTTTCCACTCATCGGTTATCAGGTAGCAGGCTTGTGGCTCGCCATCGGTTGACATAAATGCCTCTGCCGACCACCAGCGTCCGCCCACGTTATAGCCCTGGGCGTTAGTTCCCTGCCCGGCTCCGCTCCTGCCACTGCGCGCGCCGATTCCTGGCCAGCAACTTCCCTCGGTGTCGTCGGCGTTTTTCTTGAACCACCAGTCATCAGAATTGTTTGCCTTGATGAAGTTGATGTAGTCAAGGCGCTGCAAGCATATCGGGTGTCCATCCACTTGGCTCTCCAAGTCGCCAGTGTCGCCACCAGGCATCGAGGTGAAACCGCTGAAGGTGAATATGTTTGCCACGCGGTAGCCCACCGGCGACGGGTCATAGATGGTCTTTTGGTTGTTCCACCCTGCCCCGCAGCGTGCATCGGTCAAGTCCTCGGGCAGCGTGCGGTCGGCATCGCCCCACAAGTAGTAGTTGGCTTCGCCCAGCCAGTTACGGTTATCGTTGTTGCCGCTCCAGATTATCGTTGAAGGATTTTGGATGGCATCAGCGATAGTCGCATTCTCGATGGTCATCGTGGGCCAACCTCTTTGGATATTCACCTCTGTCACGCCGTCAACATAATAGTAAGGCGGCGCATAGTAGGTCAACACCGGGTCTTTCCTGCCCCACTGGTACAACACCACGCGGCTGTCGCCCACTCTCACTGCGCCAAGGTCGCGATCCATTACCATAAACTTTGCCCCAGCTTGGTTGGTATATTCCTCATCTTCGGGTGTCCCGATGGTTCCCCAAATGTGCCAGCTCCACAAGATTTCGCCTTGGCAGTCGGGTTCGCTGTAAACAGCTATCACCGCGTTGCCCGACGACGAGTTAACGTGGTAGTGTACACGTCCGTTTTCCAACCTCACATCCGAAACGAAATTCATTGAGCTCGACCACAACACCTTTGCCGACTTCGGGTTGATATACGGGTTTTCGGTGTGGAACCCGGCATTGGGGATTATCCCCTCGGGGCCGTTGCCTATCACCGTCGCCTTGAAGTCGTAGTCGCCCTCGCCGGTGGTGATGTAGCAGTTGGCTGTCTCCTCCTCGGGTGCGGGCTCATATTGGGCATCGTTGTTGCTCAAGATAGTTGCCGTCAGCGGCACGGTATAGAATGTGCCAGCTTCAAAGTCACACAATGCCGTAGTCGTGAACGTGCCTATCTGCCTGTCGGTGGTGAACGTGCAGGTCCACTCCTCGCCCTCGTGGCTGCCCGGGGCTACGGCGGCGTATGCCACCACAGTCTCGCGCGCCGTCGGCGGATAGGCAAACGCCAGCTTTATACCCTTGGCTGTCGAGCTGCCTGCCACCAGACCGGCATCAAGGTTGGTCAGGTCGTAAGCAAACTCGCCCGTCATCGGCGCGCTGCCATCGGCGGTCGGCGCTATCTCGATGTCCAACAGCAGCTCGTCGTCGGCAAGCGACTCCACGCCGCTCAGGTCGATCTCGAAGCGCACCAGCGCCGTCATCTGCCTGAATCTCACGCGCCAGCCACCATCAGCCGATGCCTCTATCGTCGAGGCTGCCTTTGCGTCGTATTGCGCCAGGCTGTTCTCGTCGGCATACATCTGCTCGGTGGGTATCGTCACCGGGATTCGGGTCATGTCGGTCACATCTGCCGAATAGGGGTAATAGGCATATTGCGGCACGTCGCCGGCTTCAGCCATATCGCCCGTAAACGATGTCGATGCTGCCGGCTCGGTATTAGTTCCCTTGAACATGGCATTTGCCGTGGCAGAGCCGAACACACCTATGCAGTCGCCAGCCGACCACTCGATGTATAATGCTCCGCTCTCGGCATCTATACCTCCCACCTGTGTGCGCGTCTTTGCCAATTGGGTGTATGCGTCGGTTGTGGCAACGAGCGTTGTCGTTCCTTGTTGTTGGTCGCCGCTGCCGTTGACGCCCTCAAGAGCATCTTCGCTGCAGGCACACGCTATGCCCATCAAGAGCAAGCCGGTGGTTGATAATCTCAAATTTCGTTTCATGTATGTGTGTGGTTATGTTTATGATATATGTGTGTGTGAATTTCTTTCAATTAGGAGTTAGGAATTAGGAATTTTTTCAATTTTCAATTTTCAATTGAAAAAATTCCTAATTCCTCATTCCTAATTATTTTATCGGTTTATTCCCAAGCTGCGCCACCATTGGTGTACGACGCATCAAACGTGCTTTCGGTCGAAGAACCTGCTGTACGCAAATTGAACTTAAAGTTATTGTCAATGACAGTTTGAATCAGATTGTCTGTACCATATTGTGCACCTGAGCTCTCCTGCTTATCGGCAAAATTAAAGAATACAAGTCCAAGAGATGCGTTATCGGTACGTTCCTGCAAATAAGCTGTAACTTGTGGATTAATCCACTGTGCAAGAGCTATTGGTGCCTGATCGTTCGTGTCACCATCATCATAGTCGCCGCTATAGATGCCTGCCCCAGAAACTGAATGATGGAAAGTACCTCCGCAGTCGTTCATAAACCAAGTGTCATGAGCCGCATTGCCAATATAAGCATCAACACTATTTACAAACACCTGATTTATATATGCAATCTTGTTCGCAGCTGTAATTTCAGTATCGTCACCAACGTGAGTTGCTTCTTGATACATCCAATTCAGTGCTTGACGTGTAGATGCGGTATTGGGTGAACCCCAACGCAAAGCGACAGTGTTCATTGCTCCGTTCCAACGAGAGAACAATGCAGGAACATTATCATTGGCAACAATATATTCATTTTGAGCATCACTGTTTGTATTTACTTTCAAGATAATCTTGCCAGCAACTTCACCCAATGTCGTATTGGCTGTAACTTCATCGGTAAAGATTCGGTTTTGAGTATCTTGCCCCAAATCTTTAAGTTTCTGAGCAATAGCATCCATCCAAACACGCTCAGCACCACCAACATCACCAATGCTAGCCCCCCATAGAGGCTGGTCCCCAGTAAAATTGGCACTTACGTGATTATCACCTGCATACGTCAACATTACTACAGCACACTCATGGTTGCCAGGATTTGCTTGCTCTGCGGTAGCCAAAGCATTTGCTATGTCGGTAATAGCATCTGACAAATCATCGCCACCACCACAATATATAGGTAGCGTTGCATCGGTATATGTGTAATCATAATTACCAATACTTACACGATTTCCATTATAGGTGGCATTTGCGCCTACTTGAATAATAAATGCACGCACACCATCAACAAATTGTTGAGCAATATCAACATTTTGGAAAGCAGCATTGTTTCCAGCATTGGTGGGAGTCAAATAAGAAAATTTACTACCTGGGAGCGACAACTCCGAAAGATAAATATTCTGATCGAGAGATGTCATCCAATAGTTTGTACCTGCCGACCTCAAATTTGGCAAAATTACCTTATTTACCCTATGAGGCAGAACACCTCCTGTTGTATTTGAATAGCCTAATGTTCTCGTCAACACAGCACCATTCATTGGTTGAACACGTATTTGTAATTGACGAGCATTTGGAATACCTTCGTCTATCGGGAGCAAGAACGCACGAACGACAGCCTTGTCGCCAGGACCGAGTTCTATGAAATCGTCGGTTTCACTGTTCCAGCACGAGATTGAAATAGTATTTCTTACCTCACCTGTGGTGCTACCTACAGCTTCATAGTTGGGAACTCCGTTTATGCCATCTGCCTCAACCGGGGTCATATCGCAAATAAAATCTCCAGCCAATATACTTTGAGTACCAGCAGTTGCACGTATATTGACGTTTGAAATTTTCATCGTTCCATTATCCGGACCATTTATCTCTATTTCAAGAATAGTCATCCACGGGTGGAATGTCAACGGAACATCTTGATTACCCATCACGCTCTTCTGGAACGAACCATAAGCCCACATATATGCATAATCGGTATTGGCAACTCCATAATACGTCGTGCCGCCGCCATTATTCTCCTGATTCCATTTCACTACATTCTGTGTGGTAGGAACGGTTCCCCTTATCTTTCCATCTTCTGTACCCGTCACAGCACTTGCGGGATAGAAAGCATAGAAGTGATGCGTGTCGGCTTCACCCCATTGCAAACCAGCCTCATCAGGATTAACCTTTGTGACTGTACTCGATTTCGTAGGGTCATTTTGATCTGGACTTACTGAATAAGCAACCAACGTACCATTAGATGCTTGAGGGCAATATATTGAGATTTGGTCGCTACCGTCAGCTTCCCACGATACCCGATAGTAGCCGTCTGTAGGCTGGTCGTCATAGACTGTACGAGTCTCTAAACCATCCGACAAAGAACTACCAAATTGAATCTCATCGCCACTTTGTGCAGGAACTTTTGGCTGCACTTTTTCTTCTTGGCAAGCACTCATCACAACGAGAGCACCTGCAAATAAACAATATGCGATTTTTTTCATTTTAATTACTGATTTTAATTCTTAGAACCCACTATTAAAAGTATTGTCATCCCAGCCAATTTGGGAATAATCACCAGTATTACCTTCTTGGTGACCTTCAATAGTTACGCCATCATCTTGCTGATTTTCCTCTTGGAAAATAGAGGCTTCCATGAAGCCATTTTCAAGTTCCACACTGGCTTTGGTTGTCAGCGGAGACTGGTACCATTTCTTTTCCATAAGTTTTTTACCTCTCTTTCTCTTTTAAAACAACACTAAAAAATTTATTCACACCATTGGTGGCAGGTTGCCTTGCAACCACATTCCACCCTTTGTTTAGTTTCATGTCTGTTTTTTTTTTGATTTGTTAGTTGTTTAATATTGTTTATATTGCTTGCGCATTATTCATTCTATCAATTATCAATTGACAATGGATAATTGACAATTGTCCATTGTCAATCGTCAACTGTCAATCGTCAACTGTCAATTGTCCATTGTCAATTGTCAATCGTCAACTGTCAATCGTCAACTGTCAATCGTCAACTGTCAATCGTCAACTGTCAATTCTCCATCGTCAACTGTCAATTGTCAACTGTCAATTGTCCATTGTCAATTGTCAATCGTCCATTATCAATTGAACCGTTAACCGCGTTTTTTCTTCTTTTTCCCGTAACCGTAGCCATAACCGTAACCATAGCCGTAACCGTACCCGTAACCATAGCCATGCATGTGTGGGTCAACGCCGTTAAGCACCAGTGCCATGTTGCGCAACTTCTTCTCGGCATTGAGAGCCTCGATGTCGGGCAACTGGCGGCGGTCGAGCCTACCCGAGCGAACGACAAACACCGTGAGGTCGGCAATGCGGTTGGCGATGCTCGCATCGGCAATGATGCCCACCGGCACACTGTCGGCAATCACGTAGTCATATCGCTTGCGCAACTCGGCAACCAGTTCGTCGAGACGCTCGTCCATGAGCAGCTCGGCAGGATTGGGAGCCGCGGGCCCCGAAGCGATGATGTCGAAATGCTCCTGATGCTGTATCACGTCATCGACAGTCACCGACGGGTCGGCAAGGAAATTGGTCACACCCACGTGGTGATGCCCGAAGTGGCGGCTAAGCGTGCCCTTGCGAATATCCAGGTCGATCAGCACCACGCGCTTCTTTGCCATCACATAGCTCATGGCAAGGTTGCGCGAGATGAATGTCTTGCCGGCACCTTCGTTGAACGAAGTGAAAGTGATGACCTGCAACGGATGGTCGCGGCGCGACATGAAAGCCATGTTGGTGCGCAATATGCGGAACGCCTCGGGCAATATTCCCTCTTCCTCCGATTCAATCACAGCCTCGCCGCGGCGAGAAGCAGCCTTTACGGCTTCCTTGTCGAGCGGCACCTCGCCAAGGAACGGCAAGCTCACGGCGCGCTCTATCTCCTTGCGGCTGCGCACACGGGTGTCCATGAAGAGTATCATCAGGAACACCACGCCCGGCAACGCGATGCCAATCAGCACGCCGAGGGCAAGAATGCGGTTGCGGCGTGGCGAGATGGGAGCGTCGCTGCCATCGGCACCGTCAATCACGCGCGCATTGTTGTCGGCCATAGCCTGCGACAAGGCGTTCTCTTCACGCTTGTTGAGCAAGTAGAGGTAAAGGGCCTCCTTGATTTTCTGCTGGCGCTCGATCGAGAGCATCTGGCGCTCCTTGGTGGGAATAGAGGTCACGCGGTCTTGCGCACGCATCTCGCGGTTTTGCGCGTCGCTGCGTTTCACGTTCAGGCTCACAATCATGTTGTCAACGGCGCGGATTATGTTCTGCTTCATTGCCCGCAACGAGTTGTTAAGCTCCTCCACCACGGGGTTCTTCTCGCTGCTGTCGTCCATCAGGCGGTCGCGCTTCAGCTTTGTGCTGTTGTAGAGGTTGATTTGGTTCTCTATGTTCATGTCGCTGATACCCGTGTTCGACGGTATCAGGTCGGTCTCCTTGGTGGGGTCGGTGAGGTATTCCTTGATGTAGTCGGCAAGGCGCAACTGCGTTTCGAGTTCGAGAGCATCGTTGCTGAACTTCTGCGACTCGCTCATATACATACCAGCCGACGAGGCAATGTCAACAATCTGGTTGCGCTGCTTGAACGACTCCAAGTCCGACTCCACGCTACCAAGCTCGTTCTCGATGATGATGAGTCGCTCGTTGATGAAGTTGGCAGTGTTCACAGCCACTTGGTTCTTGTCCTTTATAGCCTCCTCGTTATAGACGGTGATGAGCATGTTGAGCATATCCTCGGCGCGCACGGGCGAGCTGTCCTTTAGCGAGATGGTGAGAATCGACGACTCCTCCTCTTCTTGCTTTATGCCCACTGCACCCTTGTAGAAGTTGACCACCGACTCGAGCGGCAACTTCTGCACCCTGATGGGAGTGCCTGTCCAGGTCTTGTCGTAGAAGTTGGTGGAAGTAGCCACCACGGTGATTCCCTTGCCAATCTCGATGGTGTCGTTGAGCGCGATGGTGTAGGTGCCGTGGCTCTCGTCGCCCGACACATCGCTTATTGTCACCGTCTGTGCGTCCTTGGGAGTGACAGTGAGCGATATGTATTGTTCGGACAGAACGTCGGGAAACGCCACTTGCACGGGCGACTGGGTATAAAGCTCATTGTAGCGCAACCCGTCCTTGAGCTGGTAACTCACGTCGGCATGGATGCGTTGCACCACCTCGCGCATGAGCCGCTTTGAACGGAATTGCAATATTTCGTTTGCCACATTCACCTTGTTGATGAAGTTGTCGAAGCGGTCGAGCCCCGATGTGGCTGCCTTGTTCGACGGATCCTTGATGATGACCGTTGCCGAGCGGAAGTAAACCAGCGGCGAACTGGCATAGTTGAACCATGCAATGCCGCCGCACACTATCACCGACAGCAAGAACCACTTCCACTTCGAAGCTAAGTAAACAAGCAAGTCCATCACGTTGATGCCTTGGTCGTTCTTGTTGGCTGAAGAATTGTTTTGCATAACTCTCTCTCTTGTGTATTTGTAAAAATCTGTTGAAACTGAGTCGCTCCACGCCGCGGGCATCAATTGCCTTTGCCTGCTGCATCGGCTTTGCGGCGCAACATCTTGCGGTCGTAATAGGCATGGTTGCCATCGCTGTCACGCAACGCCTCGTTGGCACGGTCGATAGCCTTCCAGTTGGCGCGTCGGTAAAGTACCACAAAAACAAGCACCACGACAAGCGCGGTAATAATCAAAACCAGTTTCATAGTCAATGTCACGCTTTTAGGGAAATTATATATATGTGTGTATCTATTATTTCGTAGCCCAGATAATCGAGCATGCAAGCGAAGCCAGCGAGATGAGCAGTGTGCTGATTTGCCACCAGCGGTCTTCGGTGTCTTTCTTGCGGTACTTTGGCTCGACATACACGATGTCGTTCTGCTGCAAGTAATAGCACGGCGAGTCGAACACGCTGCGGCTGCGTAAGTCGTGGGCATACACCTTGCGCTCGCCGTTCTCCTCGCGGATTACCAGCACGCGGTCAACCTGCGCATTTATGGCAAGGTCGCCTGCCTTGGCTATCGCCTCGAGCAGGGTGATGCGGTCGCCATCGACCGAGTATGAGCCATTGCTGCCAACGGCGCCAAGCACGGTGTACTTGAAATTGAGGAACTCAATCGACACGATGGGGTCTTTCATGTAGTCGCCCTCGATGAGGCGACTCTTGATGAGGTTGACAGCCTCGCTCACCTTCAACCCGCCCACCAAGAGGCGGCCCAGAATCGGGAAATCGATATATCCGTCAACGTCAACACGGTAGCCCTTTTCCTTCGCGCTCGACGAACTACCAGCCGAGATGCTGCCGTCGGCATTGACACTGAACGAACCGCCATGGATATTGAACGGAATGGCGAGCTCGGGATTTTTGCAACTGACGGTAATGCTCAAACGGTCGTCGCGCTGGATGGTAGCCTCAATATTGGTATCAAAAGGATAACTCGAACCAACACGCATGTCTTGCAAGTAAATATAATCCTTGTTTGAACGACAAGAAGCAAGTAACAACACGGCAAGAATGCTTGCCCACAAAATTTGTTTGTTCATTTTTACTTTAAATGTGTGTGTATGTGTATTATTTTGAATTTTTTTCCAAGTCACAGCCCGCAAGCGCGGCATGGCACAGCAGCGCGGCATCGGCATCGGGCAAGCATTCGAGCGTGCCCACCGTGGCGACTTCCGACAGGCGCGCGAGCGTGTCGTAAAGCCCGTTGCGCAAACGCTCGTCGCCGGCAATCACCGAGCAGCCGGGGAAAATAGCCATGAACGCCTCCACACCGTCGCAGCGGTGGAAACGATTGGCTGGTGCCTGGCTCAAGCGTACCATTCCGCCCACGGGCATGGCAAGTTGCTTGTAGCAGGGGGTCTTGCCGCTCCACGGCGTGCCAAATGCCATTGCACGGCTGCCGCCGTCGATGAGGCGCACCGTCGGGTTGTCATCGTTGAGCAACTCGCAGCCCGGCACATGCTTCAGCCATAGAACCGAGTGTGTGCTTTTGCCTGTGCCGCTACGCCCCATGAAGAGGTATGCCTTGCCGTCGCACATCACAGCCGAAGCGTGGAGCGAAATGGCATCGTGCAGCAACACTGCTTGCGAGTAGGCAATGCGCAACATCGACGTGACAACGTGCCCGGCATAACGGTCGCTCCAGTCGATACGGGCATCGATGGCGGTGAAGTCGCTGTTGGCTGTCATGGTGTGGAACGTGCCGCCGGGAGTGGAAGCTATAGCTACGCCATAGCCGCCGTCGATGGCATAGAGGCGCACAAGCCCCATGTCGCTCTCCGACTCCTCGATGAGCCGCCCGTCAAGATCGTGCGAGCCGCCAGCCGTTGCGGTGAAGCTCAGCAACCAGTCGCCCTGCACCTCGTTCCGGCACACGAACGGGCGGAACGAGGGAAGCAGCGCGTCGGCATCTTTCCCGGCAGGAAGCTCCACCGAGAAGGTGAAGCCAGCCACGCAGTAATGATATGTTGTAGTAGCAATATTCGTCATTTGAATTGTCCTTTCACAAGGTCGGCAACTATCCACAAAGCCTCCTTGGGCGCATATCGGCACGAAAACTGCGCGTTGCGCACAAACGAGCGCGACGTGTGCAACTTGCCGCCGCTGTTGCGCCCCTGCTCGTAGTGCCCGAAGTTGCCGCCGCGCCACACGATGTCGAGCAACGGGCGCGCCGTTGCCGCCATCTCGCCGTATGGCAGGCACTCGACAGGCAACCCGAGGCATTCGACCATGAAGGTATGTAACAACGGATTCCATTTGCCAATCCCCATCTGGCGGCAAGCGGCTTGCATCTCGCCGGCATCAATCTCGCCATGCCACTTGTAGCAGGCGCGCGCCATGTCGCAAATCTGGCGCAGCCCTATGCCGCAGCCAAGCGCGTGCTTGAGAATGTGCAAGTCGATGAGCAACAAGTTGAGCATGGGCGACGGCACAGTCACCTGTGAGCCGTCTGCCAACGGCATCTGTGCGAAGCCATACTTCTCGACCAACTCCCTCGCCTTGCCTTGCACAAACGGGTTGTAGAGGTCGAAGAGGCGCAAGTGGTGTTCCACTTCTATGCCCTGCCACAGGTAGAAGAAGCCGCCGTCCGATGTCTTTTTGACCCGTGCTCCCTGCCCGGCAACGCAACGCAACGCGGCATCGCAATCGCTGCGGTTGGCAAAGTAGAGGTCGATGTCGCCACACTCGCGCAGCAGCGGTTGCTCATACAGGCGAGCAATGCCCTGCCCCTTTTGCAGCACGGGGGTAATGCCACGTGCATCGAAGAGCGCGCACAAGCTGGCAAGAGCCTTGTCCATAGCATGGTTGCGGCGCTCTACGGCATCGGCGGCTACTGTCAGCCGCATCAGCATCGGCTCGCTGGGCAACAGCTCGTCGGGCATGTGTTGCAAGCCACGGAACAGCAACCCGGTGACAGTCTGCTGGCGGGCTTGGCGCAACACCTGCTCCCATTGCAGGTCGGCGAGCGGAAACGCCGACAGGTCGTCGGGTGTCTGTTCCCACAGTCCAGCCCTCACCAATGTGAGCAACACATTGTTGCAGCGCTCTACTTCGGCATTTGCAGCTGTTTGCATCTTCTTGAAAGATGAGGTAATTGAAAAGGTGATGTCAGGAAATCAGCCCAAACGATTTCCACTCGGCAAGTTGGCGTTCCACATCGCTCACCGCAGTAGCACGGTCGGTATCATAAATGTCGCACAGTCTGCCGGCCAGCTCCTCGGGCGAAGAAACGCCATCGGCAAGCATTTGCCACAATGTGGCAGCCGTCTCGTTCAGGCTGAATACGTTGCTCATGTTGACATTTTCGGCACTCGCCTCCACAATCATGTAGCGATTGCCGATTTTGCGCAATTGCAATCCGTCTTTTATTTTCATTGTTAAAATTTCTTTCCGCAGATAATCGACATCACAGTCAGATAGATAATCTTGATGTCGAGCCAAAGGGTGCGGTTGTGTAAGTAATCGAGATCCATGCGCAGCCGCGTGAGCATCTTCTCCATCGTGTCGGTATAACCGTTATACAACGTGGCTGGAGAGAACAGCCCTGGGCGCAACTGGTAAAGCAAATCATAATCAGGGTTGATTGCCCTGATTTTTTCAACAAAGAAGCGACGCTCGGGGCGCGGACCCACAAAGCTCATGTCGCCCTTGAGCACATTCCACAACTGTGGAAGCTCGTCCAAATGGTGCTCGCGCAAGAAGCGACCAATGCGCGTCAACCGCTTGTCGTCCTTCTGGCAAAGCGCGGGCTTGCCATCAGCCTCAGAAGTCACCGTCATCGAGCGGAACTTGTAAAGAGTGAACGTCCTTCCGCGGTATCCCACGCGTTCCTGCTTGAATATGGCAGGACCACCGTCTTCATGCTTGATGAGGCAATAAACCACCAGGAACAACGGAGAAGCCACAATCAATCCCAATAGACTCCCCAAGAAATCAAAGAAACGTTTCACCACACTGGATAACGGAGAAACATCTTCATGCTCGTCATAACTCGTATGCACCATTTCCATTTCGGCAGTTCTTACGACTGCTTCTGTTTTTTCAAAATTCATACCTTATATATTTTTAAACAATTGTCTATCATCTGCTCTTTTGTGAACAGTTCGAGATAACGCTTCTTAGCACCTACGGCATATTTCCGGTATGCCGCCTCGTCTTCTACCACAGCCTTGATGGCGGCGGCAAGCCCTCGGGCATCGCCGGGGGCGACATTCACGCCCGACTCGCCGTGGGCGTTGACCCACGCAACACCCGACTGCGGTATGTTGGTGGCAATCACAGGTTTTCCACACGACATAGCTTCGATTTGCACTATGCCGAATGCTTCAGTCTTCTGCACACTACTAAGACAAAACACATCGCAAGCCCCATAGTAGGCTGGCAACTCTTCGTCGCTGACGCGCCCAAGCAGTTTCACACGCTCCTGCAGCGCCAGTGCATTTATCTTGTTTTGCAACTCGTCTTTCAAAATTCCCGTGCCGCCTATCAGCACCACATAGCTGTCGTCGAGATAACGTGCAGCTTCAATCAGGTTGCCATATCCCTTGTATGGCACCAGGCGACCAAGAGTGAAAATAATTTTCTTGCCGCTATACCGGCGGCGTATTTCAGCCACGGCTGCAGGCTCGGGACACACTGGCTCGACACCCACAGGCAGGCACGCCGTCTTGCCCTGCACCTCCTGCAAGAAGGGCGATTCGGCAAGATAAACAGGCGATGTGCCCACCACCACCTCGGCACGGCGCAACAACCAGTCTTGCAACGGGCGGTATAGCTTCAACAACTGCTTCTGCTTCAGAATATCACTGTGCCAGTGCAACACTACCCTCCCCTTGTAGCCCGACATGAACAATGCCAGACAAGCCATCGGATCGGGGTGATGCACATGGATTATATCATACTGGCGGCATCGTTGCCGCAATGCAACAATCATGGCAGGCGAAATCATGGTGGCGGCGGCTTTTACCAACGTGCGGCAACAAATAATGCTCGCATAATCATTCACGGCAATCACCTTGTCGCCTCCATCAACGGCAGCACACATCATGTCGCAATGTATGTGCCGCTCCGACAGCCCAACCATCAGATCATAGGCAACCCGTTCCACTCCGCCCTTGATGGGGTAAAACTTCCCCAACTGGAGCACACTCAAATTCATACTATTTATATTATTGCTTTTAGGTATTATGTCAAACTCGGCTTGTCAACTCGTCATACAGGCTAAGATAGTCGGCATAACGGTCTTCCTTGTTGAAATGCGCTACTGCATATTGGCGGCAACGCTCACGGTAATAAGACTTCCCACGCTGGCAAATGCCGCGCGCAGCTGCCAACAATCCCCCCACGTCGCCTTGCTCCACCACAACCCCGGTGTCGCTGGTCACAGCCTCGATGCTGCCACCAGTGCGGTAAGTCACCACCGGTGTACCGCAAGCTATCGCCTCCAAGTTGACGGTGGGATAGTTGTCTTGCCACGTTGGATTGATAAAGGCATCGGCTGCCGAATAGAGTTCGGCGAGCTGCTGCATATTCTCGGTGCGCGCAATGCCCACGATGTTTTGCGGCAAGCGTTTCATCTCTTCGGGCTTGATGCCCACAAGCACCATCATCTCGTCATCGGCAAGCAGCCCAGCCATCTTCACCAGGTCGTCAAGCCCCTTTTCCTTGCTCCAGATGCTTGCCACGCCGAGCAATATGTGCCGCCTCTCCAAGCCATACCGTACAACTACATTCTGCGGGTCGCGCACGGTGAATATATCGGTATTGATGCCGTTGTGGATTACACGCATTTCATAGCCGCTCAAGAACGAGCGTTGCATCTCCCCTTTCATCCACTCCGACACGGGAACGATTGTCAAGCGGTCGTGCGGCATCGACGTGAACGCCGCCCGCTTGTCTTCAAAATTCCGACGGCTGCGGTCGGCAAACAGGCTGGCAGGGAACTCACGCCGTTGCGAGCAATGGTTGCACCCAGTCTGCCACTTGTCACACTTCACATAAGAGTAATAATAGCAATGACCCGTATATAGCCAACAGTCGTGTATAGTCCACACCACGGGAATGCCACAAACCGACAGATACTCAAACAGCAGTCGGTAGTTCAAGAAGTAACCATGTATGTTGTGAATGTGTATCACGTCGGGGCGCAACTCCTCGATTTGCTCAATCAACTTGCATGTGGCACGGCGCGAAGCCAGCCCGTGGCGGTCGAGCAGGCGAGTTTCCAAGCCATGCCATGCCACATCACACCTGTCGCCAACGGGCAACAACTGCGAGCTGCACTTTTTTTCGCCGTCGCGTCCTCGGCTGTAAGCTATATAGCTTTCCCAACCATTCTGCATGGCAAGGTCGCCAATCTCCTGCATGATGCGTCCCGTCGAGGTCGAAACCCTCACCACGGGATTTATCTGCAACAATCTCCTGCGCTTCATTTCTTTTTCAACGACGTGAACAAGTTCACCCATTGCGACATCACGGATTCCTCCGAATAGGTCTCAACCACCTTTCTGGCGTTTTCCGACAATTGCCTCCTTAGCACCTCGTCGCCCATCACCCTCATCATGGCATTGGCAAGCCCCTCTATGTCGCCATTGCTCACCAACAACCCATTCACTCCGTCTTGTATTATATCTTTCGGCCCGCACTTGTAGTCAAACGACACCACAGGCAAGCCGCAAGCCATAGCTTCAATCATCACCATTGGGAATCCCTCGTAATTTGAGCTCATCACCAATAGCGAACTTTTGGCATACTCTTCCCCGATTTTTTTCGTTGGTGCATTCAGCCTTACGCTCCGTTGCAACCCTCTCTCGTCGATCATCTGCTGCAACATATCGTGCCACTCCCCTTGTCCGAAAATGTCGAGTTGCCAATCGTTATATTTATCGCTCCGTTGCACCATCGCCCAAGCCTCTATCAGGCGGTCATGCCCCTTTTGGTAGTCGAGCCGCCCCACGGCAATCACGCGGTGCCGCGTCACATCGGCGTTCCAGCCTCCCATCTCCAAAGCGGCATTAGGTATCACCTCAATATTTGGCAGGCTGCCCCAATATCCTTTATCCTCATGCGTGAGCACTACAAATTTGTCGAATAGGCTCACAATATGCTCGTCTTGCCGTGTGCGCCAGCGGTCGATTGCACCAAGCAGTCCCTTACGCCCATATTGCAGCCTGAAGAATTTGCAATAGTGCAACTCCAGCACCTTCTTGCTTCCATCTTTTATATCGGGCAGGAACGACGATTCCGACGGGTAGAGCGACACCACCACATCGGCACGTTCAGCCATCAAAAGGTTGATCAACGCCTGCTTGTGGCGACGACGGCGGCGCAAGTAGCCGGCAATCTTCTGTGCCACGCGTTTGCCATTGTCGTCGGTATAGTTGATGCCAAGGTCAACCATCTTCACCCCAGACGGGAACGGATAGAACGTCGGTCGCCCCTTTTGGTCGGTAGT
>CASEAQ010000035.1 GCA_949285735.1 uncultured Bacteroidales bacterium
CGTTCCCCGTTTGCGGTTGCAAAGGTACTACCAAATTTCCCCACAAACCAAATTTTTTCGCAACTTTTTTCAAACTTTTTTCACCCCGTTTAACCAACCCCCTATCCCACAACAACTTCCACAAACAAAAATTTTCCACAATTTTCTGCCCTAAAACATACACCCAACCCATATCCCACAAAAATACCCCAAATCCCGAAACAATATTTAACACTCAACTACTGAAAAATTCTCCATATCACCTCCCAGACATCCATTACATCACCCCAAACAAGATTCCCGATTCACTTGAAAACAGCAATACGGGTACACAAAACCGCCCAAAGTATGCCCTTCACTCATTCTACAATCACAAATAGACGCATTTAATCTCTTTGAATCCACCTTGAAACACCCATCATGATGAAGACTATTTCTATAATATAGAGAAAAGCCGTGTATCTTAAGCGCATAAAATGCAAAAAAGACTTGCAGGGCACGACGAGAATGATTAACTTTGCACCGCTTTTGCACTATTCAACTTTATTTTATAAAAGTTGCTCGGATGGTGGAATGGTAGACACGAAGGACTTAAAATCCTTTGGCCATTGCGGCTGTGCGGGTTCAAGTCCCGCTCCGAGTACGACTTAGGTGAACGAATTGCTACTAAAAGGCAATTCGTTCTTTTTTATTCTTCATGCAGCCCGCGATATTACCAATAAATATCGTAACTTTGTGAAACTCACAAAATACACCAATAATACAATGACACGAATAGGTTCTGTTTTATCGCCAATCGGACACAAAGCATTGTTGCTCGGCAGTGGCGAACTCGGCAAGGAAGTGGCAATCGAGCTGATGCGCATAGGCGTGGAAGTGATTGCCTGTGACAAATACCCCAATGCACCCGCAATGCAGGTTGCACATCGCAGCCATGTGTTCAACATGCTCGACGGCAAGAAGTTGCGGGAGATAATCGAACTTGAAAAACCACAACACATCATTCCCGAGATTGAAGCAATTGCCACCTCGACACTTGTCGAACTCGAAAAAGAGGGCTACCACGTCACGCCGACCGCCCGTGCCGCATGGCTGACCATGAACCGAGAAGGAATACGCCGCCTTGCAGCCGAAGAGCTTGGGATTCCCACATCGCCATACCGCTTCGCCTCGACCGAAGAGGAGTTCAACGAGGCTGTGGCAGCCATAGGCGTTCCATGTGTAGTGAAACCGATAATGAGTTCTTCGGGGCACGGACAGAGCGTTATACGCACAGCCAACGAAATACACCGCGCATGGCTCACAGCACAAGAGGGCGGACGTGCCGGGGCAGGACGTGTTATAGTAGAGGGATTTATCGATTTCGACTATGAGATAACCCTGCTCACCGTGCGCAGCATCAGTGGCACAAACTTCTGCGAGCCGATAGGACACATACAAATCGATGGCGACTACCGCTATTCGTGGCAGCCACAAGCAATGACCGACACTGCAAAGGCTCAAGTCCAGGATATTGCGCGACGCATAACCGACGCACTCGGCGGCTACGGCATATTTGGAGTGGAAATGTTCATAAAGGGCAACGATGTGATATTCAGCGAAGTGTCGCCACGTCCGCATGACACAGGCATGGTGACCATGATTTCGCAAGACCAAAGCGAATTTGCCTTGCACGCCCGTGCACTGCTCGGACTGCCAGTGCCTGATATTCGCTTCTATGGCCCGTCGGCATCGCGCGCCGTAGTAGTAGAAGGCGACACCAACCGCATAGAGATGGACTGCATCGAGCAGGTGCTCGAAGAAAAAGGCACACAGATGCGCATCTTCGGCAAACCCGAGGTGCAGGGTCATCGACGCATGGCAGTGATACTCTCCACCGACACCACAGTGGAAGCAGCCAAGGGAAAAGCCGAACGAGCCTATAACAAGCTAAAAATAAACCTGCTGCCGCGCCAGTAAACAACGCCACTAACAATGATACACAAAACAAGCCAACCTCATCAGCGAGATTGGCTTGTTTGTCATTCACACCCTATTTTGTGCTTGAAAAAAAACTTCTCCTTATTTTTTCTTCATCACCTCGTCAACCTTGGCAATCATCTCCTCGCCACGCAAGTCGCGAGCGATTATCTTGCCATCGGGTCCGAAAAGAATGATGTGGGGAATACCCTGTATTCCATACAAGTCGGTTGGCACTTGACCGGCATTTGTGATTTGCTGCCACGAGATTTTCAATTCGTCAATAGCCTTCTTGGTATCCTCTGGTTTGTCCCACACTGCAATGCCAAGCACAGTCAACCCTTTGCCCTTATATTTTTCATAAATCTTCTTGATATTGGGAATCTCGGCACGGCATGGACCACACCAGCTTGCCCAAAAGTCGGCGAGCACATAGTCTCCCTTACCCACGTAGTCAGACAATTTCTGCTCCTTGCCGTCGGCATCGATAACGGTAAAATCGGTAAACATCGCTCCCTCGGCAGTCATTTCCTCCTTGCGCAGCACATCAATAATTTTCCCCACTTGTTTCGATTGAGCCACCACCGGCGCAGTAGCAAGTTCAGCCTCAATCTCGTCAAGCGTCATTTCCTCATTCTGCACATAGCCTGTAAATGCCAATATTCCAAGCGAATTGTCCTTGTTTGCTTCATAAACCGACTTGAAAGCCTCCAAATAAACGTTGTTCAAGCTATCCATCGCATTGGCACACGCTGCCGAATCGATTGCACCCGAATGCACGTCCATCATTATGCCATTGGCTGTATCTATTATCGACTTCACTGTGCCCGACAACGAAGCCAACGCGTCATTGAGTTTTGTGCCAGAGGCTTCACCATCCTTCACTATAATTTCGCCCGGCTCGACAACAAAGACAGTCCTGCCATCCATGCTGGCAAGGAAATCCTTTTCGACCGAGCCTTCAAACTTCACAATCGAGTCGGCAACAACAGCCGAAGCCACTGTATCCTCGGTGTCATAATTAAGGAGATACACCGTCTGTCCAGCCAAATCGCTATTGGGCAGCGTCATCGTCACCGAATACTTGTTGCTGTTTCCACACGAAACGAGCAATGCGGCAGCTGCCAACGAAAACAATATTTTTTTCATATTCTACAAATTATAATTATCTCAATACCGCGCCAAAATTACACGATATTATCCAATTAAGCAAAAATGCGCCATATATAAATTATGCCGGGTGTCCTCGCGACAGCCGGCACAACTATTAACCTTAAAATCTAATACCATGAAAAACACTCTACAAATATAACATCTACAAAATACCACGCAAGCATTTCACAATAAAAATGCAGTCAATTTGCATTATTTAACTATTAATCCCCGCTTGAGTTGCATATTACAATTTTTATTGTTAACTTTATAAACCAAAAATCAATTGAATATACAACTTATGAACATAGAAATAAACGATAACGACCGCAACTATATGAAAATGGCTTGCGACATTGCCAGCGACAATGTTGACAAGGGCGGAGGCCCGTTTGGCGCAGTAATAGTGAAAGACGGGAAAATAATTTCAACTGGCAGCAACACTGTCACGCTCGACAACGACCCCACCGCACATGCCGAAGTGAATGCAATAAGAAACGCCTGCCAAGCCACGGGCAACTTCAAGCTCGACGGCTGCGACATATACACTTCGTGCGAACCGTGCCCGATGTGCCTGAGCGCACTATACTGGGCAGGCGTGAGGCGCATATACTATGGCAACACCCAGATGGACGCACGCGCCATCGACTTTGACGACAATTTCATATATGAAGAAATCGCCAAGCCACAAGCCGACCGTGCAATACCCTGCATACACATGACGGGCACCGACGCCATCGAGGCATTCAAGAAGTGGGCATCAAAGGAAGACAAAACACAATATTAAACTCACGACATGTCGGTAAACAAAGTTATATTGGTGGGCAACGTGGGGCAAGACCCCAAGGTGAAATACACAGGACCCGGGCAAGCCATAGCCGAATTTGCACTTGCAACCACCGAACGAGCCCACACCAATGCCGATGGCGTACAAATACCCGAGCGCACCGAATGGCACCGAATCGTGATGAACGGGCAGAATGCTCTGTTTGCCGAGCGATACATACGCAAAGGTACAAAGCTGTACATCGAGGGCAAATTGCGTACCCGCGTGTGGGAAGACCGCACGAGCATCAAGCACTATGTGACCGAGGTATATGTTGACACATTTGACTTTCTCGGCCGCAGTAGCAACACATGAAACGGCAACACGCCCCCCTCTACCGACCGACACCACTCGACCACGAGCCAACGGCAAATTCCACAGCAGGCAAGGCACAAATCAATCTCCACTGGAATTTGAATTTGTGCAAAGTTTATGTAAATTCACACAAGCTCTATTTGCTTTTGCCTTAGCCTTACATTAACTTTGCAAGTTAGAAGCTACATAAAAGTAGAAAACGACAATGCTTGAAGCCGCTTTATATCTCATTCCAGTGCCACTGAGCGACGGGGCTACCGACGACGTGCTGCCAAGCCGCAACACTGCCGTCGTGAGCGAAATACGCCATTTCATTGTGGAAAACGTGCGCTCGGCGCGTCGATTCCTGAAAAAATGCAACCGTGCAATCGATATCGATTCACTGACGTTCTACACCCTCAACCGCCACACCCGCCCCGAGGAAGTGAGCGCAATGCTCCTTCCCTTGCGCAGCGGCGAGGCAGTAGGGGTCATTTCCGAAGCCGGCTGCCCTGCCATTGCCGACCCCGGAGCCGACGTCGTTGCAATAGCGCAGCGCGAAAAGCTGAAAGTGGTTCCTCTCGTAGGCCCTTCAAGCATCATAATGTCGCTTATGGCTTCGGGATTCAACGGACAAAGTTTTGCATTTGTCGGCTACTTGCCAATCGATACAGGCGAGCGCCAACGCAAATTGCGCAACATGGAACACAACATCGCCTCGCTCGACCAAACGCAGATATTCATCGAAACGCCATACCGCAACAACAAGCTGCTTGCCGAACTCGCCCAATCGCTGCCCAAAAGGCTGCGCCTGTGCGTGGCAAGCGACATAACGGGCAAAAACGAAACGATAATCACGCAAACTATCGAAGAATGGAGCCGCGCAAAATACGACTACGACAAGGTTCCCACCATATTCTTGCTATATAAATAACAATGTCTAAGAAATACATAAAAAACGAACGACAACAATCAATAATTTTTGATGCCGAAGACGCATCAAGCAACCTCTCGCCAGAAATAGGCGATGAACCAGGGTTTGCATCGGCTATAGAAGAAGAGACTCCCCCACTCGCCGACGAGGCACTGCGCTTCATCAGCTTTGGCAGCGGCAGCAGCGGCAACTGCGCCTACATCGGCACATCGACTGCCGGGCTGCTCATAGATGCCGGGATAGATGCCGGCAAAGTGTTTGACACGCTTGCTCTCAACGGCGTGACACCCGGCATGGTGAAAGGCATTTGCCTGACACACGACCACGGCGACCACGTGCGCTATGTGTATCAGATTGCACGCCGATACAAGCATATCCACATCTATTGCACACCTCGCACGCTCAACGGCATACTGCGACGCCACAGCATATCACGCCGCATAAAAGACTACCACGAAGCCATTTTCAAGGAGATACCGTTCACCCTTGCCGGAATGCAAATCACAGCTTTTGAAGTGTCGCACGACGGTACCGACAATGCTGGCTTCATGATAGAGCATGGCGGCAACAAGTTTGTCGTTGCCACCGATATGGGTGTCATCACCGACCGCGCCGACTTCTACATGAAGCAAGCCAACTACTTGATGATAGAATCAAACTACGACGAAACGATGCTCACGAACGGACCCTATAAAGAATACCTCAAAGCCCGCATTCGCGACAGCAAAGGGCACCTCGACAACAAAGTGGCATCAAAATTTGTTGCCGACAACTACACACCCGATATGAGGTATGTATTTCTGTGCCACCTGAGCCACGACAACAATACACCCGACATTGCCATCAAAGAGATGCGCGCCGCCCTCGAATCCCGCGGCATAACAACGGGAAAAGGAGAAGGCACACTAAGCGACCGTGCAAAAAACGTACAGATAGTGGCTTTGCCGCGTTTCGACCCTTCGATGTGGTATGTCTTGCGCAGCAAGTCGATATAATACCCAAGCAACACAATTACAATAAAGGACACACGGCAATGAAGTGTGTCCTTTATTATTAATAGTGTCTCGAAAGTTTTCAAAAAATGAACTTTGAGGAAATATAATTTGAGCCGCACAACAATCAATATTGCAATTTTCCCGATTAACTTTGCAATTGAACAAAACACAACCGACTCACACTATGAAAGTACTACTCATAAACGGAAGCCCGAGGGCAAACGGCAATACCCAAATAGCCCTCACAGAAGTAGCAAACAGACTGGAAACAAATGGCATAAGCGCCGAAATCATCGGAATCGGCACCAAGGCAGTGCAGGGCTGCATTGCCTGCGGCAAATGCGCGCAATCTGGACGATGCGCATTCAACGACCAACTTTACAACACCGTGAGAGCAAAACTCGAAACAGCAGATGCAATCATCATCGGGTCACCCACCTATTATGCAGGCCCCAATGGCTCGCTATGTGCCCTGCTCGACAGGCTTTTCTATTCGTCGCAAAACCTCTTGCAAGGCAAGCCAGCCGCAGCCGTGGCAGTGTGCCGCCGCGGAGGCGCAAGTGCTACGTTCGACCGGTTGAACAAGTATTTCACCATCAGCAATATGCCCGTCGTTCCATCGCAATACTGGAACAGCGTACACGGGAGATTGCCAGGCGAAGCCGCACTCGATGCCGAAGGCTTGCAAACGATGCGTACCCTTGCCGACAATATGGCTTGGCTGCTGAACTCGATTGCTGAAGGCAAGCAACCGTTGCCCATGCGCGAACAACCCATAAGGACTAACTTCATAAGATAACCCCCTACCCGACATGAAAAAAATATTGCAAATAATCTTCATCGCCATCATTGCCAGCTCGTGCAACACGACAGGCAACAACGGCGACACAAAAAACAACAACACTATGACAAACGAACCTCTTTCATTGACACAAGAGTGGGATAAAGTGTTCCCACTTAGCGACAAAGTGACACACAGCAAGGTTACATTCCACAACCGCTATGGCATAACGCTCGCAGCCGACCTGTATATTCCCAAGAGTGCCGGCAACGGTGAAAAGTTGGCGGCAATTGCAGTGAGCGGTCCATTCGGGGCAGTGAAGGAACAAGCTTCGGGCTTATATGCCCAGTCGCTTGCCGAACGTGGCTTCCTGACAATAGCGTTCGACCCGTCATTCACTGGCGAAAGCGGAGGCACACCCCGATACGTGGCATCGCCCGACATCAACACCGAAGATTTCTGCGCCGCTGTTGACTACCTTTCGACTCGCGACGACGTTGACCCCGAACGGATAGGAATACTCGGAATATGCGGCTGGGGCGGATTCTCGATAAATGCTGCCGCAATCGACACCCGAATCAAGGCAACCGTGGCTGCTACGATGTATGACATGAGCCGATGCACAGCCAACGGCTACTTTGATTCAATCGACGAAGATGCCCGATATGAAATGCGCCGCCAGCTCAATGCACAACGCACCACCGACTACCGCAACGGCAACTATGCGCTTGCCGGTGGCGTAATCGACCCGCTCCCCGACGACGTTCCGCAATTCGTGAAAGACTACCATGCCTATTACAAGACACCACGCGGCTACCACAAGCGCTCGCTCAACTCCAACAACGGCTGGAACAAAACTTCGTCGCTCTCGTTCATCAATATGCCCATCTTGTGCTACAGCAACGAGATACGCAGTGCCGTCCTGCTGGTGCATGGAGAGAAAGCCCATTCGCGCTACTTCAGCGAAGACGCATTCAAGAAGCTGAAAGGAGACAACAAGGAATTGCTGATTGTGCCTGGCGCAAACCACACCGACCTGTATGACCAAATGGACAAAATTCCATTCGACCGCATAGAGAAGTTCTACCGCACCTATCTGAAGTAACCACACATACAAAACCATAAAAAAACGAGCCATCCACATGCTGCAAAACATATGCAAGCACATGGATGGCTCGTTTTTATGCTGGTTTTAATATCTGTTGGTTTAATTTACAGTTATTTTTCAACACTTTTTTTGCCTCTCACTAAGATAAGGCTTACCTTTGGGCAAGTTTTTTCATAGGATTAGATTTTTAAGGTTTTAAACGCACCGATGTTGTGAAACATTGGTGCGTTTAATTATTCCGTGCCACGTCAGAATAGCGACATCTGTTGCTGACGCGGTTCCTCTTTTTCTTCCTTTTCTTCTTTCTTTTGTATAAATACAAAATCGTCATCGGCGACTTTTTTAGCTTCGCTGCCAGCCTCGGCTTGCTCGGTAGTGGGTATAAGCCACTCGATGTCGTCCTCAAGGTCGAGTATTCCATCATCGGTATTACCATCGGCAAACGTTGTGTCGATGTTGGTTTCGTCATTCAACAAGTCGCTTGCGACTTCGCCTACTGGTTCGACGGGGCTTACAACAGTATTATCAATGGGGAACACTTCTGCCACAGCCTCTACCGTTTCACCAACAACGGTAACAGGTTCTGCCGATTCCTCGCTTGCCAATGGCTCCAATTCGGCTACCACCTGCATCTTATCACCGTCGGCATCATCATGAGCCTCAACACCTGCATCGCTTATATCTATCTTGAACACGTGTTGCACAGCCTCTTCAAGTTCAGGCTCTGGCACACTCGCTTCCTCGACAGCGACATCGGCAACCGTTTCTTTTACCTCAGCAACAGGTTCTGCCTTCACTTCGGCAACCTCTTTGACGGCTGTCGATTTTTTAGGACGGCCTCTCCTGCCGGGCTTTTTGTTCGTCACAGCTTCTTCTTGCTCATCATTTGTCACAACTGGTGATGCAAGTTGCTCTGAAAGTTGCTTCGACTTCTCTCGCTCTTTTTCCAGTTCTATAGTCAATTGCCTTATTTTCAATCGATTTTCGCTGTCTGTTGTACGAGCAAACGACATTTCGCCTTCTATTGCCCCAATTTTGTCATTGAGCTGCCTGATGGTTTCATCGCGCCGCTCTATGAGCAATGCCGCCGCTTCGAGTTGCTTTTTCATGTCCTCCGAACGTTCATCTCGAGCCTCGGCAGTCTCCTCGGCTTGTTTTTTGGTGGCTTCAACCTCTTGTTTCAATGCCTCGATGCGACCCTTTAATGTTTCGTTGTCCTTTTCTGCCTTAAACAAATGCTCCTGCAACTCAGCCACTGCATCTTCCTTGTCTTTGTCGGCATTTGCCACAGCCTCGCGCAACTTCTGGGCTTCGGCTTTAAGCAAGTCGTATTGCAATTTTAGGTCAAGGTTGGCATTGTTCACCTCGTTATAGCTTCGGGCAGCTTCAGCCTCTTTCTTATCCCACTGCTCGCGCATGGCGGCAATCTTGGCATCGCGAGCTTTGATTTGGTCGCTCAACTTGTCAACCTGCTCCTGCACCTCATTGGCAATGTCGAGTGTTGCAAGAGCCTCGTCAAGCTCCTTGCGCGCATCAGCGAGTTGCGACGCAGTTTCCTCCGCCTTCTTTGTCAAAGCGTCTATGTCGGCATCTTTTGTGGCTATTTCCTGCTGCAGCCTCGCCACCTCGTCGCTCCACTTTGCCTCGGTTTCGGCATCGATGGCTGCTGCCGATTTCTCCTTCAACTCGGCAAGCTGGCGACGCAGTTCGTCAGCCTCTTCACGATAATGGGCAGCGTCGTCGGCATGCACCTGTGCCACCTTTATCTTGTTGACAAGGCTTTTGTTTTCGAGGTCGAACTGCTCGCGCTCGGCTTCAAGTTCGGCAACGCGGTTTTCGAGAGTGCGGCACCGTTCTGTCACAGCCTTGCGCTGCGCGTCAGCCGATTGTACACGCGTCAGAGCCTGCTCGGCGCGTTCGGCTGCCTCCTTACTGCGCGCCTCGGCTTGCTCCAGCAAGTCAACCATCCCGGCACGCTCCTTATCCCACTGCTTCTGTGCCTCAGCCTCTATGTCCTGGCGAGCCTTCGATATAGCCCCCTTTATATGCGGACCAAGCGACTTGGCAATGGCTCGCTTCTCGGCTTCCACGTCAAGGCATTCCCTGACAAACGTTGGGATTGTGGAGTTGATTATCGACAACACTCCGTTATACATCTCCAATGGCAGCTCGTCAATGTCGTTAACCTTGTTGTCTGCCTGCGGTTCTATACTGTCCACTTCTTTTTCTTCTGTATCTTCCATTGTTTTGTTTTCTTCCTCTTTTTTAAAAGGGTTGATATATGGTGTACGGTGCTGCGCCTCATATGGCAAAAACTTTTCGTTCAGTTCCTCATCACTTTCGTCATCGCCAAAGCCAAAAAACGCTCTCAACTTCCTGAAAAATGCCATGCAAATATCTCTTTTTATTGGTTTGTGTCATATACATCGTCAGCCACCATAGAGTGAGGCTCGTCTTGGTCGGCAACCTTAACACCCGGCTTCAGCACTATGCCGAAACTTTTGCGGCCGTTGATAGCCACCGTGAGCTGCTCGTCGAAGCGCAACACCTTCACGAAGCGGCTCTCCGACTCGGGAACAAGCGCGTCCAAGTATGCCTTATCCCACACACTTCCGTCATCTGGCGCGCCCACAGTGAAATATCCCACGCCAAACGAAGTGAGATTTTGGAAAAAGTGCGTGCCTTGGCTCGGCTCTATGCGGTTGCCCGCCATCGAAGTTTCCACTATCAGCTTTGCCGACGAGATGTGGGGCCACTTCACAGGAATGCCCAATGCAGGGTCGCTCGACCCCCATCGCCCGGGACCTATCAATATGTAGCCCTCGTCGCGTTCGGTGAAGGCACGGTTAATCTTTTCAATCTCCCTTGCAATGAGCGAATTGTTGAACATCGAGAACTCCTCTTCCTTCACCATCACTATGCTCTTGATGTTGTCGGTCATGCCGTGGCCAAGGGCAGTGCAACTCTTCAGAATCAGGTTCTCGTCGGCAGTTTCCAGCACTTTTTCATCGAGCATTTCCTTGCGGTCAACAATCGGGCGTATCTGTAGCCAGTATATCTGCCCTTTCTCGTTTGCCATTGGCGTTCCGTCGTTGCCTATCATGCCGGCAAATTCTATCTCGACTGGACGACCCATAGCCTTCTGCCCCTCGGTGAGCATCATGTCGATTGCTTTCGCCAAGGGAAACGCATTGTGCTGCAACACATTGGCAAATGTCACCACCCTGCGCCCGGTGCCAGAGTCGTGGTCGCGCAACACACCGTCGTTAACATCATAGGTCGATACCATGTAACGCAACGAGCCATTGCCGGCAGCATCCTGTATGCGCATCTTCTTGATGTTGAAACCGTCATCGACGCTGAAATCTTGGGTTGAGCCTCGCTTCAGGTCGAGGGCATAAAAACGCGTCTGCGTGTCGCGCAGTGCAAGGTCAAGCATACTCGTCTGCAATACCTTGTCGGGGTGGCGAGGCGAGAAGCGCAGCGACAGTCCGCCGTCAACGATATATTTTCCCAGCCCGACGGCAACTTCTGCCACGCCGTCCTCGGGCTGCTCGTCGTTGATGGGGTAATAATTAAGCGAACGCCCCACTCCAGCGAACGATGGGTAATATACCTCATCATACTGCTTGCCCACGACTTCCTGAATGATGACAGCCATCTTCTCCTGGTCGATAACGTTGCGCGTGGCAGCCATATATGCTCGGCTGTCGGCATAAAACACCGACGCATACACACTCTTTATGGCGGCAAGCAACTGGCGCATCATCTCCTCCTTGTCGTCGAAGTGCGGTATCATGTAGGTCGAGTAAATGCCGGCAAACGGCTGGTAGTGGCTGTCTTCGAGCAAGCTCGAACTGCGTATGGCAAGCGGCTTGTCAACCACCTCAAACAGTGCCGTGAAGTCGTCTTTAATCCATTGCGGCAACTTCGCCTCGATAAACACTTTCAATATCTCTTCGTCGGGAAGTTCTGCCAGCACCTCGGGCGACAAGTTGTTGCTCTCCATGAACTCGTCGAACACGTCGGTACACAGCACCACGGTGCGGGGAATAGAAATCCCCACGCCATCCAAGTTGTCGAACAGCGGACTTTTCTTTATAATCGAGTCGATGAAGGCAAGACCTCTCCCCTTGCCCCCCAACGACCCTTCGCCGATGCGGGCAAAATTGGAATAATAGTCAAACCGCTCCTTATGGAACACTGCCACCACGCCGCGGTTCTTCATGCGGCGGTACTTCACAATGAGGTCGAAGAACAACTGCCGCACCGCCGGGGCTTCGCTTATGTCCTTGAAGCGGTGCATCTTCACCACCTCGGCGATGGGGAACATCGCACGCGAATACAGCCACCGCGAAATGTCGTTGTAGCTGGCATGGTACAACAGCGACTGGTCGGGAATGTCGAAAATATGCTTCTGCAAGTCCTTCAAGTCCTTGATGCGCAATATCTCCTTGCCCGTCTCGGGGTCGCGTATTATAAAGTCGCCAAAACCGAAGTATTTGCGCAAGGCATCGCCAAGCTCGGTGGGCAACTGCTTCGAGTTCTTGTCGATGAACGCACATCCAAGCTCCTTTGCGGCAGCGGCGTTGCCTGTTTCGCTCGACTCCATGATTATGGGCAGGAACGGGTCGCGCGACTTCAGCTCGCGCGCAAACTGCAATCCTGCATGCTGGTCTTTCACTCCGCCGTGTTTGAACGAAATGTCCGACACCACGCCCAATATGTTTTTTTGATACTTTTCATAAATCCTCATCGCCTCCTCATAGTCGCGGGCAACCATGATTTTTGGACGGCCGCGCATTCGCATCATCTGCTCATGCTCGTTAAGTGCCTCGGTCGAGAATATCAGCGACTGCCGCAGCAAGAACTTATACAGCGTGGGCAAAATCGTTGACAAGAACCTCACCGAGTCCTCTACCAGCAAAATCATCTGCACCCCCACCACGTTAACATCGTTGTCGGCATTCAACTTGTCTTCGAGCAACTTTATTATCGCAAGCAACAAGTCAACATTGCCCAGCCAGCTGAACACATAGTCAACTCCGCTGAAGTCCTCGTTGGCAAGCCGCCGCGACACCTCGCGCGAGAACGGCGTGAGCACCACAAACGGAATGTCGGGATAAAGCCCCTTTATGATTTTGGCATTGACAAATGTCTCACTTATGTCAACGTTGGGAATGGCTATGATAAGGTCGAAGTGCTTCTCTTCCAACTTCGCCATCGCCACGGCATAGTTGCGCGCCTGCTCCACTCGCGGCGGAGAACTCAGGTTGAGGGCGGCATATTCAAAGAACAACTGTTCCTCGATGCGTCCGTCCTCCTCAATCATAAACGCATCATAGGGCGAGGCAATTAGCAACACATTGAACACGCGCTTCTGCATCAGGTTCTGAAACGCCGTGTCCTTAAGATATAGCTGGCTTAAACTGGCTTCGTTCATCTCGTCGGGTAGAAATATTTAATGCGCAAAACATTGCAAAAGCTCATGATACCTTGCGGTTTTGCTTTTACAAAGATAATGCAAGGCGAGAGCAGAACAAAACAATCGAGCCTGTTTTTTGTGACAAACATTCGGCTTTCCCGAATGTTTTGTTTTATAACTCCATTTTGTTGATGAAATGGACAGTTATCGTTATTTTTGCGTAGTGATATCCAGAACTCTGATATTGGAAACTATATGAAAAGATTATATACATACCCGGCAAAACCATTTGTTAAGTGGGTTGGAGGTAAAACACAACTTCTTGGCGATATAAAAAGAGCCCTACCTTGTGATTTATTACAAAGGAATGAGGTGACTTATGTAGAGCCATTTGTTGGTGGAGGTGCTGTTCTGTTTTGGATTCTACAAGAATACCCGAACATAACAAGAGCCATAATCAATGATATAAATGAAGAGTTAATTTGTACATATCGCGTAATAAAATCGGATGTTGAAAAATTGATTCTTGAATTGGCACGAATTCAAGCTGAATACCTTGCATTGGATGATGTCGCAAGAAAAGATTATTTTTTATCTCAACGTGAGCATTATAATGAAAAAAATAATTCAGAGCTTGAAGCAGCGGCATTATTTATTTTTCTAAATCGCACTTGCTTTAATGGGCTATATCGTGTGAACTCTAAAGGAAAATTTAATGTTCCGCATGGGAGATATACGAATCCCAAAATTTGCGATGCAGAGACATTGAGGGCAGATTCTGCTATTTTACAACGTGTTGAGATTCTTTGTGGAGACTTTGCACAAACGGGTAAATATGCCGATGAAAATGTCTTGTATTATTTCGATCCACCATATCGACCTTTAACAGAGACCTCTGCATTTACTTCCTATGCAAAAGATGGGTTTGATGATGCAGAACAGATGCGGCTTCGCAATTTTTGTGAGCAGATAGCAAAGCGCAAATCTTTATTTGTGGCAAGTAATTCAGATCCTCAAAATATAGATGACGGTGATAATTTCTTTGACCATCTTTACAGGATGTTTTCAATTAAACGAGTTTCTGCTGCGAGAATGATAAATTCAAAAGGGAATGGACGTGGAGCTATTTCCGAAATAATGATTTCTAATGTTGCTAATGCCTACTGATATGAGAGACTTTGATTCGTGGCTTGCCGGTTTCAGACCTTCTATTGCCGATTACAAATATTACGTTGATTTCGACAAGGTATTCAATAACGTGGAAGCCATTAAAGTTCCACTTAATATATTGAACTCGCTAATTGGCTCCAAGAATATAGAGTCTGAGTTCTGGAATATTTTGGTACAATATCCCGAAACGCTAAAATGTATTCCTATCCTTTTAGCCAAGCGTGAATTTGATATTATGGCTATGGACGAAGAAGGTCAGATTGATTTTCATTTCGACAAGCCCAATTGTTCAAATGAAGATTATGTCAAATTCATGCGAAAGACTGGCCTTTTTGATTTGATGGAGAATCATATTGTCAACAATCTTGTGGATTACGTGACTGGTATAGAAACTGGTCTTGACTCAAACGGGCGCAAAAATCGTGGCGGTCATCTAATGGAGAATCTCGTTGAGAGTTTCATTCGCAAAGCAGGACTTGTTAAGGGCAAGAATTATTTCAAGGAAATGTATATCCATGAAATTGAGGCAAAATGGGGTATAGATTTATCTTCCATATCAAATAATGGAGGCGCAGAAAAGAGATTTGATTTTGTCATAAAAGGGAAAGATACTGTTTATGGAATAGAAACTAACTTTTATACAAGTAGTGGTTCTAAGCTAAACGAAACGGCTCGTAGTTACAAAACCATCACCATGGAAACCAAAGATTTGGATTATTTCAAATTTGTTTGGTTTACCGATGGCTGTGGTTGGCGCAGTGCGAAAAATAATCTGAAAGAAACTTTTGATGTCTTGGAACATTTGTACAACATTACCGATCTTGAGAATGGAATAATTTCAAAAATGCTTATTTAAATGCCTACAGCTTACTATAAGTCAGAAAACCGAGATTTTACTCTTTTGAAAGGGGAATGTATCGAACTATTAAATTCGTTTGATTTCAAGTTTGATATGATTTTCGCAGATCCTCCTTACCATCTTTCAAATGGAGGCATAAGCGTCCAAAGCGGTAAAATGGTTTCTGTCAATAAGGGTGCTTGGGATAAATCTAACGGGTATGAAGAAGATTATCTGTTTGATAAATCATGGATTGCTGCCTGTCGGAATAAATTAAAAAGCAATGGAACTATTTGGATAAGTGGTACATATCATAATATTTTTTCTGTAGCTCGATGCTTGGCAGAATTAGGGTTCAAGATATTGAACTGCATCACTTGGGAGAAAACAAATCCCCCGCCAAATCTGTCCTGTAAATATTTTACTCACTCGGCAGAATATATTCTATGGGCTCGTAAAGAATACAAAGTACCACACTTTTTCAATTATGAATTGATGAAGAAAATTAATGGTGGCACTCAGATGCGTGATGTGTGGCGATTGCCAGCAATTGCACCATGGGAAAAGTCGTGTGGCAAGCACCCTACACAGAAACCGCTGTGTGTGCTTTCTCGCATCATTCAGGCTTCAACCCTTCCCGGTGCATGGATTTTAGACCCATTTACTGGAAGTAGCACAACCGGCATTGCTGCTAATCTATTAGGTCGCCGCTTCCTTGGCATCGACCAAAACGAGGATTTTTTGGAAATGAGCAAAGCTCGCCGTGAGGAAATTAATGACATTTCAAAGCGTACTTTATATTTAGAAAAACTTCAGAAGCAAGCACAATTGTTTGAAGGAAACGGAATTGTCTCCTTTAAAGAACCTCACGCATATTATGGGCAGGATTTGCCATTTTAGATAAACAGTTAGCTCACTCCTATATTTATGAATTTAGTTCTTTTTTTGCTTTTGTGCTCGACTTTCGCTACATTTCAAGAATATAGGATGCGCCTCGACAAAGGCAAAAAAATGAACAAGTTCTTTTTTGCTTTTGTGCTCGACTTTCGCTACATTTGTCACATATAGCGTGTATGGGATTTTCTTTATGAATGGGGTCGCCATATTATATGGACAATTCGATTTGTACATTACAATTTGATACGTGCTTAGAAACTGTTTTAATTTTTACGGGAAAAGTCAAAACAGCCTATTGAATTTTCTTTGAGTTTCAAACCTTTATAACCATAGACAAATGAAATTACCAACCTTCTTTATCATCTCAGTGCTCGCTATATCCATAGCAACCGATGCACACGCCTACCCTGTGAAACAACCGATTCAGCAAGGCCAATGGCAAGAACACTCCATCCATTCAGGGCAAAAATTCAGCAGCACCGGCGGAAATGAAGCACAAGCCGCCAACGCGTTCGCGACAAGCGAAGCAACCGACGAGACCAAAATCCCGACCGCAGTGGGCAACCTGCAAACCCTCGTCACCGACCGCGGCATGACGGTGACAGTGACATGGGAAGCCCCCACGCAAGACGTGTCGGGTGGCACATTAGACCCGTCGGTTCTCACCTACTCGGTGTATCGCAGCCTCGGTAACGATTACACACTGTTGCAATCCGACTTGACCGAAACATCTTTTGTTGACAACAGCGTCAAAGAGGCTTTAGACGGGATAGGGCTACAGCAAGAAAGCATCACGTATGCCGTAGTGGCGACCAACAGCTACGGCACCAGCGAATCAGTCACGCAAAGCGCCGTGGCTGGCACTCCATTCTCCCTGCCTTTTGCCGAATCGTTTGCCAACGGCTATGCCGAGAACAATCCATGGACAGTGCAGTTATTGACAGGCTCGTTTGGCTGGGCTACAATGTCAGACGACGATACTATGCAGTCGCAAGACGGCGACCAGGGATTCATCATATTCCGCAACCCGTTTTCGGAAGATGCAATCGACAGCCGCATCTTGTCGCCATTGATCAGCCTCGCCGGCACTCAAAATCCGTCGATAACGCTGTTTGTTTATCATTGGGCAGATGCCGACATCACCGATGAGGGGAAAAGTACGAAACTCACCATCGAAGTCACCGAAGACTCAAGGTCGTTCACCCAGGTGGGCGACCCCATAATGGCAACAGCCGAGCAAGAAGGCTGGCAGGAACATCGCATCTCGCTCGCCGACTATGCCGGCTGCGAACAGCTGCGAATATCGTTGCGCGGCAGCATGGAATGCTACTGGATGTATTATTATGCCGACAACATACAGATAGAAGAAACTCCAGCCCACGACTTGTGTGCCATGCAACTGAGCGGTCCCGAAAAGCTGGACATAAATGCCGAGGCAAAATACACATTCTCCTACACCAACCGCGGCTCTGAAACCGAAACCCAATACACCCTTGCCCTGTACAAAGATGGAGTGAAAGTAGCGTCAATCCCTGGCGAACAGATTGCTCCGGGCGAAACCAAGTCGGTAGAAATTGCCTACACGCCATCGGCTTACGATGCAGGCGAGGCAAGCATCAACGCCGCCGTTGAAGCCGACAACGACGAACTTGCCGACAACAACACGTCGTATAACACTGTCAACATCACAGTCAGAGACCCCAAATATCCAACAGTAAGCTATTTGGGAGCTACGGCTGATGACGACAAAATCACCATCAGTTGGGAGCCTGCTGCATTTCCCACACATGAAATAACCACCCAAGACGGAATCGAAGATTACCAGCCATTCATTATCGACAACATCGGCGACTGGACGGTGTATGACCAAGACCAATACTCCGCCGGCGCACCATACGACTTCCCCGACTTTCCCAACAAAAACGGGGTGCAAGCATTCCAAGTGTGGAACCCTTATGAACTGGACAAGGAATTGACTGCCGACGACGCTTGGCTGCTGCCACGCACGGGCAACCAATGCTTCATCTGCTGGTATGTGATGGTGAGCATCGGCGGTGTGCCGCAAGCTAACGACGACTGGCTCGTGTCGCCCGAATTGAGCAGCGGCACAACGTTCAGCTTCTATATGCGCCGTCTGAGGACAAGCACCAACGAAACATTCCAAATCCTGCAATCAACCACCAGCACCGAGCCGTCGGCATTCACTGTCATCGACGAAGGGATAGCCACCGAGGATTGGACTCTTTATGAAATCCCCGTAGCCGAAGATGTGAGGTACATCGCAATCAGATACACCGGTTGCGACCAATATGGATTGATGATTGATGATGTCACCTACACGTCAGCCATTTACGGCCTCCGACTCATTGGCTACAACCTGTTCCGCAATGGCGTGAAGCTCAACGACGAGCCATTGACCGAAACAACCTACGTCGATACAGATGTCACCGCCGGGCAAACCTATTATTACTGCATATCTGCCCTGTACGACCGTGGCGAATCGGCTGTCTCCTACGAGGTTGAAGCATCGCCGACGTCGGGTGTCGGGCAAGTGCAGGATAGTGCCACCAAGGTTTACGCTGCCGACGGCTGCATTATCATCGACAACGCCAACGGGGAAACGGCTACGATATACAACCTGAGCGGCACCACGGTTGCCACCTCGGCAACCACGGGCAAAACCGAGATAGAAATACCCGATGGTGCCTACATCGTGAAAATAGGCAACACAGCAACCAAAGTAATCGTCAGATAGGCTAAACCAGAACAGAGGAGGGTGTACCAGATTTTTTCCGTGCTGGTGCACCCTCCTTTAATTTTGCCGATTCCACATCTGCACAAAAACAGTTTACCCACTGGGCAACACTGCACTTCGGCAAGATTTTTGTAATTTTGTTTTTACGAAAATTAATGACATTATGGCAAAAGTTAACGACATGGTGCGCTTCCTCAATTCCACGGGAGGAGGACGCATCTCAAGAATAGAGGGAAACATGGCATACGTGGAAGACGAAGACGGATTTGAACAACCGGTGCTGCTGCGCGAGTGCGTGGTGGTTGACGAGTCGAAGCCGAAAAAAACGGCTTACGACCGCCCCGTGATTCCTGCCCCGAGCAAGGAAGAGCCTAAGCCGCAACCCAAATTGCCCCCTGAGGAAGAAACCACCGAGGGCGAAAAGCTCAACATCACGCTTGCCTACGAGCCAAAGGAGATAAAGCACCTCAACACCACCACGTTCTATGCCTATCTCGTAAACGACAGCAACTACTACTTGTATTACACCTACATGACGCGCGGCGATGCCGACGGGGAATGGACCACGTGGAGCCACGGCATAGTGGAACCCAACATACAGATTCTGCTCGACGAGTTCGACTCTTCAAGGCTCACCGATATGTCGCGCGTGGCAGTGCAATATGTGGCTTTCAAGCAAGACAAGACTTTCAAGCTGAAGAACCCGGCACTCGTGGAGCATCGCCTCGACACTACAAAATTCTACAAACTGCACTGCTTCCACGACAATGAATACTTCGACACGCCGGTAATCGCGCTCGACATCGTGCGCAACGACGTGCCGGCACGAATGATGGTAATCGACAGTGCCGACCTCGAACGTGCCATGCAAGAGAAGCGGCGCAACGACCGCCCCACACGGAAACCTGTGCAAAAGCACGAAAAAGAGCGAAACGGGATAATCGAATGCGACCTGCACATACATGAGTTGCTCGACACCACTGCCGGGCTTTCAAACAAGGATATGCTCGACGTGCAACTCGACAAATTCCGCAAGGTGATGGACGAAAACATCAACACCCCCGGGGCGAGGGTGGTATTCATTCACGGCAAGGGGGAAGGAGTGCTGCGCAAAGCCCTGCTCGACGAACTGAAACGCCGCTATCCGCATTGCGAGGCTCAAGATGCAAGTTTCCGCGAATACGGGTTTGGCGCGACTCTTGTAAAACTCCGCAAATAACCCACAGGCACAGATGATATACTGGTTTTCAGGCACAGGCAACAGCCGTTGGGTGGCAGAGAGCATTGCCAGCAAGATCGGCGACAGGCTTATCGACATCGCCGGCTGCATGGTGCGCAACGACTTCCGCCACCAGCTGTCGCCGGGCGAATGCATCGGGTGGGTGTTCCCCACATATTCATGGGGTCCACCCCCGGTTGTACTCGACTTCGTCAGGCAATGGCACATCGACAATTACGAAAAGGGGCACACATATTGCTACATGGTAACAACTTGCGGCGACGACGTGGGGCTGACTGTTGACATATTCGCCGCCGCCCTCGGCTTCATCGACCTCGATGCCGCATTCTCGATTCAGATGCCCAACAACTACATTTTGCTGCCGGGATTTGACACCGACCCTGCCGACATCGAGCGCGACAAGCTGGGAAAAGCCACTGTGCGCGTAAACGAGGTTGCCGCAGCCATTGGCAGCCGCAGCAAGGTCATCGACGTGGTGACAGGCAGCTACCGGTGGCTGAAGTCGCGGGTGATACGCCCATTTTTCGTCAGGCACCTCATGAGCGACAGGAAGTTTGCCGCCGACACGTCATTGTGCAACTCATGCGGCGCATGTGTGGCGCAATGCCCCATGCACAACATCTCGCTCGGCGGCGGCAACAAGTTGCCACAGTGGCACGGCAACTGTGCAATGTGCCTCGGCTGCATACACCGCTGCCCCCGGCGAGCCATACAATACGGCAAAATCACCACCCGAAAGGGCCGCTACCACCTGTCGGCAGCCAAGCAGAAAGCCCTCAAATAATCAGCTTAGCTTTGGCATTCGCCATTGCCCTCATCAAATGCATAAAAGGGTCGCGTCGTTGCTCAACACCAGAGCTTGACGCGACCCAATTTATTAGTTTATTAAAGTCTGCAATTTTCTGATAGCTTGGTTTAGCTTCGACTGCACTCTTTGTTCATGTCGGGCAGATGCGCTATAAAGCTACTTTGAAAGTCTGTCCTGCTACACGCACAATATACATTCCGCTTGCTGGCACATTGATTGAGGTATCCTCTCCTTTGTAAACAAGCTGTCCGTTGATGCTATAAACATTGACCTCCACACCATCTTCGACACCTGCAACGACAATGCGGCCATCCGCTGCAACAACCTCAATGCCGCCATCGCCAACCAATTCGTCAACGCCCGATGGATCATAAAACTTTTTCCAACCGTATGCCACACGATATGCCTCCTCAGCCTCTTCTGGAACTTCCAATGTAGCATTCACATAATGCGAATAATCAAATGTTTCACTCCCAACAGCTGGAGGAACAATATTCAATGAAGTAACTTTTGTCAAGGCGTCGCATCCCGAGAACGCGAAATTATCGATCAGTGAGACACAGTTGGGGAACGTCACCGACGTCAGGCTCAAGCACTCCTCGAAAGCCTCATAGCCGATTGTCGTAAGGCTCTCGGGAAACGTCACCGACGTCAGGCTGCTGCAGTACGAGAAAGCATTATTGCCGATCCCCGTGAGGCCATCGGGGAATGTCACGGATGATAGGCTTTCGCAGTTACTGAAAGCAGACTCGCGGATCTCCGTGATACCGTCGGGAAACGTCACCGACGTCAAAGCGTCGCAGCAACTGAAAGCACTCCTTCCAATCTCTGCGAGTCCGTCGGGGAACGTAACCGATGCCAAATTACGGCACCAACTGAAAGCACTCCTTCCAATCTCTGTTAGCCCGTCGGGGAACGTAACCGACGCCAAATTACGGCAGCCATAGAAAACACTCTCTCCAATCTTTGTGAGCCCCCCATCGAGGAACGTAACCGACGCCAAGTTACTGCAGTAATAGAAAGCGTAATCGCCGATCTTAGTGAGCCCACCAGGTAACACCACCGACGTCAGGCTACTGCACTCCTCGAAAGCCCTATAGCCGATTGTCGTAAGGCTTTCGGGAAACGTCACCGACGTCAGACTACTGCAGTTGCTGAAAGCCCTACCTTCAATCTCTGTGAGCCCGTCGGGGAACGTCACCGACATCAGGCTACTGCACTTCTCGAAAGCACTACCGCTGATTGTCATGAGGCTTTCGGGAAACGTCACCGACGTCAGGCTACTGCAGTTGCTGAAAGTCTCATCTTGAATCTCTGTGACCCCATCGGGGATCGTCACGGATGGTAGACTCTCGCAGAAACAAAAAGCTTCTGCGCCGATCCAAGTGAGTCCGTCAGGTAACGCCACCGACGTCAGGTTATCGCAGTTATAAAAAGCACCAATCCCGATCACAGTGAGTCCGTCAGGTAACACCACCTCACAACAGACAGTTTTTTCCCATCGACTTCAATAAAAGGGGGAATCTCTAAAGTAATAACATTCCTATTGCGGGGACGAAGCACTGCACACGTCGATTCCGAAGGATTAAAACCGTAACGAATACCATCTATTTCAACCTCATCATAATCATAAGCATCAGCGTAAGCATTTGCACCTGACAATAGCCCCACCATAAGCAGGAATAAGATAACAGATTTCATAATATATAAGTTTTTTAAGTTGTTTTAATCCTCCCAAAGAACCGTTTTTATACAACAGCAACGTTACGACTGCATTATCTCTGCTCCTCATAACAATCATGATTCTTGCATCTCAAACATGGAATTTAATTATTAAAGGCAAGCATCGATAACACTCCTATTAATCAATACAAAAATAATCAAAACCGTTGAACATTAAGCATAATATATTTTTATTTCTATATTTTTATTTCTATATTTTTATTTCTATATTTTTATTTTTTTATTTTTATTTTTTTATTTTTATTTACAAATAAAAAGTCACATACGCTCATATAGTTCTTGTGATGGATAGCAGAGCCGTCCGACACAATGTAGCAAAAAACGAGGGGCGCACTGCCGTGAAGTATGCCCCTCGATATTTCGTTCTGCCACACTGGGCAGGGATTATATGACGAATGACACTTCCTTGAAAGCGTATTGCCACGTGGCACCATCTTCATGCTCAAGCACGAGCATTCCAGTCGGTAACACATCGGCAATCTTTGCCCTGAACCGTTCCCCCGATGGAGATGCAAACTCGTGCAACTGCCCGTCGTTGCGGTACAACACCGACAAATAACGGCTGTGCAACACCGTGAGGTCGCACGACCCGAGCGACGCAATTCCCTGCTCGATGCGGCTGCACACATCGCGCAATGCACCGTCGAGCTCGACATCGTTGCCCGTTATCAACTTGAGCGATATGGGGTTGGGCGCATCACTGAGAAATTCGGTCTGGTTTATATTGATGCCTATCCCTGCGATGGTGTGGTTGATGCTGTTGCCACACAACGAGTGCTCGATGAGAATGCCGCATATCTTCGAGTCGCGGTAATATATGTCGTTGGGCCACTTCACCGTAATGTCGGGCACATATTGCGACAAGAAATCGACAATGGCAAGCGACACAGCCTCGCTGATGTAGAATTGCGCCGCCGGGGCAACCGCCGGATTCTTCATCAGCAGCGAGAACGTGAGATTCTTGCCCGGCTCGGCTTCCCACGAGTTGCCTCGCTGGCCTCGACCAGCCGACTGGTGATGTGTATAAATCACCGTGCCCGATGGCAGCATAGCCGCCATTCGGGCAAGGTAGGTGTTGGTCGATGCCGTTTCACGTATGTTTATGTATCGTGCCATCAGTCGTCGGGAAACTCCATCGTGAGTGTTCGTGAATGGTCGTCGGGCGACTCGACAATGCGCACGACCACCGTGTCGTCGGGCAACAGGTTCTCGATGCGCTCGGGCCACTCGATGAAGCACAAGGCTCCGCTGTCGAAGTAGTCCTCGGCACCTATGTCCTCGGCTTCACGCTCGTCTTGCAGACGGTAGCAGTCGAAGTGATAGATGAGTTCGGCAGTGGTGTCGCTGCGATACTCGTTGATAATCGAGAACGAAGGCGAGTTTGCCATATCCTCTTCCACTCCAAGCACACGGCACAACGCACTTATAAACGTCGTCTTGCCTGCCCCCATTTCGCCGTAGAAGGCAAAAACGGTGTAGTCGCCCATTGCGGCGGCAAACTCATGGGCTGCCGCCTCAATGGCATCGAGATTGGCTATCTTTATTACTTTGGTTTCCATTGCTCAGATAATTATAACTGCCACTTGCGAATGCGTTCCATAGCCTCGGCTGTAGCCTCGTGCTGCCCGAAAGCCGTCAGGCGGAAGTAGCCCTCGCCGCTTGGACCGAAGCCAACGCCCGGAGTGCCGACAACGTTGACATCGTGCAACAGACGGTCGAAGAACTCCCACGAGCCCATGCCGTCGGGTGTCTTGAGCCAAATGTAAGGGGCATCAATGCCGCCATACACGGTGAAGCCGGTAGCTTCAAGACCCTCACGCATCATCTTGGCATTTTCCTTATAATAATTGATGGTTTCGATTACCTGTGCACGACCCTCGGGCGTATAGATAGCTGCGGCACCGCGCTGAGTGATGTAGCTTGCACCATTGAACTTGGTGCACTGGCGGCGGTTCCACAGCCCGTTGAGCTGCACTTGCTGCCCGTCGGCAGTGGTGGCAACCACCTCCTTCGGCACAACCGTGTAGCCGCACCTCACGCCCGTGAAGCCAGCCGTCTTTGAGAAACTGCGTATTTCGATAGCCACGCGCTTTGCGCCCTCAATCTCATATATAGAATGCGGCACCTCGCTGCGGCTGATGAATGCCTCGTAGGCTGCATCGAATATAATCAACGAGTTGTGGGCTATCGCATAATCCACCCACTTCTTCAGTTGGCTATGCGTCAACGTCGTGCCAGTGGGATTGTTGGGATAGCAAAGATAGATGATGTCAACTTGCCCCTCGGGGAGTGCCGGGTTGAAATCGTTCTCGGCAGTGCAAGGGAAATAGGTGACATTGCTCCACTTGCCATCGGGCAACATATCGCCCGCCCTGCCACACATCACGTTACTGTCGATATAGACAGGATAGACGGGGTCGGTCACGCCCACGCTGCAACTCTGCTTCAATATCTCGCCGATGTTGCCGGTGTCGCTCTTCGCACCGTCGCTCACAAACACCTCGCTGGCATCGATTTTCACGCCACGCGGCTCGAAATCGTGCTTCACGATAGCCTCGCGCAAGAAGTCGTAGCCCTGCTCGGGACCATATCCATAGAAAGTCTCGGTGCGCGACAGGTCGTCGATGGCGCGGTGCATCGCCTCAAGGCTTGCAGCCGGCAGCGGACGGGTCACGTCGCCGATGCCCAATCGTATAATCTTTTTGTCGGGGTTCTCAGTCCTGTACTTTTCAACCCTCTTTGCTATGTCGGAGAAGAGGTAATTGCTCTTCAGCTTCAAAAAATGTTCGTTGACTAATGCCATAGTTAATATCAATTAATTCCTGTAAAAACCTCCAGGATAGAGATGTTCTCGATTAGTGACGTCCTTTGCTGTTGTTGTTTTTGCGGCGTTGCTGCTCGGCAAGCATGGCTTGCTGCTGGCGTTGTGCCTCTTCGAGGCGAGCCATGAAACCGCTCTTCTTCTTCGGCTTCTTGGCATTGTCTGCCATCATGGCGCGCATCTTTGCCTCGCTGACGAAGTGGCGGTAGCCATAGGTCTGCAAGATGGTGATGAGCAACGACACAAAGTAGTAGTAGCTCAACCCTGCCGCATAATTGTTGAAGAACACGAGGAACATGAGCGGCATCAAGTATGCCATCATCTTCATGCCAGGCATCGACTGGCTGCCAGCCTGGTTTTGCATATTGATGCGGGTGTAAATCACGTTGACAACGGTCATCAACAAGCAGAATAGGCTTATGTGGTTGCCGAAATAGTTGGTGATGAACGGAATCTGCGCATCCCAGCTGACAATCGCATCGGGTGCCGACAAGTCTTTTACCCACAAGAACGATTGTCCGCGCAACTCGATGCACGAGGGGAAGAAGGTGAACATCGCCACCAATATGGGCAATTGCAGCAACATGGGCAAGCAACCGCTCATGGGGTTGGCACCAGCCTGGCGGTAAAGCTCCATCATCTTCTGCTGCTTTGTCAGAGCCTGCTCCTTGTCGGGATATTTGTCGTTCAATGCCTTGATGTCGGGGGCAAGGAAGCGCATACGCGCCTGCGACTTGTAACTCTTGTGTGCCAAAGGCCACAAAATGAGCTTTATCAATATGGTCATGATAAGGATTATCACGCCATAGCTCGGGATAAAGCTGCCAAGGAAGTTGAACACAGGGATAATGAAGCCCGTGTTTATCCACCTGAACAATGTCCAGCCGAGCGGTATCACCTTGGTGAGCTGCAAATCCTCGTCGGGCGAAACCAGCTCGTCGTATGACGAAAGCAACGGATAAAGGTTGGGACCGAAATAGAAATTGAATTGCGCCGGCATGGGGTTGGTCGAGCTGTAGTCGAGCGAGCTCTCCATGCTCATGTTCTTCAAATAGTTCCGGTTGTCGAAGTTCTCGGTCGGTATGGCATGGCTCTCGAAGTTGCCGCCGTTGAAATAAGCCTTGTTGATGAGTATGCTCGAAAAGAACTGGTTCTTGAACCCTACCCACTTCAACTTGTCTTGCAGCTGCGCGTCGTCGCTGCCAGCCTCGCTCAGGTTGTCAACGCTGCCGCCCGAATACTTGTAATAAAGTGCGCTGTTGCGCTCCTCAAACATTCTGCCCGACTCGTGTCGCGACATCTTCTGTTTCCATGTGAAGTCGAGGTTTGGGATATTGGTGGGTATCACCTTGTCCATCTGTTCCTGCACCACGTCCATAGCCACGTCGTAGCGTCCTGCCGGCAACGTGTAGCGAATGCCAAACTTGCTGCCGCCGCCCAAGTCGAGCTGCATCAACACCGTGCTGTCGTTGAGCTGCACGGGAGTGAAATAGAAATCCTTGGTGTCGAAACGTTGCGAGTGTGTGTTGAGAATGAAACTGTAGCTGTTGGTCGTAGCATCGAACAGCTTCACGGGGTTAACGCTGTCAACGTTGAAATTCTTGTGGTCGTTGTAGCCTTTCAGCGTCACGCTCGAAATCTGACCGCCAAGCGACGAAACCTCAACTCTCAACTTTTCGTTCTCAAGCACCAATGTCGAGTCACGTCCGTTCAGGAAGTTGGCAAACGACCCGTTTTGCGTGTAATTGTCAATCAATTCCCTCACCTTTGCCACAAGGCGGTTGTGGAATGCCACATTTGCCGACCGGGGAGCCAAGGCTTCAGCCAGGTTGCCCATCGAACCGCCGTCGAGGACGATGCTGCCCGACAGCTCGTCGCCTTTCAAGGTGATGGACACACCGCCGTTTTCGAGCGAATAAGCAGCCTCGGCACCTTCGCCCTCAACTTGTCCAAACTGCATCACCGTGGATTTCAACGTTGCCACTTCGGCTGCCGTTATGGTGTCGGTAACGCCAAATGCGGTATTGCTCCCGGCTTGCCTCATGGCTGCCTCTTCTTGTGCCTGCTCCATTGCCGCCCTGCGCTGTTCAAGTTCAGCCGCCGACGGCTGATTGAGCCACATGAAGCCGAAGATTACGGCACCCATCAGCAACATTCCGATAATCGCGTTTTTATCCATTCTTCTAATCCGATATAAATATATATGTGTTTATATTTCTTATTTTTTCTTGTTGGCAATTGCCACGCGCACAAAGTCCATGAACAGCGGGTGCGGATTGAGCACCGTGCTGCTATATTCGGGGTGATACTGCGTGCCGATATACCACTTCTTGCCCTCAAGCTCAACTACCTCAACCAAGTGTGCCTCGGGATTCTCGCCCACACAGCGCAACCCGGCAGCCTCAAACTGGGCGCGGTAGTCGTTGTTGAACTCAAAGCGGTGGCGGTGACGCTCCATGATGTCGGTCGAGCCATACGCCTTTGCAACCTTCGAGCCGCTCAACAACCGGCACGGATATGCGCCCAAGCGCATCGTTCCGCCCATCGACGAGATGCTCTTCTGTTCTTCCATCAGGTCGATAACGTTGTACGGTGTCTTGGTGTCCATTTCGGTGCTGTTGGCTTCGGCAAGTCCGAGCACGTTGCGGGCAAACTCAATCACCATGCACTGCATACCCAGGCAGATGCCAAACGTAGGCACGTCGTTTTCGCGGCACCACTTCAATGCGGCAAACTTGCCCTCGATGCCACGCTGCCCGAATCCCGGAGCTACAATCACGCCGTCCATCTCGCGCAAAGCCTCTTCGACGTTGCCATCGTTCAATTTCTCCGAACTTATGTAGCGCAGGTCGAGCTTATGGTCGTTGTAGGTGGCAGCTTGGAAAAGCGACTCGGTTATCGACTTGTAGGCATCCTGCAACTCAACATATTTGCCCACAAGACCTATGGTCACCGTGTCTTTTGCATTCTCGATTTTTGCGAGGAACTCGTTCCACTTTGCCAAATCGGGCTCGCCGCTATAAGGCGTGTTGGTCTTCTTCAGCACGATTTCGTCAAGGTGTTGTCCGTGCATGGTCAACGGCACGGCATATATGGAGGGAGCGTCTATCGACTGGATAACAGCGTCAGCCGACACGTTGCAGAACAGTGCCACCTTCTTGCGCATCGACATCGGAATGTCGTGCTCGGTGCGCAACACCAATATGTCGGGCTGGATACCCACCTCCTGCAACTGCTTCACCGAGTGCTGCGTGGGCTTGGTCTTCAACTCCTTGGCAGCCTTGATGAACGGCACATACGTCAGATGCACCACCAGACAGTTCTGCCCGAGTTCCCACTTCAACTGGCGCACTGCCTCAAGGAAGGGCAACGACTCGATGTCGCCCACCGTGCCGCCAATCTCGGTAATCACAAAGTCATATTTGCCCGTGTTGCCAAGCAGCTTCACGTTGCGCTTTATCTCGTCGGTGATGTGGGGAATGATTTGCACCGTCTTGCCCAAATAGTCGCCACGACGCTCCTTGTCGATTACGCTCTGGTAAATTCGCCCGGTAGTTATGTTGTTGGCTCGCGAAGTGTGTATATTCGTGAACCGCTCATAATGCCCGAGGTCCAAGTCAGCCTCATGCCCGTCGGCAGTGACATAGCACTCGCCATGCTCATAGGGGTTGAGCGTTCCCGGATCGATATTGATATACGGGTCGAACTTCTGAATCGTAACTCTAAAGCCGCGCGACAACAACAGTCGAGCCAACGACGACGAAATGATGCCCTTGCCCAACGAAGAGACAACGCCGCCGGTAACAAATATGTACTTTGTTTCCACTTTCTGTCTTGTATTAAACATTTTAAGTTGCAAAATTAGCAATAATTCTCGACCTTATCCACCCAATAGCATATAAAAATTACGCAACACCCCCACAACGCCCTAACAACAAGCAAAATAAGCACCTCGCCGCAAAATAATCGCCTCAAAATTTGCACATTCCAGCAAAAACACCTACCTTTGCACTCGTCAATCAACAAAACGCCCTTTAAGTGGCGGCGATTGGCAAAAATCCACTCGGAGAGATGGCAGAGTGGTCGATTGCGGCGGTCTTGAAAACCGTTGAGGGTAACACCTCCGGGGGTTCGAATCCCTCTCTCTCCGCAATAAATGCTGAAAATCAGCAAATTGCAAAACAAACACCCAATTTTACACCCAAGGATGTAAAGTTGGGTGTTTTTTGTATTCTTTAAGATTGATAGTATGGGAAGGTAAGTGGAAAACCTCCCTTTTAACGTGCAAACCACTTGTTTTTTCTTGGATATAACGGGGAATTTACGGATTAATCTCAACTATTAAAAACTGTCATTCAACAAGTTCAAATTCACATTTTCCCGATTCACATCCATTGAATATAACAGCAATCTGATGAATGCCGGGATAAAAAGTTCTTGTCGTTATGGGGCGAAACGAATGTTTCCTATTGACTTCCGTAATGGAGTTTCCTTTGTATTCCTTCTCACTGATTTTATAGACTTTCCTCGTCATCTCTCCATTCATTTTCCGATAATAGATTCCGTATTCCCATCTTATTGTCCGTTTTTCCGTATTATAATTGTTTAGATTAAAACAAAATTCAACAGAATCACCCATTTTTATTCTTTTTGTAAGAATCTTAAAGTCACCTATGCTGATATTGTCATTCAAACTCAGTCCAAACAGGTTCAATATCTCGTGATTCCCCTGCTTAAGCAATGTTCGGCATCCATGCTTGATAACCCAATCAATATTCTCTGATTGCCCTTTCCATTTTTTAGCCAAAGCAATTACGATTTGTGGATTATCCTTTGAAATATCGTTCAGGTTATTGGCAACACTCAACCTTACAAACCTGGATGGATCGTTTTTCAGATTTTCCATAATCGGAATGATGGGAGCTGGATTTTCTTTTAATTTAGGCAATGACATCGCCCACGGCAGACGAGGTCTGCACCCTTCCGATGCAAGCCTCCTTACCCCCCAGTGCGGATGTTTTGACCAAGCCAACATCTGTTTCATCATTTCATCTTGATATTTCACAATAAAGGCATGGGTCACAAATTCGCAAGTCGTGAATTGCGTAATTCGCTCAATGGCTTTCACTGATGTCTCATAGTCCTCTATTCCATATCGCTCCACATAATGGTCCAAAATAACCCCATATTCTAATGTCAGCAAATTGAAATTTTTATCGTCTATCTTTGAAAAATCGAGCAGTCTAACTTTTACACAGTCTAATAATTTAAAGATTTTCGCAACAGCTTCTTTATACTCGGTTGGCATAAACTTGTGCAGAACAGTAGTTATGTGTGCAATCCGCTGCTTATAACCTCTGTTCTCCCATTCTTCATCCATAACTAAAGTTACAAACTTGTCTACACTCATGTTCTGGAGAACAAGAGACAAGTCGTTGACAAACCTTCCAAAGAATGGCTTATCAAACATATTTTTAAAAGATTCTGCCATTACTTTTATCTTACTACTATACCATTTTCGATGTTGATTTCAATTTCATAGTCCTTTATATCCTTGATTCCGATGCCGCTATGAGTTCTTTATCTGCTTCGATATTCTTCATCTACAAAATAATACAATGCTCCATAGCACGATGGAGCGATTTATAAATGCAGAAGCACAAACTACTGATGCAACACTCGAAGTCGAAAGTCGTAGGAAACCTTGTGTACAGATGTAGAGGTAGCAGCCCATGCTGTATGCGTGAGAACCACTATGCAATCCCAGTACACTGGTGAATTTCCTACGTTCTTGACTTACAAGAGAGCATAACGCTTCTTATTTTCTTATTTCTTGGAAAGAGTTGCCCCTATCCGAATGCAAAATTAGTTATTTTATTGATGTTTTGGATTATATAGAGCGGAATTATAGCTTGAATCCTCTACTTCCTGACTTCGTCAACGCGTACCCCAAAAATTCATCAGCAAACAATGGAGCGATACGTTGATGCCGTTTCATAAGCATAGTCCTATTGATAGTCTGCTTGCTTTGGGGCAATGTCATCTGTATTGTCACGATGGTCCGGGCAAGAGCGAGCACCTTGTCCACACTCATATTTATGTCGGATAGTTTCAGCAACCTTTCCAATTCCTTGTAAACTTTCAACGCCACAAAGCAGATACACACGTGCGCTTCTATCCTACGCCGGGTGAAGTGGAACATCGGACGTATTTCTATCTTCGATTTTGAGATACGGAAAGCCCTT
>CASEAQ010000036.1 GCA_949285735.1 uncultured Bacteroidales bacterium
CCCTTTAAACCCAATAAATCCGGATAACGCTCGCATCCTCCGTATTACCGCGGCTGCTGGCACGGAGTTAGCCGATGCTTTTTCTCCGGGTACCCTCACAGTGGCACTCGTGCCACCCGTTGTCCCCCGGCAAAAGAGGTTTACAATGCTTGGCACCTCCTTCCCTCACGCGACTTGGCTGGTTCAGGCTTCCGCCCATTGACCAATATTCCTCACTGCTGCCTCCCGTAGGAGTCTGGCCCGTGTCTCAGTGCCAGTGTGGGGGACCTTCCTCTCAGAACCCCTACGCATCGTCGCCTTGGTGGGCCGTCACCCCGCCAACTAGCTAATGCGACGCATGGCCATCCGCCACCTCCGTGGATTTCCCGACGGGGCCATGCAGCCCCGGCGGCGTATGCGGTGTTAGTCGCGGTTTCCCGCGGTTATCCCCCGGTGGCGGGCAGGTCCCATACGCGTTACTCACCCGTGCGCCGGTCGCCGGCGGGCGCATTGCTGCGCCCCCGCTGCCCCTCGACTTGCATGTGTTAGGCCTGTCGCTAGCGTTCATCCTGAGATCGGTCTTCGGTTTCCTTTTTTCTTGAATCGACGTGGACGCCGGGAAGCTGGAGGAGCGCGGCTCGCCGCGCGGCCCCCGCCGCACCGTTTCCGGCGCGGCCCCCCTCGTCTCTGTCTATATCGTCTGTAGCATCATTTCAATGTCCTCTCCCGACTTCGTTCGTGTCGGTTCTGCAAAGGTAACAACTTTTTCCCGTCCTTGCAAGCGGCGCGGTAGCCCGCCCGCCGCTCGGGAACCGCCGTTCCCCGTTTGCGGTTGCAAAGGTACTACCAAATTTCCCCACAAACCAAATTTTTCAGCAACTTTTTTCAAACTTTTTTCACCCCGTTTAACCAACAGCCTATCCCACAACAACTTCCACAAACAAATTTTTTCCACAATTTTCTGCCCTAAAACATACCCCCACAACAAATCCCGCAAAACTACCCCAATTCCCGAAACAATATTTAACACTATACCCACAAAAAAGCCCATAAAAGGAACAAAAAAAAGCAGCCCTGCCCATAAAGGCAGAGCTGCTTTATACATATCACTGTCTATAATTATAGCAATGCTATCGATCGCTGCAAGAAGTTGCTCAAAGCCTCTCCCTTAAGCATTCCATTGCCAAGCAGGGCGATGTCAACAAGCTGCTTAACAGCAGGTTGACCATTGGCATACTCGGTGAGAATGTCTGCCTGCTGCTTGCGAAGTTCGACAGCACGAGCCTCATTGTCAGAGAGTTGACGTTTTTGTTCCTCATCGAGTTCCTTGCCACCCTCTTTCGAGTTGTTAATAGACTTGATAGCCGCATTCACCGCAGTCAAATCGTTGTCGATGGCACCCACCTTGTCGCCAACAGCAGCTTGTGCCGCATCGAGAATCCTCTTCACCACAGGGTGGTTGGTGTTGAGCGTCAAATTATAACTGTCGGGCAATTCGCCATAGAAGCTCATTCCCGGCTGCAGTGCCGCCATGTCCTTCATACGGCGCATATACTCGCTTTGCGTGATTACCACTGGCTGGGCATCTTCGCTCACAGCCTCAAACGAAATGAAAAATTCGCTCTTCTCAATGCTCGGAATCTGCGACTTAAACACCGTGGTCAACATCTCGCGCTGTAACGGAGTGAGGTCAACCTCCTTCTTGTCGGCAGACGGAATGATATTGTCGATGACATCGGAGTCAACGCGCACGAAGCGGCTCTTCTCAATCTTCTGCTCAAGCATTCCGATGAAATGCACATCGAGCTGCCCGTTCATCATCAACACACTATACCCCTTGTCGGTAGCAGCCTTTATATAAGAATACTGCTGTTCCTTGTCGGTGGCATAGAGATACACCACGTTGCCATCCTTGTCGGTCTGTGCCGACTCGATAAGTTTCCTGTAGTCTTCGAGTTTGAAGAATTTGCCCTCGGTGTCGCCCACCAAAGCAAACTTCATAGCCGACTCGCAGAATTTCTCGTCGGTGAGCATACCGTATTCTATAAACAACTTTATGTCGTTCCACTTTTCCTCGAAGTTTGCAGGGTCGTTCTTTGCAATCTCTTCGAGGCGCGAAGCCACCTTCTTGGTGATATAAGATGCAATCTTCTTCACATTTGAGTCGCTTTGCAGATACGAACGCGACACGTTGAGCGGAATGTCGGGCGAGTCGATGATACCTTGCAACAGCATCAAGAACTCGGGCACAACACCTTCGACCGAATCGGTCACAAACACCTGGTTGCAATAGAGCTGTATGCGGTTCTTGTTAATTTCAAAGTTGTTCCTGATTTTCGGGAAATACAATATGCCCGTCAGCGTGAACGGGAAGTCAACATTCAAATGAATCCAGAACAACGGGTCGTCCTGCCCGGGAAGAATGTCGTGGTAGAACTTCAAGTAGTCTTCGTCCTTCAGTTCCGACGGTTTGCGAGCCCACAACGGAGCCACGTTGTTTATCACATTATCCCTGTCGGTATCGACATATTTCCCGTCTTTCCACTCTTGCTCCTTGCCAAACACCACTGGCACTGGCAAGAACTTGCAATACTTGCGCAGCAACGTCTCGATGCGCGACTTTTCAAGGAATTCCTTGTCGTCTTCGTCCTCGATATACAATATGATGTCGGTACCGCGTTCAGCCTTGTCAATCTCGTTCATCTCATATTCGGGCGACCCGTCGCACACCCAGCTGACAGCTTTCGCACCCTCCTTATAGGAGAGCGAACGGATTTCTACTTTCTTGGCAACCATGAATGCCGAGTAGAATCCCAATCCGAAATGCCCGATGATGGCATTGGCGTTATCCTTATACTTATTGAGGAATTCCTCTGCGCCAGAGAATGCAATCTGGTTGATATATTTGTCGATGTCGTCGGCAGTCATACCGATACCGTTGTCCGACACCGTGAGCGTACCTTTTTCCTTGTCAACTGCCACGTTCACTTTCAGCCCGTCGAGCGAGCCGTTAAACTCCCCGTGCGAGGCAAGCGTCTTCAACTTCTGCGTGGCATCGACAGCGTTCGACACAAGTTCGCGGAGAAATATCTCATGATCGCTATACAAGAACTTCTTGATTACGGGGAAAATATTTTCGGTAGTTACCCCAATTGAACCCTTTTGCATAATCTTTATATATTTGTTAAATTTATTATCGTGTAGTTTGCACATATAGTATAAGCAAAAAAAATGCCACACCTGCAAGGTATGACATTTTTGCTATGTTTCGAGCCTGCCAAATCACTCTTTTGGCAACGTCACTTCCTCTTCCTTGGGCATAACTTCTACATGAGCCTCAAGTGAATCACCCGCCGCCGACTTGTCAACCACAATCAGTTCCCTGCCACTCTTTGGCACAGTGGTGAGCAACATCTCGGCAAGCACGTCTTCAAGGTAGGTCTGGATTGCCCGCTTCAACGGACGCGCCCCATAAGCCGGGTCATAACCCTTGTCGGCAAGGAAGTCTTTGGCCTGCTGCGTGAGCTGCAGCGCAAAGCCGAGGTCGCCAATCCGCTTGTAGAACGACGCCAACTCTATTTCGATAATCTGCCCTATTTCCTTTCGACCAAGCTGTTCAAACATCACAATGTCGTCGATACGGTTCAGGAATTCGGGTGAGAAGCGGCGGTTCAAAGCCTTCCTCACGATGCACTCGTTATACTCCTTGCTCGTGGCAGCAGTGTTGAATCCCACCCCGCCGTTCATGTCTTTCACCTCTCGCGAGCCTATGTTTGAAGTCATTATGATTATCGTGTTCTTAAAGTCAACCCTGCGTCCAAGGCTGTCGGTCAACCGCCCTTCGTCCATCACTTGCAACAGCATATTGAACACGTCGGGGTGAGCCTTTTCAATCTCGTCGAGCAATACCACCGAATAAGGGTGGCGGCGCACCTTCTCGGTCAACTGTCCGCCTTCCTCATACCCCACATATCCCGGAGGGGCACCCACCAGACGCGAAGTCGAGAATTTCTCCATATACTCACTCATGTCAATGCGTATCAGCGCATCGGTAGAGTTAAACAGGAACTCCGACAACTTTTTAGCCAAATGCGTCTTCCCCACGCCCGTCGGACCAAGGAACATAAACGTACCAATCGGCTTGTTGGGGTCTTTCAGCCCCACACGGTTGCGCCTTATTGCCTTGACTATCTTTTCAATGGCTTTGTCTTGCCCGATAATCGCATTCTTCAGCTCGTCGCCCATCGACATCAACCTGAGCCCCTCGGCTTGAGCTATGCGTTGCACCGGCACGCCAGTCATCATAGCCACCACCTCGGCAACCTTGTTCTCATCGACAATCTCGCGATGGCTTGCCAGCGTCTCTTCCCATTTGCGCTTCTCCTCGGCAAGTTTTTCGCCAAGTTTCTCTTGCAGGTCGCGGTAGTTTGCCGCGCTCTCGAAGTTTTGCGCCTGAGCCGCCTTCACCTTGTTGCGCTGCGCCTCCTGCATCTGCTTTTCGAGTTCATCTATCTCCTTCGGAGCCTTTATGTTGGTTATGCGCACTTTTGCTCCGGCTTCGTCCAATGCGTCGATTGCCTTGTCGGGAAAATTGCGGTCGGAAACATAGCGTTCCGTCAACGACACACAAGCCTTCAATGCCTCGGGCGTGTATGTCACCCCGTGGTGCTCCTCATATTTTCCTTTTATGTTGTTCAATATCTGGAGCGTCTCGTCGGCAGTGGTCGGTTCCACAATCACCTTCTGGAAACGGCGTTCAAGCGCGCCATCCTTTTCGATGCTCTTACGATACTCGTCGAGGGTGGTTGCACCTATGCACTGCACCTCGCCGCGCGCAAGGGCAGGCTTCAGCAAGTTGGCTGCGTCCATCGTGCCAGCGGCACTGCCAGCCCCCACAATCGTGTGTATCTCATCGATAAACAATATCACATCGGGGCTTTTCTTCAACTCATCGACAATAGCCTTGATGCGCTCTTCAAACTGTCCGCGATACTTGGTACCTGCCACAACGGCAGCCATGTCGAGAGCCACGACACGCTTGTCGAGCAACACACGGGCTACCTTGCGCTGCACGATGCGCATTGCAAGCCCCTCGACGATTGCCGACTTGCCCACGCCCGGTTCGCCTATCAGCACCGGGTTGTTCTTCTTGCGGCGGCTCAATATCTGCGCCAGCCGCTCTATCTCCACATCACGGCCGACGACGGGGTCGAGCTTGTCGTCCTCGGCATCTCGCGTAATGTCTTTGCCATACTTGTCGAGCACCGGCGTTTCGGCACGTCCGCGCGTGGCAGTCGTGCTGCGTCCGCTTTTCGACTCTTCTCCCTTGCCGTTACCACCCGAGCCGCCATCCGATGCGCCGCCATAAGCAGCATCATCGTCTTCGTCGCTCTCGGTGAAACCTGCGCCTGCCATCGGGGCATCGTGCTGCGAAGCAAGGTACTTTTCTATTTCATCGTAATTTATATTCATATAATTCAATATTCTGAAAACAAAACCTTTATGAGGATCATGCAAGAACGCAAGCAGCAAATGCTCGGCATCGACTGGGCTGTTGCGCATCTTAGCTTCCACAATTGCCTGCCGCAGCAGCATCTCGACAGCCTTGCTGACAACATAGCCCGACGACGCTTGCTCTGCCACAGCATCGCCAGTTTCTTCTGCCACGTTCGTTTCCATAAATGCCCGCAGCCCAACAATGTCGGCTTCAGCCTGCTTCAACAATTCAAAAGCATGGTTGCGCTCGTTCCTGATAATGCCCAACATCAAGTGTTCGGGCAATATCACTCCACTGCGAAGCCTGTCAGCCTCCTGCCTGCTACAATCCAATATTTCTCTTATTGTTGGTGAGAACAGTCCAAACATACGTCAATTGCATACTCCTTCAGCATAACACTAACAATTATTATGCCAATTTATAGGAACATCGCCAAACGCCATTCCACATCACCCAACACCTGCTGCAACGCTACATGAAATGGAACGCACCTAAAGGCATTCCAATACCCACGAACTGCATTCTATACGCGATGACTTTATGCTGCACCAAGAAAAATTACTAATTTTGCAAAACAATTATGAGATAGAGGACGACGAACTTGTATAGAGAAAAAAATGATTATGCTTAAAAATAATTCTACTATAATTATAATACTCTCATTGCTATTCCTTCCATGGCAAGCAGTTGCCCAAAAACGGCTTGTTGACCAGGTGAAGCAAGATGTCAACAACATGACTCTCACTGTTGACAACTACAAAGACGCAATAAACAAAATCACACCAACTCTCACACACGAAGAGACGAAAGACGAAGCCGAGGCATGGTTCACCACAGGTGAAATATACTTCAGGCTCTACGACAAGTGCCTCAAACTGAAAGCCGTGGGACAAAGTGTTGACGAGGCATTAATGTACTCATCGTTAATCAACGGATTCGACAAAATGAGGCAGGCGCTGAAATTAGACTCTGTTATCGTGCGCGACAAGCAGGGGAATCCCAAGTTGGGTAAAGACGGCAAACCCAAAATCAAGACCAAGTTCTCAAAAAAGATAATTGAAGCCCTCTACGAACACTTCGACGACTACCGTCTTGCAGGCAGCGTGTTCTACGTCAACCAGAAAAATTATGAAAGTGCCTACAACGCTTGGGAAATCTATACTTCGATGCCATTCATGGCATTCATGAAACGCGACAAGTTCAAAATTGACAACAAGTCCATCGGAAAATACTGCTACATGAAAGGCGTGGCAGCAAAGATGACAGGCAACAATGCCAATGCCCTTAGCTCGTTCTTGCGTGCCATCGAATTAGGCTATGACGACAAGGACGTTTTCGACTTTGCAATCAGCTGCGCCGAAGCCGCCCACAACGAGTCGCAATTGGTGGAACTCGTCAGGCAAGCCTACAACCGTTATGGTAAAGACGACCCTAAATATATCACATTCCTCATCAACTACGCAATCACCAACAAGCACTACGACGATGCCACACGCATCATCGACATGGCAATATCGGAATATCCCAACAATGCCGAATATTATGATTTGAAGGGAGTGCTCGTTGAAAACCAGACTGGCAACATCGAAAACTCATACGAATACTTCAGGAAATGTCTCGAAATCGACCCCGACCACATAAGGGGCAACTTCGACATGGGGCGTTACTACTACAATCTTGCACTGAAGTCGGAGAAAGACCCCACCTCGACCACCGAGCAAGTGTTGGAAAAATTCGGCAAGGCAAAGCCATACCTCGAAAAAGCATACGAAGCCAACCCGTCGAACACCGCCGCCCGCGATGCGCTGAAAAGCATATACTACCACCTCGGTGACGCCGAGAAGCTCGAAAAGCTCGAACAACAAAGCCACTAACGCCCTATCCAAGCCATTCGGCAGAAAACCGGGAATCGCATAAAACGACAACAGCCACAACATGAAATCCTGTAATAACAACCAGGATAATCACATTGTGGCTGTCTCCCAGACGCAATGAACAGCGTCTATACGTCAAGCGGAATCAAAAGAACCAATTCCTAATTCCTAATTCTTTTATACCCGTACACCGCACGGTCGCCCAGCTCCTCCTCGATGCGCAACAGCTGGTTGTATTTTGCCATGCGGTCGCTACGACTCATCGAGCCAGTCTTGATTTGTCCGCTGTTGGTAGCCACTGCTATGTCGGCGATGGTAGCATCTTCCGTCTCGCCCGAGCGGTGAGAAGTGACAGTGGTATAGCCGTGGCGGTGGGCCATTTCTATCGCATCGAGCGTTTCGCTCAACGACCCTATTTGATTAACCTTGATAAGTATCGAATTGGCACACCCCTTTTCGATACCCTTGCGCAAGAACTCCACGTTAGTCACAAACAAGTCGTCGCCTACGAGCTGGCAACGATCGCCGATGCGGTCGGTGAGTTTTTTCCAGCCATCCCAGTCATTCTCGCTCATCCCATCCTCAATCGAGTCGATAGGATACTTGTTGATAAGCCCTTCGAGATAATCTATCTGTTCGTCGGCAGTGCGCTTCTGCCCCTTTTCGCCTTCAAACACGGTATAGTCATATATGCCATCACGGTAAAACTCCGACGAAGCGCAGTCCATGCCTATCTTCACGTCCTTGCCAGGCTCGTAGCCGGCAGCTTTTATCGCAGCGATAATCGAGTCGAGAGCATCTTCTGTGCCATCGAGCGCAGGAGCAAAACCACCCTCGTCGCCCACAGCAGTGCTAAGCCCGCGGTCGTGCAGCACCTTCTTAAGGGCATGGAACACCTCGGCACCCATGCGCAACCCCTCGCGGAACGAAGGCGCTCCCACGGGGCGAATCATGAATTCTTGGAAGGCAATCGGCGCGTCGCTGTGCGAGCCGCCATTGATGATGTTCATCATCGGCACGGGCAACACATAGGTGTTCACGCCGCCGATGTAGCGATAAAGCGGCATTTCGAGATATGCTGCGGCAGCCTTTGCGACGGCAAGCGAAACGCCAAGTATGGCATTTGCCCCAAGGTTTGACTTGGTGGGAGTGCCGTCGAGCTGGAGCATCTTCTGGTCGATGGCGCGCTGTTCGAGAGCCGACCAGCCCACCAGGGCAGGAGCAATCACATTATTGACATTGGCAACAGCCTTAAGCACGCCCTTGCCGCCATAGCGGTTCTTGTCCTTGTCGCGCAATTCCAAAGCCTCGTGTTCGCCCGTCGAAGCCCCCGACGGCACGGCAGCCCTACCCATTATGCCACATTCCAATGTCACGTCCACTTCAACCGTGGGATTGCCACGCGAGTCGAGTATCTCGCGAGCCACAATTTTCTCAATTTTCATAGTCTATCTATTTTTACTGTTAATATGCTCGGCAACAGCAAGATAAACATTAAGTAATCTCATAGCTGCCGTCCAAAGTTTTACACAGCAAAAATAGCCATCAACTTCCACAAAATCAATCCCCATTAATGGGGGTATTTGGCATGGTTCGCCACCCGTCTCACCTATTCCTTCCCCCCCCAGAGCAACTGCCACTTTGCACACTTTGCGCTCACGTGCGGCATCAAAAATCAAGCTATACGGCAAAATAAAAGCGACACTTCAAGTTTTTTGCTTAATTTTGTGCCACTAAAAAATAATTGAAACAAAAAAATGCCAGAGATTTCACTTCGCGGCGCAGCCATGCCCGCATCTCCAATACGCAAGCTTGTGCCGCTCGCCAATGCCGCAAAGGCCCGTGGCGTAAAGGTTTACCATCTCAACATCGGCCAGCCCGACCTGCCGACACCGCCCAATGCCCTCGAAGCATTGCGCAACATCGACCGCAGCATTCTCGAATACAGCCCCTCGGAGGGCCTTTACTCGCTGCGCGAAAAACTGGTGACATATTACAACCGCTTCAACATCAATGTTGACGTGAACGACATAATCATAACCACCGGCGGCTCGGAGGCAATATTGTTTGCATTCATGGCTTGCCTCGACCCTGGCGACGAAATTATCGTGCCCGAACCGGCATACGCCAACTACATGGCATTTGCCATATCGGCAGGAGCAATCATCAAGACCGTTCCATCCTCGATAGAAAACGGTTTCTCGCTGCCACCCATAAGCGAGTTTGAGAAACTCATCACCGACCGCACCAAGGGGATACTTATCTGCAACCCCAACAACCCGACGGGCTACCTCTACACCCAGAAAGAAATGGAGCAGCTGCGCGACATCGTGAAGAAGCACGACCTGTTCCTATTCTCCGACGAGGTTTACCGCGAATTTTGCTACACTGGTGCCCCCTACATATCGGTGTTCCACCTCAAGGGAATTGAAGAGCAAGTGGTGCTTGTCGATTCGTTCTCGAAGCGATATAGCGAGTGCGGCATACGCGTGGGCGCGCTCGTCACCAAGCACGAACAACTGAAGAAGAACGTGATAAAATTCTGCCAGGCTCGGCTCAGCCCCCCACTGCTTGGGCAAATCGTGGCAGAAGCGTCAATCTCCACCTCGCCCGAATATATGCTCGACATATACAACGAGTATGTCGAACGCCGCAAATTCCTTGTAGATAGCATCAACAAGATTCCCGGCTGTTACACCCCTATACCAATGGGCGCATTCTACACCGTGGCAAAGTTGCCAGTCGATGATGCCGATCTCTTCTGCCAATGGTGCCTGCGCGACTTCGAGTATGAGGGGCAGACGGTGTTCATGGCTCCAGCATCGGGCTTCTACACCACTCCCGGACTTGGACGCAACGAGGTGCGCCTTGCCTACGTCCTAAACAAGAAAGACCTTGCCTCGGCAATGTTCATACTCGAAAAAGCACTCGAAGCCTACCCGGGCAGGACGTTATGAAATATGAGCTGTTAATAGCACGGCGGCTCAAGCTGAACGCAGGGCAAGAACGCTCATCAGCCCCGAGCCTCACCGTTGCCGTTATCGGCATGGTGCTTGCCATCATCGTCATGATTCTGGCAATAGTCATCGTCACGGGTTTCAAGCACGAAATTTCCAACAAAATCTATAACATCGACGCACACATCAAGGTGGGCAGCATGGGCTACTCAGCCTCCACCGAATACAATTGCGTCGATGCCCGCGACATAATCCCGCTGCTGCGCCAGTCGCCGGTTGCCGACTCGATTGCAAGCATGAGCCTCATCGCCGAGAAGCCTGCCATATTCAAGACAGCGGGCGACTTCAAGGGGATAATCTATAAAGGCTGCTCGCCCGACTACGACTGGAGCTACCTCGACGGGTGCCTCACTGCCGGGCGGCTGCCCGAGATGAGCGACACAGCCAACCAGTCGGAAATAATAATTTCGCAACTGATGGCTACGCAATTGGGCTTGAAGGTGGGCGACAGGGTTTATACCTACTTCATCGACGAGAAAATCAAGGTGAGACGGTCGTCGATAGTGGGGATATTCTCAACCGACTTCGAGGAATACGACCAAGTGTTCGTGATAGGCAACCTGCGCGCCGTGCAGAACGTGAACGGCTGGAACGAGCACACGGGTAGCTACGTGGGCATCAACACAACCAGCACCGACCTTATCGACCAGGCAGCCTACTCGGTCTTCGCCACGCTCTATGAGAAACAGCCCGACCAGTTTGGCAGGCCCCTGTTCAACGTCACCGAGACCCACAGCAACAATGTGGCATACTTCTCGTGGCTGGGACTGCTCGACATGAACGTCATCATCATCATCGTGCTGATGTCGATCGTGTCGGCATTCACGCTCATCTCGGCACTGCTCATGATTGTGCTCGAACGCATCAACATGATAGGGCTGCTGAAGACGCTCGGCGCGTCAAACCGCTCCATAAGGCGCATATTCATATACCTCACGCAGAAGCTCATCTTCCGCGCCCTGATAATCGGCAACGTCATAAGCCTCGGCATCGCGCTGCTGCAACAGCACTTCCACTTCGTGAAACTCGATGCCGCGTCCTATTATATGCCATACGTTCCCGTCGAAATCGACTGGGGCGTGATTCTGCTGCTCAATGTGGCGATACTGGTCATTTCCTATCTCACATTGATAGTTCCTTCTCTAATAATATCTTCGATAAAACCATCAAAATCGATTAATTTTGAATAAACCTGCATAAACACTATGACAACCACCATTCTGCTTCTGATAGTCGGACTTGCCCTGCTGCTTGCCGGTGCCAACTTCCTTGTTGATGCAGCCATTGCCATCGCGCAACGGGCAAAAATCTCCAATTTCATCATCGGTATCGCCGTTGTCGGCATAGGCACGTCGCTGCCCGAACTGTTTGTCTCGGTCGCCTCGGCGGCTCAAGGCATGGGCGATATGGCTGTGGGCAACGTAGTGGGCTCCAACATCTGCAACATTTTCCTCATTTTGGGCGTGACGGCGATAATCACACCATTTGCCGTGACACGGCAGAATATGGCACGCGACATTCCGTTTGGCATACTTGTGTCGGTGCTGTTGCTGTTGCTTTGCTCCGACACACTGTTCCCGCGCATCACGCAAAACGAGGTCGGGCGCATGGACGGTATCGTGCTGCTGCTCATCTTTGCCGGCTACATGGCACTTGCAGTGATGCACTCCCACAAGGAAGCAAAATCAAGGGAGGAGAATGAAGAAAACGCCACCTCACGGCTTGCCGGCAAGCCTGCGTTACTGACATGGGCGATAGCCATCGTGTCGCTCGTCGCACTACTCTATGGCGGCAACCTCTTCCTCGACAACACCGTCACCCTTGCACGGCAATGGGGCGCAAGCGACAAGGTAATCTCGCTCACCATCGTCGCCGTAGGCACATCGCTGCCCGAACTCGTCACCTGCATCATTGCAGCAATGAAGAAAGCCCCACAACTTGCCCTTGGCAACGTGCTTGGGTCAAACATATTCAACATTCTTGGCATTCTCGGCGTGTCGTCGCTCGTCAAGCCGTTGGTACTCACTGGCATCAACATCTTCGACTTCGGCGTGATGATTCTTGCGTCGATACTGACATTCGTGTGCGCCTTCACCTTCAAGCGCCGCGCAATCGACCGCCACGAGGGCATCATCTTCGTAGCCATCTACATCGCCTACATCACCAGCACAATCATCTTCAGTTAATGAGGAATTAGGAATCAAATATTGGCTTCTAACTAAAAAAATTGATTCCAGATTTCTAACGCAGCTCTTTCATTTAAAACGTTATAACGGTGTAGCTCGGAACACAGTGGCACAGAGGGCGGCAAAGCCGTCCAACTTTGCGGTAACCGCGGGTGACGCAGCCCTAAAGGCAAGGAACCCGCGGAACGAAACCCTCCCACGCAGCAGGGCCTCGAAGAGGTCCAACGTGCCATAATGGCGATGCTTAAAAAGCATTACAAACCGCCAAGCAGATGGTGGATATATACTTGTTTCACATAAGAATTGTAATGGAGCTACGTTGGACCTCTTCGAGGCCCAAAATTGGGAGGACGTGGTGATGTCCGCTGGTTCCTTGCCCACTGCGTGGGGCTGCGTCACCGGCGGTTACCGCAAAGTTGGACGGCTTCGCCGCCCCCCGTTGTCGCTGCATCCTATAACACACTTTAAATGAGAATGCCGTGGTTAATTAAGAATCAAATATTGGCTCTCAACTAAAAGCATGAGATTCCCCATTCCTAATTAAATATTTTTTTTGCTGTTACCGCTGCCATACTGTATCTTTGCAAGTGAAGTTATATATACACACACATTTCCTACTAATTACTTGCAATGATTGTTCTGACTGTCTTAGACTTTGTAGTTTTTGCGATTTTTGCCGTCAATGTCCTATACTTGCTGCTGTTTGCGGCATTGTCATTGATAAAAGTTCCTGCGCCCCGAGCCATAAGCAAGCCCAGCCGACGCATTGCCGTGCTCATTCCTGCTTACAAGGAAGATAGCGTAATCGAGGAGTGCGCCAAGTCGGCTCTTGCACAACGCTACCCTCGCAGGCTGTTCGACGTTGTGGTCGTTTCCGACAGCATGAGCGAAGCCACCAACAACCGCCTCACACGATTGCCGAAACTGCGTCTCGTGGTGGTAAACTTTGAACGAAGCACCAAGGTCAAGGCTCTGAACGCGGCAATGGCAGAGATAGGCGACAAATACGACATCGCCATCATTCTCGATGCCGACAATGTGGTGTCGCCGACGTTCCTCGACGAAATCAATGCGGCATTCGATGCCGGCTACCATGCCGTACAAGCCCACCGCACAGCCAAAAACATGAACACCGACGTGGCGACACTCGACGCGCTGAGCGAGGAAATCAACAACTCGCTCCTGCGCAAGGGGCACGCCGCCGCCGGGTTGTCGGCAGCCCTCATCGGCTCGGGCATGGCGTTCTCCTACAAGTTGCTGCGCGACCTGCTTGGCGGCACCAATGCCGTGGGAGGGTTTGACAAGGCTCTCGACCTCACCCTCACCTACCACCGCATAAAGGTGGCATACTTGCAAGACACACTCGTCCTCGACGAGAAGGTGCAATCGTCTGCCACATTCTCAAGCCAACGCCGCCGCTGGCTCTCGGCTCAGTGCCACTACTTCGCGGTTTTCGTCCGCGACTTCTTCCCCCAGTTGTTCAAGGGGAACATCGACTTTTGCGACAAAGTGTTCCAAAACGTCATGATTCCGCGGCTCATATTGATTGGAGCCAACTTCATCATTGCCGTAGCTGTGTCGCTCGCCAACCTTTCCGCGGCTGTGAAATGGTGGGCGCTGCTGGTTGCCGTGCTGCTTGCAATGATGCTTGCCACGCCTCGCAAGCTCTACACTGCCCGGCTCGCCAAGTCGCTCATCAAGTTGCCACACCTGTTCCTGCTCTTCGCCGGCAACATCTTCAAGTTGCGGAATGCCAACCGCACGTTCATCCACACCCCACACGGTATAAAATAACCTCTCAACCACCACAACGGACACATGAAAGTTTCGATTATCATTCCCATATACAACGTAGAGCAATACGTCGGGCGTTGCATCAAGTCGGTATTGAACCAATCCTACCCCGACATCGAAGTCCTGCTCATCGACGACTGTTCGCCCGACGGCTCGATGCAAGTCGCGCTCAACACCGTCGCCAACCACCCACGCAAGGATTGTGTGCGCACCATCCGGCACAGCCACAACCAAGGCTTGTCGTGCTCGCGCAACACGGGCATCGACGCTGCCACCGGCGATTACCTTTATTTCCTCGACAGCGACGACTACATCTCGACCGACGCCATTGAACTGCTTGCCACACAAGCCTTGCAGTACGGTGCCGACTTTGCCATAGGCAACTACACGGTCGTAGGCAGCAACCGCCGCCCGCCACGCCTCGAAATCCCGACTGGCATCGTCACCGGCAACGAGGAGATTATGCGCCTGTTCTACCGCGAGCAGTGGTATGTGATGGCGTGGAACAAACTTGTAAAAACGAGCTTCATCAAGCGGCACAAACTATACTTCGAGCCAGGCATAGTGCACGAAGACGACCCATGGTCGTTCAAGATTGCCACCGTGGCTCAGTCGATGGCAGTCGTCAACAAGCCCACGCTGTTCTACGACATGCGCGAAGGGTCGATTACTGCCAAGAGTTCGCAATGGAAACTGCAATGCCGCATCAAGGTGCTCGGGATATTGCACGACTACCTCACTGCCCACCCCGAGGTGCAAACCGACCTGTCAATCTCGACGTTTGAAAAGTTCAAGTGGCTATACTTCCGCTTCGTTTACTACCTTGGCAATAACGACAAGGCATTGCTCAACCTCGCCTACGACGTGATATGCCAAAAGCGAATTGCCCCACCACGGCGATTGCAACCCACCGAGCGTTTCCTCGCCCTGCACTACCGTATGCCACGACAATTGGGAATGAAATTCTATGAATACATCATTCGCCTGAAATTCAAGCTATTAAAACTCGGAATCACCAAGCATAATTAAGGAGGAGGGGGGGAATCACACATGGTTGCAGTATCAGTAATAGTAGCAGTATATAACGCCGGGCAATACCTGCCGAAGTGCATCGACAGCCTGCGTGCACAGTCGCTGCGCGACATCGAGATTATCCTCATCGACGACGGCAGCAACGACAATTCAGCTGCCCTCATCGACGAATATGCCAGCCGCGACAAGCGCATCATTGCCCTGCACAACGACCGCAACCGAGGCGTGAGCTACACGCGGCAGCGCGGACTCGACACAGCCACGGGCGACTACACAATCCATGTTGACCCCGACGACTATGTCGATGCCGACATGCTCAATTGCATGTATGGCACGGCACGCGGCAAGAGTGCCGATGTGGTGATGTGCGACATCGCCGATGAAACCGCCGACGGGCAGCACTACAACCGCCAGCAGCCCACATCGCTCGACCCGCGCCAAATCATTCACGACCTGCTGTCGCGACGGCTTCACGGCAGTTGCTGCAACAAGTTGATTGCCCGCAAGATATTCACCCGGGGCAAGATACAGTTCCCCATCGGGCACAACAGCATGGAAGACCTGCTTGTGTGCCTTGCCGTGTTCAACCAGTCGCCAAGCGTGGCATACATTCCCAAGGCATTTTACCACTACAACCGCCAAAACCAGCACTCCCTCACCACCGTCGCCGCCCCGCCGTCGGTGCTGTGCCGCGACCAGCAGTTTTTGGCACTCGCCACTGCCCCGTTTGCCGGCGACCCCAAAATGCACCGCATGGTGACGCAAGGCTTTGCCCGCCACTTGTTTCTGCGGGCGTTCTATTCGCGCACGCTCTCACAGCGTGAGTTCCGCCGCTACTACCGCAAATTTGCTCCGCTGATGCTGCACAACCAGTTCATCGGCTTTCCGCAAAATCTCATCTTTGCCGCAGCCTGCATAGGTCTTTACCGCCTTGCCATTCCGCTCAACGACTGCTACTTGTGGCTATGGAACATGAAGAAACGCTACCTGCGGCTGCGCAAGTAGTCGCGCAACTTCAACGCCGTGCGCCTCAGCCACGGCAGTCTCTGCCCCTGCATGATGTTATACAGCACCGACTGCGAGTCGAATACCATCTTGAAATCGGCAGTACACAACACGGGTTTCCGTGTCAGGCTGTTTATCTCGACTGCCTGCCGCGGATTGCTCTCGACGAATAGCACATATTGCGACTTCTTGTATTCCTCAGCCTTGAACCGTCCATGGCAGTTTGCCTTGCGCCGCGAAGCCATGTCGGGCAAGTCGAGCATGACAAGTTTGCCATATTTCACCCCGTTGCGGGCAAGCCACTGTTCGGTCTCGGCACGGTATTTCTCCAGCCTCGACGTTACCAATGCCCCAATCTCCACCTTCGGCACAAACAACGGCTTGGCATTGAGCAGGAATTCCCTGTACCGCTCGCCGTCGTCGTTCTCCTCGGGTGTAGGGTCAACGCACAGCACCCCGTCGATGTCGAAACAAGCCTTCTTCAATATCATGTGGTTCATTATGTTCCACTGGAAATAGCGCGGCAGCGGCACCACCTCGACATAATAATCCACCTCGTTGCGCTTGTCGGGCACAGTGTATATGGCGCAATATTTTATGTCGTAGCGGTCGTTGAACCCCTTGAGCAACTCACGGCAGCGAGCCATCGCGCCCCCTTTGTCGATGCTGTCGTCAACCACGAGAATCTTCTTGAAATCACCAGTGCCGATATACTTCCCGCGGTCGCCCGACTGGTATATGTGTCCGTTGACAAACGACCCGAGGTCGGTCACTCGGCAATTGAGGTACAACGCCAACAGGTTGGCAGGAAACATTCCGCTGCGGGGAATGCCCACGATGAGGTCGATGTCGCGCGGGAAAATGTGCAAGCGGCGCAATAACGCCTGGTTCATGTCGTCGATTGTTCGGTAGTTCATTTTTGGCTTTCGTAATATTCTATAATCTTGTATATCTTCTTCACGCTGTTTTCCCAGCTATGCGTGTGGGCAAACGCCACCCGCTCGTCTCGCAACTGGCTGTCGCCCACCTCGTCGAGCGCGGCATCAATAGCAGCCACATACTCGTCGAGCCCCACGGCGAGATGCACATAGTCGCCAAACACATCGCTCATGGTGTGGGTGACTGTTGCCACCATCGGCTTCCCCATTGCCAGATATTCATCGGCTTTGAGCGGATAGTTGCCAACTGTCACGTCGTTGACTATCTGCGGATTTATGCACACATCAAACGCTTCGATATAGGCGGGCACTTCATGGGTCTCCTTCCGCCCGAGGAAATGCACGTTGCCGAGCGAGTGTAAACGGCTCGCCTTGAAAACATCGTCTTCTGGCCCCACAAACACGAAGCTCCACAGTGGGCAACGGCTGGCAAGCTCTTCGAGCAGCCCAATGTCGAGGCGCGTGGAATTTACAGTTCCCATATATCCCACGATGGGGCGCGGTATGGGCTTCATGTCATCGGGAATGGCATACGCCTTGCTTGCATCATACACCGACAGGTCAACCCCTGTCTCGATTGAATAGGTTTCGGGATTGAGCTGCCTGAACCTCTCGGCAAAGTATGTGCTGTTGGCAAGCACCACATCCGACTTCCGCGCCAACTTGTCCTCCTCGCGCCTGCCATGCTTCAACCAATACTTGTCGCCCACCACAAAGTCGCGGCAGTAATAGACCGACACGGCTGGCTGTATAATCTCCTTCAGATACTGGCTGCGGAATATGTCGGTGTCGATGAGATGCACAAAGTTCTTTATCCCATATTGCTTTATCACCCGTTTCAGGTGTCTGCCTATCAATCGGTTGTTAAACCTGTTGACAATATCAAACAGCCTCGCCGTAGGCAACTTTCCCACAGGCAGCACCACAAACGGGCAGTCAATCACCCACATATTCTCGCCCACCTGCCTTGCACTCGGTTCCTTGCCCTGCATTGCGGCAACGCGGTGGGCATTTATTCTTGCCCCGCGGTTGCGCAACGCCGTCAAGTCGAGCGGAGTGTTGATATAGAACACACGGTTGTGGCGCGAAATCACCGTGGCAGTGTTCTTGATTGTGCTGCCTATCTCTATATCCCACGGTTGCAGGCTCGTAATAATAAAATCCCTTCCTTCCATAAAAACGCAATTATCGACTACGGCAACAAGGCATCGAGCTTGTCGCCCTTGATGGCTATCCCCAAAAAAGTGAACATGATGAGCATCGTGGGCAACTGCCCGAGGAAACCGTTGCCATAGGCACTCACCATCAGCCCGAAAACGCCGCACAGCATGGCTATCAGATAGCCCCGCAGCGACTTGTGCTTGATTTTGTACATCACTATATAGCTGCACCGCAACATCACTGCCACCAATATCGCAACATACAATATCAACCCCACGATGCCGGTTTCCATCCATATTTTCACATACCACGAGTCGTGCGGTATCATTGTCGTCGTGCGGTAGGCATATTTGCGCCCCTCAACGCCGCCAAGCCCTATTCCCTCGCCAAACGGCTTATACTTCAAGTATTCGCGCAAGATTGCCTGGTGGTGCATACGCACTTGGAACGATGCGTCCTCGGTGGGGCGGAATGCCGTGCGCATACGCCTTATCAACGGATTCCCCTCGCCGATATAGGTGAATGCAAAAAACACATACACCCCCGCCATCGCCAGCGAGCCAATCGCCATCGTCTTGAAACTCTTCGACAAAATCGTGTACAGTGCCAAGCCCGCTATCGGCACAATCATTGCGCCGCGCGTTCCCGACAAGAACATGGCATATATGCCAAGCAAGCCCACGATGCCGTAGTATATCCTCAAGCCGAGCCGCCTTTCATAGAACATCAGCAGCAGAAACATCAAGCCGGCACAACCCATGTTGGAACCGAAATTGCCTGCGTCGGAGAAAAACGAGAAATACCTCACTACACTTCCGCCACCGATGATGTGAGTCTTTATCGAATTGGTGTTTATCAACCACGCCATCTCATAGGGATCGAACCCTGCAAACCATTGCATCACAGCCTTTGCCACCGCAAGCAGCGTGAGAATGGAGAAGAGTATCATCAACCACCTCACTTGCCTGAAGTTGTCGAAGAGCAACGACACGATTACTGCCATTATCAACCCTTGGTAAATGAGCCGCCGCGACATGAGCCACGCCTCAAACACCGCCGAGGGATTGACCAGCTCGACGATGCAATAGAGCGTCCACACGAGCGACAACACCGTGAGCAGGTTGACTGCGCTGCTCCAGTCGTTGTCGCACTTCAGCACCTTGTGCATGAATATCAGCAGCAGTTGCCCCCACAGGAAAACGTCCATCAGCACGCTCATGCCAGCCCCGTCAACATACCTCATGATGCCTATCATGAAATAATTGAATACAAAAACGGCAAAAAACATCGCCAGCGGACTGTTGACAATCGTCAGCAACAGGGCAAACGCAAGCGGAGCAACAAGTATCAGCACAAAGAGCGCGATGCTGCCCTTCGCCAGCGATATGGCGATGCCGGCAAGCCCAGCCACGGCAAGCAGAGCCAAAAACCGCTGCTTGCTCACCTCAATGCTGGCACTGCCGCCTGTCACCCTATGCAACAACGAAAGCCTCATACACTTTTTTACGCACGCCCTCCATTATTCCACTGCATTTCCCCTCGACGTAAGCCCGATGTGCATGAACCGCGTCACCACGCGGCGATGACGCTTCATCGGGGGCAAGTCGCCGGTATAATCTTCCACGTCGAAGCGGTTGGCATTGTTAAGTATCATCTTGAACGGAGCCTTGCCAGCCTCTTCCTCAAAATTCTTCAATGCGTCGGTATCGCTCTTCTTCCACACACGGCGCGCGTTTGCCACCAATATGTTGATTGAGGCTTGCTGCAACAGCCGTGGCGGAATGCTGTTGACTATCAGCGACGGGTGCTCCACAATCACCACATTGTATTGCGAAGCCTCGTCGTCGCTTATGATGCAGTCAAACCCCTCCGACAACACATAGCCGCGCGTCTCGGTGAAGCCGGCGTCGACATTCACATATTTCACCAGCAACCCCACCCGTTGCCACTCGTTGACAAGGTATTCTGCCACAAAGCTCTTCCCCTCGCCATGGTCGATGCCCACGATGTTGACGTAGTTCACGGCTTGAGGCTTGAGGTGGCGGTTGAGCTTGCTGCAAATGTTGGCTGCCGAAAGGCGGTTCCATGCGTTGGCATAGCGGCGTGTGCGAGCAGGGCACTTTCCAACCAAAGCACCCACAGGGGCAATCCCCGTGAGGCGCAATGTGCGGTCGCCGTCTCGCAATGTGCGGTCGAGCATCTCCACCAAGAACTGGTGCAGGACTATGAAGATGATGCTGCCGCCAAAGGCTGCCAACACCAGCAAGAAACGCTTGCTCTTGTTTGGAGCAAGAGGGAAGATAGGCTCGTTCACCGTGTTAAGGTTCGACGTGGTGAGTTGCAAGTTCTTCTTCCTCGCATAAGCCTCGTTGAGCGAGTGCAGCATCTCGATGTAGGCATTTTCGGTAAAGCCTATTTCGCGCTCGCGACGCTTAATCTCCGTCCCGAGCGGCGACATCTGCCGGTACATCTCCTCATACTCGGCACGGCGCGAGTCGAGCACGGCAAGTTCCGACTCGGCTTTGGTCTTTTCTATCATTGCTTCGAGCCACTGCTTTACATAGTCGTCAACAGCTATGCCGTCGGTAGTATATTTGAATGCGTTGATGCTGTCGGACAATTCATGCAGCGACCGCTCGCTGTCGGCAAGCTGCCGACGGTAGTCGCCGAGCCTGCCGTCGTGGGCGGCGGCATCTTCCGACGAGAGCAATTCCATTTCCACCACCTTGGTGTTTATGTCGGTCAACTTGTTGAGGTTGTCGAGGAAGTCGCGGTTGGTGAAATAGAGCCTTTCGTTGTCAGCCATGTGCCGTTCCATCTCCTCCATCACCGAAATAGCGCGGCTGTAGGTCATCAATGTTTCTTCATAGCGGCTGCGGTAGTTGTTATATGCCCGTGCGAGCGAACTCGTCTGCTCGCCATAGTTTATGATGTTGTTCTTCACATTGTAGCTGGTCAGCTCGTCTTCCTGCTCGGTCAGCTGCCTGCGCAACTTCGACACCTCGTTCTCGAAGTATTCTATCACATCGTTGGTAGAATTGTAGCGCAACTCGTTGTAGCTTGCAAGCAACTCCTCGTTGAACAGTTTCACGGTGTTGGTCGTTATCCCCGGGTCGCCACTCGTGTATGAAATCTCCACCATGTCGCTATTCTGCACACGGCGCACCTCGACGTTCGACAATGCCCCGTAGCTGTAATAGGGCATTCCACCGTTGAGCATACTGTATATGAAATTCTGTCCCGCCGAGCTTGCAACCTTCCTGAAGTTGGCTACTGTCGCCTCGACCGAATTTTTGTCAACCACTCCCAACACCTCTTGCGGCACTTGCGACACGAGCAAGCGGTAGTTTTCGGCTGTGATATATGTGTTGTCAACATCAGGGTTGCCATATATCAGGTTCATGGCAAGCAAGCGCAACGACACGTTTTCGAGCGTGCTTTGGGCTTTCACCAAGTTAAAAAGGTTGTCGAAGATGGTTCCCACCGACAGTCCGCTCGCCGATCCGTCGATTGTCATGCCCGACACGAGCCCCGTGTATATAGTGGTCTTCACCGTGTAGGTCTTGGGCAGGAATTGCGTGAAATAGGCTACAAAAATGGTCACTATCAAGCTGCCAAACAGCAACTTGTAGCGTATGCGGTAGAGAAACCGTGATATAAACAATGGTATATCCATAATCTTCTTTTTGCGTGGCGGGCGTTGCGCAAGTGGTGCGTTACTTCCTTATAATCTGTATGTTGGTCATCAGCTCAAGCATGGTGATGGCGTTGTGCAGAGCTACCCTCGACTGCTCGTAGTCGGAGATTGCTTGCGACCGCCGGCTGCGTTCGAGCGACAACGCCGTTATGTCGATGCGCCCGTTCACGAAGTCTTGCTCGGTGATACGCATTTGGGCGTTGTACAAGGCTGCCGCCTCGGCTTTCACCTGTATGGTGGTGAGCAACGCCACAACGGCATTGTATGCCTCGACAATTGCCATGCGGCGGTTTTCAAGGCTCACTTCGTAGGCATATTGCAACTTGTCGATTTCGGCTTGCTGCTTTTGACGGCGGTACTTGCGCGTAAAAAACTCGCTCAACGGGAAACTCACCGACACGCCCACTCCATAACTATGGTTGGCAGTGCGGTTCTGGTCGTATGAAATCCCTTCGACCAGATACCCGTTCGACCAATAGCTGTTGTAGCCATACTGGTAATTGGCTTGGAAACGCACGTATCCGAGCCAGTCGCGGTCGAGCAATGCCATGTCGGCTTTAGCTGCCGCGAAACTCGCCTCGTAGGTTTTTATCGACGGGTGTTGCTCGGCAGTGGCAAGAAACACCGACAGCTGCGGCAATTCTATATCCTCGTAGCGCACAAGCTCCTGCTTGAGCGAGTCAACGGGCAACGCGGCTTGTGTCGCTGC
>CASEAQ010000037.1 GCA_949285735.1 uncultured Bacteroidales bacterium
ATGGCTTACGTTGTGGCTGTAAACGAGCCGCGGCACGCCACGGCTCTACAACAAACATATTCGCAATTATAACACAGCCCCAATCAGCTGGAATGCGGATTTATGCACCATGTTTATTATCCCCTGAATAAATTCCTAATTCCTAATTCCTCATTCCTAATTGTAAACAATATGGCACAAAAAAAGCTGTTTCCCTCACCGAGGAAAGCAGCTCCAAACCTTTTTCTTTTGTTTACTTGGTGTGTTGTACCCAGCAACAATTACTTCGTAGCTGTAGTGTCAACAGCAGCGGCAGTAGTATCAGCAGCTGTAGTGTCAGCAGCAGCGGCAGTAGTGTCAACTGCTTCTACAGTTTCAGTTGCAGTAGCTTCAGTTGCAGTTTCAGTAGTTGCAGCACCACCGCAAGAGAACAAAGATACGCTAAATACAACAGCAAGTAATAAAACTAACTTTTTCATTTTCTTGAAATTTTAATAATAAAACAATTTTCGTATGCTTCAAAAACGATGCAAAGTTACTACTTAAATTTTATTTGCAAATATTTTTCGGTTAAAAATCGTATCGCAGTTGTAAAAAAATATGTTCTATAACTCTTTTTTAAGACATTATTTTATTCAACTACCAGCAAATCAAAAAATTACAAAACCAGCGCCATAACCGACACTATTTCCGCATTTTTCTGCCAATTTTGCCACGTGACAGCCTGTCGCCGTTTTTTTGTCATCTTCACACACCATCCAACGGTTTCCAAGAGCCAGCCAAACGGCAACCACACACCATAATGCCCCACCTCGAAAGCACAACACTTTCATTTAAAGTGCAATGATTGTAATATGGGGTGGCTTCGCCGCCCTCTGTGTCACTGTATTCCCGAGTTACACTGTTATAACACTTTAAATGAAAGAGCCGTGACTATGATAAAAGAGAAACAACTTTTTATATTGTGGGAAATGGAGTAATTTTGCAGCACAAATCACATTATTTAATAACAACCAAATGACCGACAAGTCAATCTCAGGACTATACACCGTGCAGTTCCACACACTGGGCTGCAAACTCAATTTCTCGGAAAGCGCAACAATGGAGCAGTTGCTCGCACAAGAAGGGATACGACGAGCTGTACCTGGCGAAACACCCGACATTTGCATCGTTAACACTTGCAGCGTCACCGAACTCGCCGACAAGAAGTGCCGGCAGACAATACGCAAATTCGTGAAAAGCTATCCCGGGGCATTGGTGATAGTCACAGGTTGCTACGCCCAGCTCAAGAGCGATGAAGTAGCTGGCATAGACGGAGTTGACATCGTATTGGGCAACGACAAGAAAAATACGGTAGTCCAACTCGTCAAGCAATGGCAGGAGCAACACAGGCGTCAAATAGATGTGCATGAATTCAAGGAGTTTACCGACTTCTGCCCATCGTGTTCTCGTGGCGACCGCACTCGCTACTTCCTGAAGGTGCAGGACGGTTGCGACTATTTCTGCTCCTACTGCACAATCCCGTTCGCACGCGGACGCAGCCGAAGCGGTACCATAGCCCAACTCACACAGCAAGCCCGCGAAGTGGCTGCCGAAGGGGGCAAGGAGATTGTGATAACAGGTGTCAACATCGGCGACTTCGGCAAAAACACGGGCGAACGGTTTATCGATTTGATAAAAGCCCTCGATGAGGTTGACGGCATCGAGCGTTACCGCATATCATCGATAGAGCCCGACTTGCTCGATGACGAGATAATAGAGTTTGTCGCCGCTTCGCGCCACTTCATGCCACACTTCCACATTCCGTTGCAGAGTGGAAGCGACGAGGTACTTCGACTCATGCACCGCCACTACGACACAGCCCTCTATGCCCATAAAATCGAAGCCATTCGCTCCGCCATGCCCGATGCGTTCATTGGCGTTGACATCATAGTGGGGGCACGGGGCGAGACTCAAAGTCTGTTTGAACAGTCGCGGCAATTCATCGCCTCGCTCGATGTGTCGAGATTGCACGTGTTCCCCTACTCCGAACGTCCTGGCACAATGGCGTTGCGCATCGACCATATCGTTGACAAGCACGAAAAAGAGGAACGAGTGGCACAAATGCTACAACTATCCGACTCAAAGTTGCGCCAGTTCACATCACGCTTCATTGGCACCCAACGCCCAGTGCTGCTCGAACACCCCGCACGCGACAGCAAAACTATGCACGGTTTCACCGACAACTACCTGCGAGTGGAGGTGCCGCGCAACGATGCTCTTGCCAATGTCATAACCACCGTCCGCATCGACAACATAAGCCCCGATGTGGAAACTGTCAACGGAACAATAATAATATGAACAAGAAGAAGAAATACAACAAACTGCTATACTTGCCACTCGAATGGTTGCTGCACCTGATGGCTTTGATGCCGTTCTGGGTGCTATATGTGGTTTCCGACATTATTTATATCCTCGTTTACCACGTCGTGGGATACCGGCGCAAGATTGTAAGGCGCAACATCGAGGAGTCGTTCCCGCAGAAAAGCAAGGCAGAACTAAACCGAATAGAGAAAGACTTCTACCACTTCTTTGCCGATTACTTCGTCGAGACCATAAAGCTGCTACACATCTCCGACAAGCAGATGCGCAGCCGCATGGTTTTCCACAACGTGGAGGCAATCGACAACTTTATCGACCAGGGGCGCTCGATGCTGGTCTATGCCGCCCACTACTGCAACTGGGAATGGCTGCAATCGGTAACTCTGTGGTCGAGATACAAGGACAACGACAATGTGGTGTTTGGCAACGTTTACCGCCCTTTGAAAAACGAGTGGTTCGACGACTTTTTCCTGAAGATACGCAATCGCTTCGGCACCAAGTGCCACCCCAAGAAGAGCGTTTTCCGCGACCTGCTGCGAATGTGCCGCAACGGCAAGATGTCGGTCACTGGGTTCATGAGCGACCAGCACCCGTCGCCCAACGAGAGCGACCATGTGATTAGGTTCCTCAACCATGACACAGCCATCATAACCGGCAGCGAAATGCTTGCCCGCAAGCTCGATTTCGCCATACTTTACTTCGAGCCACACCGCATAAGCCGAGGACACTACGAATGCCACATACGCCTGATTGCCGCCGACACAAGCCAGCAGCCCAAATACAGCATCAGCGACGAATATGCCCACAGGCTCGAGGCACAAATCAACGAACACCCCGAATTGTGGCTATGGACTCACAACAGGTGGAAAAACAAAGTTAAACCAATTACACAAAATAAATGAAACCATGACCCCGACGAACGGAAAATCGACGGCTGTTATTATAATGAACTGGAACGGCTCGCAACTGCTGGAGCAATTCCTGCCCTCGGTGTGCCAATACACCAACCCCGACATTGCCGACGTGGTGGTGGCAGACAATGGCAGCACCGACAACTCGCTGCAACTGCTCGCCGACCGTTTCCCCGGCGTGAAAGTATTGCAATTCGACCAAAACAACGGTTACGCCGGAGGCTACAACAAGGCAATCGCAATGCTCAGCGACTACACCTATGCCGTGCTGCTCAACAGCGACGTCGAAGTGACGCCAGCCTGGATAGAACCCATCATAGGTTACATGCAGCAGCACCCCGACGTGATGGCTTGCCAGCCCAAGATATTGGCATACTCCGACAAAAAACGTTTTGAATATGCCGGGGCGGCAGGAGGGTTTCTCGACTGCCATGGATTCCCCTATTGCCGCGGACGCATATTCGACAGCATCGAAACCGACAACGGGCAATACGACGGCGCGGTTGCCGACATCTTCTGGGCATCGGGGGCAGCAATGTTTGTCCGCACGAAGGATTATTTGCGGCTGGGCGGGCTCGACAGCCGTTTTTTTGCCCACATGGAAGAAATCGACCTTTGCTGGCGAATGCACCTCGCCGGCGGACGCGTCGTGACCGTGCCACAAAGCCACGTCTTCCACCTTGGCGGCGGCAGCCTGCCGGCAAGCAACCCGCGGAAGACCTACCTCAACTTCCGCAACAACTTGCTGCTCATGCACAAGAACCTGCCGGCTCGCGAGGGGCGCAGAATGCTCATCGTGCGCCGCCTCTACGACACATTGGCATTCTTCATGTTTGTCGCAAAGCTGCAATGGGGCAACGCCCGCGCCGTGCTGCGCGCACACGCCGACTACCGCAAGATGAAGCGGCACTACACCACCTACCCCAGCGTCAACCTGCTCGGCACATTCCCCGGCACCGACTGCAACATCATCACCGACTACTACCTGCGACACCGCCGCAAGTTCTAACACCTAATACACACATATAGAGATCTAAGTATCAGCATAAAACAATCAACGGAATGAGCGACTTCGACAAATACATACGGCAAGGGGAACCCGATAGCCGAGAAAAGGCACAGGCTTGGCAAACAGCCATCGGTCTGCAAGATGTTGACGGACTCAAACCGTCGGAATATCTGTTGCAAACAGCTGGCAAGCACATCGAGGGAAAAATAACAATCGATGAAGCCAAACACCTTATTGACAGCTATTATCAATCGAAATCAGGCAGGAAGAAGATAGAAAATGAACGCACCGAGGAGGCTGACAAAGTTTCTGCCCGAATCACTGAAATACTTTCGGAAAAATCATTTTCATTCACTCCCGACTATCTAATACTTATCCACAAGCGACTGTTTGAGGGGCTATATAAATTTGCAGGAAAACTACGCGACTACGACATCACCAAAAAAGAATGGGTGCTTGACGGCGACACCGTATTATACTCAAATCATGCCTTGATACGCCAAACGCTTGACTATGATTTCGGGCAAGAAAAAAATGTTGACTATCCGTCGCTCAATGCAAGCCTAGCATTGAAACACATATGCAAATTTGTTTCCGATATATGGCAAATACACCCGTTTGGCGAAGGGAACACTCGCACGACAGCCGTGTTCACAATGAAATACCTGCACTCATTCGGATTCACATTCAACAACAGCGTGTTCCAAGAACACTCATGGTACTTCCGAAATGCACTGGTAAGGGCTAATTACAACAATTATCCCAAGGGCATATCAGCCACTACTGCCTTCCTTGAACTTTTTTTCAGGAACTTGCTATTCGGAGAAAAAAACGAACTGCACAATCGAGACCTGCACGTCACAACACCCCAAAGTGCCACCACCGAAATTTCAAAGAGCCAAAATGGCACTTTGAAACAAAAGGCGGTAAAAGCAACAGAGCAGGGCGGCGGAGCCGTCCAACCATGCTTAACCGCGGGTGACGCAGCCCAGCGCAGTGGGCAAGGAACCTGCGGATAGCCATCTGCCTACCCAGTTCAGGGCCTCGGAGAGGTCCAATGTGCCACTTAGCCATCAACCGCAAAGCAGAGTACAAAAAACAGCGGCTAACCTCCTCATCGGGCGGTTAGCCGCTGCATTGTCAAAATTGCTTGCTATGTGGTAAATCAATCCGTGCTTACTTGATTTCGATTTTCTTTGTCTCCTTGGCTGGCTCTTGCGACCTCTTTTCAAGTTCCACTGTGAGCACGCCATTTTCAACATGAGCCGAAATCTTCTCCCTATCGACATCTTCAGGCAATATCATCACTTGGCGGAATTGCGAATAAGAAAATTCGCGGCGCAAGTAGTGACCATCTTTCTTTTCTTCCTTGTTCTCCTCTTTCTTTTCAAGAGAGATGACCAAGTTGCCTTCTTCATCGAGATGTACGTTGAAATCGTCCTTTGTCATGCCCGGGGCAGCTATTTCAACGCAATACTCGTTTTCACGTTCGATTACGTTGACAGCCGGTGAAGTGATGGCAGCGTGTGCAGTGCGTTCAATCCAGTCGGTGCTGTCAAACAAGTCGTTAAACACGCTTGGTAACCAATTCTGATTTCTTCTAATGAGTGCCATAGTTGTAATCTCCTATATTTAATTTGTTTTACATTCTTGTTTCTTTCGGGCTTGGCTTTTCAACCAAATCCACCCTTAGAATTGCAAATGCGATGCCAATGCCAAAAGCCCATGCAACTTGGTAAATTTGTCCGATTACATGACAAAACAGACCCTATTTTGCCACAATTTTCAGTTAAAATGTCAGATTATGACAAAACAACCCTTCAACAAAACAATCTTCCGCCACTTCCGACTGGCACTGTCATAGCCGAAATAGTTGGGCAAGAGGTAAAATGGGGCGGCGCGTGAATGGTACATTATGGTTAATTTTATATCTTTGCACAAAATTTTAGAAACGGCTATGATTTTTGTTCAATGATTTTGAGACAGGTGCTTTCGAGACTTCACGGAGCACACGGCGGACAAAAAGCAAGGCGGTTCCTATCATAAAAACAAAATACTTAAAAATTAAAACAGCTTCTTAATCTTTTGCGATTATGGGAAATAAAGTGAGAGTACGTTTCGCACCTTCGCCCACTGGCCCGCTCCACATAGGCGGCGTCCGCACGGCATTATATAACTACCTGTTTGCGCGGCAGAATGGAGGCGCAATGATTTTGCGCATCGAAGACACCGATTCCACCCGTTTTGTTCCTGGGGCAGAGGACTACATCAACGAAGCCCTTGCATGGCTCGGAATCAAGATTGACGAGGGCGTGCGCGAGGGAGGCAATTACGGGCCCTACAAGCAGTCGGAACGCCGCGACATATACCGTCGCTACGTCAAAGAGCTTTGCGATGCCGGCAAGGCATACATCGCCTACGACACCCCCCAGGAGCTTGAGGCAAAGCGCAAGGAAGTGCCCAACTTCCAATACGACGCATCGACCCGCCTGCAAATGCGCAACTCGCTGTCGCTGCCACAACAGGAACTCGACCGCCTCGCAGCCGAAGGTGTGCCATACGTGGTGCGCTTCAAGGTAGAACCGGGGCAAGACGTGGTGGTTGACGACCTGATTCGCGGACGCGTGGTCATCAACTCGTCGATTATCGACGACAAGGTGCTTTACAAAAGTGCCGACGACCTGCCAACCTACCATCTTGCCAACATCGTTGACGACCACCTGATGGAAATAACCCACGTCATACGTGGTGAGGAGTGGTTGCCATCTGCCCCATTGCACGTGCTGCTCTACGACGCCTTCGACTGGCACGACACCATGCCCCAATTCGTGCACCTGCCGCTGTTGCTCAAGCCCGACGGCAAGGGCAAACTCAGCAAGCGCGACGGCGACCGCCTCGGTTTCCCAGTGTTCCCGCTCGAATGGCACGACCCCAAGTCGGGCGACATCTCTTCGGGCTACCGCGAGGCTGGCTATCTGCCCGAGGCTGTAATCAACTTCCTCGCACTGCTTGGCTGGAACCCGGGCGACGACCGCGAAATAATGTCGATCGACGAACTCGTGCGCGACTTCTCGTTTGCACATTGCTCGAAGAGCGGCGCAAAATTCGACTTCGAGAAAGGCAAGTGGTTCAACCACGAATATATAATGCAAAAACCCGATGCCGAACTTGCCGAGCTGTTCAAACCAGTTTTGGCAAAAAATGACATTGATGCCAGCGCATTCGGCGATGAATACATCACTCGCGTGGTAGGACTTGTCAAAAACCGCGTTTCGCTCATCAACGACCTGTGGGCTAACACCCGCTTCTTCTTCATCGCCCCCACCGAATATGCCGAAAAAGACATAAAGAAACGCTGGAAGCCCGAGATGCCGCAAATCATGCAAGAACTCATCGAGGTGCTTGAGCATGTGCCCGACTTCTCGTCGAAGCCATGCGAGGAGGTGGTGCTTGCTTGGATTGCCGAAAAAGGCTACCACCTTGGCAACGTAATGAATGCCTTCCGCCTCACTGTCGTTGGCGAATGCAAGGGTCCACACATGTTTGACATTACCGAATTGATTGGCCGCGACGAGACCATCGCACGTATGCGCCGTGGAATCGAAAACATACACCTTGCCGATGCTTAAGCGATTCACAATATTGGTTGCGGTAGCTTGCTTGGCTGCCGCAATCCATGTTTCGGCACAGCAGCAGTTCATTTGGAGCATCGATGCAGGGTCGGTGTTTGAGAACCGTGAGGGCGACGACTATTATTCGCCCGACCAGACCATAACATTCACTCGCCTGTCGCCCGAAGTGGGCATCTCGCTGATGGGCGGCCAGCACCTCATCAAGGGGGGCGTGTCGTGGTACCAACCGCTGGGCAACGGGTGGAAAGGCTACAAACTAAGCCCGACGGTTTACTACCGATTCCAGTCGCCAAGCTGGCGATTGAGCCTCGGTATGTTTCCGCGCACACAGCTCATCGAACAGATGCCTACGGTGCTGCTGAGCGACTCGTTGCGATACACCGAGCCTAACATACGCGGCGCGCTTATCCAATATGTCCACCAGCGTGGCTTCTGGGAACTTGCTCTCGACTGGCGCAGCTTGCAAACCGACGAGCAGCGCGAAGCCTTCAGCGTTTACTTCAACGGCCAGTGGAATCCCGGCTGGGCGTGGCTCATGGGCGGACGCTTGCAGGTGAATCACCTCGCCAAAACCTCCAACCCCACCCCCGACCAAAATGTGAACGACGACATAGCCGTCAACCCCTACGTGGGGCTCGACCTTGCCCGCTTCACGCCGCGACTCGACAGCCTGACAGTGAAAGCCGGCTTCATGCTGCAACTTGAGCGCGACCGTGGCACGGGTGTGTGGCACAAGCCTTGCGGACTGATGGTTGACGCAACGGTCGAATGGCGTTTCCTCGGCATCGACGAACACCTGTATGTAGGCAAGAACCTGTTTCCGCTATACCCAAAGTATCACTCGCTGCTCAACCAGGGCGACCCCAACTATCAAGCCAAGGTGTATAGCCGCACCAACGTGTATGCCTACATCTTCCGCAACCAGTTCATGAATCTGTATGCATCGCTCGACTTCCACTACACGCCCGATGCTTTCGCATTCTGGCAAAAGATTGCCCTGCGCGTGTATATCGACAACCAGCTTTGGAGCGACCGCCGCAACAAGGTGTCGCGCAGTGAATACCTTAGCAAATATTATTGAACAAGAACCAGAGGGCGAATCGGTGGCATTGCCACCGCCGTTGCGCACCACACATATATGTTTTTTTTGATGATATGAATGTATTGTATAATATCGGCATTGCCGCGCTCAAGATCGCTGCCAAGTGTGCCGCCATGCACAGCGCGAAAATAAAAAAGATGGTAAATGGACAAGCCCAGACATTCGATGTGCTTTCGCGGGGGATAACGAGTGCCGACCGTGGAAATGTCGTGTGGATTCATGCCGCCTCGCTCGGCGAGTTTGAACAGGGGCGGCCGCTTATCGAGATGATAAAGCGCAACTCACCTGGGCAAAAGATACTACTCACGTTTTTCTCCCCGTCGGGATACGAAGTGAGGAAAGACTACAAGGGTGCCGACGTGGTGTGCTACCTGCCATTTGACACTCCCGCCAATGCCCGCCGCTTCATCGACATGGTTTCGCCGCGAATGGCAATATTCGTGAAATACGAGTTCTGGGGCAACTACCTGCAACAACTATTCCGCCGACAAGTACCCACCTACATCATCTCGTCGATTTTCCGGCGTAACCAGGCATTTTTCCGCCCCTATGGTGGAATGTTCCGCCGTATGCTCGACTGCTTCACACGCATCTACGTGCAAGATGAAGGGTCGCGGCAACTGCTGTCGTCGATCGGTGTCAACGATGTCACGGTGGCTGGCGACACGCGCTTCGACCGAGTGAGCGACATTCTCGCCACGTGCAAGCCATTCCCCGTGGTCGAGCAGTTTGCCGCCTCGTCGCCATTCACACTCATAATGGGCAGCTCGTGGCAGCCCGACGAGGATATCGTAATCCCCTACTTCAACAGCCACCCGGGCATGAAGTTGATAATCGCGCCCCACGAGTTCGATGACGCAAGGCTCAGCGACCTCAAGCAACGCATCTCGCGCCCTACACTGCTATACTCAGAAGCCACCGAGGAGAACATCTCCAGTGCCGACTGCCTCATCATCGACTGCTTTGGCATACTCTCCTCCTGCTACCGCTATGCACAAGCGGCATACGTCGGCGGCGGATTCGGCGTGGGCATACACAACCTCAACGAAGCTGCCGTCTATGGCATTCCAGTTGTGTTCGGACCCAACCACTCAAAATTCAAGGAAGCGCACGACCTGATTGAATGCGGCGGCGGATTCTCGATTAACGGCAAAGACGACTTCGTCAAGATTGCCGACCGCCTGACCACCGACCCTCAATTCCTATCAACAAGCGGAAAAGCCGCTGGCGACTACATCAAGCAACACCTTGGTGCCACCAAACTGATATACAACGAAATATTCCAGTAACCACCGCCACGCGTAGAGACGCGATTCATCGCGTCTAAAGTGCAGCAAAACAACAAATTGCCCTCTTTAGACGCGATGAATCGCGTCTCTACGGCATTAGTTAGCATTCGAGATGGATGGAATATATCAACTGCTGAAAAACAGCCGACGCAACTACTTGGCAATGGAATATATTTTGTATTTTTGCCGACAAATAGACCATACTCCTCCACAAACAACTTAACTGACCTAACACACTATAACATGAAAGCAATAATCTACATATTTGCATTATCCGCATTATTATTAACTTCGTGCAAATCTCAAATAGCTATATCTTTAATCAACTACCAATCCGAATTGGAGACAGAATGGATTGATGGCGAATTGTGGGCTTACAGGTCGGACGACAATTTTGTCGTTGGTATGTCGGCATTTCCAGCCAACGATGACTATGGAAAATATTACCAAATTAAAATAGCTATCATGAATCTCTCTAATAATTCTGTTGTTTTTAACCCATCTGACGTAACAGCACTCTTAGCTGCTGGTCGAGATGTCACAGAATTAAACGTATATACAAACGACGAGTACCAAAAAATGATTACTCGCAAACAAAGATGGGCTATGGCTCTTAATGGCTTTGCGGAGGGTCTAAGTGCAGGTTCTGCTGGTTATTCTACAACTTATGTCAATGGATATGCCTACACCACATATAATTATGGTGCTGCCGCAGCAGCAAATATGGCAGCATCCGACCGCATATACTATAAAAGCAAATTATTGGAATATGAAAAAAACATGAAACAAGTTGGCTATCTAAAAATGAACACCATACACCCTGCCCAAGGAATTTCGGGATATATGAATATAGAACGTGACGGAGATACCGGAATACTTGTCGTTGACATTCCTGTAGATGGAAAAACCTACCAATTCCAATGGAATGTCAAATACGATTAAACAGGCACACATAGCAGAATGAATTGCAGGAATGCACCGCCAATGGGGCATTCCTGTTTTTTGAGCTTCGCTATCGAGCTGCGGGTGGCTGATATCTAAGCCAACATCTTGGATTTACTGTTTTTATGCTACGAACAGCGGCTTTTTATGTATTTGTATGTAACAAATCCTTAACCGAATTGTAACCAAACTTTAACGATGCCTTAACTGCTTTGTAACCGTGCCTCCATACTTTTGCGCCTGAAAAATCAAATCTTCAATTACCAAACAGACAAAGTATGAACAAACGCAACTTTAGCCTGCTGACACTTCCTATGATCCTCAGTGGGTATGTTTTTGGGCAAACCCCTGCTATCATAGGGGCAGACGTGATGAAGACCAATGAAACGCAAGTCTTCAGCGTCGAAGCTAACAACTCAGTTACCAATTACCAGTGGCAAGCTCCCAACGGTTGCCGCATCGATGCCGGACAAGGCACAAACAGTGTTGAAGTCACCTCCACTTGGCTTGCCCGCGCCAGCCAAATAAGCGTGATTCGCACATTTGCCGACGAACACAGCGACACGCTTCGTGCCGATGTTTCGTTCCTGCCTTATGTAAAGGAATTTAAGGACTACACTATCGCCCCGGGCGAATCGATGGAAATCGGTGGTGTGGAACGCACCGAAGCCGACATCTACTACACTCCTGCCGACGGTGGCGACGGCTACCAAGTGGTTGCACACCGCCTGACGGTAGAGCCTAAAGCCGGCGAGTATGTTGACATCACCAAGCCCTACCTGCAAACGGCTGGAAGCAACTCGATATGGATTAGCTGGAAGACATCGTTTGCCACCACTCCGTCGGTGCGCTTCGGCAAGAGCCGCGATGCCCTCACCGAAACGACCGAAGGCACAACCGACGACTTGTCGGAAAGCGGATTCCCCTACTATTGGCACTCGGTACACCTCACCGGGCTTGAACCAAACACCATCTATTACTACCAGACCGTGAGCGGCGACCGCGGCGAGAGCGAGGTTTACCGTTTCCGCACGATGCCCGAGGCTGGCAGCAAGACGCCAATGCGCATACTGTTGCAGGGCGACCACCAAATCAAGAGCCGCAGCGGATATGAGTGGCTATTGAAGGCGTCGCAACGCAAAGTGATGGAAAAATATGGCGACAGCGGCGACATGACCGAAAATATCAACATGGTGATGAACATCGGCGACCAGGTTGACGTAGGTTCACTCGACCAATACGAGCAAATTCACTTGTTCAAGTCGCAGTTGTTCTCACCAAATCTGCCAATAATGACGGCTGTGGGCAACCACGACACCTACAACGACCCGGGCATGCACCGCTACAGCACCCACTACCACTACGAAGATCTCGAATACCGCGGCATCAAAAGCGGCACCGAAAACTACTATGCCTACCAGGCTGGACGCATACTGTTTGTAGTGCTAAGCACCGAACACACCGGCGAAGACCAAAAGGCTTGGGTGCGCCGCATTGTCGATGCCGCAAAGGACGACGACTCGGTTGACTTCATTATCAGCGTCAACCACCGCCCAATACAAGCCGAGCAATACATTGGCGACATCTCGGCTTGGGTGAGAAACGAAATCATACCCATCTTGTGCGAAACTCCGAAGCACGTGTTCAACTATGGCGGACACCACCACTTGTACCATCGAGGACAGCTCACCGAGTGGCCCTTGTACCACATCATCAACGGTGCAGCATCGTGGGACCAAATGTGGGGAATGTCGTCGGAGCAGGACTATGCCGATGTGCAAAAGACCATCGACTACTGGGGCTACCAGATATTGGAATTCGATTTCGAAAAGAAAGAGATGAAGGTGGAATGCTACGCCATAGGCAACAAGGAACTTGTGGTTGACAACATACTCATCGACTCCTTCTCGCGCACACTCGGCAAGGCTGCTCCCGAGAAGCCCGAAATCAAGGAAATACCAGAAGTGATAACACTGCCCTACACATTCGAGGGGAGCGAATATGCCACCACCACCGACGAGAAGCTCAACACGGTACAATACCAATTCTCGTTTACCGAAGATTTTGCCTCGATCGACCACGAAGAAATCGTGGACGTTGAAGACCTATATGGCTCAACTGGCAGCCCGCTGCACATTCCAATCGACCGTAACGAGAACCGCGACATCACAAAGCTGACTATCGAAAACAACAGGTTGAAAAACGGACTTTACTACGTGAGGACACGCTACCGCGACACCAACATGGAATGGTCGGAATGGTCGGAACCGCGCAGTTTCACCGTAGAAGGCAGCGTTGATGGCGACCCGGCAATCTCGATTGAAGACAATTCGGTTACGCCAGGCTCTCAAATCGTAATCAATTACGAATATGCTCCCGAAGGGCAAAACGCATGGATTGGCATATACCGCAAAGGCGAAACTCCCAATGGCGGCGTGCTCTCCTACAAGTGGCAATATACTCCGTCGCAATCGGGAACGATGACATTCAACATCAGCGATGTCAACGAATACTATGCAGTGCTGTTCGAGGACGAAGGCTACACCGAGATAACCGAACGCGTGCCATTCTACGTCGGCCCCGAAATCGGGCTTTCAATGGAAAAGACAACTTTTGAAGAAGGCGAAGACATTGCAATATCCTACACCAACGCCCCTGGCATGAGCAGTGACTGGATAGGGATTTACCGCATGGGCGAAGTTCCTGGAACCGAAGATACATCAGACTCGTGGGACTACCTAAACGGACAAACAGAAGGCACACTGACTCTCTCAAAAGACTTGCCAAAGGGTTACTACTTTGCCAACTACTTCCTCAAAGGCGAATACTTTGAACCGCGCGAACGCCTTTACTTCTCGATTGGCGACATGATTTCATCGGTATCGACCGACAAGGAAGTGTTTACAACCGAAGAGGACATCGTGGTGCATTACCAAGACGGCCCTGGAACCCCGAAAGACTGGGTAGGCGTATTTGCCGAAGGTGAAGACCCCAATGTTGACGAACTCGACGCATTCCTTTACACCTATGGTGCAACCGATGGCGATGTTACCATCAAAGCTGGCTCATTGGCTCCGGGCAACTACTTCTGCGCGCTGTTCATCAACGACTCTTACGACGAGGTTTCGCCCCGCATCACTTTTACAGTTGAAGGAGAAACAACAGGAATAAACTCTGCCGCCGACAATGCAACTGTGATTTACCCCAACCCTGTCGATGAGGTGATGCACATAGTTGTGAACGAAAACACCGAAGCCACCCTGTATAACATGGCTGGAAACATGGTGATGCACACCAGCCTTGCCGCAGGCGACAACACTCTGACAATAGGCGAAGTTCCGCAGGGCGTTTACCTGCTCCGCCTTGGCAACAGCAACACTTGCCACAAGGTGGTGAAACGTTAAAGGCAACCTTGCTACAAGAAAACAACAATCCCGTGCTGTGTCTCCAGCACGGGATTGCTGTTTATTTGCCAATCAGACCAATTGGTCTGGTTTGTACTTTTTATTTTTGTCCGTGGCACACCACGTTACGCACTTGCCCCTTGAATCCCACGAGGCTATCGCCCATTTGCTGCAACGGGAACACGAGCGTCTGGTAATACCAACCATGGTCGATGCGGTCGTGACGGGCATTGTAGGTATCCATTTCAATGATGCCGAGACGCTCAACCAACTTGTCGTTGATGTAAAGCGATGTTGACTCGTGGTCGCCCTCGATGCGCACCTTCACCCAAGTCTCGGCTGGCAAGCTGTAGGCATGGAACACATTCTCGTAGCCGTCGCGCTGGAATGCAAATTTGCCCATTCCGCCCCAGTTGGTAATGAATTTCGAGTGCCCGTCTTGGAACAATATGTTGCCACACAACTGGTCCTCCTTGCTCGAATAAATCTCAAATTCCACGCTGTAAGGATAGCCAACGGCAGGAACAGAAGTTTCTACCACGTTTTTACCATCGAGCTTCACCACTTCGCCCGGAGCAGTAACATTCACATCACCCTTGACGCGAGCAAGCATATTCACGCCCGGCGCTTCGGGAGTGGTCTCACACAAAGCCTTGAACTGGTCGTATGTGACATTTGCGGCATTGTTGCCTCGCCACAAGCGTTCCGAAACCACTTGCATGGCTGGCATCACGCGGTAGTGAGCATCTTGCTGGCTTATGCCGTTGCCCACGCGGTCGTTCCAGATTGCAAACATCACGCCAAGGAAATTGGGATTGTCCTTATCCCATTCGTTGCCATTGTTCATTTGGTTGGGCTTCCAAGTCTCATAGAGCCACTTGGCATCGAGGAAGTCGTGGTAATAGGTGTGCACACCGGGAACGATGTAGAGGTGATGGTCGCACAAGTTTATTGCCGTTCCCCCCTGCTTGAGCACGGTGTCGGTGCCCATCCAGCCATAGTTCCATGCGTTAACGTCACACTTGGTGAGGTCAACTTGGGTCTTGCCCTTCATCATGTTGAGGCTGCCCCAAATGCGCGGACGCTTGCCAAACTTGCTTATGTAGTCGATGTAGTGGTTGGAGAATACACGGAATTGTTCGCCCTCCTTCACGTCATACTCGTCGGTACCGATGTTGACATACGGACCAACAAACACTGGGTCGTCGCCGCTGACATATTCGGCAAATAGCGTGTCGAGGAACTGGTAAACTTCTTTCTTGTATAGATCGAGGTGATCCATTCCATATTCCTTCTTCTCGGCAGCCAACTGCGGATTGTAGTGGGTGAATGCAAGCGAGTGGGCAGGAACGTCGATTTCGGGAACTACGGTTATGCCATAGCGCATGGCTTCTTTCTGGAAATCGCGGAATTCGGCTTTGGTGTAAGAGCCATCCTTGGCGGTCAACCCGGGGAATTTGTCGCTTTCGAGGCGGAATGCAGCATAGGTCTGGCTCCAATTGTTACCAAACCATTCCGGGAATCCGTTGTCGTTCAAGTGAACTTGCAACAAGTTCATCTTGTAGAACGCCATCACCTTGGTTATTTGCTTCAAATAGTCGAGTGTGAAGAATTTACGACCCACATCAATCATGAATCCGCGGTCGCGGTATTCGGGATAGTCGAGGGTCTCGCCCTTCTGCAACCCGTCGGGTTGGTTATAGAGCATCTGCAACAGCGTCCTCGTACCCCAGAATGCGCCAGTGGCTGTTGGGGCGGCGATTTTCACCTGCTTGTCGATAGTCATTCGGTAGCATTCATCGCCTTGCTCCTTGTCCTTGTCGTTAATGGTGATGTAAATGTCGTTTTTCGAAGGTTTACCCTCGGTTACGGCATATTCAAAACCAAACATTTCGCCAAGGTCGTCGGCAAGTATGTCGGCTGCATTTTTCAGCTCGGCAGAAGCGGCAGGGTCAACGACAATCTTGCCCTGCTGGGGCATTACCAACTTACCTTTTTTCGATTTCCAACTTTGCAGCGCAGGAATCACCTGCGGAACTGCATCTTGAGCCACGGCAGCGGCAAACACCGCAAAAATGCAAGCCAATAGCGACACAAGTCTTTTTCTCATGAGTTATTCTGTTTATAGGTTTAATTAATTTAAAGGCAGCTCTAATTGTTTTGAGATTCCACGCCGCGCCCCTCCTTTGCTGAGTGTTTTTAAAGTGTGCGCATTCCCCGGCGCAAAACCCAAATACCCACCAAAAGCCATCGGCAACGATGCAAAACCCAAGCAACCTTTTATGTAATTTCTTACAAATATAGCATTTAATTTGGACATATTTGTTTTGAATGGACTATTATGGGTAACTTTACAAAAAACATACATAATCTCACAATTTTTAGATGAAACATATTTTTACTTCAATACTGCTCACGACAGTCTCGGCTGCCTCAGCCGTTGCCCAGCAACCGAGCCAGCCAAACATTGTCCTAATCATGTGTGACGACATGGGATTTTCCGACATTGGCTGCTATGGCGGCGAAATCCAAACGCCCAACATCGACAAGCTGGCACAGCGCGGAGTGCGTTTTTCCCAATTCACCAACACTGGGCGCAGTTGCCCAAGCAGGGCTGCATTGCTCACGGGGCGCTACCAGCACGAAGTGGGCATGGGGTGGATGACGGCAGTTGACGAGCACCGCCCGGGCTACCGCGGGCAAATCAGCCAAGATTACCCAACTATTGCCGAAATAATGAAGCACAACGGCTACTCAACCTATATGTCGGGGAAGTGGCACCTCACCCTCGACGGCTCGTATGGAACGCCCAATGGCAGTATGCCCGTGCAACGCGGCTTCGACAGGTATTTTGGCTGCCTGACGGGAGGCGGAAGTTATTACAAGCCAAAGCAAATGTACAACAACCTTACATATATCGATGCCAACAGTCTACCCGAGGATTTCTACTATACTACTGCGATAACCGACTCGGCAGTGCATTTCATCAACCAGCACGATGCCCGTCGGTCGCCTATGTTCATGTATGTGGCATACTATGCTCCACATTATCCACTCCAAGCCCCAGCCGACCGGGTCGAACGATGCCGTCAGCGTTACTGCGAGGGGTACGACGTGTTGCGCCGTCGCCGCTTTGAGCGGCAAAAGCAATTGGGGTTATTCCCCAAAGAGGCGACACTGCCGGAGTTCGACTATGAGTTTGATGGCAAGCGACCAGCATGGACTGACCTGACCGAAGAGCAGCAACAGAAATGGATCGACGACATGGCAACGTATGCTGCAATGGTCGAAATCGTTGACGACGGAATAGGCGCGATTGTCAAGGCCCTTTCGCGGCACGGAATGCTCGACAACACCATTTTTATCTTCTTGAGCGACAACGGGGCAACACGTGAAACCGGGCGAACAATGCAACTGATGGCAAACTTGAGCAACACACCCTACCGCTGCTACAAACAGTGGTGCCTGAACGGTGGCATATATTCACCATTGATTATCTCGCACGGTGGTAATCCCGATTGGGCTAACATTGGCGGCTGGTCGCCTCAACGGGCGCATATAATCGACCTGCTACCCACCTGCATGGAATTTGCCTCAGCGCGATACCCGTCAGCCCAATTCGGCCATGCAAACTTGCCGGGCATGAGCCTCGTCAAGGCAAAAGAAAATGTGGATAGCGTGGTGCCACGCACGCTATACTACGAACACCAATCATCGTGCGCCATCATCGACGGCGACTGGAAGCTGGTCAGGTATGACAGTGACACACCTTGGCTACTTTTCAACCTCGCCACCGACCCGTTTGAACAAAACGACCTCTCGGCTCAGCAACCCGAAAAACAGATAGAACTGGAGACGAAATGGACGACCTGGGCAAACGACTACAACGTATTCCCACTCGAAAATTTGCCTTGGGGCGACCGCATCGACCACTACATCAAGCTAAACCCCGACCAATCAGGCACAAGCCACAAATAACGCACACGGCATTGCACCCTCCCCTGGCTGCAATGCCGCTTTTTCACCCCAATAACACACCGCCCGACTGCATCATAATATGATTACGGTGCGTTACAGAATACAGTGGCACAGGGGCGGCGAAGCCGTCCAACCATGCCTTAACCGAGAGGTGACGCAGCACCACTCAGTGGGCAAGGAACCCTCGGACAGCCATCTCCCCACCCTGCCAAGGGCCTCGAAGAGGTCCAACGGAGCTCAATTTCCATTCGTGTTCAAAAGAACACACAATACTTAGCGGTTTGCAATGAACGTCTAAGCATAAGTTGGATGGCACCGTCATCCTCAGCTTTATTTTTAAACGAAAAAGCCGTGCATAGAACCGACTAATATACCGAAACAGCAACTTTATTCGACCGTACAGGATTCAGAACCGCAAATAAGGTGAGTAAGTGACATAAATTTATCAACTATGAATTCTTTCTTTTCATAATCCGATACAACCCATTCTTTTGTATTATATTCATGATTATGAAATCCTTTATTACTTTGAAGAACCATTTTTTGAAGAGCTTCAAAGATTTTAGGACGAGAATATATGTCCTCTGTTAATCCTTTTATTCCCCAATATGGCTCTTCGTTGTCATCAAACGAAACGCAACATCTAAAACTTAGATTACGATACGCAAAATTAAATCCAAATTCCATGTTATCTTCCATTGTCAATATCGGATTATTGGACAGGATAGTTGTGCATTTATCATACCAATCTTTTATATTCTGGATGATAAGTTTATCCTCATAATCTTGAAGCATATATGATAATCTTTCTCGAATTTTATCTATGTTGTCAATTTGATCTTGAATAACACTTATTTTTTCATCTAACGAGATGTCTTTTAGTCCAAGCATCTCAACCAATGTCTTATCCAATTTATTGTTCATTGCTTTATCCTGATTATTAATATTATATTTATTTTCTAAATACGTTTTATACAAAAGTAATGTACTTTTTAGAAATGGTTGATCTCTGAATTCTATTTGTTTATAAGCGTGTGCAATCCATGTGATAATATCATCTTTATAATTTTTGCAAATAATCCTATCATTTATGAGTTGCCGCATATTTAAAGACATTGCATTTTCAGAAGGAAATATGTTTGTTTCTCCCCCTAAATACAATACATAGATTTGTTCATTCGGATATGTTTGTTGCGCAATTCGCACATATCTATCTATTTGCTTTCTTTGTTCCGAAGCTCCATTAATCTTATTCTCTATAATAAGAAAGAATGTATCCCCTTTGATAGTAAGATCTATTCTGTGTTTGTCCGGATAAGGAATCGAAACAGAGTCAGTTGCATAATCTAAATTTGGCATGAAATATTGTATGAAACTATTTTGCATGTCTTTATTCTGCAATATTCTATGAAGTATTCTGCAATGTGCCGTTTCTTTAAGGCTTTCTGAGCGTAATGCTTCACTTAACATATCTATTGAAAATGGAAGTGCCAATAATTCCTCTTTATACAAGGAGGAAACCTTGTAACAAATCTCAAGTGTGGCTTTTAAGCTTTGTTCTATTGTATGAGAGAACTGTAAGATAAAAGAAAAGTTGTCATTCATTGATATAGCGAATCTTTTGATTTAATCTCATTCTCAAAAATAATAACAATTCTTTGAATACTAAAGAATAGTATTTGCGCTCTTAAAAATATTCTCTCTCAGGAACTCGGATTTCCAATCAAGAAAAGGTAAATTTTTAGCCCACAATAATCCTTCTATTTATAAGTTCCCCTTTTTTCAAAAATCGAGTTTTTACTCGTCATTTATACAAGTAACGAGCAGACAGACGACAATTCCTAATTCCTAATTCCTAATTCCTAATTCCTAACTCCTCATTCCTAATTCACAACAACCTCCCAATTCTTGAAAAATTAAACAGATTCTTAGTAATTTTGTATCGGCATTAAGATGCAACGAAGCTCTTGCATCTTGATGCTCAAAAAAATTTACGTGTGACGAAATGGATAATCAACAATTGTTTGAAGATACGATTTGCGCAATATCCACGCCATTAGGGCGTGGCGGAATAGCCGTTGCGAGAGTGAGCGGACGCGAGGCAGTGCCCGTAGTGGCACGATGCTGGCAAGGTGCCGACCTTGGCAAAATGTCGAGCCACACCGCCCACTGGGGGCGGATAATCGACAACGCCGACGGCTCGGTGCTCGACGAAGTGGTACTAACCCTATTCCGCGCCCCACGCTCATTTACTGGCGAAGACGTCATCGAAATCTCTTGCCACGGTTCGCCATGGATACAGCAACAGTTGCTCCGCGTGCTTGTCGGGTGCGGCTGCCGCATAGCCACGGCAGGCGAATTTACCCGCCGCGCATTTGCCAATGGGCGCATGGACTTGTCGCAAGCCGAAGCCGTGGCTGATGTCATAGCCTCGTCGTCACAGGCAAGCCATCGCATCGCCATGAACCAGATGCGCGGGGCATTCAGCCGACAAATAGGCGAACTGCGCGACAGCCTGCTCGAATTTGTCTCGCTCATGGAACTCGAACTCGACTTCAGCGAGGAAGAAGTGGAATTTGCCGACCGCTCCCACCTGTTGCAATTGGCAACGGGCATACACGACACCATCGACCACCTTGCCAGCTCATTCGCCGTCGGCAATGCCATAAAAAACGGAATCCCGGTGGCAATAGTTGGCGAAACCAACGCTGGAAAGTCAACACTGCTCAACCTGCTGCTCGGCGACGAACGCGCAATAGTGAGCGACATACACGGCACCACGCGCGACGTGATTGAAGACACCATCACCATCGGCGGAGTGCTCTACCGCTTTATCGACACCGCCGGCATACGCGACACTGCCGACAGCATCGAGACACTGGGCATCGAACGCACATTCCGCAAACTCAGCGACGCCGCAATCGTGTTGTGGGTAATCGACGGCACTACAGCCACAAGCGACCTGCAAGCCATAGCATCGAAGATACTGCCGCGCTGCGAGGGCAAGTCGCTAATCGCCGTGGTCAACAAAGACGACATTATCGACCCGGCGCAACGCGACTCCACCCGTAGCTCACTACAATCGCTCCTCCCGCAAGGTGCCAGCCACGTCTTCATCTCGGCACGCGGCAACAGCAATGTCGAAACCCTGCTCGACCTGTTGCGGCAAGCCGCATCGCTGCCCGAGAACGACCTCGGTGAAGTGATAGTCACCAACGCCCGCCACCACGAGGCACTTACCAAGGCAAGCCAAGCCCTCGCACGCGCCATCGACGGACTGCAACAAGGCATCAGCGGCGACTTCGTCAGCCAAGACATCCGCGAATGCATGCACTACCTCGGCGAAATCACCGGCGAAATCACCACCACCGACATCCTCACCCAAATCTTCTCCCACTTCTGCATCGGCAAGTAAGTATCTGATTATTAAATAGTTAAATTGATTATAATCGATTAGTATGGCGCTCTTTACGGGCGCCTTTTTTGTTGCACAAGTATCGTTGATAATCGTTGCTAAGCCTTTTTACGCCAT
>CASEAQ010000038.1 GCA_949285735.1 uncultured Bacteroidales bacterium
TTCCAGCTTGTATTTCCTGACAAATTCCGTCACTGCCGGCAGCATCGTGTGCCCTTCGTACTTGTTCCCCCCATGGATACAATAGGCCAGCGGATAGCCCCCGTGACTTACAAGCAGACCGAGTAATTTCTTTTTTCGTATGAACATATTTTGAAACCGTGTCACCATAAAATGGGTGACACGAAATTACAAAATACTATTTATCAATATATTACAAATTCGATGTTTTTTAAGTGACAAAGTCAGGAATAATGCGCGACAATTACCACTCGCAAAAAGGATCATAAATGTATAAAAAGTGAGGAACAGTTGGTATTTATTTAAAGCTGTTCTTCATTTTGTTTTTGGGTGCGATAGGATTCAAAGTGTACCAGTATTTCGTGCAGGTTCTTCAATGCTTCCACAGCCTTGCCTATCGGTGGCATATTGTTTTTGTCAAAGGTCAGTTTTTTCAAATCGGTAGTGTATGCCGTACCCACTTCTGGCAACGCCATAACCGCTTCGGCATCCTTGAATATAGGTGCGTCAGCCAGCGACAAGTGCGAACGTGAATTCTTGTTTAGTCCGTCCTCTATCGTCACGCGGTACATGGCATCCAAGAAATCTTCCGAATATAGGTAATCGTTATATTCTTGATTGTGGTAAAGTGCCGTTAGGTCGTACACATCACGGATATGCTTAGCCAACAGTGCGTGGCATCATCGTTGTAAGACAACTTTACCAACCTTGAAACCTTGTCGCAAATAGTTTTTCGCGGATTAATGCACTGCATTTCAAAACTTTCCAAACCGTAGGTGCTTATCAGATCCATTTGTCTGATACTTTCAAGAAAGGCAGTCACAATAGGCTTGATAACCCGTCTGTCTGCTGGGTAGAACATCAGTCTTTTGTCTAGCAGGTCGCAGGACTTTATCTCCACTTCCAAATGCTCTTTTAGTCCTACTCCCTGAAAAACATTCTCATACGAAAAGTACAGTTTACGGTAGTTACCGCCCGTTTCTGACAAATCTTTCTTGTATATATCGCTGTTGAGTTCGGCTATGTATTTGGAAAGTTTCTTGTTCAACGTCTTTTCCGCCTGTTTGTATGCGCCTTCATCACCCGTGAACACGAACAAGTCCAAATCTTCAGAGAAGCGTTCTATCAGTCCGTAGGCTTTGGAAAGTGAGGTTCCTCCTTTGAAGTAGGTCTTATTAGCATATTCAGACAGGGAAATATCCCGCAGTATCTTCGATACCCAGTAATCTTTTTCCACGTGCGACTGCTCGTAGCCGAAATGTTCAGCCGCCAGTGCAATGATTTCCTTAAACGCTTCCTTGTCCGAATGTAAATTCATATTTCCACTATCTATGCTGTTTTATAACCCAAGTTGAATCGTGTCGTAGGAAGAAGTGTCTTTGTTATTTCCATTTGTAACACGGTTTGCCCTATGTCGCCTAATATATCGGCAACCACCTTTCTTACACGTGGTGGGTAACTCTTCGCCAAAGATACGATTTTCTCCAGTTCTGGCAGGCTATACTCGCTGAAATATTGCGCCTTAACCCGGTTATAAATATCCTGACTGGTTGTTCCTGGTATGCGTTTCATGTCCTTTATCGCATCGAGCAACCGCAAGTATGGAACAAGATTTTTATCCGAACAGTCCATGCTATAGGCTTTCACGCACTCCACATCCAAGTTTCTGAAACGGAAACGACGCACTGGGTTAGGAGTGGCTATCGTTATGGTTGTGGCGACCTGTTCAGTCAGTTCCATTTTATTATAGACGTAAGTACCTGTTATATAGCCGTTCAGTTTTTCTGTCAAGTAACGGAACTGTTCATCTTGATAGACAGGTAGTTTTCCCAACCCCAACACCGACCTTTTGGGGCGGTAGTACGCCCCTTTTCCAATCCTCACCAATATTCCTTTACGGCTTTGTTCAGAAAGCAGCACCGCTACGTTGGCGGTCTTTTCCACATCAAACGACAAATCTCGGAGCGTAAATATACGCCCAGCATCTATCCGTTCAATCTGCCCAAGTATTTCTTTCCTGAATGAAGCCATATCTATGTCACTTGTTTCTATCGACAAAGATAATATATTATGTAATTACATGCAAAAACATAACAATAAAAAAGGGATATGCAGCCAATAATTTGTCAAGGGCAAGAACGAAAACAGGGTGCTTCGGTGTGAAGCACCCTGTTTTCGTTTGGCATTCGCTCTCTTTTCGGGAGAGATGTTAGAAATTGAATTTTTCGAGTTTCAATGAGCCAAGTCTCTCCATCTCGGGAACGAGAGTGGTGAAATGCTCTGACTTTTCGTGCACGGCAAGCACTTCGGGTGAAGCCCAGGTCTCGCAAATCATGAACACATCGTCGCGCGTTGCGCTTGCGAAAAAGTCGTATGCCACACACCCCTCTTCCTTCAACGATGCCGCAACAAGCCTCTTTGCAGCGTCAACGAGGGCTGCGCGATTGGCATCGTCAACTTGAATAAAAACATTAATCCTTATCATAACAGTCAAATATATTAGTTACCCACAAAAATACCCATTTATACCAAAATCGCATTCAAACAAACCGCACAAATTTACTTTTCCCTCCTTGCACGACTTGCATTTTTCAACAATGAAGCGTAATTTTGAGATAATTACTAAAACATGAAATCTATGCGTACTTTTTGCATTTTTTTGGTATGCGCAATTTCGGCATTGGCGACAATCCATGCCGAAACGCGGTATATCGAGGTTGACGGCACGGCACACACCGAGGTCGCACCCGATGAAATCCACTACATCGTGCAGTTGCGCGAATATTTCACCGAAGAATTTGACGGGAAGAAGCCGCAAGACTTCCGCACACATGTGTCGATACAGGAAATTGACAACCGTTTCAGACAGCAGCTTGCCTGCATCGGCATAACCGAGAAAAACATCAGGCTGCACGACATAGGCGACTATGGCTGGCGCAGGGAGGGGGAACAATTCTATGTGTCGAAGTGCTACGACATAACGCTCACCGATTTCTCGACAATCGACAAAATCAACGAAGCCGTTGATCGCCGAGCCGTGGAGTATATGCGTGTGGGCGACTTGATTAGCCACAACATCGACAAGCACCGCCGCCAGTGCCGAATCGACGCGCTGAAGGCAGCCCGCGACAAAGCCGAATACATGGCACGGGCGTTAGGCTCGCAAGTGGGCGATGTGATAAGTATCGAAGAGCCGTCGAACATCGGCTTGATGGAGACCGCGGCAAGCCCTGCCACAGCCAACGTGGCAAGCAACAGCAGCGGCGGATATGACAACTTCCGCACCATCGCGCTGCGGGCTACCATGAGAGTAAAATTTGCACTAAACTAATCGGAATCATGGCAGACAACTATCTCGAAAACCAATATGAGGCTTATCTTGCCCGCAAAGCAGCCAAAGAGAAACAAAAAAAGTTGCTTTTCAGAAAGCAACTCAAAGCCTACAAGGAGCGTCTTGCTCGTGAAAAAGAAGCCAAAACGACTTAAGCCCTATTTGGACGCTTGCGCCAACTGGTCGAGCATCTGTCCGGGGGTGAGGTTGGTGTACGGGTGTGTCCACGACGGGGCAAGCTCCTGCATGGGGATTATATAAAAATCGCGCTCGGCAAAATGCGGGTGCGGCACCTTGAGCGTGGGCGAATCGATAGTCAACTGGTCGATTGCCACGATGTCGATGTCAATCACACGGTCGCGATACGACCCGTCGGCATTGCGGTGGGAAACGCTGCTAATCGAGCGTTCCACTTGTTGCAGCAAAGTCAACACGTCGGCTGGCTTGCGGTCGGTATTCAACACTATCCCCTCGTTTACAAATCGGTTGGTTGACGCAAATCCCCACGGCTCGCTCTCAACCGGGCTGCTGCACCTGACCTCGGTGCCAAATGCGCTGTTAATCATGCTGACAGCCCGCGATATATTGCGGCGGCGGTTGCCAATGTTGGAGCCTATGTTCAAGTAGTAATTCATTCTGCAATAAAAAATAACTGGCGGTGTATCGGTCAAAATACACCGCCCCGCTATTATTGTATCGAAAACACTTACAATGTCTTTTTCACTTCCACTTCTTCAAACGATTCGATGAAGTCGCCTACTTTCAAGTCGTTGTATCCAGCAACGCTCAAACCGCATTCAAAGCCCGACGTAACTTCCTTCACATCGTCCTTGAAACGCTTGAGCGAACCAAGGTCGCCAGTGTAAATCACAATGCCATCGCGAATGATGCGCACCTTGCAATTGCGTTTCACCTTGCCCTCGCGTACAATCGTACCAGCGATGGTGCCCACCTTCGATATGTGGTAGGTCTGCATCACCTCGGCAGAGCCAAGTATCTCCTCCTTTATCTCGGGCGAGAGCATACCTTCCATTGCCGACTTCACTTCGTCGATTGCCTTGTAAATCACCGAATAGAGGCGTATGTCAACACCATCGCGCTCGGCAAGGCGGCGTGCTGCAAGTGACGGGCGCACTTGGAATCCGACAATATAGGCATCCGATGCAGCGGCAAGCGTAACGTCGCTCTCGGAAATTGCACCCACAGCCTTGTGGATAACATTCACTTGAACCTCGGGGGTTGACAACTTGATGAGCGAGTCGCTAAGTGCCTCAATCGAACCGTCAACGTCGCCCTTGACGATGATGTTAAGCTCGTTGAAGCTGCCCAACGCCTTCCGGCGGCCAATATCTTCGAGAGTGACACGCTTCTGAGTGCGCAAGCCCAACTCGCGCTGCAACTGCTCGCGCTTGCTGGCTATTTCACGTGCCTCCTGGTCGGTATCCATCACATTGAACTTGTCACCGGCAGTTGGCGCGCCGTTCAAGCCAAGAATCAATGCCGGTTCCGACGGTCCAGCCTCGGTGATGCGCTGGTTGCGCTCGTTGAACATTGCCTTCACCTTGCCATAGTGCGTACCGGCAAGCAGAATATCGCCCACCTTCAACGTACCGTTCTGCACCAGCACCGTAGCCACATAACCACGACCCTTGTCGAGCGACGATTCTATAATCGAACCCACGGCACGACGCTTCGGGTTGGCTTTCAGTTCGAGCATCTCGGCTTCGAGCAACACCTTGTCGAGCAATTCTGTCACGCCGATACCCTTCTTTGCCGAAATGTCTTGCGACTGGTATTTGCCGCCCCAGTCCTCTACAAGGTAGTTCATGTTGGCAAGTTCTTCCTTGATTTTCTCGGGGTTGGCAGCAGGCTTGTCAATCTTGTTGATTGCAAATATGATAGGCACACCGGCAGCCGATGCATGGTTGATGGCTTCCACCGTCTGCGGCATCACATTGTCATCGGCAGCAACGATGATGATAACGATGTCGGTAATCTTGGCACCGCGGGCACGCATGGCGGTAAATGCCTCGTGACCAGGGGTATCGAGGAACGTTATGTGCTGCCCGTTCTTCAACTTCACGTTATATGCACCGATGTGCTGCGTTATACCGCCAGCCTCGCCGGCAATAACGTTGGCATTGCGGATATAGTCGAGCAACGAAGTCTTACCGTGGTCAACGTGCCCCATCACAGTCACCACTGGCGGACGTGGAACAAGGTCTTCGGGCTTGTCTTCCTCGTCACTGCTGTTATGTATGGCCTCCGACACTTCGGCACTCACATACTCGGTCTTGAAGCCAAATTCATCGGCAACAATATTTATAGTCTCGGCATCGAGACGCTGGTTTATCGACACCATCACACCAAGGCTCATGCATGTGCCGATAACCTTGTTGACAGGCACGTCCATCATCACGGCAAGGTCGTTGGCAGTAACAAACTCAGTGAGTTTAAGAGTCTTTTCCTCCTGTGCTTCGAGTGCTGCTGCTTCGCGTTCCCTCTCCTCGACAGCTTCGCGCTTCTCTTTGCGCCACTTTGCCGATTTCTTTGGAGTCTTTGCTGTGAGGCGTGCAAGTGTTTCCTTCACCTGCTTCTGTACGTCCTCGTCGCTTATTTCAGCCTTGAACGGGCGTTTGTTCTTGCGGTTCTTGCGATTCTTGCCACCGTTGTTGGCAGCATCGTCGTTTTGCTGGTTACCGCCGTTGCCTCCATTGCCCTTGCCGCCACCCTGTTTCGGCTGCGAGGCTATCTGGCTGACACTCTTTTCAATATCAACCTTTTCCTTGCCTATGCGCTTACGTTTCTTGCGGTCGCCCGAGCCGCCATCGCCGTTGGCTGCTTGTGCGGCAGCCTCTTGGCGCGACTTCTCCTGACGTTCCTTGCGCTTTTCTTCTTTCGATTTCTTTTTGGGGCGCGTCTGCGAGTTAATTGCCGACAGGTCGATTTTCCCAATTACTTTTGGTTGATTTTTCAACGTTGGCGTACCAAGGGAGAATATTTCCTCCTCTTTCTTCTTTGCTGGTTCTGCTTCTGGTTCGTTGTTACCGTTACTCATTGCGGTTTCTTGTGCTACGTTTTCCTCCACTTCAGGTTCGGCAACCTTTTCTTGTTTGGGGTCGGCCTGTTGCTCGGGGTTTTCTATTTTTGGTTCTTGAGGTTTTGTTTCCTCTTGTGGTTTAACTTCTTCGGTCGGCACGACTACTGGCTCTTCCGGCACAATCTTCGGCTCTGGCTGCTTCGGTTTGCCCGCTTGCGACAAGTCGATCTTGCCCACTATCTTTGGAGTGGGAATCTGCGATTCAGTAGAGATAAAATCCTCACTTTTACGCTGCCGCTCAGGCTTCGACCTTTCTTGCCGGCGTTCACTGATGAAGTTGTCCGACTTTATGCGTTGGTCTTTGTCGGTGCGGAATGCATCGAGCAACATCTTGTAGTGTTCGTCCGATATGCGGGCGTTGGGATTAGATTCTACAGTGATGTTTTTTTTGCTCAGAAACTCGATAATAGTCTGAGTTCCCACATTCAAGTCTTTTGCTACTTTACTTATCTTTACGGGCATATACGATTATTAAAAACTCTTGTTATAACGTTGAAGCATCGATTAAATCACAATCATGAGGAAACCAGGCAGGCTCTCCAGCTACACGGGAAAGCCAGCCAGGCACAAGGGGCTAATTCTCAAATTCCGCCTTGAGCACCTTGATGACGTTGTCAACGGTGTCTTCTTCAAGGTCGGCTTTCTCGATGAGTTCTTCACGAGGAGTGTTGAGCACGGCTTTTGCAGTTGCGCAACCCATATCCTTCAAGGCTTCAATCACCCACGAATCGATTTCGTCCTTGAACTCATCCAAGTATATATCTTCCTCGTTGTCTTCGAGGTCGCGATAAACATCTATCTCATAGCCTGTGAGCATTGTGGCAAGGCGTATGTTCAATCCGCCCTTACCGATGGCAAGCGACACCTCCTCGGGCTTGAGGAACACCTCGGCGTGCTTGTTCTCCTCATCGATGCGAATCGACGAAATCTTGGCAGGGCTCAAGGCGCGCTGAATGAAGAGCGACGGGTTGTTGGTGTAGTTAATCACGTCGATATTCTCGTTGCGCAACTCCCTCACGATGCCATGAATGCGCGCACCTTTCACGCCCACGCAGGCCCCTACGGGGTCGATGCGGTCGTCATACGACTCAACGGCAATCTTGGCGCGTTCGCCCGGTATGCGGGCAACGGCGCGTATCAATATCAAGCCGTCGTGAATCTCGGGCACTTCGAGCTCGAACAGGCGGCGCAGGAATGTATCGCTCGTGCGCGACACCGTGATTTTCGGATTGTTATTCTTGTTGTCAACATTGTAAATCACAGCCTTTACAGTGTCGCCCTTGCGGTAAAAGTCGGTGGGTATCTGCTGGTCTTTGGGCAGCAACAGTTCGTTCTTGTCCTCGTCGAGGAGCAGAATCTCCTTCTTCCACAACTGGTAAACCTCGCCAGTCACCAACTCGCCTTCCATCTCCTTGAACTTGGTGTAGATGGCATCCTTCTGCAGGTCGAGGATTTTGCTGGCAAGCGTCTGACGCAGGTTGAGAATCGCACGGCGACCAAACTTGGCAAAGTCGATTTTCTTGGTATGCTCCTCGCCTACCTCGCAATCGGGGTCAGGGTTATCGACATCGTTGCGGGCATCGCTCAGGCTTATCTGTTTGATAGGATCCTCAACCATGCCATCGGGAACGATTTCGAGATTCTGGTAAATCTCGCAGTCGCCTTTGTCGGGATTCATGATTACGTCGAAATTCTCGTCACTGCCAAACATCTTGGCGATGACGCTGCGGAATGATTCTTCCAAGACGCTAATCATTGTGGTTTTGTCGATGTTTCTCAGCTCCTTAAACTCCGAGAAGCGATCCACCATGTCGATTGATTCCTCTTTCTTTGCCATTTCTGTTATGCGTTAGTCTATGAGATATTTTGTATATTTTATTTCGTTGTATTTGAATGTTTCGTCTTCTTCTACCATCACCGGGCGTTTTGCCCCCTCGGGTTTCACTTTCTTCGGAACCGAGATAGTGAAATCGGCATCTGTCGCCGACTTCAGCGTGCCGCGCAACTTGCGTCCGTCGCAAGTGAGCACTTCCACCATGTTGCCGCAATTCTTGTCGTATTGCGCTTTCACCTTGAAAGGAGATGTCAGGCCTGCCGACCCCACCTCAAGCTCATAGTCTTCCACGTCGCGGTCGAAATTTGCCTCGACCACATTGTTTATCATCACACAGTCGTCTATGGTAATGCTGCCGTCGAGCTTGTCGAGTTCAACCACGATGCGGTTGTCTGCCGAGATGTCAACCGAGACCAAAAACATGCTGCTGCCAACCATTGCATCGGCAACCACTTTTTCCAAGGCTGCTTTGTCTATCATATATAGTTTTCCGAATTATTAAAAAAATGAGGGAGCCGCCTGCCCCCTCCTCTAAAACTTGTTAGTTTCCGATTGCAAATATACGCATTTATAGCCGCACTCACAACATTACTTAATTGTCGCCAGTAAAAAGCAGCACAATTATACGTTTATTTATTATTATTTAAATATTTTTCACTATAAGATCCTGCCAATCTCACTTGCTACGCCATGCATTACCCTTTGGTTCAGTATAAGGTCCTGAACAGCGTGGCAAATCAAAAACAATGAAGCAAACCGTCTCTTTTAACGCTGTTTAATATATCAATGCGGTTTAATTCACTAATTTTGCAAAAACATTGCCTTAGGAATAAAATAGAACATTTTTTGTCAGTTTTTTAGTTATGTCAAAACCAGTTATACTTGTAGCAGAAGACAACGACAGCAATTTTTTGCTGGTCAACGCTATCCTGAAGAAATATACAACCATCATCAGGGCTGTAAACGGCCTCGAAGCGGTCAACGCCGTAAAGAAAGGGAAAAGCGACTTGATATTGATGGACATCAGAATGCCAATCATGGACGGGCTGGAAGCCACATCTGAGATTCGCAAAATCGACCCCGAGGTTCCAATTGTTGCTCTCACTGCCAATGCATTCGACAGCGACCGTGAACGAGCCCTCGCTGCTGGCTGCAACGACTTCATCGCCAAGCCAATCCGTAAAAGCGACCTGCTTGAGCTTGTCCAGAAATGGACTGGAGCCGAGATTTAACCGATTCAAGAAACCACCTGGAGCTTGCTTACATTGACATTTACGAAACGGACAGAAGACACGCTGCCCGAGCATTGCTCGTTTCTGCACACGCACACAAAAAACTCGACAAAGAAAAACACACACGACAACAGTTACACCCCCAGCTCGCACGAGCCGAGAGGAACTGCACCGCATAAGCAAGCTCCCGCACGGGCACAGCCACACCAATGCGCTCCCTCCTGCACATACCATTCCATGTAAATTTGGTTACAAATACAGGAATTTTTATACCTTGCCATAGCTATCACAACATTAATTTTGCACCATTAATTTGCATAGCATGACAATGACAACGAAAGTATTACCAATCATCACCGCCATGCTGATGGCTTGCGCCATGCCTGCGGCGGCACAAAACGACACCACTCGCAACGTATTAATGAACGATGTCGTAGTAACCGGCACTCGTAACGAAACCGACATTCGCCACCTGCCGATGACAATATCGGTGGTTGACCGACAGCAAATCGAGCAGAGCCACCAATCGTCGATATTGCCAGTGCTCAACACTCAAGTTCCTGGGTTCTTCGCCACATCGCGCGGCACACTCGGCTACGGCGTATCGACAGGCGCATCGGGGCAAATGTCGTTGCGCGGCATCGGAGGTCCGGCACAGGCAGGACTGCCAACCACCGGGCTGCTCGTTCTAATCGACGGACACCCGCAATACATGGGGCTTATGGGGCACCCCATCGCCGATGCCTACCAGTCGATGCTCGTCGAGCGCGTCGAAGTGGTGCGCGGACCGGCATCGGTGCTATACGGCTCAAATGCGATGGGCGGCGTGGTCAACATAGTCACTCGCCGCATACAGCAGAACGGCGTAAAAACCGACATTGACGTGTCGGCTGGCTCATACGGCACATTCCGCAGCGAAGCGACCAACCAAGTGCGCCACAACCGCTTCTCAAGCACAGTCACGGCAAGCTACAACCGCTCCGACGGACACCGCCCCGACATGGGCTTCGAGCAATATGGCGGCTACATAAAACTCGGCTACGACTTCTCGCGGCGGTGGAAGCTGTGGGGCGACGTGAACATCACGCACTTCAACGCCACCAACCCGGGCGCAACCGACCAGCCATATATCGACAACGACCAGCGCATAACGCGCGGAATGGCTTCAGTGATGCTCGAAAACCACTACGACCGAACGTCGGGCGCATTGAGCCTGTTTGCCAACTGGGGCGACCACTGGATTAACGACGGCTACCAGCCTGGAGGCGAACCGCTCGACTACCGCTTCAACAGCAACGACCAGATGCTCGGGGTGTCGTGGTACCAAAGCGCGCAATTCTTCAAGGGCAACCGCATAACCGTTGGGTTCGACTATTTCCACTTTGGTGGCAAGGCTTGGAACCAATACTTCGACGGCTCGCGCGACACACAAGCCGACCGCAAGCAAGACGAGGTGGCTGCCTACATCGACTTCCGACAAGACTTGCTCACGTGGCTCACGCTCGATGCCGGGGTGCGCATCGACCACCACTCGCAGACGGGCAACGAGGTGATACCACAAGCCGGACTCGCATTCCGCCTCCCTGCACAGTCGGAACTCAAAGCCATGGCAAGCCGAGGATTCCGCAACCCCACCATACGCGAAATGTATATGTTCCCACCACAAAATCCAAACCTCAAGCCCGAGAGCCTGTGGAACTATGAGCTATCATACACAGGGCGGCAACTCGACAACCGCCTGACGTATAGCGCAAACCTGTTCTACATCAACGGCGACAACCTAATATTGCGGTTGCGAAATCCCAACGGCAGCGGAATGCTCAACCAAAACTCGGGGTACATCGAAAACTGGGGAGCCGAAGTGGCAGTCAACTACGCCATCGACAGGTCGTGGAACATCACTGCCAACTATAGCTGGCTGCACATGGAAAATCCTGTGTTGGCTTCGCCGCAACACAAACTTTATGGCGGGGCAAACTTCACGCACGGTCGCTGGAAAGCATCGACAGGCATACAATACATAAAAGGACTGTACACCGACCTCGACAGCAAGCACCAAGAAGACTTCGTGCTGTGGGATCTGTCGGTCAACTTCAGCGTCACACGCTGGCTGTCGGTTTATGCCCGAGGCGAAAACCTGCTTGCCCAACGCTATGAGATAATGGCTGGCTACCCCATGCCCAAGGCTACATTCATGGGTGGCGCACACTTCAGCTTCTGAAGTTTTCAAGCAAAATAATCCCCAATTAAAAAAGAATAATCCCAAATATTTGCAGAATAGTAGCATTATTTATACTTTTGACAACCGAAACATTCGGGCTTGCCGCCCATGACACACCATCGGCTGCAAACAACAAAGCTAAGACACTCTAAACAAAACACTAAAATACACTCATTCATCAAAAGCAGATTCAAAGTCAAGACTCAACTTCTCAGACTTTAACACACAAAGATGAATTTGCATCAAAATTGATGAAACAAAGATTGGCAATACCGAAGTGATTTCGGAATTGTCAATTTTTTTGTTTTACCATATCTCCAATATCAATTCCTAATTCCTCATCGACAGGTACATACGCAAAAAAAAATGCAAGGCAACTTCTAGTCGTCTTGCATTTACATCAAAATAGTACCGTGACCCATACAGGATTCAAACCTGTAACCTTCTGATCCGTAGTCAGATACTCTATTCAGTTGAGCTAATGGGCCGTATTTGTGATTGCAAAGGTAGGCATTATTTTTGATTCCACAAAAAAATCTCGCACTTTTTTCAAAAAAATTCAATTTTTCATTGTCTGGCAGCATTTAGCAGCCCTCAAAGTTGCTACAAAATGCCATCTAGCCCCCTTGTCTCATTCAAAAATAGAACGTGGAGGGGCGGCGAAGCCGTCCTATTTATTAGCTATCGGATAGCCATTTCATGCAGTTATCGGAAACTGGAATTTCCCACAGAGCCATATTTCCGAGCAGTTAGCACGCTAACTTCAAAATTTCTACAAAAATACGGATTAACTTTGCAGAAAAGATGCCCACGACATCGGGCGTAAAACAGCTTTTTTGGGGGATATGTGGAAATATTACGCACTGTTATCGGCATTCTTCGCCGCACTCACGGCTATCCTTGCCAAAGTGGGGGTGAAAGGCATTAATTCCGACCTTGCGACAGCCATACGCACTGCCGTCATTCTGCTGCTCACTTGGGGCATAGTCATCTTTGGCGGTCACTTGGGCGAAGTCAAGGACGTGACGCGCCACACGTGGCTCTTCCTTGTGCTCTCGGGTATTGCCACCGGGCTGTCGTGGCTGTTCTACTTCAAGGCATTGCAGTCGGGCGACGTGTCGCGCGTGGCTCCCATCGACAAGTTGAGCGTGGTCATCACCATTGTCCTGTCGTTCATCTTCCTGAAAGAGACCGTAAGCCCGCGCGTAATCCTGGGTGCGGTATTGATAACCTGCGGAAGCATAATCATGTTGGCAAAATGAAAATATTGATAATCGAAGACCAAAGGGAATTGTCCGACAGCATCGTTGAATACCTGAGTTCGGAAAACTACCTGTGCGAACAAGCATTCAACTATGCCATCGCCAAAACGAAAGTCAGCTTGTATGACTACGATTGCATATTGCTCGACCTAATGCTGCCGGGCGGCGACGGGCTCGACATCTTGCGCGACATTCGCAAAAGGCGCAACCCAGTGGGCGTAATCATCGTGTCGGCAAAAGACTCGCTCGACGACAAAGTAAAAGGTCTCGAAATCGGTGCCGACGATTATCTGGCTAAGCCGTTCCACCTGCCCGAGCTGAAGATGCGCATCTACGCCGTAATCCGCCGCAAGGAGTTTGCCGCCAACAACATCCTACACAGCAACGGAATCGACATCGACCTGCTAAGCAAGACGGTAGGCGCAAACGGCAAGATAATCACCCTCACACGAATGGAATATGAGCTGCTGCTATTCCTGATAGGCAACCACGACAAGGTGGTATCGAAAGGCGCTCTCGCCGAACACCTGAGCGGCGACATGGCTGATATGCTCGACAACCACGACTTTGTTTACACTCACATCAAGAACCTGAAAGCCAAGCTCGCCAACTCCGGCATCACCGACTGCATAAGAAACGTGTACGGCACTGGATATAAATGGGTTGAACGATGAAAGCCAAGAACCTGCTCAACCAGACGCTAAAGCAATTCATCGTCTGCGCATCGGCGTTGCTGCTGCTTGCCACGCCGCTATTCTACCTGCTTACAAAGTACTACTATGCCGAGGACATGATCGACATCATCGAGGCAGTGCATCAGGGGTAACCCATACCCTCCCTCGACTTGGAAGAAGACATCATACAGGGCATAATGTTGCAATTCGGGCTTATCGCTGGGGTGCTTTGCGTGGCTCTGGTGGTGGTGCGGCTCATCTCCCGGAGAATGTGGAAACCTTTCGACGAAACTCTCGACCGCATCGAGCAATTCAAACTCGAAGACGAGAAGCTGCCAACGCTGCCCGACAGCGACATTCAGGAATTCAAGCGGCTCAACGCCGCCCTCGACACGCTGATGAAAAACAACCTCGCAAGCTACCGCAGCCAAAAGGAATTTACCGAAAATGCCTCACACGAATTGCAAACGCCACTTGCCATTTTCCAAAGCAAGCTCGACTTGCTGCTGCAACAGCCCGACCTGACCGAGCCGCAAGCCGAAATAATACAAAGCCTCTACCAAGTGCTAACCGCCTGTCGAGACTCAACCGCAACTTGTTACTCTTGGCAAAAATCGAAAACAACCAATACCGGCAATCCTCAGAAATCGACATCATTAAAACCATCCAGGAGCTTGCTCCATACCTTGAAAACCTCGCCGAAGGAATCACTCTGAAATACAGCTTCCAAGAGCCACAACTATACGTGCAAGCCAATCCCACACTGCTTGAAAACCTGATAAACAACCTCATAGTCAACGCCGTGCGCCACAACAGGCAAGACGGACAAATTCGCATCACAGTGACAAAGGAGCATTTCACCGTCTCCAACACGTCAAGCGAGCCAGCCCTCGACCAGCGGCTCATCTTCAACCGTTTCTACAAGCCCTCGGGCGAAGACTCCAAGGGCAACGGGCTGGGGCTTGCAATCGTCAAGTCGATTTGCCTGTACACAGCTGGCAAGTAGGCTACTCCTACACCGACAGTTGGCACAACTTCACCGTAACGTTTTGAAACATCGCCACCACACACTTCAGATTATCCACAAAATCGCCATCTAACTTTGCCTGCGTAATAAGCAATCCAGAGTTATGTTATGGCAATGCACAACCTATTCAAGAACCTGCTGACAACTGGCATACTTCTCGCCATGCCTTTAGCCTCCTCCTTATGGGCAAAGGCTCCCTCCGACAGCTTGGCGCAAACGGCGCCGCCGGCACTCAAGCTGAAAATCGACAAGATTGTTGCCTCACGACCGTTCCAAATGACCTATATAGGGGTGCCGTTAGTGGTCGGCTCGCTAATTGTGAAAAGCGAGGACGACCACTTCAGGCAACTGCGCAACGACCACTTGCCAGCCTTCAGCCGCCACTTCGACAACTATCTGCAATACCTGCCGGCAGCCGTGATGCTGGGCATGAAGGTGGGCGGTGTCGAGGGGCGCAGTTCGTGGGGGCGCATGATAACTTCCGACGCATTCTCGGCAGCAATCATGGCTACGGTGGTTGGCACGTTGAAAGCCACTACCAACGTCACACGCCCCGACGGGTCGAACAACCGTTCATTCCCATCGGGCCACACTGCGACGGCATTCATGACGGCAACCATGCTCAGCAAGGAATATGGGCACATCAGCCCGTGGGTGAGCGTCGGGGCATATTCAGTGGCAACGGCTACGGGGCTGATGCGCATGGCAAACAACAAGCACTGGCTTAGCGACGTGCTTGCCGGGGCTGGCTTCGGGATATTGTCAACCGAACTCGGCTACTACCTCGCCGACCTCATATTCAAGGAGAAAGGGATAAACCGCTTCGCATTTGCCGAAGATTTTTCTCAGCCCTACAACCCATCGTTTGTCGGGCTAAACCTTGGCTTGAATGTCATGCCGGGCAGCTACCGGCTCAACGACGGCAGCCACTTGGAATTTTCGTCGGGCAGCTCGGCAGGAATAGAAGGAGCATATTTCTTCTCCCCACACATCGGCGTTGGCGGACATTTTTCGGCATCAAGCACCGCCGTCGTGTGGAACGGCAGCGCACAAGACGAATCGCTCGGCACGTTGGCGGTACACGCCGGCGCGTATTTTTCCTATCCCATAGTGCCACGGTTGCTGTTGGGAAGCAAGGCTCTGGCTGGATATGTGCATTCAACACAATTAACTCTCGACAATAGCAATATATACGGCAAGCGCAACGTTATGGGAGCAGAGACAGGAATCTCACTGACATTCAGGGCACGCACCAACTTGGGAATAAAGCTGCACGCCGACTACAACATAATGGCATCGCCATTGGAGAGCCACAGCCACGCAGCATTCCATTGCCTCACTGTGGGAGGTTCTTCCAACATAACGTTTTGAAGCAGTAAGGACTATGCAAAAGGAGCATTTTTCGATAAAGAAGCGCATACGCAGCTTCGGATACGCATTCAACGGGCTGCGAGTATTCTTCAGCCGCGAACACAATGCTTGGATTCACGGCACGGCAGCCGTGGTCGCTATTGCCGGCGGCGCGATTATAGGGCTTGAACCGTGTGAATGGATTGCCGTTGCAATTGTCATCGGCATGGTATTTGCCGCCGAAATTGTCAATACGGCAATCGAGTACCTGTGCGACATGATATGCCCCGACTACCATAAAACCATCGGCACAATAAAAGACCTTGCCGCTGCCGCCGTGGTGGTGTGCGCCATCGTCGCCGTCGCCGTCGCTGCGATAATCATCGCCAACCATTACCTGCTGTAAGAAAACACAGCGGCTGCACCGTAGCTACTTGCCCACGGTACAGCCGCAATAAGAGCGAATATTGTGTTGTTATTTTACCAATTAACCTGCTTCACTGGAGTGTGGTTTTCGATAAACGTGTTGGCAGTCGCCAGTGCCTTGGTGATGTGGTCGCAAATGTGGTCGGCACCAACCAACTTGTCGATGCCTGCGTGCAGCAGCACCTCTTTCACATTCTGGTTAACTCCCGACAACACCACATGAATGCCCTCGCGCTGCGACGAGTTGATGAGTATTTCAAGGTTGTGGATACCCGTCGAGTCGATAAACGGCACTTTGCGCATTCGTATTATCCTCACCACAGGCTTGTCGCCCATGTTGCGCATGAGGTCGTCAAACTTGGTTGCAACGCCAAAGAAGAACGGTCCGTCGATTTCATATATTTCAACACCCTCGGGCACCGAAAGCACTTCGTGCTGTGTCACCTCGCTGCCGTCGGCAATGTCGATTTGGTCGCTGAACACCTTTATCTGCGTGTTTTCCATCACACGCTTCAAGAAAAGCACAATCGCAAGCAACAACCCAATCTCAATGGCAATGGTCAGGTCGAAAATCACCGTCAGGAAGAATGTCACTGCCAACACTGCAATATCCGACTTGGGATTCTTGAATATGCCCACCACGGTACGCCAGCCACTCATGCCGTATGCCACCATCACAAGTACACCGGCAAGACAAGCCATCGGCACATAATTGATGAGAGGCATCAGCAACAACATTATCAACAGCAACACTATGGCATGAATTATACCCGAAACTGGAGTACGACCGCCGTTGGTGATATTGGTCATCGTGCGGGCGATGGCACCCGTCACAGGTATTCCACCAAAGAATGGCACCACGATGTTGGCTATTCCCTGACCTATAAGTTCGGTATTATTGTTGGTACGTCCGCCGGTAGCACCATCGGCAACGGTTGCCGACAGCAGCGACTCGATTGCTCCCAGCATGGCAATGGTGAACGCCGAGGGAAGCAACACGTTGATTGTGGTCATGTTCAACCCAAGCCAGTGGGGTCTGGGCATCTCAGAGGGCAACTTGCCGAAACGGTCGCCAATGGTCTCTATACCAGTCACCCCTGCAAACTCGTTGAGCAGATACACAGCCACCGTCATCACAATGATGGCGATGAGTGCACCGGGCAACTTCTTTGAAATATATGGCGTGACAATAACGATGGCTATCGTGAGCAAGCCCACAATGAGCGTGGCAAGGCTCATGGTGTCGAAATTCTGGATATATACCACCCATTTCGATATGAAGTCACCAGGCACACCACCATCGATTTTCAACCCAAACAAGTCAACAATCTGTGTCGAGAATATTGTCAATGCAATACCGCTCGTGAAGCCCACCACTATAGGATAAGGGATAAACTTGATGATAGTTCCGAGCTTGAAAACACCCATCAGCACAAGTATAAGCCCAGCCATTAACGTGGCTATTGCAAGGCCCTGCAAGCCATATAGTTGAATGATATTATATACAATCACGATAAACGCACCAGTGGGACCGCCTATCTGCACACTATTGCCACCGAACGCCGACACGCAGAAACCGCCGATGATGGCAGTAATCAATCCCACCGTAGGCGTCACGCCGCTGGCAATACCAAACGCAATGGCAAGCGGCAACGCTACGATACCCACCACGATACCAGCCACGAGATCGTCTTTGAACTTGGCAAAGCTATACCTACCAAGCTCGCTCACTAACTTCGGTTTGAAATCAAATTTTCTACTTAAATTCATTACAATCTCTTTTACCTTTTACAATTGCACCGTGCCATGCCCACGCTACAGCCTCTGCTACGCTAAGGGGTGACACCATGCCATCAAAAAATAAACATTATTTAACCTATCCAGCAAATTAAGCCGCAAATATAACCCCTTTACTTAAATCTTGCAAATTAAAATATATAAAGATGTATCCACAGGCAGGCTTTTGGCTCGCATTCTTGGTTATAAACCTCGTGGCTTATAAATTTGCACTCTGAAACGCAGCCAAGCGAGGGAACATGATTGGTTTTCTGCCCCAAAGAGCCACACATACAGCCCCCTCTCCATGCATGACGATTTCGTGAAATTAAAAAACAGCTTCATCATATATATGGAAAGAAAAGATTTTGAGATAATGGCCCCCGTCGGGTCGTATGAGTCGCTTGCCGCTGCTGTGCAAGGTGGTGCCGATGCCGTTTACTTCGGCATCGAAGGACTGAACATGCGCGCCAAATCGTCGGTCAACTTCACCGTCGATGACCTGCACCGCATAGCCGACTATTGCAAGGAGCATGACATGAAGAGCTACCTGACGGTCAACACCGTGGTATATGAAGAGGACATTCCCCTCATGCACAACATAATCGATGCCGCACGACAGGCTGGAATATCGGCAATCATCGCCTCCGACATGGCTGCAATCCTGTATGCACGGCAAGTGGGGGTCGAAGTACACATCTCCACGCAAGTCAACGTCTCAAACAGCGAGGCTGCCAAGTTCTATTCGCAGTTTGCCGATGTGATGGTGCTTGCCCGCGAGCTGAACCTCGACCAAGTGGCACAAATCTACAAGACCATCAACGACGAGAACATTTGCGGCCCACACGGCAACCGTGTACGCATCGAAATGTTTTGCCACGGGGCATTGTGCATGGCTGTGTCGGGCAAGTGTTACCTGAGTCTGCACGAGACTGGCGCATCTGCCAACCGCGGTGCCTGCCGCCAGATATGTCGCCGCAGCTACACCGTGCGCGACCGCGAGACAGGCGACGAACTCGACATCGAAAACCAATACATAATGTCGCCCAAGGACTTGAAGACAATCCACTTCATGAACAAGATGATAGATGCCGGAGTGCGCGTGTTCAAAATTGAAGGGCGAGCCCGCGGACCCGAATACGTGCGCGAAGCCGTGAGCTGCTACAACGAGGCGATAAACGCCTGCCTCGACGGCACGTTCAGCGATGAAAAAATCGAGGAGTGGAACCATCGGCTCGACAAGATTTTCAACCGTGGCTTCTGGAACGGCTACTACCTCGGGCAGCGGCTGGGCGAATGGACTTCAAAATATGGCTCGTCGGCAATCCGCACCAAGGTGTATGCAGCCAAAGGCGTGCGCTACTTCTCCAACATAAAGGTTGCCGAGTTCCTGATGGAAGCCGGTGAACTCAATGTGGGCGACGAAATTCTCATAATCGGTCCAACAACAGGTGTAATCCCAATGACTGTCAACGAAATCCGTGTTGACCTAAAGCCTGTTCCTCGCGCTGTGAAAGGCGACCGTTTTTCAATCCAAGTCGATGAAAAAATCCGCCCAAGCGACAAGCTATACGTGTGGTGGGATTCCGACAAGCTCCGCGCCGCCAAGCAGCAAAACGCAGCAGCAAAGTAACACAAACAATTAGAAAAAACAATTAGAAATTAGAAATGAGGAATTAGGAATCGAGCTTGCAGCCAACTACCGCTGCACAAATTCCTAATTCCTCATTAATTATTCCTATTTATTCAATCCTCCCTTAACTCCTAATTCCTAACGACTATAATCGGCTCTTTCATTCAAGCACGGGGCGGCGAAGCCGTCCAATTATGTCTTAACCGAGCGGTAACGCAGCACCAACGG
>CASEAQ010000039.1 GCA_949285735.1 uncultured Bacteroidales bacterium
GGAACACCTTCCACACTTTCCTCATAGCTGCGTCTGACCATGACGCCTGCCGTAAGGTACTTGTGGATGAGGGATATTACACGTCCGTCACGTATGGTGTGGGACAGTATCCTTATCAGCATGGCGTGGTTTACCGTGTCGAAGAAGCGTTCAAGGTCAAGGCACACGCAGTATGTATAGCCTTGGGTGATATATTCCTGCGCCCGTTTCAATGCCTTGTGGCAGCTTCGATGGGGGCGGAAGCCAAAGCTGTTGTCGCTGAACTGGCGTTCATAGATGGGACTCAGTATTTGGCTGATGGCTTGTTGGATTAACCTGTCCACTACGGTCGGGATACCTAGAGGACGGTTCTTACCCCCACCCTTCGGGATTTCTACCCGACGGACGGGGTTCGGGCGGTATCTGCCCGATTTCAAGGATTCCACGAGTTCATCTTTGTGTCCTTTCAGATAATCACACAATTCCTCGGTTGACAATCCGTCTACTCCACAGCTGCCGTGATTCCGCTTAACTTGCAGGTAGGCAAGGTTAAGGTTCGACGGCGAGAGGATGAACTCCAATAGGTTTCCACGTTCAAATTGCACTTCCTTGAGGTTGTTTTCAGTCATGTCCATGAAAGTCTGCACCCCCTCATAGCTTTCGCATTCCGTGCTATCATTTTGAGGGCGGCTACCGATTGACATCGTTATTTTCTGCGTTCTTCCCTTCATGGAGTGACTTTCATTTACTGCTCAATTGACTAATGGTTCAGCCCTTCCCCGAGTTGAGTAGAAAAAAATATATCGGGTACTATGGCCTCGGCTGACTTCTCATGGCAGGCTTTACTCCGTGATTCGGAAATCCATCCTCCACACGTCCATGAGACCTCCCCAGTTAAGGACATGCTCTTTCCATCTTATACCTGCTTGATTTACTTTGGGCATTTCCGTATAGCTATCGGACTTTGACTTGTTTGGTAGTCTTATCCATGCCCACTAGCCTTATATCAAGTTTCTGTACGTCAGGCCAGATGTTTGCCGCCAGCTTCCTTCAGATTCCATCTCACGATGGACACCCTTGCTCTTGGCTATACACTTCCCGCTATCGGGCGTGTTACGGACTTGCACCGGTTAGAGTATGTTCGTGCTGGGCGAACCATCAAAAACAGGTCAGGATATAGCGTCCTGACCTGTTTCTTTAATAAACTTAAAAGCTATGGATTAATGAGATGTTAGTCATCGTCATCATCATCGAATTCATCCTCATCGTCGTCATCATCATATTCTATTGCTTCACTTTCTTCAATAATGTTACTAAAAGCTCCTGTTAAATCAAAATGATAGTTCTTTTTACCTACGGAATGCGCCGTTACCTATTTCCTGCAATGATGCTGGGAAAGTGATTTCGGCAATCTTCTCGCAATCTTCAAAAACAGAGTGCTCCAAAATTTTAAGGCTCCGCCCAAGTGACACCGTAGCAAGGTTGCTGCAACCTGCAAATGCCGAATACTCGATGGTTTCAGCCTTGTCGGGAATGGCGATTGCTACAAGGCTGCTACAGTTGTGGAACGCATTTTCTTCTATCAAGGTTAACTCTTTCGACAGTGTTGCAGTTTCCAATCTCGTACAGTTCCAGAACGTATTGCAGCCGATTTCGGTCACACCGTCGGGCAGTGCAATGCTTTTCAAGTTCGGGCAATTCCAAAACGTGTTTTTCATCGAAACCAAGCCGTCGGGTAACGTGACCGACGTAAGGTCGGCACAATCCTCAAATGTATCATTCAAGCTCGTTATCCAATCGGGCACACAATAGACTTTAGCCCCGATGTCGAAAACGTACTATAGCCGATGTCGGTCACACCATCGGGCAATGTCAACGAGGTCAACCCCGTGCAACCCGAGAATGCGCTCGAACCAATCTTGGTTACACTGTCGGGAATGTCGATTGAAGTGAGCCCCGTACAGCCGTCGAATGCATAGTCGCTGAGCGCAGTCACCTTGTCGCCAATGGTCACATTGCGCAACGTGACGCAATTTTGGAACAAGCCATACAGTCCAAAACCATTCATAACAACCGAGATGTCGCGTCCTATGTGGGCGGTTTCTATGTTATAGGGGGTATTCACTTCCGATCCGTCAACAGTAATCGGGATTTCGGAATCCTTGAATATCACTTCCTTCAGCCCTGTGCAATCCTTTATCGAGGTAAGGCTGAATTCGGGCAGGGCAGTGCCAATAGTCAGCGACGACAATGCGCTGCAGCCGCTAAAAGCCTCCTTGCCAAGTGATGTAAGCGCATCGGGTAGCACCACGCCAGTGATACCGGTGCAGCCATAGAATGAGCTTTTCCCGATTGTTTTAAGGTTTATTGGCAGCACCAAATCGCCCGAGATGCCGGTACACTCGTTAAAGGCACTTTCTCCAATTGATTCGAGACCGTCGGGCAACACTAACTCACCCGTAATTCCACTCCTGTCAAATGCTGCATCACCGATTGATTTGAGGGTGTTCGGAAATTCTATTGATGTCAATTTTGAAGTTCCGCTAAAAGCTCCATAGTCAATCAACATTAGATTACTCCCGAAAGACACCGTCTCCAGGTTGGTGCAGTTCCAGGCTGAGGAAGCATAAATTGCAGTTACTTTCTCGCCAAAAGTCACACTTTTGAGCGATGGAGCGTTTATAAGCCCAAGACCAGAACGAAGTTCGCCACTAATGTCTGTATCTCCAAAATTTCGTCCCACATATGCAGTTTCAAGCCCCGTGTATTTGTCGATAACTGAATTTGCATTATTACCCCATTGAATAACAAGGGGTTCATCACTGTCTTCGATTATTAATTCTTTCAAGTTAGAGCAGCCATTGAGAGCGCCTGTAGTGATATATTTAATATTTGCGCCGATTGTGAGCGATGGCAAGTTGGTGCAGTCACTGAATAATGCAAAAGGTATTTCAACCACCCCATCGGGAATCACCACTGGCTTGTTTATTCCACTACAACCCAGAAACGCCTCAGAACCTATCGTGGTCACGCTTTCTGGTATCACTATCTCGGTCAGCAAAGAGCAGTCAAAAAAAGCACGAGACGATATATCTGTGATACTGTTGGGCATATCGACTGATACAATGCTGCTTGAATCGAATGCGCGATAGCCTATATTAGTTACCGTGTAGGTTGTTCCGTCATGCGTAACCGTGGATGGTATCACGATGGCGCCAGTGTATTCTACTTCGTCGTTGTAAGTTACCGAGACGGTGCTGTTATCCTCATAGTTGATTTGGTAATAAATTCCGTCCGCCTCAAAGCTGTAGGCATAGACATGAAGTCCAGTCAGCAGTGCGGCTACGAACAGCACTGCCTTTAAAGTAAAACGTTGTTTCATATATGTTATGTTTTTAAGGGTAAAGTCAAGGTAATGCCACGCCCCGGCATCGACGATGCGGTCGCAGCGGTGTGAAGTTCCAAATTGTATCGACATTGATTGTTCCATAGCCTGTTGCGTACTATATAATTCCGTCTCTGCGGTTGCGACTTAAAACCACCTAACCGCACATTCTGCAAGACGGGACGCAGACAGTAAACATTTAACAAGGAGAAGAGCCGTCCCATTGCTTTCAGCCGAGCCGTGACGGCTCACCGAATTGCCAAGGCAATGTAATCTCCTTTCAGGACTATGAAGTTCTGATTTGCGCCGTAAATTTACACACAAAACCGCCACCCACAAATTAATAGAGCATGATTTTAGTTAACAACGGCTCTCGCATTTAAAGTGTGACAACGATGTGCGGCATGGGGCGCGCGAAACCGTCCAACACTGCTGATGCTGACAGCAACACCGCCCCGCATGGCAATGAACTTATCAAACTGCAAGAGCGAACCCTCCCAGCAGGGCGACGGAGCCGTCCAACTTTGACGTAACCGGCGGTGACGCAGCCCCAACGGGGCAAGGAACCGTCGGACACTCCCACTCCCCAACCAGAGGACCTCGAAGAGGTCCAACGTGCCACTTGGGAGTACTTAATCATTACAAACCGTCCGACATGGTGTGGTACATATTGGGATATTCTGTAAATACCCCCCAAAAAAACATAACAATGGCATACTAAGATGATCGGTCATAATCACTTCGTATGCCATTGTTTTTTATAGGGGGCATTTAGTCCATTATGCCTCCAAGTTCTGCCAGTGTATTACATCAGGTATTTTTGTACAAACCAGCGTATGTCGAGGTAGTCGCTTCCCACGTTTACAGTGGTGAGGTACTTGCCGTTGTAGTCGTAAATATCGACAGTTACATCGTTTGAAGTAGCCGAGTTCTTAACAAATCCTATTCGCTTCATACCATTGATATGACCGTCGTAAATCGGTTGGCAGAATATGGTACCGTCTTCCTTGATGCAGCCTTGCTTGCCGTCTTTTATCACTATGATGCCGTAGGATTCGTAGCCCCATATCGGGTTGTACTTGCCGCAGGGCACTATTTCCTTGCCTTTGCCATTAATGACTTTCACCACGCCTATGTGACTGTTGACATCCCACACGTGGAAGGCATCGTCGAGGTGGCCGTGGTCTGACGTTATGGCTTCGGTGATTTTTGAATATTTGATGGGCACTACCAGATTGTCTTTATCATCAACCACTCCGAATTTGCCGTTTTGTTCTACGCGGAAGAAGTTCTTTGCTCCGATAAACCGCTTATAGCCCGAATATTTACGTTCGCTAAGGCTCTTGTCGTTTTTGTTATATATATACGATTTGCCGTCTTTCTCCAACGTGAATATGTCGTTTCGGTCGCCCTTCGTAATTTTGTCATATTCGCATTTCACCAATTCGTTGCCCTTGATGTCGAGCAATCCAGCCTTGCCGTCCGATGCCACCAATATAGGTCCGTTATAACCAAAAATCTCGAATGGGCATTCCTTGGCAGGGTAAATGAGACCTGTGTTTATGTTTTCATTTTTGCTGAAAATTCCCCACATTCCATTCCTGCTTATGAAAAAATAATCAGCTCTTTCTTTACTGGAAATAATATCATCATAATCTGGGGAAAAGATTAATTTGTCGTCAAAATTGTTATATAATCCTTTCTTCCCGTCGCTGGCGGTGAGGAATACCCAAGGTGTCATTCCTTCTGTGACTGAACACAATCGTCCATCTGCCGTAATTACCGTGCTATAACGATCTATATCACCAGAATTGGAACTACCATGTTTTAAAATTAAGAGCGAGTCATTATTCACAAGATTAGTTACGTTTTGCGCAATACATTCTCCTGTCGATATGTCATATACATCTGCAGAGTAGCTAAGACTACTGGAAGAGCACAAGTAAAAGTTACCCGTTATCTGCGAGGCTGCTATCACGGGGCTTATGCAGACGGAGCCTTTCATCAAGAAGCCTGCTGGCTTGTCTGCGGTGCCAGTCAATAGCGTGACACCATTCCCCAAATCTTTGATTGATACGTTTTTGAGATCCTTTTTCTTCCATTGATCACTATAATATTCAGCGCGTTTTTCATTAGTGACAATAACCCATTTTTCGGGTTTGTCCTTTTCTTGGGCAATAAACTGCGTTTTTTCTCCATATCCACCCTTATAAATAGTGGAATATTTGCAATCCAGCACTTTGTCCTTGTATTTCTTAAAAGAATAGACACCCCACTTGCCATCTTTCTGCATTCGGTAGAAGCCGTTGCCGTATGGCTCGATTGCGGAGTATTCGGCTTTTTCCACCCATTTGCCGGTATTGTCAACAATGCCCCATTTCCCTTTGTCATTTTGCTTTGGGGTTATGGTTTGGGCAAACATTACACCTGTTGAAATGATGGCGATTAACAGCAGTGCCATCGATTTCTTGATAAGATTTTTTGTGTTCATAATAAAGTTTTTATTAAGTTGTTTTTTTGCCTGAAAGTTTCTACATCAAAAGTTTAATTTTGTGGAGCAGGCACCTCATTGGAGGTTCTGGTATTCCATATATGGTTTGTCAGTTAGTTTTGACATGCAGTTTTTGATGCCAATGCACAATCATCCCTGCAAGTAAGGAGAGTATGGATGGTATTTGCTGATTTGAATGTATCTGAAGTTGTTGTATGCCAAGAAGATGTGTGCAAAGTTAGCAGCCGCTTTGACAATGCGCCAATCGGCTACACGGGAACGGGCAGCAGCGGAATGCGGATATACGAAATCTCGCCATGCACCGCAAGGGTGCTGTGCGATGTCAGTAGAACAAGTAGCTGTATGCCTGCACGACCGCAGGCTGAAGATAGAAACTGAAATCCTCATCTTGCCATTGAATAATTAAATCCATCCGCACGGGGCAAACACCACCTGATTGCCAACATCCAGGAACTGCCCACCATGGCGGATTTTCATTATTCTGCAAGACGGGACGCAGATATGTTTTTCGTTTGTTTTACTACGGAGAAGAGCTGTCCCATTACTTTCAGCTCGGTAGAGACACCTATGCCGAATTGCCAAGGTAATGTAATCTCCGTTCGGACGCTCCCGGGCACCCGATTTGCGCTGTAGATTTACACACAAAATCACTATTTGCAAATTAATAGAGCATAATTTTAGCTAACAACCACGTTATTTAACATTGCAGCCAATGCAGATAACCCGATTTATATGTAAATTTGTAAAGCACGTTCTTCTTGCGCATCGGTATATATATCGAGCGTATTGTGCGTTGGGGGGCGTGGAAACGAGTGTAATAACCTGAAACCGCGACCAGTTTAAGTCTTGCGACGTGAATGATTGGAAGATGTATTTTCGAGGCTAATTTTATTATTGATATTCGATTGACTGGATATAATAAGAACAGCACTCCAAAAATCCATTTCAAATTGTTCCACGAGTGGCGGGAACAGCATGATGGGTTATGCCGCGCGTTCGTGATAGTTTTTTTTGATACTTGCCTAAATTTGAATTTGCTATTAACATGGATCCTGACAAAGTTTTTTTGCCAACGACGGGAGAGACCCTCTCGTTTCGGGAATTGTGGGAGCGGTTGCCCCACGACATACAGGCAAATCTTGTGTTTGCCAGCCTGGTAGCCAGTGAGGAAAGACACAACACTTCTTATTTCTTCGGCGACTATAGCCTACCCATACTCAAGTATATCGCACTCAACGTGTATCCTGCCGAAAACTTGGAATACAAGTTGCCCGAGATTTTCGGGCTGTATTACGACTTTGTTTCCTCCCCGGTGGAAGAGCGTGGCGGAAGATACAAGGCGCAGTGGTACCAACTCACGTCATACAAGGGGCTTAACGACAAGAAACTGAAATCGTGGCTCATGACCAACGGCTTGCAGTGGTTTACACGCAAGAAGGCAAAAGAGGACAGGTTGAAAAAAAGTGAGAGCAGTTGGGTCGAATTTTTGGATTATGAGCATCTGTTGATGATAGATGGCATTGATGACGATGCCCCGACCGACGAGCAAATCAAGCGTGGCGACAGGCTGCGCAAGGCGTGGAAACTATTGTCGGAGGAGGACCGCGACATTCTGCAAACGCTTTTAATCGAAAAACTCCACTGGGAAGATGCGTATGAGCAGCTGAAGGAGTATATGAATCCCAAGGAAGGGAAACAGTCGATGGAGAACTGGGATAACAAGCGAAAGCAGAAAGCTGTGTCGGGGTTGAAAGCGCGCGCCATCGATCATTTGAGAGACAGGTATTATGAAGTTGTAAAAAAAGAAAGAAAAAACTGATTGTTATGAGTACGATAAACGATGAATTGCGTTCCCGGTTTATGAGAAACGACCTCCCTGCCGACGAGATGGCGGCTGTGGAAAAGGAACTTATTGCCTCGGGGCAGGCTGATGCCGCCCTGCAAGAGCTTGAGTGGGAGTATGTTGAGAACGAAGATGAGGTGAATTACTTGATTGGCGAAGACAAAGAAAAAATAGAAAAAGAAAAAAAATTTGACGAATTGTGCGGAAATTCCAGCTTGCTTGTATCTGTTGTAATGAACACTAAAACAAACACAGATATGGAAAGCAAGAAATTAACACAAGAGGAAATGACGCTTGTCAAGAATCGTTTCAATGGCATAGACAGCAATTACGACCCGAAGCAGTCGCTCACCGACAACCTTGTCGATGCTTATATGAAGGCTCACCCCGAAGCCACGGGTGCCGATGCTGCCACTGTTGTAGGTCGTCTCATCGACGGTTGTGAGATGTTGACGCGCAAGTATAACGAGGCTATTGCCAACAACGGCTTTGATGCCGAAGGCGAAATCTCGGCTATGTGTGAGGGGAGAACCGTTGAAGAGCGTTTCACGTTCCTTTCCAACTCCCTTGCAATGGTAGAGGCTCTCAATCTTGGCACGTTTGAGTCGCAAGCCGACTTGAAGGAGGCTTTGAAAAAGCAAGTTGCCGACATTGCGGCAGCCAACCCCACGCCGACCGAGGAGGATTGCGACAACTTGCGCCAGCTCCTTTCGGAGGCTCTTGCCAACAACACGTTGCTCCTCTCGGGTACCGACAAGGCTCGTGAACTCTTTGAGGCTGCCAACGAAGGACAGGCTTCGGTTATCGACTTCGCTTCGGAACAGTATGACGATGCGCGCATCAAGGCTGAGATGGCACTTGCAATGTGGCTCGAATATGAAGCCGGCAACATCACTTCAATCGAGTCGGGGGCTACTCCCGAATCTATCGGCATCGGTGCCGCAATGTCGGTCGAGGAAGGCAAGATTTTGAATGATGTGGCAAAGGGGTCGAAGACCACCGACATGGCTGTGAAGTGCCTCAAGATTTTGGGCGGAGTTGCATTGGCTTGCATGTTGTTCTACGTTTCGATGCTCGGCATCGCATTTGTTGCCGGCTGGGCAAGCATCGGGCTTATGGCTCTCTTCGGCACTTCCACGCTTGGCATCATTGCCACTGTGGCACTCATGTTGCCATTGATTTTCGGGCTCTCCAATACTTGTATTGAATGTGGCTACTACATCTTCGAGAAAGCTGGTGTGGTGTATGACAAGGTGGTAGAGAAGTTACGCGAATCGATTTTCCCACGCGTGGTTGAGCTTGGCAAGAAGCTCATCTCGTGGATCAAGCGCAAGTTGGGCATCGAGCCAACCACCACCGAAAACGTGGTTGTATATGCTTAATAGTGCGAGTTTACCATAATATTTGGGGCAGGGCGAAATACCGCCCTGCTTTGTTATCAACAAAAACTTACGACAACATGAACCAAATTGACAAATGTGTTGAGGCAATAAAATTAGCTTACCTGTCGGGGCAGCCCATCGTGTGGGTGGTGACCGACCACAAGGAGGTTGCTAACGATGTAGCCATTGGGTTTGCCAATGCCCACTTTGGAGGGTATATGACCGAGGTGGTGCGTGATTACGTGTTTTCCGACATAATGGCATTAGACCCCGATAATTTAGGCAAGCTCAAGCAGCCGCCTGTCTATTTCAATTGGTTGGCGATAGAGAACACGGGCAAACCCTCCGAAAAGATGGCGACGTTGCAAATCGACTTTATGGCAAAACTCGAATGTTTCATCAACCTCTATTATGGGTTGAAAATCGATAAAGGGTCGCGCACGGCTTCCGATAGTTGCAAGGAGGGGGAAGATTACTGGTTTTCGCGCGCAATGGCAATCGTGGCATCGCCTTATGCTCCGCCGAAGAGCTGGATAGGGCGTTATATCGAAACGATATATGTAGATGCGCTCGAAGATGCCGAAATAAAGGAAATTATCGACAATTTCATAGCGTCAAACAGTTTGGATCGCCTTGTGGACGATGCGTCGGACGAGAAGAACAAGAAGTCGTTTATCGACCAGCTTGTGGTGGGATTCCGCGGGTTGAGCCGCAGGGATATAACACAGGTACTCGAACGCTGCCTTGTGGCAGAACTCTTTGAGCATTTCGACAGTGACCCGGGTGCGAAAAAAAAGGTGCTGAACGAGGTGAGGCAGCTCAAGCGGCGAATGCTGGAGGGATTCAACGGGCTTAAGTGGATTGACGACATCGACGACTCGCAGACTGCCACTGGCTTGGACGCGATAACCAAATGGCTGGGCGAGCAAAAGGATATATATTCCGACCCCGAAAAGAAGCACCGCGAGGGCTACGACATACCCAAGGGGCTGCTTGTGACAGGAATCCCCGGAACGGGCAAGTCGCTTATGGCAAGGGAGGCTGCCCGCATTCTCGAATTGCCGCTCATTGCAATGGATCTCGGCGACATACAGGAAGGCATCGTGGGAGCGTCGGAAGAGCACATGGCGGCAGCCTTGCGCATGATTGATGCCATGGCTCCATGCGTGTTGTGGATCGACGAGATTGAAAAGGCGTTCTCGGGGGCAAACTCGGGGCAAAGCGATGGTGGGGTGATGAGGCGAATGTTTGGCAAGTTTCTCACGTGGATGCAGGAAAAGAAGTCGTTTTGCTTCGTTTTCGCCACCTCCAACGACATTACCCAGTTGCCGCCCGAACTGTTCCGCTCGGAGCGGTTTGATGAGAAGTTCTACAACTTTATGCCGTCGGCATCGGAGTGTGCCGACATATTTGTAGCCAACATCAAGCGGCACAACGAGCGATACATCAAGGCAAACAATGAACCATTCAGCTTGTTTGGCAAGGATTTCGAGGATAAAGGATTTTGGCTCGATTTCTTGAACACGCTGTGCATGACTGCCGGCAATGGCGGCAAGGTCGAGGAGGTGAAAATCGACAGCAATGGGTTGTGGCAGTCGGGCTACGTGCCGCAAAAGAAGCTGTTCACGGGTGCCGACATTGCATCGTTTGTCAAGAGGCTTAAGTTCAGGTTGCTGCGCGACAGGAGCAACCGCATCAGCACCCACACGGGCGCATTCACGCGTGCCGAAGTGGCAAATGTGTTGCCGGCGGTGATAAAAGACTTCATGCCGTATGGCGAGACCAACTTGAACGACATTGCCCGTTGCTTCTTTGCATTGGCAAAGAATCGTTTCCGCTCGGCTTCGGGTGCATCGGACGAAGTTGCCATACTGCGCTTCTCGGATTATAGCGAGGATAGCGGCATGAAGTACCATAGCGACCGTTTCAGGCTCCCCTCTCAAGCCTACGACCAGGCTCTGTACCGTTCGGTGGTGGGCGCGATAAACAACTTATTCCAAAAGGAACACAAATACAACCAAGACCGATTGAACAATGAAGCTAAACAATAAATTGATAACGTCGCTCGAAGCCTTCAGGCAGAATTTCGACTTCTGCCAGGCGTGGAACAAGATTGATGTCGTGGTGAGGGATTTGTCGCCAAGCAAGGTAGCATACGGTGAGGACGACACCGCCGCCCGCTGGCTTTACAAGGCTCTTGCCGACCCATCGACGGCACAATACATCGACGGCGCATTGCAGGCTGCCGACGGCACAATGCTAACTCGCTTGACAGCCGTCGAGGCTACTGCAGCTGAATCGCTCGGCGCGGAGCAGCAAGTGCGCGTGATAGCCCTGTGCCGCCTCGGCGGAGTGCCGCTCACGAAAGAGCTCATCAGCCACGCAAACAACGAAGTCTCGTTCGATGCATCTGAAATCATATTGCAACCTGGGCAATTCGTGAAAATACACGAGGGGCAATATCCTGCAAAATGCGCCCTCGAATACAAGTTGATGTATATGCCCGATAGGTATCAGGAAGGTGAAGCCCGTGTGGGCAATGTGGTACTTAAGCCCGGTGATGCCACGTTCGGGGTGTTTGCCGGGGCGCATATAGTTGCGGTTTCGCCCAACAAAGTGAACAACGACAAGTATTATATCTATTATGATTATTCGCCCAAGGGAGTTTCGCTCGTTGTGAGAGACAGGGTTGCAAAATCCCCTATAATCGAATACTCAAAGGTGCGCTTCTTTGCGTTGTTAGGCGATGGCAATTTTGTCGTCATCGACGGACGTAATGTGTTTTGCTATGAAGATGAAGACACCAACCGACGGCTGCAAAAGGAGATTGAACCTTTTTACGAGCCTCGTATCGTTGTAGTGGAAAAAGGCAATATAGTTGTGACATATAAAAATGGAAAACAAACAAAAATAAAGGTGTAAAAAATGGAAAATATCAAAGATTTGGTCAAGCAGATTGATGGGGCAGTGACAGCCATTTCCCCATTAAGTGCAAGTCAGTGCAAGCCATCGGTTGCGACCGAAATAGTGGCGTGTGTGCTGATTGTTTTTCTTGCAGTGTCGATAAGCAAATTCCCCGAATGGGTGTCTTATCTTGTCTTGGTGGCAATTGCAGTGTGCGTGGTTTGCAGCTTGGTAAAACGTCGCAACTGTAGCGATAATGGAAATGGAGAAGTCGTGAGGATTACACAAATAAGGCAATTGGTTGACGCAATCTCAAGGCAAGCCGAGCAGTTGCAAGCCGATGTGGCATCGAAAAATGGCGAATTGAAGTCACTTGAGCAAAAAGTCGGCAGGCTTCAAGAAGAAAATCGGGCTAAGGAGCAAACGATAATAGAGTTGCAACGTAAAATAGACAATCGTCCAACTGCGGAACAACCGCCCGTTGATGATATATACAAGGGGCGGTTTAACATATTGCTCAAAGCAATGCAGCAATTGGATGTTGCTGTGCAAGACTTCGGCGACGAGTGCCATGAGTATGTGAGAAACGAAGTGGAAAAAGCTGCAAAAATGTGTGGGTATCGTTTTGTGGATTACAGCGAGGAAATGGCAGAATGCTATGAGGTGGAGAAAGTGGCAGATTTGCCTCACGCCAGATATATCAGTCGAGCAGTATTGTCTAACAGCACTGACTCCGTTTTTATTAAAGGACATATTTACATTCCCGAAAATTAGTTGGTTATGAAGATAGTATATTTCATAGGAATAGACTTCGGGCACGGTGAGACGAGTGTTTCGCGTGTGCCTGGCAGGAACGGCAGCAAGCGGTCACGCATACCGTTGAGGAAGACAAGCCATGTGATAGAGGAGAAAGTATTGTCGGCTCTGTGCAAAAAGAACGGCAAGTGGAGTTTTGTATATGGAAAGAACGATTTCAAGGAGGAAGACATCAGAGAGGGTTTCAAAGGACGCATAGATAAATTGGACGAGAAGGACAAGGAGTCGCTAAGAGAATTTGGACGGCTGCTTTTCCAAACGCTGCTTGAAAATGATTCCGACTTGAAGTATGACCCAAAAACAGGTGAAGCTAATTTTGTTATCTGCATAGCCACTCCATCTGATTGGCGGCGACAGAATCCCGATTCCCCTAAAGAATATTTGGAGTTTTTCAGAAAAGAAAGCGGCATAAAACCTGCAGCTATGTGCATTAATGAGTCGGACGCTGCGTTTTATTCCATGTTTGAGGATTATTCGCCCGAAGATACTGTGTTTGTGATAGATATAGGGTCGAGCACCATCGACTTCACGACATATTACAAAGCATCGTGTATCTACAATCTTTGTTGGGGAGCAAACTTGGGTGCACATGCTGTGGAGGATAAATTGGTTGATTATATTTTTGACGATGAAGAAAATCGCCAAAATATAGCCTTGGCTTATAAATTGAGGGAAATGGCATTTAAGGCAGAAGAAAAGACGCCTAAAGATGCTATAAAACTTAATATGCGACTGGCAAAAGAGGATTTTTATACCAATAAACTCGATTATATAAGCCTGGAAACCAAACTGGTTACATTGGTTCCCATGTTGCCTAAAAAGGACGAGCAACTTTGTGAGATATTGCGTGAAACAATGGGCGACGATGTTGACGTGGAGAAATTGAAAGATAGATTGAGGAAAAAATTCTACACCTTTACATTGTTCGATCAAGTTTTGTCAAAAAGGGAGCTTGAAGGAAATGTAAACCCTTGTTCCGAGGAAGATGCGGCTGATGCAGACAAGGGGCTTATATCGGAATATATACATCAGCTCGACATGACATTTAGGAATGCCGTTGAGCGTCTTAAAGGCAAAGACATTGTGCCTACTCGCTTGTTGCTTTCGGGTGGAGCAAGCCGAATGGGCTTTGTGGAGGAACATGTAACAGCAATATTCAAGAAAGCGTTTCCTGAGATAGTAATCAAGCGTGATACAAATCCTGAGTGGGTGGTGTCGGACGGTGCTGCAGAGTATGCCCGTACATACTATGCTGCTATAAGGAAGCGTGATGAGTTGATTGAAGAGTTTGTGGAATGGGGGAAGAGCAACCTTGCCAGTGTTATCAACAATGCGGGCACAGTAGCGTTCAACAAGGCATTGCGTGATACCCTTGAGTATAAGTTGCATTACGATTACGTGGATAATTCTGGAGAAACTTCCCTCACCGATTTTGAACGCGTTTGCAGAAAGGCGATAAACCAGGTTCCGTACACCTCGATGTTCAAGGACACTTCGCGCCAAGTGTTCAATGAAGATGTTAATGGACAGATATGTTCAAAATTGATTGGCATTATCTATGAACAATATAAAAAAAGCATTGAGATTAAAGATGTTTTTATTGATTCGGACAAGTACCACTTGTTTGATGATGTGACAGTAAATACCGACAACTTGCATAGCCATATTGATACTGTTGGCTATAATCAGTTTTCGTTGTTTGGGGAAGATGTAAATTGGGAAAAAACGCGCGACAGCAGCAAACGCAAAGAACTGGCAGACGAGTTTATACGTGTTTATACCGATGCGTATAGATATAAGTGCGAATCAGAGTCGCTGATAGAGGATTTTATTTCCGATGCAAAGGACAAGATTACCGAGATATTGTGGAAGAACGGTCTTTTTGAGATTTCTGAATAAACGTGTGGTGGTGAGACGGAAAACGTCGGGTTGCACTGGGGTGCTGCCCGACGTTTTCGTTTGTCCGTATGTGTGAGGGGGTTATTGCAGTTTCAGGGCGCGGGCTATGCCGAGGTATGATACCGTGAAGCCCACGTAGTAGCCTTTCACTGCCGGGTTTTCCTTGTTATACACGGCGTGTGCCACGTAGGGGGTGATGCGTATCGACGAGGTGAGCTGCTCGCGGCGGCCAAACCAAAAGTCGTCGTCGCTCTTCACCGTGTTAAGTTTTATGTCGAAGTCAATGCCAGCCATCCAGTTCAAGTCTTTGAATTTCTGCGTTTCGGTGTAATTTACATGGCTTTCATAGTCGCCAGTAGTTTCGTTTTGCGTCCATTCGAGGTGGGTGGCGTTCCACTTGTATTTGCCCCAGAACATTCCGAAGTGTGGTGTGATGGCAAACCGTTGCGTTTTGACGATGCTGTAGCCGAGCGACACCGAGAAGTCGAGGAACGAGGCGTTGTTGTCGAGAACGTCAACCAACGGCCTGCCCGCATCGTCAACGACGTTGAACACATTGCGGTTGTTTAGCCCCGGCTGGCCATACGACACTGTTGCTTGCAGCTGCAGTCGCCTGTATGAGCCTATAAGCCCCGCGTTGAACGTGAAATTGCCGTCGAACGTATTGCTTATATCCCCCGTCGGGAAAATGCCGCCAAGACCCACCTGTGCGCCATATCCCCAGTTGCTTGGCACCGTCTGCGGCATCTCGGCAACCGATGTTTGTTCGAGGTTCTTCTGGGTGAAGTATTCCCATTCCTGCACCTTGCTGCTGTTGCTGCCCATCGCGGTTTCGTGGTCGATGTTTGCCAGTTGCTCGATATACATCGAACGGTGGTAGGCGAGGCGTTCCCGCACCTGCTCGTCGCTCATGCCAAATCCTATTTCGTTCTGCAAGTGCCGCCTCACCACTTCGAGCACGTCGAATTGCAGTTGATAGTATCGCAGTTGCTCGGGGGTGACGAGCGTGGTGTCGGTGACGTATGACCGCAACCGATCCATGTAGGCATAGGCGAAGTATTCCCTGCCGTCGCCAAGGTTTTCCTTCTTGATGTCGAGCGTGCATTCAAATCTCGACGCCGGCGCGTCTGCCGATGCCGGCGGAACGCCCTTGAAGTCGCTCCATGCGAGGTTGCCCTCGTTCCACATTTTCACGTCCATGCCGCCCCATTGGGCAGGCATGGCCAATAGCGGAAGCATGGCAAGCGACAATATCAGTAATATCTTTTTCATCATAGTCGTTATTCGCATTAGTTGTGTGTAAAAAAAAGGGGGTGGGGTGGAATCACAGACTTTCGAGAATGCGTTTCAACACCACTTGTGCCGATATTTCGCGGTTGGCAGCTTCGGGAATCACTATCGAGCGCGGACTTTCAATCACCTCGTCGCTCACAATCATGTTGCGGCGCACGGGCAGGCAGTGCATGAAATAGGCATTGTCGGTGAGAGCCATTTTCTCGGTTGTGATTGTCCAGCTGCGGTCGGTCGAGAGCACCTTGCCATAGTTGGGGTCTTCAAATGCCGACCAGTTTTTGGCATACACGAAGTCGGCTCCGGCGAGTGCCTTGTCTTGGTCATACTCGATGGCGGCGTTGCCCGTGAACTCGCGCGACAGTTCATATCCGTGTGGGTGGGTGATGACGAAGTCGTAGTCGGTGGCATTCATCCACTGTGCAAACGAGTTTGGCACAGCCTGCGGCAACGCCTTGGGGTGGGGTGCCCATGTGAGCACCACGCGCGGGCGCGGCTTGGTCTTGTATTCTTCGATGGTGATGAGGTCGGCAAAACTTTGCAACGGGTGCACGGTGGCTGTTTCCATCGCAAACACTGGTCGCCCGGAGTATTGCACGAATTGGTTGAAGATGAGTTCCTCGTAGTCGTCGCGCTTGTTCTCGAAGCGGGCAAACGAGCGCACGCCTATCACGTCGCAGTAGCAGCCCATCACGGGGATTGCTTCGAGCAGGTGTTCGGGCTTGTCGCCGTCCATTATCACTCCGCGCTCGGTTTCGAGCTTCCATGCCCCTTGGTTCACGTCGAGGACAATCACGTTCATGCCGAGGTTCATTGCTGCCTTTTGGGTGCTGAGGCGAGTGCGCAGCGACGAGTTGAAGAATATCATCAGCAGTGTGCGGTCTTGCCCCAGGTGCTTGTAGGCAAACCGGTTTTTCTTTATTTCCAAGGCTTCTTGCACGGCTTGATGCAGGTCGCCAATATCTGTTACCGATTTAAAATACCTCATGTTGTTCGTGTTTTAGTTATAATTTCCATGTGCAAGTTAGTAATTTTTGGCGGTAATTGGGAGAAAAACGGAGCAAAAACAGACGCATTGCCACAGTTTGCAGAAAAATATTGCAAAAAATAGGCATTAATTGACCGTGTTTTAGAAAAAATGTCTATCTTTGCAGCACTGAAAAAAAAGCGCGGGGTGTAGCACAGTTGGCTAGCGCGCCACGTTCGGGACGTGGAGGTCGGAAGTTCGAGTCTTCTCACCCCGACAAAATAAAAGGGTTGTTTCCATAGCGGGAGCAACCCTTTGTTAATTTTTTAATTAGGAATGAGGAATGAGGAATCTTTCGGTTTTGCAGAAAATTCCCAATTCCTCATTCCTAATTCCACATTCCTCATTGATTAATAGTTTTCTGCTTTGATTTGGAAGTAGGCTTGCGGGTGCTTGCACACTGGGCACAGCATCGGAGCTTTCTTGCCGATGACGATGTGGCCGCAGTTTGAGCATTGCCATATCATGTCGCCGTCTTTCGAGAACACTGTGCCCTCTTCAACATTCTTGAGCAGCTTGCGGTAGCGTTCTTCGTGTTCCTTTTCGATTTTTGCCACGCCGTCAAACAGGGCAGCGATGTCGTTGAAGCCTTCTTCGCGGGCTTCTGCCGCCATCTTGGCATACATGTCGGTCCATTCGTAGTTTTCGCCTTCGGCAGCGTCGAGCAGGTTCTCGGCAGTTGAAGGTATTTCACCGCCGTGCAACAGCTTGAACCATATTTTGGCATGCTCTTTCTCGTTGTTGGCTGTTTCTTCAAACAGTGCTGCTATTTGTACATATCCGTCTTTCTTGGCTTTTGAGGCATAGTAGGTGTATTTGTTGCGGGCTTGCGACTCACCAGCAAATGCGGTCCATAAGTTGGCCTCGGTTTTTGTTCCTTTCAGGTCTTTTGCCATAATTATAAAGTATTTAAATAGTTAATAATAAGTTATGGCTAAGTTACGATTAATATTCGGTATTTGCAAAATAAAAAGCGGCAACCGTGTGTTTCCCCCCCGAAAAAGATGGAAACGTTGTGGTGCGTAAAAAAAATCGGGAACGCGCAGTGTTGGTGCGTTCCCGATTTTGTGTGTCGCAACTATAATTGTTTTTATTCTGAGTCCATTGTCAATGTGCCGTCGGCAGCCACTTCAAATCCTATTTCGTAGTAGATGATGGAAGTAGTGCCTGCGCTCGACACTGTTTCGTTGCCCTTTTCAACAACGTTGATGGTGAACGAGGCTGTTGTGGCTGATGTATATTCGCCTTCGCCGCTGGTTCTCCCGGGTATGCCGGCTTTAATCTCATAATTTGCCAACGAGCGGAATTCATATTCCTCGGGAATCATGGCTTTGGCATCGTTGATTTGCTTCATGATGGTAGCCACGTCGAGGTTTGCCACGTCGATGGGTGTTATTTTTTCGTAATAGAGCTGGTCATACCAATGGTCGGTGTCGATGTCGGTTGGTTTCCAGCCAAGCTCGCCGATGAAATTTTGCACAAACACGCTGTTGTTGCTTTTCACCAATTTCACTTGAATCGAACCGTTGTTGAGGTTGTTTTCGAGCGTGGCTTTGTCGCCTATACCCTCGTTCCAGGTGATTTCCACTATTTTCCATTCATTGGTGTCGATGTTGTCGGTAACGATGTTTTTCACCTTTGTCACGGCTTCTTCCGAGTCCATGGCAAGTTTGCCCAAGCCTGCCGAGCCGCAAGCAGTCATCACACACGCAGTTATCGCTACGGTAAACAGGTTCAATAATTTAGGTTTCATAATATTTGTTTTTTAGTAAGTATTATGTGAATGGTATATTAGTAAACTAAAGTGTTGCAAATATACACAAATGGGGGGATTTACCCCCCCCCATTTGTTAAAAATAGTAAAATTTCCCGTGAAGCTCTTTTTATTTCTTGAGTATTTTCTCGACTGTCGTGCCTGCGGCGGTGGCGATGCGCACGAAGTAGGTGCTGGCTGGCAGCCCAGCCATGTCGATTGCTACCTCGGCTGTGCCGTTGCCATCAACCGATGCCACTTGCGCTCCGGCAAGGCTGTATATCGACACATGGTCGATAGCAGCTGTTGCGGCGATGTTCAATGTCGTGGCGACAGGATTGGGGTAAACAGCTGCCTTGGCGTCGGTGTTCACTTCGGATATGCCGCTGTATGATGTGCCAATTGTGAACGTGGCGACACATGGCGCAAGATTGCGGCCTGTTGCGCTGTTGTAGATGCGCAGGTTGTAGGTTTCACCCTCCACAGCCCCTGGCAGCGAACCGTTGAATGTCACTGTAGTTTCCCCGCCTGCTGCGATGGTGACATACTGGCTGTCGAGCGTGGCGTTAAACAGTCCGTTGCCTGTGTTATAGACATCGGCGCGAATGGTAGAACTGTATTCCTCGTTTGCCGAGAGGTTTCTCAGTGTTACAGTAGCTGTGATGTTGTTGGCATCGACATTCTCGCTCGATGGTAAGATTTGTGGATTGCCTGTGGCAGAAATCGACGGGTTGCTGACTTTCACGAGTTGTGGTGTGCCTATGATGTTGAGGTCGTCGTCAACGATAGCTATGCGGTAATAGTCGTCGGTCTTGTTGAATCCGCTTATCGAGAGCGAAATTTCTACCGATTGCGTTTCTCCTGCATTTATAGTGTATATGTTGTAATATCCTGTTGGCCCGTATTCATCGGAAGCAAGGCGGTAGAATACCATTTCATCGGTGTCTTGCTTGAGCAATGCAAAGCTGAGCAGGTCGGAATAGGTGCTGGTGCCATTGTTGGTGATGTCGGCTGAGACGGTGGCTGTTCCGGTGTTGAACGATGAGTTTTCGATAGCTTCGATATTGGCGGCAGTACCGTCGGTGACAGTCATCTCGATATATTGGCTTTCCGAGGCAGCTACGTGTATGCGCCCCGACAGGCTGGTGTCGTCGGCATGCAAGTAGGCTGGATATATGCGGTAGGTGCCATTGTCCAATTCGTTGGGCAGGTCGAACTGCATGTTGTGTGAGTATCCGCTGAAGAAATAATAGTTAGGATCGGCAGTGGCAGTAGTCCGCTCATAGCCGTTAGCCACTTCTTCGCCGTTTTCGTTTACTATGACTGCTCCGACGTGGATTGAAGCCGTCTGCCAACTTGGGTTGATTATTGAGGCGAATGTAATTTTAATCGAGCTGCCCAAAGCCTGTGATGAGGCATCGGTGCTGAATCCGTCGGAAAGGATTTCATACATAGGCGGCACCACTTCTCCGTCGGTGGGGCGTTGCACGTTGACGATGATTTCCTGCATATACTTGTAGCCCGAGTCGGAGCCGCCTATGCCCTGTCCTTCATAAGGGTCGAGCGTAGCGATAAGGTAGTAGCCGTCGGATTGTCCGCTCCAGCCCCAATTGACGTGGAAGTAGCCATCGGTGCGGTAGCCGTCGATTACGAACTCATGGCCACCCGTCGATGAACTGCCTCCGAATATCACCGGGCGGCCTGCATCGATTTCGTTCTTGATGAGTGTTATCCATTCGTCGTAGGGGCGGTAGTCGCGGTTGAGGCTTTGCACGTTTTGCGGATAGCCGAAGTATGTGGCAAGGGCTTCTGCAGCCTTGTAGGAATATGTGCCGCTGGCATTTGCTGTATAGGACATCTCGGTTGCTACGCCGCAATGGAACATGAGTGTGGCGACGGCGTTGCATGCCTCTTCGCTGCTCGACGAGTCGTAGGTGTCGAGCATCAAATCCCACTCATAGGTGGTCGAGCCGAAGTCGGCAGAGAGGGTCTGCCCGCAACCGCCTACGAGGGGGTTGTCGAAGTAGGAATGTGACCCCGTGCCTGTCACGGGCCATTCGTGGTAGTTCATCACCTGCGCCATAGCCGTAGCCACGCAGCCTGTGTAGGCTTTGCGCATGCTGTTGAGCGTGGGGCACAGGTCGTTGTAGGGTGCGTCTTGGTTCCATTGCGTGGTGAGCATCGGTGCTACCTCCTGGTCGAAAACGGGGGCAGATGCCGTGCTTATGCCATGAGTTGCCATATGCTCAATGAGCCGTGAATATTCGTCAATCCACCATTTTAGGTTGGCAGGGGCCTGGTCGTAGTCGAAGGTACCCTTGTCGGTATAGCCGAGTACGGGAGTTGCCACGGCATCGTCGCCGGCAACGATGACATATCCGCCACCGTTGCCACGTTCAACTACATATAGCAGGTTCCGTGCATCGGGGCTTTCGGAGGTTGCTGTGTAGGCTACAGTAAGCGTGGGGCTGGTCGCCGCTGTGTTGCCTTTCAAGGCGATGTTGCTGTTGCCCGCGAAGTTGCGGGCAATTTCGATTGCTTCTTGTGGATTAATCTGCTCGGCGTTGGCAACTTGTATTGTCAAGGCAGCTATCGACAAAGCTAAAAAATGGTATTGTTTAGTCATAAATTTGAAAGTAGGTTAGAGTATAATGCAAATATATGTTTTTCACCAAGAAAAAACAAGATAACCGACTTAAAAACAACTGTCGGTTATCTTGTTTCGGGTGGTGTCGTAAGCCTCTCGGGGTGAGGTGCTGTTACTTCTTGATTATCTTCTTCACGATGGTTGCGCCAGAGGCTGTGGCAATGCGCACAAAGTAGGTGCCGGTGGGCAATGCAGCCACATCGATTTGCATCGAACTCGTTCCGTTGCCACCGACGGAAGCCACCATTGTGCCAGTTATGCCATAAATCGTGGCTTGTGCTATATCTTCGGCTGCGTCGATGTTGAGTTGCTCTCCTACGGGGTTGGGATATACCATTGTGGCATCATTGGTAACGGCATTTTCCACAGTTGTCGTGCCGTCGTTGTAGGCGGTTGCGACAGTGAAGTTGGTGTATGGGAACAGTTGCCTGTTGTTGGCATCAACGATGAAGAGGCTGTATGTTTCGCCCACTTCGCCATTGGTGAATGTGCCGTCAAATTCCACTGTGAGCGAGCCGCCGGCTTCGATGGTTACGTTCTTTGAATCGAGCGTGGTGAAACGCCCGGCAACAAGTATGTCTGCCCTTACTGTGCCTTCAAATTCTTCGGTGCTCGATGTGTTGTTGAGCGTGGCTGTGGTGCGCACGTTGTTGCAGTCAACGTTGTCGTTCGATGGCAACAGCGATGGTGCGGTTGCCAGGCTTATCGTTGGGTTGGTCACCCTGATGAGCTGCGGAGTTCCGATAATTTCCAGGTTGTTATTGACTACGGCAATGCGGTAGTATCTGGCAGTTGGAGTGAAGTCGCTTATGGCAAGCGAGATTTCAACGTTTTGCGTCTCACCGGCAGCGATGGTGTAGATGTCGAACTGGTAGAGACTTTGAGGCGAATAGCCGAGTTTGTCGCTTTCTTGCTCGAACAGCGCGAAGCTGAGCGGCCCCGAGAATGTACCGTCGTTGTTGTTGGTGATATCAACAGTGATGGTTGTAGTTCCGCCAGATGTGAATGTTGGGTTCTCGGTCACTGTGATGTTGGCGGTGGCAAGGTTTTCCCATTGCGTCGGGGTGTTGCTGAAGGTGGCTTGCCCCTCGCTGTCAACCGTCATTGACACATATTGCTGGCCAGAGCTTGCCATTTTGATGCGCCCTGCTGGCGTTTCGTCGCCTATGTTGCGATAGACTAGATAGATGCGGTAGCTTCCCTCGGCAATATCGGCAGGGATGGTGAAGGGGAGTGTTGCACTGTAGGAGAGCAGATAGCCCGAACCTGCAAAATATGGTAAGTTGGTGTTGATTTCTTTTGAGATGGTTTCGCCAGCTTCGTTCACTATTTCGGCTCCTGCATATACGCCTACATATTGGCGACTTAAGTTGTAGATATATTCCAGCGAAACTTCGGCAGTGCTTCCAGCCGACGAAGTGGTGGTGACAGCTGCAAGTCCGCCACCGGCGATTTCATACGTTTCTTGCTCGTCGCCTGTGGGAGGTTCAACGTTGATGGTGATGTCTTGCATATACTTGAAGCCGCTGTCGGATCCTCCGCCTATGCCTTGCCCCTCGTATGGGTTGAGTGTGGCGATGAGGTAGTATCCGTCGGACTGTCCGCCCCAGCCCCAATTTACGTGGAAGTATCCGTCGGTGTTGTATCCGTCGATTATGAACTCGTGTCCGCCAACGGTCGATTGCGCACTGAACAGTACTGGGCGGCGAGCATCGATTTCGCCTTTGATGGTGGCAACCCATTCATCATAGGTGTGGTAGTCGCGGCTCAGCACCTGCACGTCGGCAGGGTAGCCGAAGTACCTTACCAAAGCATCGGCGGCAGTGTATGACGATGCTCCACTGGCATCTTCCATATATGTCATGTTGACAGCCACGCCGCAGTGGAACATGAGTGTGGCGACGGCATCGCGCGCTTCTTGGCTACTCGATGCGTCGTAGTCGTCGAGCATATGGTTCCATTGGTAGGTTGTCGAGCCGAAGTCGGCTGAAAGGGTCTGTCCACAGCCTCCGTTTTGTGGGTTGTCATAGTATGAGTTTGACCCCGTGCCTTGCTGAGGCCATTCGTGGAAGTTCATTACCTGCGCCATAGCCGTTGCCACGCAGCCGGTGTAGGCTTTACGCCCGTTGTCGAGCGTGGGGCACTGTTCGTTGTAGGGGGCATCTTGGTTCCAATGTGTGGTAATCATCGGCTCCACGTTTTGGTCGAATGTGCGGGGTGAAACCTGTTGAGCGGCATTGATGCCGTGAGATGCCATATACTCTATTTGTCGTGCATATTCGCTGAGCCACCCTTTGAGATTGTCGGGAGCCTGGTCGTAGTCGAACGTGCCGCTGTCGGTGTAGCCGAGCACGGGGATTTGTGCCGCATCGTCGCCGGCAACTATTACATACCCGCCATTGTTGCCGCGGTTGACGACATATAGCAGGTTTTGTGCTGCCGTTTCGCTGGTTGCCGTGTATGCCACCGTGGGCGTAATTTTGCTACTAACCGACTTGGTCGAATAGTCCTTGGCAGAGAATTGCAGGGCTATGGCTTCGGCTTGTGCCGGGCTGATTTCAGCCGCTTGTGCAGCCGCCGATAGCGCGAGAGAAAGTAGTAGTGTGGTCTGTTTGTTCATATTTTATGTAAATTCTATTTCAGGAGTTTCTTATTTGTCCGTCTCCTTCGATGATGTATTTGTAGGTGGTGATTTCACGCAATCCCATTGGACCGCGGGCATGTAATTTTTGCGTGGATATGCCTATTTCGGCACCGAAACCGAATTGCCCCCCATCGGTGAACGATGTGGGCAGGTTGGTGTAAACGCAGGCGGCATCGACCTCGCGCGTGAACCGCTGGCAAGCAGCTTGGTCGTCGGCAATGATGCTTTCGCTGTGGCGCGACGAGTATTGGGCAATGTAGGCGAGGGCCTCGTCAATGTCGGCTACCGTTTCGACTGCCATTTTGTAGTCCATGTATTCGCGTCCGCGGTCGTCGGCAGTGGCGTGCTTGAGCAGTGGATATTTGCCGTCAAGCGCAGAGTATGCCTCGGGATCGGCATATATGGTGACATTCTTGCCTGCGAGCGGCATCACAAGTGTGGGAAGCGAGGCAAGGCGGCTGCGGTCGATGAGCAGCGCGTCGAGCGCATTGCACACGCTCACACGACGTGTCTTGGCATTGAAGATGATGCCGCGCCCCTTGTCGATGTCGCCGCTGCTGTGGAAGTAGCAACTGCACACACCGGCACCCGTTTCTATCACTGGCACTCGTGACCTGCTACGCACGAAGTCGATGAGCGACCTGCCGCCGCGTGGAATAATGAGGTCGATGAACCCTGTTGCGTCGAGCATCTCGGCGGTGGCATCGTGCGACGGCGGCAACAGGCTGGCGGCAGAGGTGGGAACGCCACACTCGGCAAGCGTGTCGGCGATGATGTTCACTATCGCCTCGTTCGACTGTTGCGCGTCGCTGCCCCCTTTCAACACCACTGCGCTGCCGCTTTTCAGGCACAATGCAGCCACGTCGAGTGTCACGTTGGGACGAGCTTCATATATTACTCCAATCACGCCGAATGGTACCGAGACCTTGCTTATGCGCATTCCGTTGGGCTGTGTCCATTGGGCAAGTGTCAGCCCTAATGGCGAGGGTAGGGCAGCCACACTCCTTATGCCGTCGGCGATGCCCTTGATGCGGTCGGCATCGAGCAGCAGGCGGTCATACTTCGGGTCGTTGCTGTCCATGCGGTCGAGGTCTTGGCGGTTGGCGGCAAGTATCTCGCTTGCACGGCTCACGGTGTTATCGGCGAGATGCAGCAGCAGGTTGTCGATTTGCCGTGGCTCCATCAGGTTGAGCTGGCGTGCTGCTTCGCGTGCGGCAATCAATGTGTCTTTAACCATTTTCCTTTTCTATATATAGGTAGTCGTAATGAACGAGCGGGCGGCTCCCCTGCTTGCCGGCGTTGGCTGCCGCCGTGGCATTGTCGCAGCCTATGCAACCCAGGGCAAATGCCTTGCCGTCGGGTGATATTATTTTCACGATGTCGTCTTTCTCAAACTCCCCGACGACACGTGTCACGCCTACGGGCAACAAGCTCGAAGCCCGCTGTGAGGTGAGTGCTTCGTATGCGCCTTGGTTGACGTGTATTTCCCCTTTGGCAAAACTGTCGCTGTGGGCAATCCACTTCTTGAAGCCCGACACTGGGCGCACCGAGGGAACGAACAGTGTGTGTGGCACGATGGCGGCAGCTGTGCAGTTGTCGCCGATGATGCCGGGCAGAATGTCATTGCGCTTGCCGTTGGCGATATATACGGCAATCCCTTCGGCAGCTGCTTTGCGCGCCGTGTGGAACTTTGAACTCATGCCGCCACGGCCCAAGGACGATTTTGTCGGGCTGATGAACGAGTCGGCGGTAGCCTCTTTTTCGTTGCTGTTTATTTCGGCAATGATGTGTGAGGTTGGGTTGCTTGGGTCGCCGTCATACACTCCGTCAACGTTGCTCAACAGCACAAGTGCCTGTGCCCCCATCATGGCGGCAATCAGCCCCGAGAGTTCATCGTTGTCGGTAAACATCAGTTCGGTCACCGATATTGTGTCGTTCTCGTTTACGATTGGAATCACGCCGTTGTCGAGCATTACCTCCATGCAGTGTTTCTGGTTGAGGTATTGACGACGGGTGGAAAAATCTTCTTTGGTAGTGAGTACCTGTCCGCACACTATTCCGTGTTCACGAAAGAGTTCGTAGTAGCGGTTGATGAGCTTTGCTTGCCCAACGGCAGAGAAGAGCTGTCGCGCCGAGACGGCATCGAGGTGGTGTTTGGTGGCATGGGTGTTGCGCATCTCGCTGCGGCCCGAAGCCACTGCCCCCGACGATACTATTATGATTTCGATACCCTGCTTGTGGAGTTGTGCAACTTGATCGACGAGTGCCGACATTCGTGTAATGTCGAGTGTGCCGTCGGAGCGTGTCAGCACATTGCTGCCTATTTTTACTATAATGCGATTGAATCTAGCCAAAATTGTTCCAAAGTTTCATAATCGCTGCAAAATTATAACATAATGTTGTCAAAGCAAAGGGAAACTTGGCAAAATGGCAATAAAAGAATATTTAAATTGTATAAAAACGTTCATGGCGTCGGATTGCGCGTTGCCAATGGAGGTGGAATTGCATGGAGCGGGCGTACAGAGGTATGTTGGCTGGGGAGTGCTTTTTTGTTAATTTTGCAAGCACGTTTTTGGGAGGATAACATATGCAGGAGATGAAACAAAAGGTAGGCGGCACGAGTGCCGCAAGCATGGGCAGGGCTGCTCATTCGCAGGCTCTCGACTTGTTGCGTTTCCCGCTTGCCCTTGTTGTGCTTGCCGTGCATGTGTTTGGCGTTGACAGGACGGTGGTCTATGGCAAAGATTACGTTTTTCAAGGAATGCCGGCATTTGATGCCGTGCAGAACTTTGTGTTTTCGTTCCTGAGCGAGTACAGCCTGTCGATTTATTTTTTCATTTCGGGCTACGTGTTCTTCCTTGGTGTGGCAGACTTCACGCCGCAAGTGTATGGGCACAAGTTGCGCAATCGCGTGAAGACGCTGCTCATTCCATTCATCGTGTGGAACGTGGTAGCTGCCCTTGTGGAGCTTGCCTACTTCGTCCCGCCGCTGTCAGCCCTGCGCCCGGGGCTCGACATTGCCGATGTCGATTTCTCACTGAGGGCAATTATGCAAACTTTTTGGGATGCGCGTCATGGCATCTTCGGTAATGTATATCCTGTTGCTGCCGACGGCTCGGGCGAAGTGTTTCCGCAAGATTCTCCTTTGTGGTTCTTGCGTGTATTGATGGTGATGGTGTTGCTCACGCCGGTTTTGTACTGGATTGTGAAACGGGCGGGATTTTATTTCGTTGGCGCGGCATACTTGGCTTGGACGGCGGCATACTTGTGGGGCAACGGGATTGCCATAGAGTTTACGACGGCACTGTTCCCGTTCTCGTTTGGAGCATACATGAGCATCAACGGGCGCGACATGATGGCTACCTTTGGCAAGTGCTTCAAGGTGTCGGCTGTGGCATACGTGGCATTGTCTGTCATGCAGTTTGTGTCGCTCTATGAGGAGCGAGAGATGCTTTACCTTGCCGCCAAGGCACTGGCAGCTCCGGCGGCGCTGGTGTTTGCCTATAATATGTCGGCTTGGCTGTTGCGTAGCAATCTGTGCCGTGTGGTGCCGTTGCTTGCATCGGCGTCATTCTTTATATATGTGGCGCATTACATATTCGTGAGGAATGTGGTGAGGGTGCTTGCCTATGTCGTGATGCCCGAAAGCCAGTGGGCGGTGCTTGCCGTGCACCTGTCGGCAATCTTGCTCATCGGTTGCGGGCTGCTTGGAGTGTTTTGGCTCATGCAACGCTACACGCCAAGGTTGCTGAAGTTTGTCGCCGGGCGCAAGTAGCGGAACGGGTGCTATGATTTAAGTGGGAGGGTTGTCGTGTAGCCGTCGTAGTTGGCAAAGTGTGCCGTTCCCCACAGGGCGCTTTCGGGTGCTTCATAGCGTATGAAATATTTTTTTCTTTGGCGCGGGCGTGTGGTGAAGTGCAGGCTGCACGGCGTGGCGAGCACGTTACTGTTGCGGCTGTCGTGGGAGAGTCGTTCGGTAAATGTGATTTGGTCTTTCACGAAATCGGCTTTGATGTAAATCGAGCATTGGGGTGGGAGGGTCAGCCCGTGACGCACTGGTGTCTAATAAAGTGTTAAAGTTTATTTTAACACTTGTTTTTTTCGCTTTAATACGGCTCCGCAACTGGCAAAATGATAGTTGTCGAACAG
>CASEAQ010000040.1 GCA_949285735.1 uncultured Bacteroidales bacterium
AGTTAAATTCAAGTCTCGGGAATCTATAATTGCCTATAACAAATTGAATTTCAATAATTTCAAAGAACTTCTATGATTTTTTAGTGGACACTAATGAAAATATGTATTTACTTTGTAAAAAAATAGACTATGCCAAAGAAACAAGATTATCTGAAGAGTATTTGTATTAGACATTATAATGCAGGTAATCATCGCAAGCCAAGTCGCAAAGAGCTTGTAGGGTGTGATTTATATAGTGACATAACTGAAATGTATAGAAGTTTAGGCGGAAAGCTGGAAACGGTTCCATTGAATATCGGCAGCTATGATATAGATTTGAAAGATTTTATTATTGAATTGGATGAGTAAAATCATTTCAACAGGTATCGTTCGGAAACATTGAGATCTCCATTATATGATAACGATTGGAAAAATTTCAATGTGGCAGATTATAAGCAATATTGCGAAATATATGAGGGTGGGTGTCTGACTTATGGTAAATATTGGAGTACACCTTCTTCGGACAAACAATTTGGCATTAGTTCTCCTAATAAGGATTTGGCTGGTGTTGGTGCTTCGCGATGGAGGCAGCGAGCTTTTTATGATTTTGTGAAAGATGTATATTCAATTGTCGCAAATGTTCCAATTATACGCGTGTCAATATACGACATTTATAAAACTAATACCATTCTTGCCCTTATTCAACAGGAGCAAGAAAATGAGATTTTGGAATATGTAGAAAGCCGAGTGAAAATTTTGTAGTTGCGACCGATAGCTTTTCGTTTAAAATAAAGCATGGGGTGACGGAGCCTCCAACTTTGTCAAGGGCTCATCCCATCACGGGGTTATATCACCGCAAACTTAGTGTTTTGCGGTGATAGTGAATATATAAAAAAGCAGGGAACACAGTCCTCGCATGGAGGAGGTGTGTTCCCTGTTGCTTGTTATATGTTATTGGGGTGATTGGATTACATCATGCCACCCATTCCGCCCATGCCACCAGCAGGCATTGCAGGTGCCGGGTTTTCTTCCTTCTTCTCGGCAATCACGCATTCGGTGGTGAGGAACATGCCAGCGATAGAAGCTGCGTTTTCGAGAGCTACGCGAGCCACCTTGGCAGGGTCGATTACACCGGTTGCGAGCAAGTGCTCGAAGTTGCCAGTGCGGGCGTTGTAACCGTAGTCGCCCTCGGCATCTTTCACTTGTTGAACGATTACTGCACCTTCAAGCCCTGCGTTGGCGACAATCTGGCGCAACGGTTCCTCGATGGCGCGGCGCACGATTTCGATACCAGTGGTCTCGTCGTCGTTGGCACCCTTGAGGTCGTCGAGAGCCTTGATGCTGCGAATGTAGGCAACGCCACCACCAGGAACGATACCCTCGGCAACGGCAGCGCGAGTTGCGCTGAGTGCGTCGTCAACACGGTCTTTCTTTTCCTTCATCTCAACTTCCGACGGAGCACCGATGTAGAGTACTGCTACGCCGCCAGCGAGTTTTGCAAGACGCTCTTGGAGTTTCTCCTTGTCGTAGCTCGACTTGGTAACTTCGATTTGAGCCTTGATTTGGTTTACGCGGTCGGCAATGGCTTGCTTGTCGCCTGCGCCGTTGACGATGATGGTGTTTTCCTTGTTTACAGTAACCTTGTCGGCAGTACCAAGCACTTCGATCGAAGCGTTTTCGAGCTTCATGCCTTGGTCTTCAGAGATTACTACGCCACCAGTGAGCACAGCGATGTCTTGCAACATTTCCTTGCGACGGTCGCCGAAGCCCGGAGCCTTTACGGCACACACTTTCAATGAGCCGCGCAAGCGGTTAACAACCAATGTGGCAAGTGCTTCGCTATCAACGTCCTCGGCGATAATCAACAATGGACGACCGCTTTGTGCAGTGGCTTCGAGGATTGGGAGCATATCCTTTAGGTTGGAAATCTTCTTGTCGTAGATGAGGATATATGGGTGCTCCATTTCGCATTCCATGCGCTCTGAGTTGGTAACGAAGTAGGGCGAGATGTAGCCGCGGTCGAATTGCATACCTTCAACCACTTCAACGCTGGTGTCGGTACCCTTAGCTTCTTCAACGGTGATAACGCCTTCTTTCTTCACCTTCTTCATAGCCTCGGCGATGAGCTTGCCGATTTCTTCGTCGTTGTTGGCAGAGATGCGGGCAACGTTCTCGATTTTGCCGAAGTCGTCGCCAACTTCTTCCGACTGAGCCTTGATGCTTTCAACCACCTTGGCAACAGCCTTGTCGATACCGCGCTTGAGGTCCATTGGGTTGGCACCAGCTGCAACGTTCTTCAAGCCGGTTGCCACGATTGATTGTGCAAGCACGGTTGCAGTGGTTGTGCCGTCGCCGGCGTCGTCGCCAGTCTTTGAAGCAACTTCCTTCACGAGCTGTGCGCCCATGTTTTGGAACTTGTCTTCAAGTTCAACTTCCTTAGCCACAGTCACACCGTCCTTGGTGATGTGGGGTGCACCGAATTTCTTTTCGATGATAACGTTGCGACCCTTGGGGCCAAGTGTTACCTTAACGGCGTTAGACAAAGCGTCAACACCTTTCTTGAGCTCTTCGCGAGCATTGATATCGAATTTGATTTCTTTAGCCATGATTATGTAGAATTTTTTTTTGATTTGTTATTTTTCGAGGATAGCCAAAATGTCAGATTGGCGCATCATTAAGTATTTTACACCATCAACTTCGAGTTCGGTGCCGGCATATTTGCCATAGAGAACAAGGTCGCCCTCTTTTACAACCATTGCTTCGTCTTTTGTGCCGTTGCCTACAGCCTTGACATATCCACGCAAAGGTTTTTCCTTAGCAGTGTCAGGGATAATAATGCCGCCTACTGTAACTTCTTCGGCTGCTACGGGCTCAATGAGAACCCTGTCGGATAATGGTTTAACTGTCATAATATTATAAATTTTTAAAATTATATTAATCAAATTGTCGTAGTTTGAAACCGCGCTACGTGGAAAATAATAGCATATTCTGTGCCAAAGTGTGACAAGGCGACTGCTTGGGTGTCAAAATGTCATTCCTGCGCGGCAGAGTGACATCAAGTGGTGGTACACCACTCGCCCCGCAAATGCCTCAAAAGGAATTTGCAGATGCGCATTGTTTATGACTCACAGGATGCACTTGTATGCGTTATTGCCAATAATTATTGCGATATGTAACTTGCCTAACTGCTATGGTTTAACAATGATGCGCCAGTAGCCAGCCTTGTCAGAACCTTCATGGACAAGTATGCCCCTATCACGCAGTTCTTTGATGTTTTTTTCAACTGCACGTTTGGATACTCCTATTTTTACAGACATAGTTTCTGCCGTAATAGAAGGGTCTGAAATTACCAAATCTATTATTTTTTGTCCTGTCTGGCTTACTTTATTGGCTGTTCGTTCCTTTTTTACACCGAACCTTTTCACCGAACTTTTTTCGTTTACACCGAACTTTTTCACCGAACTTTTTTCGTTTACACCGAACTTTCTCTCCGAACTTTCTTCACTTACAGGGTACTTTTCGAGGGTACTGTTTACCCTGTCAGCTACCTCCTCTACGGGGATCCTGCCATTCCCGCCCCAATTCAAGTTATAGAATGTGGTGAAGAAAGAAGATGCTTCGGTTTTGTAGTGAGGCTCTTTGCCAGGCAAGAAATTGGGTAACTTCTCGGTCAGTTCACGCATCTTGCGCAGACCAGAACCGCGTTTCTCCATGTAATCGAGTTGGGTAAACACATCGGCGATGACAGGATTGCGGCGTATGGACGGAACATTATAAATGTCACGGTCTTGAATTTGTGTGCCATCAAGCATCGCACCGGGCGAAACCAATTCTACACGGTCATCGTAAATGTCGATATGTACCTCACCGCCCATTACCGTGTAGTCCCTATGGATAAGGTGGTTAACCAGACCTTCAAAGATAGCACGGTCGGAATAGTCAGGTAGGTTCAGACGGTAGTTCGGCATCTTCACCCAACCACTCATCGTGTAGTTCTTGATGAAGTCCATGCTATATTTCAACAGCAAGACGAGGTTGGCTCTGTGCTCTATCGAACTGACGGCATCGTCTTTATAAAGTCCTGTCCAACGAGTACAGAATATACGAGACTGGAATACTGTGCAGTTGTCAACAAACAGAAGTCCTGCATTGGTCAGTTTTCCGTCATAAGTCACCAATCCGAACGATTCAAGATATTTGTCGTTCCATTCTTGATGTGTCTGTTCACGGAATGTGTTGGCAAGAATGACAAATGAATGTTTGTCGGCATCCACTTGTGTAGGGAGCGAATCCCACGTCATGTGTGTGCCTTTCAGCACCAACGAAAGAAGTTGTTGCGAATTGCATTCCACGCTTTCGTTTCCAACCCTTGTGTAAGCTGTGCGTGTTCCATCTTGATAATAGTAATAAGGGGTCAAAGCTCCAGCCTTTACCTTGACTTCAAGCAATGAGTGTCCGTTGTGTTCAATTGGTATAAGTTGGATTTCTGGCACTGGGTCAAGTCTTGCCTTTATCATTTCGCTGATAAAGTCGGCATCTGCTTGCGGATTTTCCAATCCTACGACTTCGCCCTCATCGTTTACTCCATAGAACAAGCTGCCTCCATCTGTATTGGCAAAAGCCGACACGGATTTAAGCCACGACTTCACTTTTTTGCGTTCCAACATTTCCTTGAAGTCATAAGCCGTGCATTCCGCTATCAACGTATTGTTCTGTATCTGCATATTTCTGTTCTTTTCTTGCAAGGTGGGGTTGTGCCTGTTTGGGTATGGCAAATCGCTATCGCATACAAAGTTAGTGATAAAGTCGAAGAATCTGTTAAAACCTTTGCTTTCTTTTGTTTTTCATGTGGTTGTTTTTTTCGACTGTTTCTTTAAATCATTTCTGCAAAATCGCTTTTGTAAGAATTGAATGCCACAGATGAGGGTGAAGTTAGTGCTGGTTATGAATATAAATGCTATCTTTCGATAAGGCAGGCGGCATCTCGGCATAAAAAACAAACAAGTTTGTTTTGTTCTGCTCTCGATTTGCGCTATCTTTTGATAAGACAGGCTGCACTCGGCATAAAAAACAAACGAGTTTGTTTTGTTCTGCCCTCGATTTGCGCTATCTTTGTTACGTTTTTGCCAGCAAACTATCAAAGGCGCTGTTTCCTACTGCAATTGAGAAGTTATACAAGCTAATAGAAGGCTTTAAGGAAAAATAGTTTTTTATGAAGAAGATTTTAGTTACAGGCGGAGCCGGCTTTATTGGTTCCCATCTATGTGGCAGGTTGCTTGCCGAGGGTTGCCATGTGGTGTGCATGGACAATTTTTTCACAGGCTCGTGCGACAATATAAGGGGATATATGGATAATCCCGAGTTTGAACTTGTTGAACACAATGTGCAGCAGCCATTTGACATTGATGTGGACGAGATTTACAATTTGGCATGCCCGGCATCGCCCATACACTATCAGTATGATGCCATCGACACCATACGGACGTGCATATTGGGAACTATCAACGGGCTTGACCTCGCTGTGGCGAAGAATGCAAAGTTTCTGCAAGCATCGACGAGCGAAGTGTATGGCGACCCGTTGGTACATCCACAATTTGAAAATTATTGGGGCAATGTGAATCCCGTTGGGATACGCTCGTGCTACGACGAGGGGAAACGTTGTGCCGAAACGCTGTGCATGGATTACCATCGCCAATGTGGCGTGAAGGTGAAGATAATAAGGATATTCAATACCTATGGGCCGCGTATGTTGCCCGACGACGGCAGGGTGGTGTCGAACATGATAGTGCAGGCATTGAAGGGGGAGCCGCTCACGGTGTTTGGCAATGGTGGGCAGACGCGCAGCTTCCAGTATATCGACGACTTGGTGGAGGGAATGTTGCGCATGATGGCTACGGGCGATGATTTTACGGGTCCGGTCAATATTGGCAATCCGTCGGAATTTACAATATTGGAATTGGCGCAGTTGGTGCTAGAAATCAGCGAGTCTAAGTCGAGAATTGTGTTTAAGGAGCTTCCTGCCGATGATCCCAAGCGCCGCAAACCCGACATAGGGCTTGCCCGCCGAATGTTGCAAGGGTGGGAACCTCGTGTCCCGCTCAGGAATGGCTTGTCGCAGACGATAGAGTTTTTCAGGTCGGTATTATAATATAGACGGAGATGAACAATGCCGGATATTTTGCCATGGTGGAAGAAAAATCGTCCGACTATAAGATACTTATAGTTGACGATGTGAAAACCAACGTGTTGCTGTTGCAGGCAATATTGAAACGTGCCAATTATTCCACATTGGCGGCATCGACAGGCGAAGAAGCGATAGCGATTGCAAAGGCTGAATGCCCCGACTTGGTGCTGCTCGACGTGATGATGCCTGGCATGGGCGGATTTGAGGTGGCAGAGCGGCTGCGTGCCGACGAGGCGACGAAAGAAATTCCAATCATATTTGTCACTGCGCTCAGCGACCCAAAGAATGTGGTCGAGGGGTTTGAGCACGGCGGCAACGACTATGTGTCGAAACCGTTCAACGTGGCAGAAATAATGACGCGTATCAACCACCAACTGGAACTTGTGGAGAGCCGCCGCATAATATTGCGCCAAAACGAAGCGTTACAGAAGGCTATCCGCGACCGCGATGAACTGTATTCGGTGATAGCCCACGACTTGAGGTCGCCGCTCGGGTCGATGAAGATGTCGCTCGACATGCTCGTTGGGAATGTCGAGCGTGCACAACTTGGCGCCGATATGCACGAATTGCTGGTGGAAACGAGCAAGACGACCGACGAGCTGTTTGCGCTGCTCGACAATTTGCTTAAGTGGACAAAGACGCACCTTGGGCGGCTGAATGTGGTGAAGCAGCGTTACAATTTCTCCGATATGGTGGCTGGCGTGGTTGACAATATGGCTCCGCTGGCGCGGTTGAGCAATATAAAAATGGCGCTCAATGACAATGTGGCAGGGGATAGCGACGTGTATGCCGACATCGATATGCTCAAGACCATCGTGCGCAACTTGATAATGAATGCAATCAAATTTTGTCACGACAACGGCTCAATCACTGTCAACGTCGGCAAGCGCGACGGGGCTGTGGTGTGCGAGGTGTGCGACACTGGCGTGGGCATGAGCCGGGAGCGGCTTGAGGCGTTGCGCCGGGCAGAGCCGATCACATCGGAAGGCGTTCGCAAGGAGCAAGGGACAGGGCTCGGGCTGCAACTGTGCCGCGACTTCGTGCAGATGAACGGCGGCGAGATGTGGATCGACTCGGTGCAGGGCGAAGGCTCGTCGTTCAGCTTCTCGGTGCCGCAGGCAGATGTGTGATGCTTATTGTGTGAATTTTCGATGTGCAGCTCATTTATAGGGAAATTTGTGTGTTCATATAATTTTGTTTTATTAGTGGATTGTTGATATTTTTGCATATAATAAAAGCATCAATGCATCATATTTCACACAAATAGTTACATTACAATGGTTAACGAATATTTTAAGAATAGAAAGACGATAAGGAGGTATTCTTCGCAGGATGTGCCTGAAGGCCTGTTGAAGGAACTTATCGCCGCTGCCGCCGGAGCACCGACAACAGGCGGAATGCAGCTTTACAGCGTGGTGGTGACTCGCGACAGCGAGATGAAGCGGCAACTTGCCCCTCACCACTTTTTCCAGAAGATGGTGAGCGAGGCTCCGGTGGTGCTTACGTTCTGTGCCGATTTCAACCGCATGGACAAATGGTGTGAGGCATCGGACGCTGTGCCGTGCTATGGCAATTTCCAGTCGTTCCTGTCTGCCATGCTCGACGTTACGGTTTTTGCCCAACAGTTTAATACCGCTGCCGAAATGGCAGGGCTTGGGTGTTGCTACATAGGCACTACCACTTATAATGCTCCGCAGATTGCCGAGACATTGAAGTTGCCGCCAATGGTGTTGCCCGTGGTTACGCTCACGGTGGGCTACCCAGCCGAGCCAGATGCCGAGCCAAAGGCTGAGCGATTGCCGCTGGAAGCTATCATGCACGACGAGACCTACCAAGACTATGACCGCGAGCGCATCAAGGCATTGTATGCCGAGAAGGAGTCGCTTGCCATAAACAAACAGTATGTCGAGGAGAACGGCAAGTCGTCGTTGGCGCAAGTGTTTACCGACGTGCGTTACCCGAAGTCCAACAACGAAGCATTCTCAAAAGTCTTTGTCGATTTCATGCAGGCACAAGGCTTCAAGATTCCATTCTAAGAAACGGTATATTTTAATTGTAATAACATAAAAGGAGGATGAGCCAAGCAATGGCTTATTCCCCTTTTTTTGTATAAAGTCATAGAAAAAGGAAGGCGCGCTTCGTGATGTGTGGGGAAGTGCGCCTGCGCTGGTGGATCTATGCAATAACTGTCGGTTTAGCGGGTGAGTGACAGGTTGATTGAGATACCAAAGTTGGTATTTGTGGTGGGATAGGCTGTCGATGACACGAGCGGGGTGTTGATTTGGTGATCGAAGTATGCCCCTACTGTGAGCCGCTTGCTGAGCACGTAGTCGGCAGTGAGGTTTATCGACAGTGTGCGTGTTCCGCTTGTGGCTTGCGCCGTGTTGCTCTCTATTTTGCGAATGAGTGCGTTATTGTTTGAGAGCGAGAAGTCGGCATTTATTGTCATGTCGTGGTTTACGCCTTGTTGCTGTCCGCCAATCTTCAGGATGGAGTTGAAGTTGGCAATTTTGTAGCTTCCACCTATCACGAGCGACTTGCTCGAAGCCTCGACAAGTTGCCCTGCCGACGAGTTGAGCGTGAGTGTGCGGCTGTCGCGGTATTCGGCGTTGAAAGTGATGTTGTTGTACATCGTAGCCGACACGCCGATGAGTGGTGCAAACTTTTCGGTAATCGCCACCGACGAGATGTTGTATGGCGAAGAGGGGTATGGGTTCTCAGTCAGCTGGTCTTGGCTGAATCCGAGGCCGTCGCCAATCGAAATCCAGTCGGAGTAGCTTGTGAATGACCCAACCGAATAGGTGCACTGGTAGGCGTGTGACAAGGTGAAGCTGCGGAAATACTTGCGGAACCATTCAATCTTGCCAAGGCCGTCGTATGTTATGCGCCAGTTGGGCAGCATTGCGCCCAGCCCCGGGAACGGGTCGAGTGTGACCTTGCCGGGGTCTATTCCAGTGTAGGCGGCGACGAATGCCGGGATAAGCACGTCGCTGCTCGAAGCGTTCACACCGCCATTTTCGGCGTTGAACGGCTTGCCGGCAAGCGAATGGTTTTGCATGAAGCCTGTCGATGGGTAGTTGATGCCGTTGTAGCGGCTTTGCAGACGGTCGGCAATGATTGGGATGTTTTCGAGGAACTTGTCGAAAGTGGCGCTTGCGTATCCGTTTTCCGACGACGACTTTTTCAATGCCGTCAGTATTGCGCAGTGCGTCTTGGTGTAGCTGCCCGAGTATGTGGTGTTCATGTCGTCATACATGAACATTATTTGGCTCGTGCGGCTGTCGGTGCGATTGGTCGTGAGCGTGATTTTAAGCCCCTTTATAGGTTCGAGTCCTATTTCGAGGTCAAACTCCTCGGTGCGTGCAAACAGTGCCGGCGACGTCTGGCTGTCGTCTCCAAGCAGCCAGCCACGATCCTTTGCCTTGCCGATGTAGTTCTCGTCGTAGAAGCCGAAGGCGAAGTCGAGTCCCGGGGCAAGCACATCATAGCTGTTGGACTGCCCGAAGATGTCGCCAATCGTGGGCACGAATTGTGGCAGCGATAGCGACTTGGTGTTTTTGTAGCGAATGCTCACGTTCCTAACCATCATGCCAAATCGTGTGGCATATTGTGCCGCTTCGCTCCAGAAGTTTTTCTTCTCCTTGTTGTTCTCGACCACCACGAGTTTTATGTTTTGCTTGCCGCGGTTGAGCACTTCGATGTTGTTGTCATCGACGACACGCGTCTGGACGGCGAATGGTTTGCCGTCGGCGGTAGCGGTAATCTTTAGCTTCTTTGTGCGCAAGTTATGTCTCACCATTACCGTTGTGTCTTCCTTGAGCATGATGGTGCGTTCAAATCGCTTGGGCTTCTTTTCCACCGTTGGGCGGCGCGAACTGCTGAAGCGCTTGTTCACCTCGCGCAGATATTTGAATTTGTTGTAGAATTGTTCGAGGTTGATGCGTCCGTCGATGTTCCACGATGATTGATTGTAGATGGTGTTACCCGTTTCAATGCTGTTGATTGCCGTTCCTCGTTCCCAATTGTAAGCCGAGTTGTAGGTGAGCGATGCTGTCATGAAATTGAGCACGGGTATCGAGCTGAACGGGGCCTTGTAGGTGGTCACGAACGACTGGTTGTAGGTGTATGGTGTGCCAAGGTTCTTGATGCTCTGCTTCACCGAGTCTTTCCATATCTTGTATTCGTCGGGGAAAAGCCGCTTGTTGACTGCTCCGGCAGGCTCTTCGATGTGTGCCGTGGTGTTGGAGTTGAACGACACGTTCAGTGACTTTGTGAGGTTCCAGTTGAGTGCAAACTGGCGATCCCACAAAAAGTTCTTGCTCACCGACACGGGCAGTTCCACGTCGCTGTCGGTGGTGTTGCGTTCTTGCTGTTCATAGTAGTATCGCGATATGTTGGTATAAAACTCGATTGATGTCGGCAGCCAGTTGAGTTCCCAGTCTTTGAGGAACTTCGCATTCTTCGACTTGCTCTTCAAACCCTTGAACGGTTTCAGCGGCTTGAAGTAGGGTGAATAGCTGTATTGCAGGCTACCGCGGTAGTCGTTGGTATTTTCATATTCGTTGTCGGGGTCAACGTTTTGCTGCTTGTTCGACGAGTAGCTGAATGTGAAGTTGGCGGGATCCCAAGGCATGGGGTTCTTGCTTTTCACGTCAAACCGCAATCCCGACACGCTGAAGCTCTTGACCGTGTTGCGCGTTATGGCAAACGACTCGATTGAGTCGCGTTGCTCGTCGGTCGAGCAAGCGTCGAGTGCGTCTTTCAGCAAGATGTCTTCGTCGAGTGGGTTGTACTTAGGCGTGGTTTTCTCCTTTGTCATGGAGAAGTATATGGGGGCTGTGAGCTTGGCTTTCTCGGGGAGGAAGCGGCCCGCGTTGACTTGGAAGGCTATGCTGTATTGCGAATAGTCTTCGAGGTTGCGTTCCGACAGGCTTTGGTCAACCGAACCGAAGCCAACGGTCTCTTTGTGCCCCGAGAAATTGAATGTGGCGATGTCGCTCATGTTGAGGCTCACGCTACCCTTGGCAGCCCAGCCACCATCGCTGTCGAAGTCGGTGACACGCAACTCGTTGACCCACACGATGCAGTCTTTGGTCGTGGAGGCATTGTTGCGTACACCTATCATCAGTACCTTGACGTTGCTGAGCGACGGATTGCCCTTGACCGACACACGATTGTTTTTCGAGTCGTATTCGGAGTATTCGGTGGTGTAAGACACCGTGCCCACGCCAGCCATTTTCTGCTGGTTGCGGTTTTTCTTCACGTTGGTAAATACATCGAGTTCCACGTCGAGGCGGTTGGCTTCGGGCCACACTATGCTACGGTCGTTGCCTTCCGCGCTGTAATGGCCCTCGGGGGTAACTTCGAGCGGTATTTCATATTCGTAGTAGTTGTTCTTTACGTCGGAACCGAGGCGTATGAACACTGCCACGTCGCCATTGGTGAGTCCCGTAACGTCGTCAACGACGGCTTCGTTGTGGACGTGCATCTGCAACCGTTTGTAGGTGCGCAGGTCGAGGCTGGTGTTCTTGTACACGGCTCGTGCGTCGCCGGCTTGCAGGTCGGTCACTTCGAGCGACATCGACTGCTCGTTGAGTTGCACCGCCTGCGATTGTCCAGGATCAACGATACGCGTTACGCCCGGAGGCAATACATAGTTGACTGGCGTGCGCCCGGCATTCTCCTCGATGTTGACAACACTTACGTCGAGATTTCCCTCGGCAGGAGTGTCGCCGCGGGTGTTGAGGTTGTAGTCGTAGGTGCGCCATTCGCCGCGCACAAGTTCGAGCGTGGCAAAACGCAAGTGGGTTGTCTTCTTGAAGCCAGTCATGAACATTCGTATGAAGCGTATGGTAGAGAAGTCGGATATTGAACCCACTGTTTTCTCATAGTCGCTCAATGGAATCTTGAACTGGTACCATTGCACGGTTTGCTGGTTGCCGTCGCGCGTTGTGACCGTGGTCTCGCGTATGTCGGTGATGTAGTTTTGTCCCACTACAAGCTCCTCGGGGCGCAGTGATATGTGGTATTGGAAGTATCGCTCATACTCGTTCAGCGTGTTGTCCTCGTTGATGTCTTCAACGTCGGGCACGCTGCGCGCCGACTGGTAAAGTCCGTCGCTTGCCTCCTCGTTGGAGAGCGAGTTACCTTCGGTGCCGTTGTAGTGCTTGTAGCGTTCGAGAATCGAGAGCTCCAGTTCGTCGTAGTCGTAGCCGCGGTAGAAGTGGTAGTTGTCGCCGGCAGGATCGTTGAGCGGAGAGAATGCGTTTTGCTCCATCTCGGCGATGGCTGTCGGCGAGAGCTTTGAGCGCAACTCCTCGATAAATGCCGCATAGCTGCTGTGGGTAAACTCATCGTCGTTGCTCAGCCCGTCGAGACCCACGTCTTGCAGTTGGCGAGAGTTGGAAGTGTTGTCGAAGGCATAGGTGAGCGACGTCTGCGTTGACACGCGTCCCCACACGGTTTCGAGCATATATTGGTCGCTGCCGTCGGTTGGCAATCCGTTTTCATACGACTTGTAGCCGTCCTTCAATATGTCTTCGCTCACTTCTCCAAGGTTGAAGTAGAGGTCGCCGCCCTCGGTATTGGGATTGTCGGGGTCGAGGAACGGGCTCATCATCCAGAATTGTATGTACTCGATGTTCGACGACTCGAAGTCGGTGTTGTCGAGTTTGCGCATTATACCGCCCCAACGCTTCTCGGGATAGAGCAGGTTGCCCTCGCTGTCGATGTTGGTTGCATCGAGGTTGTAGGGTCCACGTTCGGTGGGGTAGAACGACAGGTTGAGTGTCTGTATAGAGGTCGATTCGCCGTAGCTTAGCTCGCGGTCGGGATAAAGCTCGGTGTAGGAGATTTCGCGCACATAGGGGTTGGAGAGCTGTGCGAGGTCGTTGCGGATGTAGCCTGGTGCAGTCGAAGAATTGCGCTCGGTGAACATTCGGTCGATGTAGTACCATGCCAGCAAGGCGCGGTTCTTGCCATAGTCGATGTTGTCGCTAAGCCCGGCTTCGGGGAAGAGTGCGCTGTTGCCCGAGTCGTAGGGCGTTGACGACAAGAACCATTGGTAGGGCGAGCGCAGGTCGATTCCGGTTTGCGTCGATTCAAAGTCGTCGATATATGAGCTGCCTTCCGACGAGCCTGTGCTTGCCTGGTGGGGAATGAGCTGCGCAAACTCACCGTCGAGCTTTATCGACGATGGAGCGGTAGCGTTCACCGTGGGTATCTTGTTGAGCAAGTTGGTGAGCCACATAAACTCGGAGTTGTATGAGAAATTCAATCCCCAAATGGTGTTTTTCACCACTTCGTTGCCTATCGACACTTTTTCGGTGAGTGGCTTTTCCGAGTAGTGCATCACGGTGGCACCCACGTTGAAGTCGGGCGTGAACTGGTAGTTGAGGTCGAGCCCGAGCAGCGTCTTGCGCTGGGTGCTGAAGGTTGACTGGTTTTCGAGCGACACGCTGATGCTTGTGCCGGCATCGATTATGCTCTGGTTGATGATGGTGACGATGCCCATGTTGTAGTCAACCACATAGTCGCTGTTTTCGGTGAGCGTGACGCCGCCGGCAGTCACCACCACTGACCCCTGGGGTATGTTCATCGCGTTGAGGTTGATTTGCGACCCCGACGAAGCCTGGTATTCGCCCGAGAGTGTGAACTTGTTTTTGTCGGAGAGCTGTTGCGCCACAGTGAGGGTAGAGTCGTACAACTCTTCATATACATAGCGGTCGGCAATGGCATCGTTGCCAATCTTCTTGCGCAAGTGCCGTCCGAATGGCTCGACAACGGGGAATATCACTTTGCCCGTCGAGGCGAGTATTGTGTAGCCCTCGATATAGTCGTAGCGTCCGTCGGGATTGGTCTGTTCGTTGGAATCGAGGCGATCGACGTTGAGGACTTGAATGAGCGGAGTGCCGTTGATGGCGCCGTCGGGAATGTAGCTGATTTCGGTACCCGTCGTGTCGCTCAGGTATTTCACGTTGAGCCTGAAGTTCTCTTTCTGCACTTGGTATGCGCCGAGCGAATACACGTTTTTCATCATCAACTTCCATGCCGGCAAGTATGGCGACACGGTCGAACCCTTGAGCATCTTCACGTATAGCGATTGCTCGGACGATGTGATGTCGCCCGAGAACTCGCCCACCTGGTAGGTGGTTCCGCGGTAGGTGTATTCATAGGCAACGGCAAGCACTTCGTCGCTGCTCAGTGCCGAGCGCAGCGATATGTAGCCGAGTGAAGAGTTGAGCGTGTATTCCGACGAACTGAGCAACCGCGCACTTTCCACCTTCTCATAGTCGCGGCCACCCTCGATGCCGTATGCCGAGAGGGGTTGCAGCGCAGTGGTCACTTGGCTTATGGAACGAGCGTCGGGGTACTCGTTGCGTATCTCGGTGAGCAGGTTGTTGGATGTGTTCGAAGGGTTGTTTGCCGACATGTCGGGAATCCAGTGGTCGCTGGCGAGCCGCTGGTTTTCGCCGAGGTCCATGAATGCCACAAGGTTGCGCGACTCTTCATAGTTCTGCCTCTTGTTTGTCACCCACACCTCGATGCGCGTGATGTTTATGCCCGAGTTGACGAGCGGCAGCGTCGAGCAGAAGTTGTCGTAGTTGTCGTAGAAGAATTGCGACAGGAAGAAGTGGCGGTTGGCATCATACTCGTCGGCGTTGATGCTGAACTCGCTGGTTTGTGCGCCACCCTTGGTGTTGACTGTCTGGCTCTCGCTATTCTGTTGCGACACAAGTGCCGTGGCGGTGAGTTTGCCAAATTGCATGGTGGTCTTTATACCGAACAGGGCAGTGCTCCCCCTGATGAGCGACGACCCGGTGGTCATGCTCACGTTACCAGCCTCTATCGACTTGATTATTTCGTCTTCCTCGCCCTCGTATTGCAACTTCAGGTTTTGCGAGTCGAAGTCGAATGTGGCGTCGGTGTTGTAGTTCATGTTGAACTTCATCTTGCTACCCACCGATGCGTTGATGGTGGCTTGTATCTTTTCGTCGAAGTCGAAGTAGGTGCTTCGTCGGGCATCGACCGACAGCGCGGGGTTGTCGGTCTTGTTCATCTTCATTCCCAATGTGAGTTGCACCGAGCCTTGCGTCTTGAGTTGCACGCCTCCGGGTCCGAACACCTTTTCGAGCGGGCCCAAGCCGAAACTCATGTCGAGGAAGTTGAACGGGTCTTTTTTCTCTTGTGCGAGGTCGGAATTCTTTTGCCTGTAATATTCTTGCATCGACTGGCGTAGCACAAGGTTGTTATACTCGTCGGTCGAGAGCATGAACGGCGTTGCAATCTCCTTGTCGCCGAGCTTGGTGCGAATGATGTAGCACCCCGTCTCGTAGTCGTATTCGGCTTCGGTGGTGATGTTCGACGGGTTCTTGAGGTCGGCGGCATAGCTGTTTTGCTCCTCAAGGTAGTCGTAGGAGTCGGGAACAGTGGGCCTCACGGGGAATTGCGTCTCGATGGTGTCGGTGGCAGAAGTTGCCTTTGCTCCATCGGGGGCAGTGGGCGGCGGAGGCGGCAATTGACTTGTGTGGTATTGCCCATACGCATAAAAGCCACAGACAGATGCGATAAGCATCATGCTTGCGGCGACAGCCCAAAGTTTTATTTTGTTGTTGCTTTTTGCCGAAAAGCCTTTCATCGTTTTTTTAGTGGTTACATAACCGCCTGGCGCCAACGCACCTCTGCGTGAGGGTGTGTGCAAAAAAAACACGTTTTGCTACATCATCTTCAGAGCTTGTTTAATAGCATCTTCTACAGTTATTTGACTGTTGGAGGCAAGCAGCTTCGTAAGCACTTTCTGCGATATGGCTTGTGGGAAACCGAGCATCACAAGTGCCGCCAAAGCCTCTTCATAGACTTCGCTGTTGGCAGGCGTCTTGGATAATAACGTTGATGAGTCGGTTTTTATTTTGTCTTTCAAGTCCACAATTATGCGTTGGGCGGTTTTTGCCCCTATTCCCTTGACGGCTTTGAGCGGAATTTCGTTGCCCGAGGCGATTGCCACGCTCAACTCGTCGGGTGGCAATGCCGACAGTATCATGCGTGCCATGTTGGGACCCACGCCCGAGACACTGATGAGCAACAGGAACAATTCGCGCTCGCGCTTGTCGATGAAGCCGTAAAGCAGGTGGGCGTCTTCGCGGATGGCTTCATAGATGTATAGCAATGCCTCTTGCCCTTTTTGCAGTTGTTGCAGCCGTTCGTAGGCATAGAGCGTGATGTTGACCATGTAGCCCATGCCGTGGTTGTCGATTATGGCATAGGCGGGGGTGATTTCGGCAATCGTGCCTTTTATGTATTCTATCATGCGTGTTTGTGTTGTGATTGATGGTGGAAAACAGGGGAATTACTGGCATATCTCGGTGAGGCGGTTTTCGAGGCTCGTGTTCGACAGCTTTTGGAACAGCTTGCCGCGGTATGCCATCGATATGTTGCCAGTTTCTTCCGAGACGACTATTGCCACGGCATCGGTGGCTTGTGCAATGCCCAGTGCCGAGCGGTGTCTCAAGCCAAGGTTGCGGGGCAGGTTGGTGTCGTGCGACACGGGCAAGATGCACCCAGCCGAGGTGATGCGTTCGCCGGCGATAATCATTGCCCCGTCGTGCAAGGGGCTGTTTTTGAAGAAGATGTTCTCGATGAGGCGCGAGTTGATGTTGGCGTCGATAATGTCGCCCGTGTGCTCGTAGTCGTCGAGCAGCATTTTCTGCTGTATCACTATCAGCGCGCCGGTTTTCGACTTTGCCATATTCATGCAGGCATACACCACGGGCAGAATCCATTTTTTCTCTTTTGTGTCGCCTGTGGCATTGTTGTGCTTGAAGATGCTATTTATCCATTGCCACCGCTTGTGCGAGCCTATTTCCACGAGTATCCGTTTTATTTGGTCCTGGAACAGGATGACGATGATTATCAACCCGATGTTGACAAACATATCCATGATGGTGCCGATGAGGCGCATGTCGAGGATTTCCGACATCACCACCCAGGCGACAATAAAGGCGAGCACACCGTAGAAGATGTTGATGGTGCCCGACTCCTTCATCATGCGGTAGGTGTAGAACATGAGTGTCGCCACCACCAGTATGTCTATTGCGTCTTTGATTCCGAATGACATAATTCTAATATGTTTTTTTAGTATTCATAATTGTGTGTCAGCGCCCCTACAATCCTTACAGCCTCGACGGCAGGGCGAACGTCGTGTACCCGCAAGATGTGTGCCCCGTGCAGCAGGGCGGCGGTGTTGAGCACGGTGGTGCCGTTGAGCGAGTCGGCAGGTGTGATGTCGAGCAGGCGGTAAATCATCGACTTGCGCGACACGCCCACGAGCAGCGGCAGGTCGAGCATGTGGAACTCGTCGAGGTTGTCGAGCAGCTCGTAGTTTTGCTCGAGAGTCTTGGAGAAGCCGAAGCCGGGGTCAACTATTATGTCGCACACGCCGAGCTGGCGCAGGCGGTTGATTTTCTCGCCGAGCGATGCGATTACGTCGGCTGTCACGCCGTGGGGGTAGTCGCACAGCTGCTGTTGCTGCATTGTGGCTGGAGTGCCGCGCATGTGCATCATCACGTATGGCACGTGCAACTGTGCCACGGTGGCAAACATGTCGGGGTCGAGGTCGCCGCCCGAGATGTCGTTGATGATGTCGGCACCGTCGGCGGTGACACACTTGCGAGCCACGTCGGCGCGGAATGTGTCGATTGAGACGGGTATTCCGGGGGCTATGGCCTTGACGGCGGCAATGCCGCGTTGTAGGCGACGGTATTCTTCGTCGGGGGTAACGTCGTCGGCACCCGGGCGCGACGAGTAGCCGCCTATGTCGATGATGTCGGCACCGTCGTCAACCAGTTTCCTTACTTTGGCGTTGATGGCATCGCTGTCAAACGTGCGGCTGCCGGCATAGAACGAGTCGGGCGTAACATTGAGAATGCCCATTACCACCGGGCGAGAAATCACCTTCAGCTGCCCGTTTATGTTGATAGAAAAAGTCTTGAATTTAGCCACTGTGAAAAAAAGTGCGTTAAAATGTTATGCGAAATTACAGCAAATCGCCACAACCTCAAAATTTTTTGGCGATTATGGATGGTTTTCCGTGGGAAGGGTTGCTAGCCGAGGGGCTTTGCGTCGTGCCAGATATAAAAAAAACGAGAACCGCCCGCTGTCGGTTGTTGAGGCAGCGGGCGGTTCGGGAGTTTGGGATGTTGGTAGTTATTTAGTAAGTGGGGTTTTGTACCATGTTGGGGTTGGCGTTGATTTCGTCGGCAGGAATCAAGGGCAAAGCCTTCTTTGAGTTGCGGTCGAATTGACGGGCATCTTCGTTGAGCACGTCGTGCCAGCCACGGTCTTCGTCGGAAGTATAGCGAGTGATGGTCTCGCCACGGCGCATTGCGTCGAAGTAGCGTTGCCCCTCGCCTACGAGTTCCTTGCGGCGTTCGATATAGATGCGGTCGAGCGTGATAGTCGAGGATGTTACCACCTTGCTTGCATCGGTAGTGCGGTTGGTGATGATTTGGTTGAGCATTTGTGCGGCGGTGTTGGTGTCGCCGTTGTTGAATGCAGCCTCGGCAGCCGACAGGTAAACCTCAGAGAGACGCAGCAGCGGAACGTTGGCGTATCGTGAGTCTCCGCTTTGTGGCGGCATCTTGTTGATGTACACCTTGTAGCCTGCATATTGCGATTCGGAGTCGCCGGGTTCGAGCAACACGTTGTTGCGAACGTCCAAGGTGTCGGAGGTGAGCATGTCGGAGAAACTCTTGGTGACGATTACGTCGCCGTAGCCTGAGGCATTGATACCGTTATAATCGGTGTACAGGTATGCGATACCGTTGCGGTCGGTCCAGTCGCTGCTGTCGTTGATGATGATTTCGAGAATCATCTCGTTGGTGTGGGC
>CASEAQ010000041.1 GCA_949285735.1 uncultured Bacteroidales bacterium
CTGTTCGACAACTATCATTTTGCCAGTTGCGGAGCCGTATTAAAGCGAAAAAAACAAGTGTTAAAATAAACTTTAACACTTTATTAGACACCAGTGCAATGAATCGCGTCTCTACGGCAGGATTGTAAACACTTTGCCGCCGATGCTGGTTATGCCATGGACAGCATCGGCGGCAAAAAAAATTACTAATTGATTGAAAATTCCTAATTCCTCACTCCTAATTCCTAATTGCCAAAGAGGTTGTTGAGCAGGGTTTGCACCTGTGACACTACGTCGCTGCGCTTTTCTGAGAAGTTGTTGACCATTATAGCCACTGCGTAGCGCGGATTTTGTGCCGGATAATAGCCTGCATAGCATTGCACTCCGCCCATGCTGCCCGATTTCAGTACAATCTTGCCACGCAGTGGCGACTTCCTTAAGAGCCGTCTTACCGAGCCTTCGCGTCCGGCACGAGGCATGAGTTGCGGCAAGTCAACGCCGAGTTGTGTGCGGTGTATATAGGTGTCGCGCAGCACTTCGCATAAAAATTGTGGCGATGCCAGCCCGTTTCGTGCAAGTCCGCTACCATCTTTCATTGCCAGTTCGTCCAAATCGAGTCCGCAAGATTTCCACAGGCGGTTCACCATGCGCACTCCGTTGGCTGTGGTAGCGGGCAGTCCCGAGTCGATGGGGAGGGTGCGAAGTACGGCTTCGGCATACATGTTGTCGCTGCGGAACAGCATCGACTTCAATATTTCGGGCAGTGCCGGCGATGTGTAGTCGAGCAATTGCAGGGTGTCGCCGTTGAGGTGTTTCGTTTCGCTACTTGTTGCTGCGATGGCGATGCCGCAAGTGTGTAATGCCGACTTGATGCTGTCGATGAGAAGCAAGTGAGGGGCGGGGTTGGCATACCAAACCGAGAAATTCTCGCGGCCGCGCTTGCGGCGTGCCACGATGCCGTCGATTTCAAACGAATTGTCGTTGTAGTATATCATGCTCGTCAGCCCAGGGCGGTTGACGGTATCGCCACGAGTGTGTTGGCGCAAGTTGCCGTGCAAGTCGAGCCAAGGCATAGGCTCGGGCGAGGAGATGGTGTATGAGCCGTCGTTGTGGTAGTCAAACTTGATGAGCATCTGGTTGTCGGCAAAGTTGATGGCATGGTAGCCAGTGCCGTAGCTCTCGGGAATATCTTCGAGCATCCAATATCCAGGAACGGGCTGGTCGGGGATTGCCGACCTGTCGAGCAGAATATCTCCATTGATGCTGGTTATGCCACTTTCTTGCAACCGCATCATGAGCGTATCGACAAATGCCGTGCGCTCCTTGAAGAAGCGGGAGCCGAGTGTCGGGTCGCCGCCCCCTTCCACAACGATGTTGCCCGATAGCTTCCCTGTGTCGTCGATGTCGCCTATGGCATATACGCGCGTGTGGTAGCAAAATTTGTCGCCGAGCAGCTTGAGGGCAGAAGCGGCTGTCACCACTTTCATTGTCGATGCCGTCACAAGGTTGCGGTCAACGTTGGCACCAGCTACGACTTTCCCTGTTTTCAAGTCCATCACGCACACTCCTGCCGATGCGTGGGCAAGGGCTTTTGAGTTGGTAAAACGGTTCACTGCACTCTGTTGCGGCACTTTTGCCACGGCAGTCAAAGCCAAGATGGCTGCCATGAATGTGATTATAAATTTCCTTGCCATTATATGATTTCCGGTGGGGTGGAAAAAAACAAGTAGCGGTGCAGCTTGCCGTGATTGTATATGCCATGCTGCACCGCTACTTTAATTGCAGATTTGTTTTCAGTTGTTGTTTTGTTGTTTATTCGCCTTTGGTGTTGTCATACACTTCGGCAATCTTTTTTGCTATTGATGCCATTTCGTCGGCAGGCAAAGTAATTTTGTGGCTGAAGCTCATGTCTCCCTCTTTCGAGATGGGAATGAGGTGGATGTGTGCATGTGGCACTTCGAGCCCAAGCACAGCCACAGCCACTTTCTTGCAGTCGATAACTTGCTTCATGCAGCGAGCCACGCGGCGCGCGAACGTGGTTAACCCGGCATATTCATCCTCATCGAGGTCGAATATGTAGTCAACCTCATGCTTCGGCACGACGAGCGTGTGTCCGGGCATGACTGGATTGATGTCGAGGAATGCGAAGTATTTCTCATCTTCGGCTACCTTGTAGCAGGGTATTTCGCCTGCGATAATCTTGCTGAAAATAGATGCCATGACGAGTGATTATATTTCAATTTTGAGAATTTCAAACGACAATACTCCTGCAGGAGCCTTTATTTCAACCACGTCGCCCACTTTGTGGCCCATAAGCCCCTTGGCGATGGGTGTGCTTTGCGAGATTTTCATCTCCTTCAAGTTTGCCTCGCTGTCGGTAACGATTGTATATTTTACTGTTGCACCGTTTTTCAAGTTCTTAATCGTAACGGTGTTAAGCAGTTGCACTTCGTTGGTGTTGAGCTTGCTCTCGTCGATGATGCGAGCGTTGGCAACGAGGTCTTTGAGTTGTGAAATCTTCATTTCGAGCATGCCTTGTGCTTCTTTGGCTGCATCATATTCGGCGTTTTCAGAAAGGTCTCCTTTGTCGCGAGCTTCAGCGATAGCACGGGAAATTTCGGGGCGCTTAACGTTCTCAAGATAAGCAATCTCCTCCATTTTCTTTTTGTAGCCTTCTTTAGTCATGTAGCTGATAGCCATGGTAATTATAAAAGTTTAGAGTTAGTAAAAAATAAAAGAATCTCCACTTCTCTCGTAGAGACCCCCTTATAGGTTATTCTTATGTTTTAATCGAGGGCAAAGGTAGTTACAATTTCTGAATCGGCAAATTTTTTCGTCCGTTTTACTTTAAAATTTAGAAACTTTTAGAGTAATGCGTTAAAAATGCCAGTCGGTATTTTCTGCCATAATAGTCCAACGTCTATTCGTTTGATATTGAGTTGCGAAACTCGCTGGGCGACAACCCGACTCGCTGCTTGAAATATTTGCCAAAAAACGACTGGTTGGCAAAGTTGAGCATGGTGCTTATTTCCTGAATGGTATTCGACGAAGAGCGCAGCATGACTTTTGCGGCGAGTATCACGAAATTGTCGATCCAGTCGCTGGCAGTGCGTCCGCTCACTTGCTTGACGACGGTTGTCAGGTGCTTGGGGGTGATATACATTCGGTCGGCATAGTACTTTACCGTGCGGTTTTGTCGAAAGTCGCTTTCGACAAGTGTCACGAAGTTGTAGAATATGTCTTCGTTATGGGATCGGCGCGAAGCCACAAATTTGTAGCGGTCTTTGTATATCGACAATATTTCATATAGCTCGGATTGCAGTAGCCCTTGTATAACTTTGCGGCGATAGGTGCCGCGCACTTGCTTTATGCGCCGCCACAAGAATGCGAGAAACTCTTGCAGACTTGCTGTCTCTTCCTCGCTGAGCTTGATTACAGGCATCGCCTTGAAGCTCATGATGAGCGGCAACATCGAGTGCAAGTCGGGGAGCATCTCCTCGGCAAACTGCTTGCGTATAGCCACGAAAATCCCCTTGAAGTCGGGCGACGAACTGTAACCGTGCAAGATGTGGTCGGGCATGAATGTCACAAGGCTGTTGGCAGGAATGTGGTATTCAGTGAGGTTGAGCTGGACGGTTGCTTCCCCTTGGAGGCAAACGGCAAAAACGGGCATTTCAAGCATCACAGGATTTTGGGAGAGCTTCACGCCGTTGATGTCGTCGAATATGTAAACCTCGTTGTCGAGGTCGTCCTTGTTTGCCACGGCATCGATGTAGCCATGACATATTATGCTATCTTTTAAATCTCTGTCCATGCTTCTAAAATGTATAGGCGATTGCCTATTTTGGCAAAAGTAAGTACAAAAATCATCATTTCCAAATAGTACCGCATAATGTGGTGCGAGTGCCACGGCTCTTTCATTTATAGTGCAATGACGGAATATGGGGGCGGCTTCGCCACCTTCTGTGCCAATGTATTCCGAGCTACGCCGTTATTACACTATAAATGAAAGAGCCGTGCACACGAGTGTAATGCCATTTGTCTTGCAAGACCGTGCATTTATCGGGATTTTGGGGCTGTGCAGGATTAAATTCCTCCGTTTGTGACATATTTGGTAACAAATGGCACTTTATGCCGATGAGAAAAGTTGCGAAATTTGCAGTGACAACAATAGCAACACGTATTTGGTTGATAATACTTTTCTATACAGATTCTATTACAGGAGAAAGCCCTATTCGTGAGAACGGGGCTTTTATTGTTGTTATTGCAGCACTTTTTCTCGCCGTTTGTCAAATTTAATATATTTGTTTACGTTGATTTTGCTACATTTGAGTAATTTCGCAACAAATATATATTTAGCATGGATAAAATTGCGGTTAATATTATAAACAATTCTGCCAATCAGTTGCCCACGTATGAGACTGCCGGTAGTGCCGGGATGGATTTGCGGGCCTCGCTCGAAGAGCCATTGGTGTTGCAGCCGCTGCAACGGGCTATGGTGCCTACGGGGATACGCATAGCGTTGCCCGAGGGGTATGAGTGCCAGATAAGGCCCCGGAGCGGACTTGCTGCAAAGCATGGCATTACCGTGTTGAACTCGCCCGGAACCATCGATGCCGACTACCGGGGCGAGATAAAGGTGATACTTGTCAACTTGTCAAGCGAGCCGTTCACCATCAATCCGGGCGAACGGGTGTGCCAAATGGTGATTTCCCGTTACAGTCGTGCCGAGTGGGTGCTGGTGGAGTCGCTCGACGAGACCGAGCGCGGCAGTGGAGGATTCGGTCACACGGGTGTTAAATGAGAGAAAGTTTATAGTAAACGGTATTTAGTTTAGACATAGGTGAAGCGTTTTATTTTCAGTATAATAGCCTTGTTTGTCCTGATGGTGTCGCTGCCCTCGGTGATGGCTCGAGCATCGCAGAGTGCCGATGCTGTCAGCGACGACAATCGTCGCAAGGCAAGTTACATCTTCCTTGAAGCATTGAGGCAACGGGAGAACGACAGCATCGATGCATTCTATGAATTGTTGCAGCAAGCCCACAAGCTCGACCCCGACAATAGCGTGGTGGCATATTATTTGGGTTTCTGCTACGTGACTATGAACAATCCCACTCGCAGCCTTGCCGAGAAGGGATATGAGTTGATGAAAAAGCATTTCAATGCCAAGCCGTCGGACTATGACGAGTCGCTTGTGTATGCCAGTGTAGCCGGCAGGTTGGGGCATACTGTAGAGGCTATCGACGCTCTCGACACGCTTGTGAGGTTGTTCCCCGACAAGGTGGAGGTGCGCGCCATGCTTGCCGACGCATACGCCCGCAACCGGCAGTTCCGCGAGGCGATAGCCACGTATGACACGCTCGAAGTGTCGGAGGGGAAGTCGCTCGCCTTGTCGCTGCGCAAGATTAATTTCTACATGGCTCTCGACGACACGGTGGGTACAGTTGGCGAAGGGCGCGAGTTGCTTGGCTCGGCTCCCGACAATGCCACCTACAACCTGTTGCTTGGCAATATATTCATGCAGGTTGGGCAGCAAGACAGCGCGTTGCGGTATATCGACCGTGCCCAGAAACTCGACCCCGAGAATGGCATGACCTACCTGACCAAGGCGCAGATATACTACAACGACGGCGACTCAGCCAACTATGACAAGCAGATTTACCAGGCATTGATGAGCAAAGACCTCGATGTGGAAAACAAGGTGGCTGTGCTGACCGACTACATAAAGCAATTGTTTGCCGAGCGTGATTCGTCGCAACGAATCGAGACGCTGTTCAATGCCCTCATTGCCATGCACCCCCACGAAAAGGAGATTCACGACCTGTATGGCGATTACTTTTTCACCCAGAAGGAGTATGGCAAGGCTGTGGAGCAACTGGGTTATGTCGCCGACATCGACCCGTCGAACGCACGAAACTGGATTAGGCTGATGACATTGTATATCATCACCGATGATTATCCCAAGGCTATCGAGACCTCGAAGAAAGCCATTGAGTATAACCCCGACAGCATTGAGCTTTACCAGTTTATAGCACCGGTCTATTTTGAGAGCAAGAGGTATGACGAAGCCCTCTCGATTTACAACAAAGCCATTGAGATTTCCGACTCGACCGACTATATGCTGCAATCGAGCCTGATGTGTGGCATTGCCGACGTGTATAGCTCGCTCAACGACACCACGCTTGCCTACCAAAGCTATGAGAAGGCTCTCGAACTATATCCGGGAAATGAATTGGCCATGAACAATTTCGCCTACTTCCTTGCAGTGAGGAATATGGAACTCGACCGCGCCGAGCGACTCAGTGCCGCAGCTGTGAAGGAAGACCCCGACAGCCCGACGATACTCGACACGTATGCTTGGGTTTTCTTCCGCAAGAAGGAGTATAAGTTGGCTCTTGCATATATCGAAAAGGCTGTGGAAAACAGCGAGGAAGACAGTGCCGAAATACTTGAGCACTACGGGGATATTCTGTTCATGAACGGGCGGTTTGACGAGGCTGTAGAGAATTGGGAGAAAGCTCTTGCGCTCAGTCCCGACTCGGAAATACTCAAAAAGAAAGTGAAATACAAGACATATTTCAACGAATGAGCCGATGACCACCAGCCGATGCAAGCACATAGCGTTGTTGCTGTTTTCGCTATTGGCGATTACTGCTTGCCGCACTGTCACCGAGGGGTACCGTGCGGTGCACCTTGTCATCGACAACCGTGGTGCCGAACAACGGTTCAAGTCGATAACCGACCGCTATGCCCGTTGGCAGACGTTTACCGCCAAGGGGCGTTTCTCGATTGCTGGGAAAGACGAGGAGATGTCGGCATCGATGCAGATGCGCATGGTGCGCGACGACTACGTCTTTATCTCTCTGCGCGGCGGAATGGGCATCGAGGGGGGGAAGGTTTTTATCAATGCCGACAGCTTGTATATAGTTGACAAAATCAACAAATGCTATATTGCCGATAAAATATCGACCTTTACCGCCGGCATACCCATATCGCTGGCGGAGTTTCAAGACTTGTTGCTGTGTCGCGCTTTTGCCACCGATTCGGTAGCTTTTTCCAGCATGAGTAGCGATGGAGGATTCGTGGTTTCTTCGGCTGGCGATGGCGGAGTGGACTATGACTTCGGCTTCGATTGCTACAATATGCTCGGCATGATGCGTGCTACTGCCGACGGCGGCGACACCTCGTGCAAGGCTGCCTATAAGGGATATGTCGATACAAGCCGTGGCATTTTGGCAACGTCGATAAGCATAGTGTCGCAGTTGCAAGGCTCGCTTGTGACTATAAGTGCCGATTACACGCCATCGAGCATAGTGTGGAACAAGCCGCTCGACGACAATTTTGCCGTTCCCAAGAATTACAGGCAGATTGATGCCGCGTTGCTGCTGCAACAGCTTGGGGCGGAATTGTAGAAAAAGATTTTAATTATACCTGTGGAAAGATGAAACATTGGTTGACCATCATATTATCACTGGCAATGGTGCTTGCGGCGTCGGCGCAGAAATCGCAGGTGGGAAACGTGCGCCAGCAAAAGAAGGAGAAGCAAGAGGAGATAGAGCGCACGTCGTCGCGCATCGACAGCAATAAGAAGGAAATCACTCGCCAACTCAATTCGTTACGGTCGATTGAGGCCGACATAACCACCCAAGGCAAGCTGATAAAAGACCTCGGGGCGCAACTTGACAGCATCAACAGGCAGATAGGCATCGTCAACGACTCGATTGCAGCCATCGACAAGCGTCTTGGCGAGTTGCGCAAGTCGTATGCCGCGTCGGTGAGGAAATTGAATGCACATTCGTCGTCGTTCGACAGGCTGATGTTTGTCTTTTCAGCAGGTTCGTTCCACGAGGCTTACCGCCGTATGCGCTACCTAAGACAATTCAAGAAGTGGCGCGAGCGCAACACCATAGAGATAAACGAGCAGATGAGCCTGCTGGAGAGCGAAAAGAAGCGGCTGGAGCAACTGAAGGTGCAGAAGTCGAGCAATCTCACATCGCAGCAACGGGCAAAATTTGACCTCGAAGGGCAGAAGAACAAGCAAAACGAGGTGATAGGCAAGTTGCGCAAGCAAGACAAGCAGTTGCGCAGCACGCTTGCCGAGCAGCAGCGACAAGCCGACGCACTCGACAGGGAGCTCGAACGCCTGATTGCCGAGGAGCAGCGTCGTGCCGCCGAGGAAGAAAAACGCCGCCAAGCTGAAGAACGCGCCAAAGCCGAAGCCGAGGCTCGCCGCCAGCAAGAGGCAGAAAAACAGCAAAAAGAGGATAAGGCCGAAGAGGTGGTTCCGCCCAAAAAGGATAAAGAAGAGGAGAAGGAAGAGCCGCAACCGCCTCGCCGCGAGGAGCAGAAGCCCGAGCCGTCGAAGCCGGGCAAAGCACCGACGTTGCCTGCTCCCGAGCGCACATTCAAAGGCTCGTTTGAGAGCAACAAGGGCAGGTTGCTGTTCCCCGTCACGGGAAAATACAAGATTGTAGGCACATTCGGGCAGCACCGCCACCCCGACTTGAAATATGTGAAAGTCAACAACAACGGTATCGACATCGAGGCGCAGCCCGGAGCTATGGCTCGCGCCATCTTCGACGGCAAGGTGTCGGCAGTGTTCCCGCAAGACGGCTACCACACTGTTGTGATGGTGCGCCACGGCAAATACTTGTCGATATACGTCAACCTGAGTGAGATATACATTCGCAAGGGCGACACGCTGAAGGCTGGACAAGCTATCGGCAAGGTATATTCCGACCCCGACGACAGTGGTCGCACGATATTGCACTTCGAGGTACGCAAGGAGAAAGACAAACTCGACCCGCAGCAGTGGGTGAAATGACAAAAAACAGGAGCGAGGTTTTACAGATGATTGAGATTGTGAGATATACGCCCGAGTGGCAAAAAGAGTGGGATGAGTTTGTTCCCACTACCAAAAATTCGACGTTCCTGCACATGCGGCAGTATATGGATTACCATAGCGACCGCTTTGCCGACTATTCGCTTGTGGCATTGAAGAAAGGGAAGACTGTTGGGCTGTTGCCGGCTTGCCGCGAGGGTGATACTCTCTATTCCCACCGAGGCCTTACCTATGGTGGGTGGCTCACACGGGCTGCGCACTTCTCGGTCATCGACATGCTCGAAATATGGGATTGCATGGCGGCGATGCTCAAGGCTGATGGAGTCAACAGGCTTATATACAAGCCTGTGCCGCACATTTACCACTCCTATCCAGCCGAGGAAGACTTGTATGCCATATTCCGCCACAATGGCAGGCTCATTGAGTCAAACATTTCTTCGGCGATAATGCAGGAGGGGAAAATAAGTTTTAATTCGACCATGAAACAAATGGCGAAGCAGGCTGCCAACAACAGAATAAGCGTCGCCGAAAGTGATGATTTCGGGGCATTCTGGGATATTCTGACCGATTTGCTTCAGTCTCGCTATAACGCTATCCCAGTCCATTCCCTCGAAGAAATAAAATTGCTGCATTCGAGGTTTCCGGGCAATATAAGGTTATTCACAGTTATGCACTCCGGGCATATAATTGCCGGAACTGTGATTTTTGCCACCAAGCGAGTGGCTCACGTACAATATATTGCTGCCTCGCCAGAGGGTAAAGAGCTAAAAGCTTTGCCCTTGCTGTTCAACCACCTCATCAATGAGACGTTCAGCGATGTTCCATATTTCGACTTCGGCACATCGAACGAGCAACATGGACAGTACCTCAACGAGGGTCTTATCATCCAGAAGTGCGGCATGGGTGGCAGGGGGATAGTGTATAACACCTATTCAATCGACTTCTGAGGGTGGCTCGGGGCAAAAGTAAAATATCGAGGCAGATAGTCAAGGCAATGGGCGTCTTTGGTGGCGTTCAGGTGATGACCATATTGTGCTCGATTGTGCGCACCAAGCTGGTGGCAGTGTGGATAGGGCCCGTGGGCATAGGGCTTTTCGGGTTGTATAACGCTGCCCTCGACATGATTAACAATGTCGCCAACTTGGGCATACGCAGCAGCAGCGTGCGCGACATAGCGATTGAGGCAGAGCGTGGCAGCCGCCGGCGCATAGCCGAGATTATTGCCGTGGTGCGCCATTGGACTTGGGCGTTGGGAGCCATTGCCGCCTTTCTCTCTCTTGCCGCTTCGCCGCTGTTGAGCCGCTGGACTTTTGGCGACGGCGACCACGTGTGGGGATTTGTGGCATTGTCGGTGGCGGTGATGTTAAATGCGCTTGTCAATTGCGAGCAGTCGATATTGCAGGGAACTCGCCGCTTGCGGCAGTTGGCGCAGATAGGGGTGTGCGGAGCAGCCACGGGGCTTGCCGTCTCGGTGCCGTTGTTTTATTTCTTGCGCGACGACAGCATAGTGTTGTCAATCATAGCCTACTCGGCGGCTGTGGCGTTTTTCACATGGAGATTCCGCAACAAGGAGTATCGCGACGAAAAAGTGTCGTTGCCGCTGCATGAGGTGGCATCGCGCGGGGCAGGCTTTGTAAAGTTGGGCTTTTTCATGACGCTAGGCTCGTTCCTGTCGCTGCTCAGTTCGTATATATTCATCGCCTACCTCAACCTGAAGGCGGGCACCGACACTGTGGGGCATTATCAGGCAGGCTACACGCTTATACACCGCTATGCGGCACTCATCTTCACCGCCATCGGCACCGAGTATTATCCGCGTCTTGCCCGCGTGTGCCATAGTCGTTGGCGTACACGGCTGTTCGTGAGCCAAGAGATAAATATTGCCCTTAACGTCCTTGCGGCTATTATTGCAGTGTTCCTGCTGTTGCGGCAAGTGGTGGTGGGGATACTCTATTCGTCCGATTTCTACGCAATCATTCCGTTTGTTTCTTATGCCAGCATCGGCATCGTGTTTCAAGCCATATCGTGGTGCATGGCTTATGTGATTATAGCCAAGGGTAAAGGGAAGACCTATATCGTCACCGAGTGCCTGAGCACTGCCATAGGGCTTGTCCTCAATGTGGTGTTTTACAATTATGCCGGGCTTGCCGGGTTGGGCTGGGCATACGCCGTGTGGTATATGTTTTATACGGTGATAGTGGGAATTGTGTATTTCGGCAATTTCCGCTTCACATTGCACCGCTCGACGCTCTATGTGTCGCTGTATGCGACAGCCACCACAGTTGCAGTGCTTGTGGCTTTGCACTACGGGCTGTGGTGGGCTGCGGCAATTGTTGCTGCCATCGCGGTAGCAACGGGCGCATTGTCATTGCGCCGTCAGCTGAGATGAAACGTATAGGTATGTAAAAAAGTCATTGAGTGTTTACGACTGGAACGAGCTTCTGTAATTTGTGCTTGTTGATGCGCAGATACCAGAAGCATATCGCCAACGAAACCATTGTTGACAACGGGGGCGCGTAGCCCATCAGTTGCAGGTCGGTTGGGTCTAACTGTCCGAATAGGTAGGACAGCGGTATGCGGAAGAGGAATGTGGCAATCATGCTATGTATCATAGGGAACCACGAGTTGCCTTGTCCGCTGAAGTAGGAGTTGATGCAAAACACGAAGCTCACAATGATGCAGTCGATGCTATATCCGCGCAGGTATCCGGCAGCCATCTCCACCACGGCTGGGTCGTTGGTGAATATGCTCGTCAGAGTCTCGGGCAGGAATTGTGAGTAAAGGCACACCGACAGCCCGAACACCAGTGCCATGCTGATTCCCGACCACAGGCAACGCCTCATTCGAGCCACAAGTCCTGCGCCATAGTTCTGGGCGGTCATTGTGGCAACAGCCGATGCCACGGCAGTTGGCGGCAACATGGCAAACACGATGATTTTCTCAACCACACCGAGCGATGCCGATGCGATGACTCCCATCTGGTTGACAATGACGGTTATAATCAGGAACGACACGTTGATGAGCGCGTCTTGCAGCGCGATGGGTGCGCCAAGCATCACTATGCGCTTCGACAGTGCCCCGTTGAGGCGTATGTTACGCCACCCAAATTCGAAGTGGAAGCCCCTGCGATGCAAGAACCACAATGCAGCAAAGAAACTCACCCCTTGTGAAGCAACTGTGGCGATTGCGGCACCGGCAGCGCGCATTCCCAGTCCGCCCACGAGCAGGAAGTCGAGGACAATGTTGATGACGCAGGCTATTGCCACGAAGTATAGCGGCGACTTGGAGTCGCCCAGTCCACGCAAGATACCACACACCACGTTATACCCCATGATGAACGGAATGCCGATGGAGCATATCAGTATGTAGTGCAGAGTGTCAGCCATAGCCTCTTCGGGCGTGTGCATTATGGTTGCTATCTTTTCGTGCAGCAGCACCATGACGGCAGTGAGAATTATGCCTGTCAGAGCGAAGAAGTAAACCGACGTGCCGATGGTGTTGGCAACTTTCTTGTCGTCTTTTGCCCCCGTGCCCATGGCAATCAAGATGGTTGTGCCAGTTGTCAGCCCGAGAATTATGCCAGTGATGGTTTGCATCACTTGGCTGCCGATAGCCACGCCAGCCACGCTTGCTGCATCGTCGTAGCGGCCCACTACAAAGAGGTCGGCACCGCCGTAGAGCGCTTGCAGCACATTGGCGATGAGGAACGGCACTGCAAATTGCAGTAGCACTTTAGGAACACTGCCCTTTGTCAAATCCAGTTCTTTCATATTACCAGTGAGATAATTTTAAGAAGTTGTTTTTGATTAGTTGTTGCTGATATATGTTTTTATAAGTCGTGACGGCTTCTAAGCGAGTAGTGCCAGCATCGAAAAAATGCCAGATAAGTTGATTGGTTTTACCCAGTCATCTTATCCGGCACTGCATTGATATGCCCTCCGATGAGGATTACAAAACTTCTTAAAAGCGGGTGCAAAGTTGGGTCTAAGTTTGCAAAAAGCCAAATTTCCCACCAACTTTTTTGCTCGTAAGCCGTTGCGAAAAAGTTAAATTTATTGCAAATGTTTCTTTTGAATGAAACATTTGCTTATCTTTGCAGTATATCTCTCGAAACAATGGAGAAAGTATGAAACTCAAGGTAGTGTTGATGGAAGAGGCTCATTCTTTTATAGTTCAGCAGCCCGAAAAAGTCCAAAGAAAGATATACTACAATATCTTTAAGGTTGAAGAAGGTATAAGAGAAGTGGAATTGTTTAAGAAACTTGAAAACACTGACATATGGGAGTTTCGTACTTTGTATAATGGCATATGTTATAGGTTATTTTCTTTTTGGGATACAGATTCTGAAACATTGATAATTGCCACTCATGGCATTGTAAAGAAAACGCAGAAAACTCCATTAAAGGAAATAGAAAAAACTGAAAAAATTAGAAAGGAATATTTTAGACGGAAAGGAGGAAAGTAATGTATATGGAACAATTTAAGTTAATTCCTGCTGATGATATGAAAGACAAACTATGGGGTAAAGTGGGTACTCCAGAGAGGGATGCGATGGAAGCGCAGCTGAGAGAGGAAGTACATGCCTACTATGTCGGCGAGGCTATTAAGAAGGCTCGCCTTGCGCAACACATCACGCAGGAAGAGCTTGGTGAACGGATTGGCGTACAGCGAGCACAGATTTCAAGGATCGAAAAGGGGAAGAGTGTGATTACCATCCCGACGATGAGCCGCGTGTTCAAGGCATTGGGAATAACTACTGCCACTCTCGACTTGGGAGCTGCCGGCAAGATTGCACTGTGGTAGCCAGCTTTGTGATATTGGCAGAGGAATAGGGTGGGTGCGTGACTACTTGGGCGTACCCACTTTGTTTTCTGTGAGGGCGGTTCAGGTGCATTTTTTTACGTTTGGGGTAATTGTAGCGCGGTTATTTCGGTGGAAACATTTTACTTTGTGGCATACAACGAAATGGAAAGTTTGGTATGAAATTCTGGTTTGACACTTTCAAGAGCAGGTTGCTGCTGACGTTTATAACCTACGTCGTGTATATGCTGCTTTACATTTTCACCGATGCGCAAGCCCGTGAGTTTTATTTTGGCGGCTATTCGGTGTGGTGGTATGCGATTGACGTGGTTACGACGTTTGTCTGCATCTTTCTTTTCGTGCAGTTGTCAATTTTCTACAGCGGCGTGATATACCGCTGCTTCATGTCGTTTGGGCGGCCTTACCGCAGCCTGATAATATATTCGGTGATGTTGTTGGTGATGAATAATGTCACTGCCTATCTGTTGTCGCTGCTCACGGCCTTCTTGTTCAACATGGACGGGTTGCCATTCATGCAAGTGCAGCATTTGTATGTATATGCCATCATGTCGGCATTCATATCAAGCATTTACACCAATGCCCACTATCTGCACTCCTACCTTGATGCCGAAGCCGAGAAGAAGCAGCTGGAGTTGGCAGCCATGCAAGCTCAGCTCAATGCATTGAAGCAGCAGATTGACCCTCACTTCATGTTCAATAATTTCAGCATACTCTCCGAACTGATACTTGAAGACCGTGCCTTGGCAGTGAAATCCGAAAACAAAGTCACCCATCTGCATCTCAACGATGGCACGACGGCGACTGTGCCCATGTCGATGGACGCACTGGAGTCGCAACTCAATCCCGATGAGTTTTTCCGTGCCAACAGACAGTATATTATACATATAGATAGTGTGGAATATGTAGGCAACTATTTTAATGCCAAGTTGATAGTGAGGCTCAAGAGGTATCCGTCAGCCGAAGTGGTGGTGAGTCGCGACAAGGCATCGGCTTTCAAGGCATGGCTCGACCGTTAGGTTGCTGGTGGCGCAAAAACAGCCCGTTTTGTTTTGTTCTATGCCAGTCATGCACTACCTTTGCATGAAACTGAAAAATAGTAATAATGAACAAAAACTTGCACAACAATGCCGTATTGCTGATGCATTGCCCCGACCAACCAGGCATATTGGCATCGGTGACCGAGTTTATAAATACCAATGGCGGCAACATCTTGTATCTCGACCAGTATGTTGACCGCGTGAATGCCATTTTTTATATGCGTGTTGAGTGGGATCTTGACAATTTCTTGATACCCAAGGAGAAAATCAACGATTATATATATACGCTCTATGCGCAGCGGCTCAATATGGAATATAGCCTGTCGTTTACCGACAAGCCGCAGCGCATGGCATTGTTTGTTTCGAAGATGTCGCATTGCCTCTACGACATATTGGCACGCTACACCGCCGGCGACTGGGATGTGGAGATACCGCTCATCATAAGCAACCACCCCGACTTGGAAGTGGTGGGCAAGCAGTTCAACATTCCCTATTTCGTCATTCCTGTCAACCGCGACAACAAGGCTGAAATGGAAGCCAAGGAGTTTCAGTTACTCGACGAGTATGGCATCGACTTCATTGTGCTTGCACGTTACATGCAAGTGCTGTCGGAAGACTTTATTACACGTTATCCCAATCGCATTATCAACATACACCACTCCTTCTTGCCAGCTTTTGTGGGAGCAAAGCCCTACCATGCCGCTTATGAACGTGGCGTGAAGCTGATAGGTGCCACAAGCCATTATGTGACAACCGAACTCGATGCCGGACCTATTATCGAGCAAGACATAGTGAGGATTACGCACAAGGATACCGTTGCCGACCTCATACACAAGGGGCGTGACCTCGAAAAAATCGTGTTGTCGCGAGCTGTCGAGAAGCACATACAACGTAAAATATTGTCTTACAGGAACAAGACTGTAGTGTTCAGTTGAAAAAAACATAATTGTTATGGGCAGCACTGTTATCATAAAGTACAATGCCGGCAATGTGTTCTCGGTTGAGTGCGCTTTGCGGCGAGTGGGAGTTGAGGCAGTCGTTACCGACGATGTTGAACGCATTTGCCGTGCAAGGCGTGTTATTTTCCCCGGCGTGGGTGAGGCATCGTCGGCTATGGCATACCTGCGCGAGCATGAGTTGGACTCCGTAATAACGTCGCTGCGCTGCCCGGTGCTTGGCATTTGCATCGGAATGCAGCTGCTGTGCAGGCATTCGCAGGAGGGCGATACCGACTGCCTTGGCATTTTCGACGTGCCAGTGAAGCGTTTCGACAACACCGCTGCACCGAGTCTGAAGATTCCGCAAATGGGGTGGAACACTGTGTCGATTCCCGACGGGAGCTTCTTGCCTCGGGAGTGCGACGGGCGGTATGTGTATTACGTCCATAGCTATTATGCCCCAATATGTGCCGACACGGCAGCAGTGACCGATTACATACAGCCATACAGTGCCGCCCTGCATAAAGACAACTTTTATGCCACCCAGTTCCACCCCGAGAAGAGTGGTAGTGTGGGCGAGATTGTGTTGAAGAAATTTCTTGAGTTATGATTACTATAATTCCCGCAATAGATATTATTGGCGGCAAGTGCGTCAGGCTCACGCAGGGCGACTATGGCAGCCGCAAGGAGTATGGCAGTCCGCTCGACATGGCTCGTGCATTTGAAGATGCTGGGTGCCGCAGGCTGCACTTGGTTGACCTTGATGGGGCGAGGAAGAGCCACGTCGTCAACTACCGTGTGCTTGAAACGATTGCAACGCGCACGGGCTTGACAATCGATTTTGGCGGCGGCGTGAAGAGCGACGAAGACCTGCACATAGCATTCGAGAGCGGTGCGGCAATGGTGACGGGTGGTAGTGTCGCCGTCAAGCAGCCCGAGATGTTTCTGCGCTGGCTGTCGGCGTATGGCGGCAGCCGCATAATACTCGGTGCCGATGCCCGCGGCGGGAAAGTGGCAATCAACGGCTGGCACGAAGAGAGCGATTGCAACGTCATCGACTTCATTGGTGATTATGCCGCAAAAGGGGTGACACAAACCATCTGCACCGATATTGCCTGCGACGGAACGCTGCAAGGCGCGTCGGTGGAACTATACAAGGAGATTCTCGGGCGTTATCCCGACGTGCAGCTTATCGCAAGCGGCGGCATCGGGGCGATGGCTGATGTCGAACAGCTTGATGCAATAGGCGTAAGCCAAGTGATTGTTGGAAAAGCCATATATGAAGGGAGAATTACGTTGAAAGAAGTAGAACGGCTTAATTTGGAGGAATAAGACCATGCTTGCCAAACGCATAATACCATGCCTCGACGTGGCAGACGGAATGACTGTGAAAGGAGTGAATTTCTTGAACCTGCGCTCGGCTGGCGACCCTGTGGAGCTCGGTAAGCGATATAGCGAGGAGGGTGCCGACGAGCTGGTGTATCTCGACATAAATGCGTCGTATGAACATCGCACCACGTTTGTAGAGCTTGTGCGGCGTGTGGCGCAGTCGGTGAGCATTCCGTTCACAGTAGGCGGCGGCATTGGTTCGGTTGCCGATGTTGACCGCTTGCTGAACAACGGTGCCGACAAGGTGTCGGTCAACAGCGCGGCTATCAATCGCCCACAACTCATCGACGATCTTGCCAAGCATTTTGGCAGCCAGGTGTGTGTGGTGGCGATAGATGCCCGTTTTACAGGCGGCGAGTGGGTGTGCTACCTCAAGGGGGGTAGGGTGGCTACCGACCGTAAGTTGCAAGAGTGGGCGCACGAGGCACAGGAGCGTGGTGCCGGCGAGATACTTTTTACCAGCATGGATCATGACGGAACAAAGAACGGGTATGCCTGCGATGCCCTTGCCAGCCTGCACGACAGCCTGCAAATTCCCGTCATTGCCTCGGGCGGCTGTGGCAGTGCTGCCCATGTGGCTCAAGTGTTTGCCCAAGGCAAAGCCGATGCTGCGATAGCCGCCAGTGTGTTTCACTTTGGCGAAATCACGATACCTGCGCTCAAGCAATACCTTAAGTCGCAAGGTGTGGCAGTGAGGTTGTGAAGCCTTTCTGTGGCAATGACGCAATGGGGTACGAGTCCTTATGTGTTGCGTGCATGGGCTTATTTCCTTAAATTTGCGTCATTATGGATAGCAAAAGGAAAAACGACGGGATAAGGATACGCCCTATACATGTGTTGATACCAGTGTTGATTGGTATCGGTGTAGTAGTGTGGATGTTTTGGGGCGAATTTGCCTCGTTCGACTGGAATGCAATAAGCATCACGCCGACGGTGATAGCTGGGCTTGTTCTCGCGTTGGTTGCCGTTGCTGGTCGCGAGGCGGGATATATGTGGCGTTACCGATGTCTCACCGATGGCGATTTGTCGTGGTGGCAGTCGTTCAAGGTGTGTATGTTGTGCGAATTTACGTCGGCAATTACGCCCACGGCAGTCGGTGGCAGCAGCATGGCAATGATATTCATGAATCGCGAGGGAATTAACTTTGGTAGGGGTACGGCATTGATGATAATAACGCTGTTCCTCGATGAGTTGTTTTTTGTCGTGTCGTGTCCGTTGATAGTGGCGTTGACACCGTTTTCGAGCCTGTTTGGAACATTCAATGTTGAGTTTTCCATCGGGCTGAAATGGGTGTTTTGGGGTGTGTATGCGTTGATTGCAGCATGGGCTTTGTTGTTGTTCATAGGCATCATTGCCAAGCCCCAAGGATTGAAGCGGTTGCTCGTAATCATTTTCTCGCTGCCGCTGTTGCGCCGCTGGAAGACTAAGGTTGCCCGCATGGCAGTCAATATGGAAGCGGCATCGGTCGAGGCGCGTTCCAAGTCGATGAAGTGGTGGGCCGAGGCATTTGTCGCCACAGCCGTGTCGTGGACTTCGCGCTATGTGATGGTGTGTTTCCTGTTCTTGGCTTTTGTTCCTGGTTGTGACCAGTGGCTTGTGTATGCCCGTCAGGGGGTGATATGGCTTTTGTTGCTCGTTTGTCCCACGCCGGGCGGCAGTGGTGTGAGTGAATGGCTC
>CASEAQ010000042.1 GCA_949285735.1 uncultured Bacteroidales bacterium
CGTGCGCCACGGCGTGTTGAAGGGCAATTGCAAGTAGGCAGCCACGCCGTTGCGGTCGGGCGTGAGATGTGCCGACAGCCCGTAGGTCAACGTGTCAACGTCGAGCGACATTGCCGGGTAGCCCACAAGTGCTGCCTCGTGAATGTTGATATACGTCTTGCTGTCGGGGCTTTTCATCATCAGCGGGGTTTGCACCGTCACGCCGTCGATGGCTTGGCTCTCGCTGTGGCGACCCTTACGCGCGCTCAATGGAGCAGCAACTTTCGACAGCGGGGAAGTCACATACAGATACTCGTCGGTGTCGTAGTCGCCTGGAATGCAATACATGGTGTTGTCGGCAACGAGGTTGAATTCGGTAGCCTCGTCGGTAACCGTCAGATAATTGACCGATGGCTGCTCGGGCAACTCATAGCGGAACCCAAGCCCGTCGTCATACAGGCGAAAGCGCACAGTCATCGTCACACCATTATCGCGAGCCTGCACAAAAGTCACGGCAAGCTCGTTGTAATGGTCGCGCACCTGTTCATATTCTCCCCACACGGGTTTCCATGTGCTGTCGTGCGACGTTGTAGCCATGTCGCCGATGCTGAACCCCGAGGTAAAGTCGCCTTGCCGCCCCGTCAGTCCCAACAGGCTGGGCTTGACAACCTCGTTGCCGTCGAAGTCGAGCTTGTAGCACGGTTGCCCCTTGCCGTCAACATCGACAGTGAGCTGCAACCTGCCATTTGGCGATGCCAACGTGCCTTCGGCAACTGCCGACAACGGCATCGCTGCCAACGCAGCCAACAGAGCATTATATAGCAGATGTTTCATATAGATTGTGCTTTAACTTGTTTTTATTTATAATAAATTGCATAGCCGTAGCCGGCAAGGTCAACCGACACTGGCATCACAGCCGCAGCGCCGCCATTGAGCAAGTCTTGCATCGATGTGCCAGCAAAAGATATTGGCACTTTCACCGATGCTGCGTTGCCAGTCGTGTTCACCATCACGAGCAAAGTGTGTTCGGGAGTGAGACGGGCAAATGTTGCCACGTCGCCGGTGGAATATGTTCGCAACTCGCCGCCACGCACTTCGGCTGTCGAGGCATACACTTCATTGATTCTCGCATAAGCTGCTTCGCGGTTGCTATCCCACGTGAGCGGATTATAGTCGAAGAACGACAATGAGCCGTCACCGAGTACGGTTTCCATCGATGAGTAAAGCAATGGCACACCGCTGAGCATCGTCGTCAACACATAAGCGGGTTCTATGGCATCGAGCGAGCCATAAAGGGTAGCAAGGTTGTTGCTCATTGCCACGTCGTGGTTGATGGCATAGCGCATCACCTGCTTGCCCTCGGGCACCGATGCGAGCAACGCTTGAGCGTCGTCGAAGAAGCTCTCGGGCGTAGTGCGTCCATTAAACAGGTTGCCAAGCAACGTGGCATACGACCAGTCATATACCATGTCGAAGCCATCGGTGAAGTAATCGCTTCCTTCCGACTCCGACAGCATAATCAGTTCAGGGTCGATCGTCCTCAACTGCGCAATAGCATCTGCCCAAAAGTCGTGAGGCACACCATCGGTATAGTCGCAGCGGAAGCCGTCGATGTCGGCAGTGTTCACCCAGTATTCCATTGCATCAATCATGGCTGCCCTCATCTCGGCGTTGTCATAGTTGAGGTCGGCGACATCTGTCCAGTTTTGCCCCTCGGGCGAAATAATGTTACCGTTCTCATCCTGCGTGTACCAATCGGCATGAGCCGTAATCCACGCATGATCCCACGATGTGTGGTTGGCAACCCAGTCGAGGATTACCTTCATGCCACGCTGGTGGGCATTGCCTACGAGTGTCTGCAAGTCGGCAAGTGTGCCGTAGCGTGGATTTACAGATGTGTAATCCTTTATGCAATATGGCGACCCCACCGAGTTCAACTCGCCAGGCGTGTATATAGGCATTATCCACAACACGTTTGCGCCCATTGTCTCGATTTCGTCAAGGCGGTCGTTGATGGCGGCAAAGCAGCCGTCGGTAGCGAAGAAGCGCGGATTGGCTTCATATATGACCATCGTGCTTGCAGCATTGCCAGCAACGGGAGCGGCGGGATTGGCAGGCATTTCCATGCCGTCGTCGGAGCATCCTCCCATAAGGAGGGTGCTCGCGAGCATAAGTGACGATAAAAACATTTTAGTACTCATTGTTTTTAATTGTGGAAGTTTCTTTTATTGTCGTTCGGTCACACCGTCGGCAGTGACAGTGAGATAATAATCACGGTTGAGTGTAACGGGGAACTCGGCAAGCTGCGTACCGTTGTTGTCGTTGAATATCAATTGGTCGGTACCGCCGTCGCCTTGAACGACCCAGTATGAATAGGTCACACCGTCGATTTCGGTTGTTCCATCAGCTTCGGCTCCAGGCCACGCTCCGAACAGCGACGGGTTGCCGTCGCGGTAGGCATACACATAGAGTGCGCTCCAGCCAGTCAGGTTTTCGACATAAATCGTGTACGTTTCCGATGGTTCAGGTTCTGGATCGGGATTGGTTACACCTCCACCTGTATAGGTCTCAGGGTCAACCTCCGTTCCGCGGGTATCGGTAATCGAGAAGTAATAGTCACGGTCGAGTGTCACTGCAGCAAGGTCGAATTGATTACCACCATTGTTGTCGTTCATGATGATGTTTTGCGTCGTGCCTTCGTTCTCTGCACCAGTGTCGAAATACTTGTAGGTAACGCCATTGATTGTAACCTCGCCCGTAGGAAGTGCACCAGGCCAATCACCGAAAATCGACGGGTTGCCATCAGCCCAGGCATACATAGTCAAATCGCTCCAGCCGCTCAAGTCTTCGATGAAGATTGCATAGCCGTCATGCTCAATCATGTCGCTCTCGTCTATCTCCGAAACGCCATCGGGTGTGAGTTCGAGATAATAGTCGCGGTCGAGCGTAATTGCAAAGTCGGGCAATTGCGAGCCTACGCCATTATCGTTGAAAATGAGATTAAGTGCAAGTCCTGCATTGGCTTCGCCTGTGTCAAAATATTTATATTCGACACCGTCGATAGTTTCAGTCCCAGTAGGAGTCATGCCAGGCCATGCGCCAAACGCCTCGGCATCGCCCCAGGCATACATTGCCAGCTCTTCATATCCCGAGTTGTCGAGTACATAAATCACATGGCCGTCATGCTCCACAGGCTCTTCGCTTGCAAAGTAGGAAGCCCAGCGAGTGACTGTGATATTGGTGCGTGTACCCACGTTGGGATTGTCGTAGTGCAGTGTGCTGTCGCCCTTCAGTGCACGTTCCTCGCCTTGCGAAACCGAGTAGAAGTAAAACCCGTCGGCAAGCGATGTGCCTTCGGCATAAGTCGATGGGTCGAGGTAGATGCCATACTTGTAGTCATAGCCCGAAGCCATTTCCAGTTGCCACTGCGGATTGCCCACCACGGCACTTGCATCGCCGCCATTGATTGCACCCACAATATACATCTCGTCGTTAAGCGGTGTAGCCGAGGGTACTATCACTTCGAGCAACACGCGGTCGGCACGCAACTCAAAGCGCGGCAATTCGCTCTCAAAAACAATCTCTTCCTTGTCGTCGCAACTTTGCAACATTGCCATCAGTGGCAACATTACCATGAGCAACATACAGTATATATAATTCTTTTTCATTGCATTCTTTGATTGAAACGATTAATAATTAGGATTTTGCACAAGTCCGGGATTGACCATCAATGCCGATTGCGGCAATGGGAACCACTCATAGCGGCGGTCACGTTTTGCCGACAAGTCATAGCCCGTCTCGGTGTCGCGCCCAAAGAACCACCATTGTCCTTGTGTGAACTTGTCGAAGCGGCGCAAATCGGTACGGCGGCGGCGACCTTCGTTAAGGAACTCAAGCCCCCATTCGCTCAACATCCAGTCTTCGTCGAATGCCGTGAAGCCGGGACCCGGCTGCTCGACAATACTCTTGTCGGTAAAGTAGCGGCTGCGCACTTGGTTCACAAGCTCCTTGCACCCGTTGGCATCGTCCGAGCGCAAGCGGCACTCGGCAAGCGTGTAGTAAGCCTCGGCAAGGCGGAACTCAACTTCGGCAATGTTGAGGTAGCTAAGCCCGGTTGACTCGGGCAGCATGGGATACTTCATCAGGCGAATGCCCGAATTGGTCTCGCCCCAGCGCGGGTTCATAACGGTGGCAAGCGTGCGCCCTTGGTTCTGGAACGTGCCCAATTGATCGACATACACCAGCGGTTGCCCGTCGCGGTCGGCATCGGCAAGCACTGCCGCGCCAGTAGTGCGATTGAGCATCGCGCCAATCAAGAACATACCATGGTATTCGCCAGTGGCATCGTCGTAGTGGAAATTCTGCTTGCGTATGTCGGCATCGTTGAAGCGATCCATAACGGCACCGAGCTTGTCGCCATAGTCGAAAAGGAAGCTCTGTGGATTGTCGGTTCCACCCGTCGGCTGCACGTTGCCCGAGTTGTCTTTCGACGGAACGAGGCAGAAGCAATTCCAGCCCGAGTTGGTGAACGACTGACCTACAAATTCGTCATAATTATATGGCAGGAACGGAGTATTGCGGTTGTTGTTGGTGATGCGACCTTCCTGCTGCGCAAAAGCGAAAATCACTTCGGGGCAAGAGATGTTGTCGTTGGAATATATGTCGCGGTAGTCGCCGGCAAGTTCATAATTACCATAGTCGCCGTCGATGATGTCTTGTGCCAACGTAGCACACTCGCTATAGTGCTCCTCGCCGATAAACACCTCGGAATTGAGCAGCAAGCGCATCTTGAGCATACGGTTCATGCCTTGGTTCATGCGCAGGCGCGAGTTGCCCGAGCCGTCTTCCTTCATCAAGTCGCCGCACGACTGGTCGAGTTCGGTCGAAATAAAGTCGTAAATTATGCGGCAACCCTCGTCGAAATTGCTCGAAGCCGATCCCGGTATTTCGCCGCCAGTGCTTGTGTTGAGTGGCAGCGCGCCACCCCACAGCTCAAAGTTGTTGTAGTATGCCCAAGCCCTCAGCGTGCGCACCTCGGCAATATACATCGCCTTGGCGTCTTCACTCATGCCGATTGCAGCGGCATCAAGTTCCTGCAAGTCTTCGAGCAGGGTGTTGCACAAGCCTATCACAGTCCATGCGCCTTCCCATGCCTGGCGAATGATTACCGACTCGGTGTTCCACGACTGTGACGAAAGCACAAACTTCTCGCCCTCGTCCCAGCCCCACTGGCCGCCGTTCCACGACCGCCATGCAACCTGGTCGGCACTCAACTCGTTGAGATACCAGAAGTATTCGAGGAAGCTCGATGTGGCATTTGAATATATCGAAGCGACCGCGCCCTTCACGCTGTTTTCGTCTTGGTAGTAGATAGACGAGTCGATGCGGTCAAACACTTTCTCATCGAGGTCGGTGCAAGATGTCACAGCTGGCACAAGGGCTGCCGCAGCCAATGCACATGACCATATATGATTGATTCGTTTCATAGTCTTAATTACTGATGTATGAATGTTGATAAAGCAAATAATAGAGATTATTTAAAGCGGAATGTTACGCCGAGCGTCAGCTGGGTGGCTTGCGGGTAAGCCGAGTTGACGTCAACACCCGGAGTGATGCCAGTGGAAGTTACCACCGACGGGTCGTTGCCCGAATAGCCTGTGATAGTGAACACATTCTTGGCTGCGAGATACACGCGAAGGCTCTCAACAAACTTGTTGTTCTTCTTGAACGGTACAGTGTAACCGAGTGTCACGTTGGCGAGCTTGAAGTAATTACCATTTTCAAGGAAATATGACGATATTACGCCGCCACCGCTCGTCACGTCGCTGTCTTCGAGGTATGCGCTGCGCAGCACGTTGTCGGTACCGCAATCCTGCAAGCCCATACCATACTTGCGCATATTGAATATCTTGTGTCCAAACGCACCTTGGAACATCAAGCTAAGGTCGAAGTCGCGCCAGCGCAAGGTGTTGTTCCATGTGAGGAAGTGCTTGGGTGCGCCGCTACCTATGTAACGCTTGTCGTCGGCTGTCGCCTGCGATGTTAGCACCTTCTCGCCATCTTTGTTATACACGAGCATATTGCCCTCACTGTCGGTTCCTGCATACTCATATCCATAGAACTGGCCTATCTCGCCACCCTCTTCAACGCGGAAGAAATATTCACTCGTACCTACGCCTGGCTTCTGGTACAGGTCGAGATAAGATGCCTCATAAATATCGTTCGACAACTTGGTGAGCTTGGTCTTGCCATAGGCATAGTTGATGCCGGTAGTCCATGTTACAGGAGTTTTCACAAACACGTCGCCTGTCAACGACAATTCCATACCAGTGTTCTTTGTAGTTCCCACGTTGACCAATATTGTAGAGTAAACGTATGGTGGTTGCGGGGCAGAATAGGTATAAAGCAGGTCGCTCGAACGACGGTCGAAGTACTCGATAGAACCGTAAACCCTGTTCCACAACATGAAGTCGATGCCATAGTTGGTGCTTGACGATTTTTCCCAACCGAGTTCAGGGTTGGCGTTGTTCGACGGGGCATAACCTGTCACCCATTCGCCATCGATGAGGTAAGTGCCATTAGACGAGTATGTGGCAATCGACTGGTAGGCATCAAAGTCGCTACGACCAGTTACACCATACGAGAAACGAGGCTTGAGGCTTTGCACTATATCGCTATAATCTTCCATGAACGGAGCCTTTGCAATTTCCCATGCCAACGATGCCGACGGGAAATAACCCCACTTGTTGTCGGCACCAAACTTGGTCGAACCCTCATATCGCAACGAAGCCGATGCGATGAGCATATCGCGCCAATTATAGTTTACCCTGCCAAAGAAGCCCACAAGCGTCGATTCGCTCTTGCCGGCATACATCTGTGCCATGCCTTGCGACAGGTATGAACCCGAGCCGATGCCGTGCCACAGGGCGTTGTCGAATGTGAAGTCATTGTTCTGCATGAACATCTGTTCCCAGTTTTCACGCTCGTAGGAGTAGCCCAACATCACCTTCAAGTCGTGGTCGTCATAGGTGAGCGAGTAGTTGCCTATCCATTCGAGCCTGTTCACCCACCACTTTTGGTAGGTTATCGATGCACGGCCCTTGTAGCCGTTCCAGTATGATTCGCTCGAAGTTGACGGAGTGTAGAAATCGCTCTTCAAGTCGTTGTAGTCAAACGAGTAAGACAAAGTGGTGCTTATGGCATGGTGCTCATTGCTCCAAATGTTGTATTTTGCATCAACCGTTCCGAGCAAGTAGGTGCGGTTGCCTTCGCTTGTGTCGTCGGTCAACTTGCCCACGGGGTTTGAGACATCGGTCGGCGATGTGGGTTGGTAGAACGACCCGTCTTCGTCATAAACGGGAATCGTCGGGTTCATCGTCAGGGCGGTGTCAAACATTCCATTGTCGCCCCAAGTCTCCTTCACCTTGCGCCCATTGAGGGTCAAAGTCAATTGCAAATGGTTGTCGAGCACCAATTGCTGTGCTGCAAGTCGTGCGCCATACTCCTCGCGCTCGCTCACGATGTCGAGACCCGTGGCGCGCTTGTAGTTGATCGACGCATTGTAATATCCGTGCTCGGTGGTGCCGTCGATTGATATATATTGGTTGGTGTCGTAAGAGAAATCTCGCATTATCTCGTCATACCAGTCGGTGCTTGCCCCGTAGTCGGTTCCGCGGCGCGAGCGTCGCCATTCGTCGGGCGAGAGAATGTCGGGCTTCCCCTTGGCGAGGTTCACTGCAAAGTAGCTGTCGTATGTAATCACAGGCTTGCCTGGTGTGCCCGACCCCTTCTTGGTGGTGATGAGGATAACACCGTTGGCACCGCGCGTACCATAAATGGCAGCCGAGGCGGCATCTTTCAACACTGTCATCGACTCGATATCCTGCGGCGCAAGCGTCCTGATGTCACCACCAGCCACACCGTCGATAACGATAAGCGGCGAGTTGCTTGCCGAGAGCGAAGTTGCGCCACGTATCTGCAAGTCGGAAGTTGAGTTGGGGTCAGCCGATGCCGTGTTTGCCACGTTCAGACCAGCCACCTTGCCCGAAAGCATTTCCATGACATTGTTCATACCACCTTGCTGGAATTGGTCTTTGTCGATTTGCACGATTGAACTTGTCAGCTCCTTGCGGCTCAAACTGCCGTAACCCACCACGACCACTTCTTCGAGAATTTGCTGGTCGTCGCTCATCACAACATCGATTGTCGAGCGACCGTCAACTTTCACCTCCTCGGTCTTGTAACCGATAGACGAAAACACGATGATGGCATCGTCCGGTACATCCTTCAGCGCATACCGACCGTTGATGTCGGTTGCCACGCCGTTATTAGTTCCCTTCACCATTACGGTGGCTCCGATAACCGTTTCCCCTGCCGGGTCGGTCACTGTGCCACTCACCGTTTTCTGGGCATACGCCGACACGCAGGTCAACGTCACCCCCAATAGGATTAGCAATTGCCTCAACAGGCTTTGCTTGGCTTGATTAAATTTTTTCATCTGTTAAATTTTAGATTTTAATAAACAGTTTACATAGGTAAAAGAATGATTTCAAAATAAGGTATTGAAGAATACACTAATTCAAAAAATCATGCTACTGCAAAACTATTAAGATAATGGGCGACAGCATAATCCCACAAAGCCAAATCTAACTTTTTCAAAACATTAACTCTCTAATAATCATAATTTTAAGCAACACCTAAACCACCCAAAAACTAAACAATATCCTAAACAATCAATCGACAAAAAACACACGAAACCCCACTCCCGCCAGCCATAAAAACCCCAAATCCACCCATCAAAATTCCACAGAAAAACGCAATAACGCAACAGGGCGGCGAAGCCGTCCAACTATGCGATTGCCGGCGGTGACGCAGCCCAACGTAGTGGGCAAGGAACCGTCGGGAAACGCCCTCCAAAGGCATCAGAAACTGGCGATTTTCATCACTTGGTCGTCGAAATCGACAGGGCAAAGCGAACGCTTCTTGCGCTTTGAACGATAGGTATAGATTGTGGTTATCGAGCAGCGCAAGAATCCTGCAATCTTCGCGCTGTCGGTTATCCCGAGCCTAATCAGTGCAAACACACGCAACTCGGTATTAAGTTTTTCACCCTCTTTCAGTTGTATGCGGTCGTCTTGCGGCAACAGGTCGTTGAAACGCTCCACAAAGTCGGGGAAAATGTTGAGAAATGCCGTGTCGAATGCCGAATAAAACTCCTTGAGCGTCTCGTTGACAATGCTCGTCGAGCGCAACGACTTGTGCAACTCCTCGGCGCGCCCCGATGCCGCCTGCTGGTATAACATCTTGCGGTATTGCTCAAGTGTGGATATATACTTGGAACACAATTCCATGAACTTGCCTATATACTCTTCCTTGATGCAACTCGATTCTATAAGTGCCGTATTAATCTGCTTGAGGGTTGCATTTGCCTGTTGCAATTCCTCGTTCAATTTCAACAACTTGTCTTTCGTCACCGACACATAGCGCAAGCTGCGCGACACCGTCTTCAATTGCTTGACAATGAACAGCACTGCCACCACAAGCCCTACGACCAATGCGCTGATGACAATGATATAGGTCTTCAGTTGCGACTGCATCTGCTTCTGCATTGCCTCATACGACTGTATCACCAGCGGCAACGCATTGGCTGACTGATTCTTGCGCATACGGGCTGAAAAGTAGTTGGCATCTTCCATACTCTTCTTCAGGTAATGGTAGGCATGTGGCACATCGCCATTTTCAAACCGCAATTCGGCAAGCGACCGCAACGCAAGGTTTTCCTTCACCGACCCCTGTATGTCGGAAATAGCGCTCAACACCAAATAGTGTTCATACTGCTCGCCACCGCTCAACTGGTAGGCATAAGCCAGCAACGAAGCCACGACTGAATATTCGCGCGTACCAAACTGGTAATTAACCAGTTTGTCGGTAAAGAATACAATCGCCTCATCAAGTTTACCCTGCCCTATCAGCCACGACCCATATTCAGTGTCATAAATAAATGGGTCGGCATCAGACATACGCAGCACCGAGTCACGATAAGCGGCAATCTTGATATTATAACCATCGACATACTCGCTTCCTTCGGCATACTCGTTCATATACTGGTAGGTGGTCCCACACGTCTGGTAGTAATTGTCGCGCAAGCTGTCGGGCAATGCCGATGCATCAATCTCCGTCAATATATTCAATGCTTCGGTGAAGATTCCCGCCTTCGCCACCAAGTCGGCTTTCTCCACCAGCGACAGCATGAGCCGCTCGTTGTCGCCGGCACGGCGCGCATAGTCGATGTTGGCGTTGATGTAGTGCATCGCCGAGTCGCACACAAACGACTCATACTCCAGAAACAACCGTCGGTTCAACTCAAACTGCCCCTCGGGCGTGTCAACCACAGAAAGCAGTTGGCGCAAACTGTCGATGCGGCTTATCTTCTGCTCGTCGTATGCCACACTGTTCTCTATCGCCTCGTCGAGCCGCTCAAACAAGTCGGCATCGCCCGACACACCACCGTTGCCACCGCAACTTTGCAGCGACAAGCCGACAACAAGGCACATCAAGCATTGCCAAATATATGTCATACGATTATGTGGCATTTATAGGTTTATGTTGTAAATCACAGTCCCCGGCAAAATCAACCGAGGCGACAAAAAAAAGACCACATTCAGCTCCAAAAATAAAAGAAGCGAATTGTAATAGGCAAAATTAAATAAAAATATCGATTTTTTACACCAATCTCAACAGTTTTTTCAATGAGAAATGTGAGATGAGAAATTAGGAATGTGGAATTAGGAATTAGGAATTATTAGCTAAATTGGATAATACTGAATAATTCCACATTCCTCATTCCTAATTCCACATTCCTAATTCCTAAAACGGGTATCCAATCGCGAGGTGGAATGCAAGGCTGTCCTTAAACGAGGTCATGTTGTAATATCCGCCTTTTCCTGTCTCATAGGGCGCATGAATACCTATTCCGAGGTCGGCACGAAGCACCAGCACGTCCATGTCGAAACGCACCCCAAGCCCGGTACCAACAGCTATGTCGTCGAGGAAATTTTTGGCTGTCAGTTTCGCACCTGGACGCAACTCATCCTCCTGCATGAGCCACACATTGCCCATGTCGAGGAACACTGCCCCATAAAGGAATCCAAGAATCGGGAAACGGTATTCGGCATTCAATTCGAGTTTGAACGTACCCGTTTGGTCGTAATATCCGTTGGCAGTGCCGTCGGAGTGGTAGCTACCAGGACCGATAGAACGCACGGCAAAAGCCCTCACCGAGTTGGCACCACCTATGTAAAACTGCTCGGCGTATGGCACCTCAGAAGAGTTGCCGTAGGCGTGCTCAGCCCCGATAAACGCACGGGTCACAATCGAATGCCCTGTCATAATCTTGCGGGTGTATATCAATTGCGCCTGAGCCTTCACAAACTGCGAGAATGGAGTGCCAAACAACTCCTTCGACCCCACGCCGCCATGCTGCCCGGCAAGAGCCCATATTCCCGAGAAGATGTTGCCGGCCTCCGACACCGTGAAGGTGAAATTGATGCTGTTGCGGCGGTTGAGCGCGCGGTCATAGGTGTAAGTATAGGTCATCATCGGTATGAACTGGTCGCTGAAACTGTTCTCAACTGCCTTGTTCTGCGATATGATGGAGTCGAATGCCAACGTATGGCTCAACAACTTGGTATATGACAACTTGAACGGAGTGAACGAACTCGACGAGTGACGGTTGGTGTGCCATTCCCATACAAATCCCGTTGACAACTGCACCATCTTGAAGTAGCTCGGACGGTTGAGCAAGTCGGCAGACAGATTAACCTTAGTCCAATTGATGTAACGACGGCTGCGGTCGATGAAACGCGGAGCAATCAACCGAGGGAAGGCAAGAGTGAAGTCGAGCCCCACCTCATAACTGTTTAAGCGACTTCCTCTGCCGCTACCCGTCATCCATTCATACGACCCGTTTATCTGGCTGGTGAGTTGTTCCCCACCACCGAAAATGTTTTTGTGCGTCAGCCCAAACACGGCAGCCGGACCGATGTAGCTGTTTGACTTCGACGCTGCCTGAATTTCAAACTTGGCTTCGAGCGGCATATCGAGCACACACTCTATCTTAACATCAATAGAATCGCTCTTTATCGAATCGATGGGAGTAGTATTGATGGTCACGCTGCTGAAGACTCCCATACGCGACAAGTTGTCTTGCGTCTGCTCGATGGTACGCACCGAGAATGTACGCCCCTTCCGCAACGTGAGGCACGACGGAATGAGGTTGTCCTTCAACTTCAACGGCATATACTTGATTATGCGCGCCCTCCGCGTAACTATCGTGTCGGGAGTGCCTTGCCCATGGAAGTCTTTCACCACAGCCTCCACGTTGCCTATGTAGTATTTCACCTTGGCGGCTGGCGGAATGTTGTCGGCAAGTTTCATCTTAACCACCACGCTGTCGGGTATCATTATGCTGTCGGCGAGATACTCTATATACTCGGGGCGGAAGAAATAATACCCACGGTTACGCAAGCGGTTGGTAATATTGATGCGCAACACGTCGAGCGAATCGGTGCAATACCTGCTCCCCACGCGCAAGTAGCTGCTGCGACGGGCAAGCGAGTCGATAAATTGCTCGACGGGAGAATCTCCACCAATCAGCATCACCCTGCCAAGCGCACGCGGCGTGGTGAGGTTGATGGTATAATTAATGCGCGCCTTCTTTGCATTGTCCTTGTCAAATTCAAGCTCGTATGTGGCACGGGAGCCAAAGTAGCCATTGTTCTCAAGGGTGCTGTTAATCATTTCCACGCGCAACTCGGGCCGCACGTCGGAAACGAGCACCGGCTCGGCAACCAATTTCTCGTATATCCAATGCTTAAACCCCTTGGTGGCAGTGTTGTCCCAATGGTTGTAAACCCACAAGCCGATGGGGAACGGGTGGCGTATGTAGGGCGAATAGAGGCTGTTGTTGGGCTTCACGTTGATGGTCGAAAACACTTGGTCTTCAACGCTGCTTATCACCTCCTCGCCTTCGGGCGCGTTGTAGGTTATGTGGTTGACGCCGGTATAAAGTACCTCGTCGTCGGCAAGGCGGCTCGTGGTCGAACAGCCCGACAATGCCGACAGCGACAATACCGCAATTGCAAACACGGCTATATGTGACAAGAAGTGTTTCATCGTTCGGTGGTTGTGGTAATTGTAGTGGTTGTGTCGTTTTCTTCTTTGATTGCCGCGCCGGCTGTAGCCGCATTGCCAGCTTTCTCTTCCTCATCGTCCTGCTTGCGACGCCTGCCAAAGTTGAACAGATACTTCAGCTTGGGCAATTTGCGGCTTATCACAAAGCCCACGCCAGTCTGCGTCACCTCGCCCTCGAGAATGCTTTCATATCCCGACTTGTTGAACAGGCGCAAATACATGCTGCCGCTCGGCGTGAGCGCATATTCGAGCGACACGTCGTTGAAGAGGCTTTGCGCAATCTCGTTGTCGCCAGTCATGTCGGGGCTGTAGTTGCCACCGACGACAATCTTGAAGCGGTCGTTGAAAAGCGACTTCGACACTTGGTAGCTGTATCGCATCGTTGACGACGTTACGCCGTCAACCGTCTGGTCATACTGGTCGATGCCAAACGACAAGTCGATGCCCTTTATGTTGTTGGCTGCCCATGAATTGAGCTTCGACTGCAGGAACGAATAAAGCTGGTTGCTCGCAAGGTTGCTCGATGCCGATGTGCCAGGTCCTGTGTAGGTGCCATAGAGCAACAAATTCATCGCCTGGGCACTACGCTGCGTCTCCGACATCGACTGCAACTCGTTTTGCACCGTCACGTCGCTATTGGTCGATAGGTCGAACTGAACGTCCATGTCGCTGAGCGAATTGGTCACCGACAGCGAAATCAAGAAGTCAACAAGGCGCGAATCCTGCCCCTCCTGCGTCACGTTGGCTTTGGTGGTCTGCACGGCTGTGAGGTTGAGCATAGGGTTCATTATTTCGCCATTAAACTGCACGTAGCTTCCTTCTTGGATATTGAACAGCACCTGCGAGATGAGCGGCGGGCTGTAGCGCACAAAGCCGCTGTTGATGGTGTAACGCCCCGTCATGGTCATGTCGCCGAGCTGGTTGAGCGCAAAGGTGAGGTTGCCGCTCCCTTCAATCTCGGCTCGGTCTGAACCGTTGTTCGACAAGAACACGTTCACCCGCGACCCTTGCATGATGTTGAGCCTTGCCCTCAGGTTCATGTTGCTTGCCGATGTCGCCTGCAACGAGTCGGCTTTGACATAGGTGGTCGAGTCGCTAAACTGCACAAAGGTCACAAGCCCCTCGCTGCTCTGCTGTTGCGTCAGCGTGTTCACGTCGGTGGGCATCACATACGTTATGTTGGTACCCGACAATATCGACACCGTTGCGTCGAGGTCGAGGTCGCTCATCGTGCCGCGCATCGAGGCATCTAGGCTGGCATATCCGCGACCGAAGAGTTCGGCTTTCTTGGTCTGGCTGCTGTTGACAAACTGCACATTCTGCCCCTTTATCGACAGGTCAACCCCGGCATCGGCAAGGTTCGTCAAGTCAACGTTTCCGTTCACCACAAGCGGATTGTCGTTAAGCATCTTTATCGAGTAGTTGTCAAATTTTATCACGCTCGAGTCAATAGGAATCTGCGTGCCTGGCAGTTTGACATTGGTGCTGAAAACCGGTACGGCTATATAGGTGGAATCGCATTGCAGATACCCGTTGAGCAATGGTTGGTCGCCCGAGCCCGAGACGGTCATCATGCCATTGATGTAGCCAGACGTGTTCAGCACGTTGGGCGGCATGAACGGGTTGGCTATCGACAACGGGAATCGGTCGAGCTCAATCCACAAGTCAAATGGGTTGGCAGTCGTGGTGTCGTTGATTGCCCCGTAGGCGACAAGCGCCTGTCGGTGGTCAACTTCAAGTGCCGCCGTGATATTGGTGCCACCCGTCTGCGGGTCGAGGTCGATAAGCGAATTTATGGTAAAGTCGCCAACGCGCTTCTTGGCATAATAGAAGTCGTTGAGGTTCACCACACCGTCGCCCCACAGGCTCTCACCGTTGAATTTCACCTTCAACTCAACGCCAAGCTCCCCTTTCATCGGTGGGGCAAACGGCGAGAAGGTGAGCCAGTCGGCAATCTGCACCTTCGAGATGTCGAGCAGAATATCCTCCTGCCCGCTGCTCTCCTCGCTGTGTTGCGTGGTGAGTGACACCACACTCGAGTCGCACTGCAACCTCATGTTGGCATCGAAATGCTTGTCGCGGTAGTTATACGACACATGGTTGTCTTTGTTGACATACCACCGCTTATAGCCGATTATAGGGTCTTCGGGAATAAGTTTCAGCAATATGTTGGTAGTGTCCATCGTGGCATCGATGCCAAAGCGCACACCCGTGCTGTCGTTGAAGTCTTTTTGTCGCAACAACACCGTCGCCCGGTTGCCGGCTACAATGCCAAGCAAGCCAGCCGTTGCTATGCCTGTGCCGTTGCGATTGTCGCGATTGGAGGCATGCAGCATGTAGTTGATGCGGCGGTTGCGCTCGGTGGCATACATTCTCACGGTGTCGATTACCAAGCCGCTTGCCGAGAGGCGGTCGATGTCGCCCGTCATGCGGAATGTACTATCCTTGGTGATATTGAATTGCATATCATTGAAACTAACGCCGCTGCTCGACAAGAACTGGCTTGCAAGATTCTTCTTCCCCACTTCCATGCGGCAATCAAATTCGGGCAAGATGTCGCGCAACGTGTCGGCATCAATCACCATCTTCTCCACTTGCGCCATCACCACCTCGCTGCTCCGCGCAAATCGAGCCAACAGCGTGTCGATGCCGCAAGGCGACTTGAGCGACAAAGCCATATCGCCATTGACCAACTGCGCCCCCGTGTGCAACGAGTCACTCTCAAAATCCAAATCGATTGCATCGGCATAGTAATACTCCTCGTCCATCGTCCAGCCCAGGTTTTTAACACCGAGCGTCACGTCATACACACTCTGTGCGAGATCTATCGAACCGTCGCACGAGATGCTCGCGCGACCATTCATCGCAGTTTCCGACATTCCGAGCCGCTGCAAGTCGATGCCGGCAATGTCGGCAGACATTTTCACATCATACACATCGGCAGCCATCGCCCCGCGGGCGTTGATGGCTGCTTGCAGCACGTCGTTGTCCGACGTAAGGTTCAAACTGAACTTGCCGCCTCGCAACAGGGCGTTTGCCCTCACGTTGCGGTAGTCTTCGCTGCCATATTCAAAATTGTCTATGTTGATGTCGGCATCAATCTCGGTACTCGTGTCAAACACGTCCAAGCCATGCCCTCGCACAGCCACGCCAGCTGTTACAATCCCGAAGTCGCTCAACGGCAACAACGCCTTCAGTGGCAACGAATCGACTTGCAGCGACACGTCATAGTCGGTGGTGCGACCAGCCCAGTCGGCATCGAGTGCCATTTGCCCTGTCGGCAATGCCAATGCCAAGTTGCCCCTTATGTCTTCGCCGCGCATCTTCACCTGCCCGTCGAGCATCAGCGGTGGGAAATAGATTGTTTCCTGCTGCTCGGCTTCGAGCATAGTCGGTTTTATGAAGTTAATATTGTCGAAATTGCCGTCAAGCGTCAGGTCGAGTGCCAAGTCTTTGGTTGACATTGGATTGTCAACCTGCCCAGTCACAGCCACCGATGCATATCGCGGCAACGTCACGCCACACCGCTTCACTGCAATACGCTTGGCATTGCCGCCAATCGAGATTTTGGCTTCGAGAGGGCGATATTGCGGAATCATCGACAAAACAGGTTTCAACGACGGCATGGCACGCTCAACCTCGGCAAGCCCCACACGCGCGTCAAGGTCGAGGCTCACTGCCCCGGCTTGGTCGCCGGCAAAGAATCGGTTATCAATATATGCGTCGGCTTTCAACGACGACAACAGGGTGGATATGTCGAAATCGCGCAACGTCATGCCATTATCGTCCATCGCAAAAGTGCCGCTCGCGCCAGTCACCCTTAGCCCGCTGCGCTCATCGACGGTGAACCGCGTTATCGGCACGGTGATTGCCGTACCGCAATTATACAAGCTGTCGAGCGACAGGTTCACATTGCTCGCTTGCAAGTAGTTCATGTCGAGCCCCTCCACAGGCTTCCAGCCTCGCATGGCATACGTTCCGCCCGAGCGAGTGAACCTGACTGCAGCGCAACGTATCTCCCACGGCGCCGAGACGGCAGTGTCGGCAGGCTCTGCCAACAAGCTGTCGGCCAACGGGTGGGCGGCAAGATACTCAGCCGACGGGGTGAAATAAGCCCCTTGCAGGCTGTCAACGGCAAGCAACCGGGCATCGATGCGCTGCTTGCCCAAATCGACAATCGCGCTGTCGAGCGACGCGCCGCCTATCACCACGCCAAGGCTGTCGATAGTGGGCATCATCGTCATGGTGTAACGAATGTCGGCGAGCGCGACTTTCCCCACCTTTATCACAAACGGAGTGGCGGCAGCCGTGTCGGAAGGCGTGGGTTGTGCCTTGTCGTTATACAAGTCGAGCGACACGTCGCCCCCTTGCATAGTGGCTTTCCCCACCCCGAGTGTACTCGTGGCAAGGTCATAGTCAACCCCGTCGATGTCAATTAGATTCACACGGGCTGCAAGCAGCATCGACGAGTCGGCACTCGTCATGCGGTATATGGCATCATCGAGCCGCGCACCTTTCACCTTCACCAGCCCGTGCAGCAGCGGCTTCACTTCAACGCCCGTCACAAGGCTCCCGGCAGCAATTATGGTATCACAGTTCTCCACCACGCTTACGTCGTCAACGCGCAAGTCGAGTGGAAACTGCAGCCTTATCATGCCCACTTCCACCTGCCAACCCGTGGCTTTCGCCACCTGCTTGACAGCCACATTCTTTATCGCATCCTGTATGAACGGAACATACAGCAAGGCAGGTATAACAACCACTAGCCCAGCCAATCCGACTACCATCCACAACAGTATTTTTCCTATCTTTTTGATTTTCAATTTTTAATACATTAAGCAGTTTTTTTATCAAATCAAAAATAATGCATTTCCATCACACGACAAAATATAATCGTCAAAAATCCTCAGCCATTCCCCTAACCAATCTGTGTTAAAAAGTAAAAAAGCAATCATCCAACACCCCGTTTCGCCTCGAAATTCCTTTTCCTCGCCCTTCCCCATGCCCCACTTATTTGCATATTTCCAAAATTGTTATTAATATTACCAAGAAAAATTTTGCAGAGAAGAACCATTTACCTTTAACTACCCGTATCTGTGCGGAAAAACCAGATTTCGGCATAGAAACTTTTTGACTGGATTACGTTTATCATTATAGGGAAAATTATGCGCTTAAAGTATTTTTGTGTATTTTTACTATTTTTTGCGGTAATAATCACAGCCGACGCATCTTTTATTGAAAAATAATAGGATAAAACGCAGAATAAAGCGAATTTGAGCATTCTCACTGACGGTCAGAGGGTTTGGCTTCGGGTGGCACGGAATGACATAAGGGCGGA
>CASEAQ010000043.1 GCA_949285735.1 uncultured Bacteroidales bacterium
GGCAATTTTCATTGCCGCAGCAATAGGATAAACCCCATTCCCCACATTGTCACCCACGAGCCTTACCTCTTTTGCGGTAATCTGCTCATTGATAGCATGCGAATCCTTGTCCTTCCCTCCTTTTCTCACGCCCTTAGCCTGCGCATTGTCGCTATTTGGCTTTCTCGGGCCAGTCCATGATGGTTTTTTCTCCATTCAGTTAACTTAAAAGTTTGTCATTCTCTCAATTTCTCGAGCAAAATCGTCTGCAAAGGTAGTGATTTTTTGCGAACCTTTATCACCTTCGCCCTGTTTTCTCACAGAAACTTCTCCATTTTGTGCTTCTTTTTCTCCTACAACGAGCAAATATGGTATTCGCTTCAACTCATTGTCACGAATTTTCCTGCCAATCTTTTCATTGCGGTCATCGACAAAGGCGCGAATGTCCTTTTCTGCCAACGTCCTCACAACTTCCTTGGCATAGTCGTTATATTTCTCGCTTATGGGCAGCACAACCACTTGGTCGGGAGCAAGCCACAACGGCAAGCGTCCTGCGGTGTGTTCAAGCAACACTGCCACGAAACGTTCCATCGAGCCGAAAGGCGCGCGGTGAATCATAATCGGGCGGTGCTTCTGGTTGTCGGCACCAGTGTATTCAAGGCCGAAACGTTCGGGCAGATTGTAGTCAACCTGTATTGTGCCAAGTTGCCAGCGGCGACCGATTGCGTCCTTAACCATGAAGTCGAGCTTCGGGCCATAGAATGCAGCTTCGCCCACAACCTTCTTGGCAGGCAAGCCTTTTTCTTCGCAAGCCTCCACGATGGCGCGTTCTGCCTTTTCCCAGTTTTCGTCGGTTCCTACATATTTCTCCTTGTTGTTGGGGTCGCGGAGCGAAATTTGGGCTTCATAATTGTCGAAGTGCAAAGCCTTGAAGATGTAGAAAATAATATCCATCACTTTCAAGAACTCGTCCTTCAACTGGTCGGGCGTACAGAAGATGTGTGCGTCGTCTTGCGTAAATCCGCGTACACGAGTCAATCCGTGCAACTCACCGCTTTGCTCATAACGGTACACCGTGCCAAACTCGGCATATCGCAATGGAAGGTCTTTATACGACCTCGGCGCAACCTTGTATATCTCGCAGTGGTGAGGGCAGTTCATCGGTTTGAGGAAGTACTCCTCACCTTCTTCAGGCGTGTGGATTGGCTGGAACGAATCCTTGCCATACTTTGCATAGTGCCCCGAAGTCACATACAGCATCTTGTTGCCGATGTGCGGAGTGATGACTTGCAAGTAGCCGTAACGCTTCTGTATCTTGCGCAAGAATTGCTCAAGGCGGTCGCGCAATGCAGCTCCCTTAGGCAACCACAATGGCAAGCCCGGGCCAACGTTTGCCGAAAAGGCAAACAGTTCCATCTCCTTGCCAAGTTTGCGGTGGTCGCGCTTCTTGGCTTCTTCGAGCAAGGCAAGATACTCGTCGAGCATCTTCTTCTTGGGGAACGTTATGGCATACACGCGCAACATCTGCTTGCGCTTCTCGTCGCCGCGCCAATATGCGCCAGCAAGCGACAACACTTTTATCGCCTTAATCTTGCCCGTGCTTGGCAAGTGCGGACCACGGCACAAGTCGGTGAAATTGCCTTGTGTGTATGTGGTTATATGTCCGTCCTCAAGGTCATTAATCAACTCACACTTGTAGGTTTCGCCCCGTTCGCCAAAGTATTTCAACGCATCGCTCTTGGAAATGTCGCGTCTCACCACGGCTTCGTCCTTGGCTGCAAGCTCTGCCATCTTTGCCTCAATCTTTGGGAAATCGGCACTTGTTATGGAGTTCTCGCCCGGATCGATATCGTAGTAGAACCCGTTTTCAATCGCCGGACCGATACCGAATTGAACACCTTTGTAAAGTTCTTGCAACGCCTCGGCAAGCAAGTGTGCCGAAGTGTGCCAATAGGCATGTTTGCCTTCAGCATCATCCCACTTGAACAGTTTTATCTCGCCATCATTACAAATCGGCCTTGAGATATCCCATTCCTCGCCATTAAATGTAGCAGCGAGCACGTCTTGTGCAAATCGCTGGCTGATGCTCTCCGCAATCTGGTAGGGCGTTACGCCGCTTTCAAATTGCTTTACACTTCCGTCAGGAAAAGTAATGTTTATCATCGTTATTATAGTTTTTCGCTGTGCCATACAACAACACAGCATTGTTTAAATCGACCGCAAATTTATTACATTTATTTGACAAACAGCGCAAAATATCGGCATTATTTCACACAAAAAACATATATTTTTCTCAGACCGCACCACATGCGCTCCACAAGCCGCAACACACCCCCATGCAGCTCAGCCAACCAGCCGCTTCCGCCACGACGACAACAAGCCCAAGTTATTTTCCCAAACCTTTCACCAAACGCCGATTGATAATCTTGGATATAAAAACGTCAACGCTACTTATGCATATCACAACAGTTGTTTAAAAATCATCGGTTGGAACAATATTTTTAATAGCCATTATTTTTTCAATTGCTTGCAATTTATTTTTAAATAAATTACGGAAATATTTATCGAATATTTCCACAAAAAATCTTGCAGGTTCAGACCATACCGCCCAATCTCCAGCTACACCACTTATATACTGCCTTGTCTGTGGAGCATAAAGAGAAGTATGTCTCAAAATATGATTAAGCACAAAATATTGGCTTTTTAGAATTTGTTTGCGTAATATATCATGATAATCAGCTTCGTTGCCAAACAATGCAAAAAAACGATAACAGATACGATACTTGCCATAATCATTATACACTGGAAAACTATAGGCATATAATATCTGCTTATAATCTGCAATATGGAATATATTATCAATTGTCTCTCTTGTTCCAGAAATAGAACAATGAACAAAACGATCGTTCACTACAGGATGCGTCCACCCACCTTCAAGTTTATTATCAATAGGCTTCATATCACAGCAAAAATGGCGATAATTTATATCCAAAGTTTTCCCTTCTCCAAATGAAATTAATGCCTTATTATAGTTCCAACCGTTGTATTCATTTGTAGTATGACCATTGGTCTTTCCAATCGTACAAAAATTGTAAGCAGCAATTTCTAATTCATCTGTAAATGATTGTGGCTGCATGTAACCCTTAGATCTATTTTTGAAAAACACATCTAAACCATCATCATCTACAGAATATGGATTTATTGATAGAAGTTCCGAAAGCAACAGATTGCTAAGCAGTTTTTTCGCCCTTTCTTGGTAATGGTCTTTTTCAAAAGTTATCTGAATATTCATGATTATAGTTTATTATGATTCGATGTATTATAAATCATACTCGATTTTAGCAAATGGCATCCTAAAAACAAAGATATAGAGTTTTTTATATATCATTGACGAGTTCTGTAGAAAATTTGACACAAAAAATAAATGAAGATTCCTACCACATGCAGCTCAGCCAACCAGCCGCTTCCGCCACGACGACAACAAGCCCAAGTTATTTTCCCAAACCTTTCACCAAACGCCGATTGATAATCTTGGATATCACGACAGTCGATAACAGAATTATGAGAAAATATTTATTTTGCGAAAACGGCTTCATCGAAAAAAACTCATGGGAGGCAAATTGCTGGGTCAACATCGAAAACCCCGACAGCGACGACTTTGAATTTCTCACCAAGCAGTTAAATGTGCCGATATCATTCCTCGAAGACATCGCCGACGACGACGAACGACCGCGCACCGAGACCGAGGGTAACTGGCTGCTCACAATAATACGCATTCCCATGCAAAACGACAAAGCCGACATTCCTTTCACGACAGTGCCAATAGGCATTATCACCAACAAGGAAGTAATCGTGTCGATATGCTACCACCACACCGAGTTGATACCCGACTTCATATTGCACACTCGCCGCAAAAGCATCGTAATAAAAAACAAGCTGGACCTGATCTTGCGCATCATATACTCGTCGGCAGCATGGTTCCTCAAATATCTGGAACAGATAAACAGCTATGTCGCCACCGCCGAGAAAAGACTCGAAAAAAGCATCCGCAACGAAGATTTGTTAAGCCTGATGAACCTGCAAAAGACACTCGTTTACTTCGACACCTCCATACGTGGCAACGAGGTGATGATAAGCCGCCTTAAAAACATATTCAAAAACACCGACCTGCTCGACTCGGGCCTCCTCGACGACGTGGTCATAGAATTAAAACAGGCATACAACACCGTCAACATTTACAGCGACATTCTCACTGGCACGATGGATGCCTACGCCTCCATCATCTCAAACAACGAAAACACCATAATGAAACGCATGACGAGCCTATCGATCACGCTTGCCATTCCCACGCTCATCGCCAGCTTCTATGGCATGAATGTTGACATACACCTCGAAAGCCACCCTCATGCCTTCTTGATTATCATTCTGCTGTCGGCACTCATCTCAGCCCTCACATTCATTCTGTTCCGAAAAATCAAATGGTTCTAAACGCCACAATGTTATTGTGGGAAAAGCAGAAATTGCACAACGATTGTAGCACTTAGTTCATATATCGTGCAATTTCTGGCTTTTCCTTTTTTTTGCCGCACGCCCACCCTCGGCATTGGCAGCGGTTAGTTGGTCATGCGCTTTAATACGTTATACGACGGCAATATGCCCAATTCGCCAGCCTTGCTCAAGTCGGCAACCCCCTTTTCCTTGTTGCCGAGCTGCAAGTATGCCAGTCCGCGGTTATAATAAGCCTCACCGAAATCGGGCTTTATCTCTATAGCTTCGGAGTAGCAGCTCATCGCTGCAGTCAAATCTTGCATCTTCATATACATATTGCCCTTGTTGAATATGGCATACACGTTGCGTGGCGAGATTTTCAACACCATGTCAAGGTCTTCAATGATTTGCTGCATTGCCACGCTGGTCTTGCGCTCGCCAAGCGATGGCAGTCCTTGCATGTTGCCCGGCAACGTCGGCATCGCCTTGCCCATGACCGCCCCGCCTTGCCGCAGCGCGCCCGGCGATGCCTGAGCCGTCAAATCGCTGTCGCCAGCACTTCCGTTCTCGTCAATCTGCATTTGCATATACCTCGCATACGAACGCCCCAAGTAGGCAAGCGAGAAATCGGGGCTTAACTCTATCGCTCTCGTGAAATCGTTGATAGCCTCGGCAGGGTTCTTCACCATCATGAAGTCCATTGCCCTGGCAAAATAATCAATCGACCGAGCCTGCGATGTCGCAAGCAAACCGTTGTAGTATTCTATCGACCTGAAGTGTGCCTCTATCTGGTCTTCATAAAGGCGGAACTGTGAATTTGTGAGCAGCAGCATGAATGGCAACAGCCGCAACGAGTTGAGGTCGGTCACCTCCCTTATGTAATAAGTGTTCTCCACAACGTTGTCGCTGCGGTCGTAGTATGACAAGAAGAACATCGGTTCAAGGTCGATATGGTAATTAAAGTCTTGTATGCGTCCGCGCGTGCGGTTTTCATATTTCGGCTTTATCTCATTGTCGTTTTCAACCGTCAGCAACGTGCTGAACTTGTTTATCACAGCCGAAGCCGATTCCTCTTTCTCTTTTTCGGCTACCTGCTCGCCCTGTTTGCCGCCCTGGCTGCCGTCTGCGGCTTTCTCATTCTTGTTTTCAGCAAGATTGTCTTTGCGGCGGCTCAGCTCCCGAGCCCTATTGTAGTCCTGTTCCCCTCCTGCCATGTCACCGAGCTTGCGCTTGCACTCGCTTCGTGCAAACAGCACGGCATCAAAGTCGGGATACACATCAAGCACTGCATCGAAGTCGCTCACTGCATCGCGATACTGCCCTGTCTTGGAATATAGCAACGCACGGTTGTATCGTGCCGGCATATTGTCAGGCTCGCTGCGCAACACATAGCTGAAGTCTTCAATTGCCTTATTGTTGTCGCCCACCTCGGTACGCAACAATCCGCGGTTGAAGTGTGCGGCAAGGTTGGTCGGATCGAGCTGCAAAGCATAGTCATAGTCGGACATTGCGCCAAAGTAGTCATCAAGGTTGTATTTCATAAAAGCCCTGTTGATGAAATACCCGGCATAATGCGGTTCGAGCTTAATCGCCTCGTCCATGTCGGCAAGTGCCGCCTTATAATCCTTTTTGTAAGACATATTTATTTCCGAACGCATCACGTATGCGCCCGGTATGTTTTTACTTATCGAGATGCTTTTGTCGATGTCGTCGATTGCCGCCAACGTGTCGGCTTGCATCATGCGCAACTGAGCCCTTCCAAGGTAGGCATTGGCATAGTTGGGATATATCGAGAGCAGGCGTGCATATGTCGAGTCGGCTTGCTCATACTCGCCAATCTCACACTCGCTCACCGCCTTGTTCATCAAAAACACCCTGTGCTCGGGCATCTGCCGCAAGCCCTCTTCATAGTCGGCAATTGCGCCCTTGTAGTCCTTGAGCGTCTGCCGAGCTATGCCTCGCACTTGGTAGGCATCTATTATAAAAGGGTTGCGCTCGATTGCCAGCGAACAATCTTCTTCCGCACCCTTGTAGTCCTCAAGTTCCAACTTGGCTATCGCCCTGAAGAAATATGGGTCGGCAAGATAGGGCTTTGCCTTGATTACTTGGTTGAAATATTGTATCGACAATATATAATCTTCAAAATAAAGCGCATTACGCCCTATGTTCATCACCTGGTCGGTGTTTATCTGGGCATAAATGCTCATTGCATTGGCAACCATTGCCATAATTACTATTATTGAAGACCGTAAGATTGCTCTTGATTCCTTAAAATTGGATATGCTCATAGTCTAAAAAAGTACAACCTGAAATGTAACTCTTGGGCAACTGCCCCAATAATGTTCAACTTAATTGAAAATTGCGCACAAATGCTTTGGCACTCGCAAAGATAATACTAAGTTATCTTAATGCCAACCGTCGCAAATTGTTTTTTAGAATTTTCAACCATCACAACATGCGATTTCCTGTCATTGGAGATTTGTGGTAAAATCTGCTATATATTCTTACTTTTATAATAATAAGCCACAATGCCGGAAACGGAGAAAATAACTAACTTTGCACAAAATTATTTTTATGCCTAAAAAGATTATTTTTATAATAATTTTAACGTTTTCTCAACTGGCAGCGGTAGCGCAAATAGTCAACAACAAGGCTGTTGGCAGCTTTAACGCCGATAGCATTCGTGCCGAGTTCGACAATGGTCCCTACTTCACGCTGTTTCGCGACAATTATTTCATATTGGGAACAACAATCGGAAGCAAGCCAACAAGAACAAACTCCGATGTAAAGTTCCAGATAAGTATCGCCCAACGCCTCACCAAAAGTACATTGCCATTCAACACCTACTTGTTCCTCACTTATTCACAGAAGTGTATGTGGAACGTGTTTGAAGAATCGTTGCCGATGCGCGACTTCAACTTCAACCCTGGCATTGGTCTTGCCAAGTTGCTCATCGTCAAAGACAAATTGATTGGCAAGGCTATGTTGATGATTGAGCATGAGTCGAACGGCAAGGATGGGGAAGACTCCCGCAGTTGGAACAAGATTTCTCTGGCTGCCAACATTTTCATCGACCCTCAATTCATGGTGCATGGCAAGTTCTGGATTCCAATCATCGACGGAGAAAACAACAAAGACATCTTGGAATATAGCGGTATATACCAAACGGGCATACAAGTCACCTCGCGCGACCGCCGCTTTGGCATGGCTGTCACCCTTGTAAAACGCAAGGGATGGAACCTAAACTGCAACCTAATAGTGGAACTCAACTACCGGTTGTTCAAGAAAGACAACCAATTCCTGTTCCTGCAATACTACAATGGATATGGCGAGAACCTTCTCGACTACAACCAGTTCCATTCTCGCCTGCGCGCCGGCATAGTAATAAAGCCCAATTTCTTTAGCGACTATTAATGCCACACCCGTTCGGTGTAAAAAAGCAACGCCCCCCCAAAAAAACGTTGTTTCATGAAAGCACACGAGTATGATTATTTATCTCGACAACATAATATTCAACCGACAGCAACATGGCATTGAAAGCCGCGCATGGGCAAACATGATACGCGGACTGTTGCCACAGCCCGATGCCCAGTTGCGCTTCATCGAATATGCCAACGCCATCGGCAACGACGAGCGTTTCAGGCTCGATCTTGCGCGCCGTGGGCACTTGTATGTGTTACGCAACTTTTGGCTCACGCAATGGCTCGCCGTCAACATCAACGGTTACGACAAGCCTTTCATATTCCATTCTTCGAGCTGCCGCGTGTGCAGCAGCCCTCATGCCGTGAACATAATCACCGTCACCGACAGCTACAAGCCTACGTTTTTCAGCCACATTGCCATTTCGCGCTGCGACCATATAATCTGCACCTCGCGCGCTGCCGTCAGATTGTTACCTCGCAATTTCCAGTCAAAAGCCACCGTGGTGTCAACAAAAAAGAGCAATGAAAACATTGCCCTTTCAATACTTCGCGTTTACCGTCGCGCACTCGCCGCCAAGGCTCATGCCACAAGGTAGGCTACCAATTTCTTCACTGCCCTGCCGCGATGGCTTATGGCATTTTTCTGCTCATGTGTCATTTCGGCAAACGACAATCCGTTGCCATCCGCCGGCTCAAAGATGCTATCATATCCAAAGCCGTCGCTTCCTCTCCTGCTGGTGAGAATCTTGCCACGCACTTCTCCCTCAAACGTCGTCACTTCGTCGCCCATGCACAGGGCTATGACGGTCACAAAGCGAGCCTCTCGGTTGTCGATGCCCTCCATCAGGTGCAACACCTTGTCGATGTTGCGCTCGCTGTCGCAATCCTCGCCGGCAAAACGTGCCGAATACACTCCCGGCGCGCCGCCAAGGGCATCAATCATCAGCCCCGTGTCGTCGGCAAAGCAGTCATATCCATATTTCTCTTTCACATACCGGGCTTTAATCAAGGCATTGCCTTCGATGGTGTCGGCATCCTCAACAATATCCTCGTTGCAGCCAATGTCGGCAAGTCCAAGAATCTTGAAATCCGTGCCCGCCAACATCTCTTGCAACTCCCTCAGCTTATTTTTGTTGTTTGTCGCAAAAACTATTTCCATTGCATTATTTTTTCGTTAAAAGCGCACACCAAGTGTCCACACAATTTGATTGTCGTAGCTGTTCACGCGGGCTGTCGGCGGCAGGTCAACATATTCATTACCATTGGCGTCCAAATAAAATACTGGCGAAAATGCCCGATAGTCGGTCTGGCGGTCGCGATGTACAAATGCTATGTCGGTATAGAATCGCTTGTAGCGGTAACCCAAGCCAAACGTGATGTGTTGCAAGCTGTTTTCGGTCTCATAACTTGTGGGCATAAGCGTTGTATATACATAATCCTGTCCATAGCGGACAACATCGGCAGAAGCCGATGTCTGGTAGGAATATCCGGCACGAACGCTGAAGTTGTTTGTTATGCGGAACTCGCCTCCAACCCTGAATATGTGTGACGGCTTGTAATAAGTTTCCACGTCGCTGTTGGTATCGGGAAATTCACCATATTCATCACCGGCATACATGGTCTGGTTGCCGACATACTCATAGTCGAAGCTCAATATGCCCCTGCCGCCTATCACAGCTGCCGTGCTGGCTACAAACCTCCACGGTGTGCGCATGTCATAATAAAACTCGTCAAACGGTGTCGAAGCATTGCCCGAGTTTATCAACCCATCGGCATCATACCTGAATTGGGTTTCTGTGTAATATTCATTCTTCAACGAATAATATGTAGGCGTATGGAACGCAAAGCCGAAGCGCAGTTCATTGATAGGCTTGAGTATGACACCCATCTTGAAGTTAACGCCAGTTCCCGTAGTGCGGCTAAAGTTATGTACCTGATAATCGGCGTTACCTATCCTTATCTCTTCGCCACCTGCGTTGTTGCCCATATTCTCGTCATACACCGCAACGTATGCATTCTGTAGATTTTCACTATAATATGTATCGATATTGTGTTCAATCGAACTTATGCCCAAGCTCATGCCCCAATACACGACATTCGCCACGTTGCCGCCAAAGTTAAACGTGAAATCGTCGATGCCGCCCGACTCGATTGTCTCGAAAGTTGCCGCACCACTTGTTCCGTCGCCCCATAGTCCTTGGAAATCGGTGTCACTGGTAAGGGTATTAGTTATAAACGAATTATAAGCAAGAATCCCCATCCAGCTCGCATTGCCATCATAATAAGGGTCGAAATTAGAATTATTCATCGTCATGTCGGCAGCACTTTCGCCATTTGCCAACGACTCGCCTGCAATGAAATTAGAAAACGACGTTCCAAGGTTATCAACACGACCGCGGTAATGGCGGTTGAACGATGCCGCCCGGTTATAGGTAAAGCCCCAGTTGATGTTGGGCATTATCTCCGAGTCGAGTCGCAAAGCTCCCACATAGCCCGCATTGTTGCAATAAAATTTAAAGCGATTGGTACCTACCTTCGATGTTTCGCTTTCCACCGTCGAAGAACCTATGTTGAAATCGAACGTGATGCCAACATCAGAACTGCGGTATATACCAATACCGCCCGGATTGACATTTATCGCCGACAGGTCGCCACCAAGGGCACCAAAAGCGCCTGCCATCGACATATATCGTGCTGTGCCTCGCATATCGCGTTGTGAATACTGGTATAAATCAAATGCCGATTGCGCCATCATCGATGCCGGCAACAACAAAATTGAAGCAATAATATATTTCCGCATAATTGTGTTCATAACTTTATGTTATTTTAAGAAGCTGTTTTGTTTTTTTGTTCAAGACATGAACAAAGAACATCCTCTATAATATCCTGTAAAAAATCAAACCAGCTTCTATATTTTGTGCCGCCCCAAAGTGTGCAGGCGGCACAAAACATCATTTTCTTTGAATCTCATCAACAACAAACCCTCTTTCATCATCTGCGACCACGTCCGCCGCCACCTCCGCTGCGCATGGCTCCACCTCCGCGCGACATTCCGCTGCTGCGTGTAGCCGACGAACGATAGCTGCTACTGCTGCCTCGGTTGTAGGTTGACGTTGCACGGCTCGAACGGTATGACGGCATGGTGCGGCTGCTGTTATACGATGGTGTGCTACCGTTATAGGTCGCCGTGCTGCTTCGGTTGCTTCTGTAGTACGACGAGCCGCGACTTGTCGAGCGATAACCCGTTGACGGTCTTGTGGAGAACGACGAACGATTGTTAAGCGTCGAACGGCGGTTCAGCTGGTTTGTCCTCTGCCGTGCAGTCGTGGTGGCAGTCGCCGTAACAGGTCGGCGCGTAGTCGAGCGGTTAATCCTGTTGCCAGTGTTCATTGCCCCTTGGCTCACTCTGTTGCCAGCCATGGCATTCACTCTGTTGGTCGTAGCCAACTTGCCGCTTGTACTAACCCTGCCTACTCGTGCCTTATAACGGTTAATGGCATTGTTTCGCACGGTGGTCGTTGCCCTGTTTATGCGATTAGTATTATTGGCTATCGTAGTAACAGGACGGCGAGTACCGCTGCTAACGGCACGGTTGCTCACATTTGCCGTTCCTCTGCGCCCGATTGATGCTGTACGACCTGCACGAGCCGCAGTGGTGCCTGTGGCATATCCGCGATAACCCGTGTTGGCATATAGCCTGCGACCGCCACCCGAACCTCTGTAAGGGTAATGCGACGGAACCGAATGCCACCAGTCGTGATAGTGGTGATGATGGTGAGCATAATACGGACCCCACCCCCAATACCAAGGGTTGTACCACGAAGCTGTGTAATACCAATACGGACGGTAATACCACGGGTCGAAATACCAAGGATCATACCAAGGGTCATACCACCCTACGCCCCATGTGCTAAACGAAACGGTCGCACCCCACGGACTGACGTAAGCCGTAGTGGGCGTACCGACCACTATATTAACATCGGGTCTTGTATAGACATATAAATCGACTGCTTCGGCATCTCCGCATTCCTCCACCACATCGGGATTATGGAATCGCCTGATGCGCTCGGTATATTGGAACGAATCGCTATCGACAAGGGTCGAATCGACATATACCGTGTCGCCAGCCTCGCTCTGTGTCGAATAGTTGCCACGGCGGTTATACTCGTCAACATCTCTCAAATCGACAATGTTGCTATGCCAGTCGGCACTGTAGTCTGCGTCCACAGTTGCAACGTCACCAGAAGCAGTCCCTTGATGAACCGCTTCTTCAACCTCCTTCTCTTCTTTCGAACTGTCATAGTAAATATCATCATAGTCCTGAGCCATTGCAGTCATCGTCAGTATGCAAGTCAAGCCTAATATGGTTAACAATCTCATTTTCATAACGGCATTCCTCCCTTTTTCTTTATCAGTTAGATGCTTATTGTCGTTGTAAGTTTAAGAACCAACCTAAATTTTCCGATACTTTAGCATTTGAAAAACAGGAAAACATAAGTCACCATTCAATTTGAATTATAAAAGTAGTAATTAATTTTGTCAAATTGGTATAAAATACTATTTTTGTAGCATTATTTGGCATATCTTAACAAGCAGAAGCAGATGCGCTTTAGCCGCTGTTTTGGTTTTATCCAATTACTGACATGAATTTTCGAGGCAGTTTTGATTATTTCATGAGTAAACCAAAGCAATTCAAATGTCAAACACCAATCGGAAAGTAATAGAATCCATAAGGGTCGAAAGCTGTCTATTGGTATGAATATTTTTTTGCAATTCGTTTTCAAAATCTATTTTTATATGTTACAACCTACACGTATCCTATCCTTTGCCTTGTCGGCTCTGTGCCTCGTTGCCTGCGACAACGCATACGATTTGTCGAAAGACATCAACACCGACATCAAGTTTGGTGACCAATTCCGTGTTCCCGTAGGCAATACCGACACCATCCGCGTCAGCCGCATCATCGAAGAGTCGGAAACCCTCTCCGAGCGTAACGGCATCTACGAAGTGAGCTCAAAAGGAAGCACCGAAACAGCTGTCGAGCCGTTCGACGCAGTCTCTGTACACAACTTCACCCCTGTACTCAACAGCATTCCGCTTAGCGTCACACAAAGCGGCACGCTGCCAAGCGGCACCCAAATCGACATGGGAAGCATCAGCTCATCGGGTACTTACGACATCTACGAAGAGCTGCCCACGGAGGTTGATTCGCTGTATCGTGCCGACTTCAAGGGCGGAAGTGTGCAAACATTCCTGCAACTTTCCCTGCCCTCTTTCCCTCAAGGGGTCGAAGCTGTGACATTCAGCGACCTCACGCTCACTTTTCCTGAGTTTCTCAAGTTGAGCAACGGAACCAACATATTCAACGCCAGCGAGGTTGTGCTGACACCTACCAACAACAGTTCGCAGATGGAAATCAGCATCGAAATGCTTGACATGAACATCGAAAGCCACGACACATACATCGTCGAATCAAACGGGCGCAAACATCTGCTTGTCACAGATGCAATTGAACTCACTGCCAATGCGTCAATCACGCTCGGTGGCGAAGTCATTCCACAAGACTTTGAGGTATCGCTTGCCTACTATATGAACGAAGAGGCTGCCGACATCAACCGCATAGCAGGAGTCTTCCACTCTTCGGCAAACATAAGTACCAACATTGCCATCAACGATATTCCCGACTTCCTGCTCAGTGACAACACATCGCTGTCGCCGCAAGAGGTGTATGTTTACCTCGATTTGGACAACCCAGTCAACGCCACGGGATATTTCACCCTTGATATGACATCGACCAAATCTAATCAAACCGGCTCGGCAGCGGCAAGCATCGAAGTGCAACCAATCTCAATGAACAATATCCTCATCAGCAACTACGATGCAGTTGCCGATGGCTACACCACCGTAGTCGAACCTTCGCTTGTCAATCTGTTCCAGTTTGTTCCAGAAAACATTGAAATAAACTCCGACGACCTACGTCTCGCAAGCAAGGAGAGAACACAAATGATTACTCTCGGCGAGCGCTATGCCATCAACGCCGACTATCGTGCCGTAGTTCCGTTCAAATTCAACAATCTTAGCATCGAATACACCGACTCAATCGACAACCTTCTGTCTGACCTCGAAGATATAGCCGACAAGACCGACCGACTTATCGTGCGCGGTATCGGCGTTACCGACATTCCCACCAACCTGTCGGCAACAGTACATCTTTACGACATTGACGGAAACGAGCTGGACGGAATCGATGTAAACGTTGACAACTTCCGGTTCAATGCTGCTGCAGATGGGGGCGAATCGACCAACGATCTGGAAATATTGCTCACCGAGCAAGAAGGTTCCAACGATCTCGAACGGCTCGAAAAGATTGTTTACAACATTCATGCCGCATCAACCGAAAACATTACGTTGCGACCCGACCAATATTTGATTATCAAAGAAATATTCGTTGAAGTTCCCGACGGCATAAACATAACTTTATAACCACCAAAGAGTAATAGAATCATGACTTTTACATTAAAACATATATTCGCCGCAATCCTGTTGATTGCAGCCACCAATGCCAGTGCGCAGACGCTCCACTCGCTATATTTCCTCGAAGGAAACAACCAGCGCCACACCCTCAACCCGGCATTCACGTCCGAAAGCGGTTTCGTTACGTTTCCAATACTTGGCAACTTGAACCCCAATCTCAACTCCAACATTGGACTCGGCACAGTGTTATATCCGCAAGACGGCGAAATGCTCACTTTCATGCACCCCTCAGTCTCAAACGACGAGGCCCTATCGAAGTTCAAATCGATGAATATCCTTGAATTTGACTTGAATCTCGATATTGTTACAGTTGGGTTTAACAAATGGGGAGGCTCCAACACAATAGGACTTGCAATGCGCAGCCAAAGCGGCGTATATCTACCTGGCGACATTTTTAAATTTTTGAAAGAGGGGCAAAATTACTCAGGACAGGAATACAACATCGACAAGCTGAGCGCCCAATCACAAAGCTACATCGAACTCGCCTTCGGCCATGCCCGCAAGCTCAACGACAAACTGTCGGTGGGAGCAAAGGTGAAATTGCTTGCCGGCGGACTGTATGCCAAGGCCTCAGCCGAAAACCTGCGCATATATATGTCCGACAACGAGTGGCGTATCACCGAGCGTAGCAAATTGATTGGTTCGAAAGGCTTCAATTACGAGTTTGACGAAGATGGAAACCTCGACGGGCTCGACATGAGCGGATTTGGCATTGCCGGGTTTGGACTCGGATTTGACCTTGGCGCCGTTTATCGCATCACCGAGGCTGCAACCGTTTCATTGGCTGTCACCGACATCGGCTTCATCAGGTGGAACAACTGTTCGGTAGCCGAAAACCGCAATCAGGAGTTCGTTTACAACGGATTCGACAATATCGGCGTCGAGGACAATCCCGACGGCAGCAATGACTTCGACGATGCAGCCGACCAATTGGGCGACAGCTTGGAAGACTTGGTCAACTTCAAGGACAGCGGCAAAGGGGGCTCGACTACCTCGCTATATACCACAATCCGCGCCGCTGGAGAATATGGCATATTGCAAAACAAAATCTCATTTGGCTTGCTTGCGTCGGTGCGTCTTGGCACTCCACGCGTGTGGACCGAAGCCATGCTCACGGCAAACTTCCGCCCCACTTCTTGGTTCAATGCAGCAGTCAACGGTTCGCTGTCAAACATCAGCCACTCAATGGGTTTGACACTCAATTTCCATCCGCGGGCAGTAAACTTCTTCATCGGAACCGACTATATAATTGCAAAGTATAGCAAACAGGTGATTCCAGTTTCAGCCGCAAAGTTTAACTTTGCAATGGGATTAAGTTTCAATATATGATAAAAGTTTTTTCAGCACCCATTCAGGGTTATACCGACTGCACTTGGCGCAACGCCCATTCCACGGTGTTCGCAGGCAGCATCGAACGCTACTATGCCCCCCTTTCTCCGCCTTGAGAAGGGGGCTTTCCGCAACAAGGACTTGCGCGACATCGCTCCCGAGGACAACACTTCCTACTGCCTTGTTCCACAAGCCATCGCCTGCCCACACGAGCAATTTGCCATCATAATCGACAAAATAGCTTCCATGGGCTACGGCGAAATCGACATAAACATGGGTTGCCCGTTCCTGCCAATGACAAAGCGACATTGCGGAGCAGGCATATTGCCATATCCCGACGAAGTAGCGGCAATGCTTGCCGTGACAAAAAATTACCCCGGGATAAAATTCTCGATAAAAATGCGATTGGGATTGGAAAGCCCCGACGATTGGCAGGCACTGATGCCAATAATCGGAGAAATAAAGCCTGTTCACGTGACCATGCACCCTCGCACGGCTCGGCAACAGTATGGCGGAGAAATCGATATGGCTCAATTCCAGAGATTCTATGCCCAAGCCACTTTCCCTGTCGTGTATAACGGCGACTTGCGCACCGCTGCCGACATCGACCGCATCACCTCGGAATTCCCCGACCTCCGTGCGATAATGATAGGTCGTGGACTGCTCGCCAACCCATCCCTTGCCTCAACGCAAGATGGCAACACCGTCAAGCGTGTCATCGAGCTGCACAACATTCTCTTCGACGCCTACAAATCACGTCTATGTGGCGATGCCCACTTGCTTGCCAAGATGAAATCGCTTTGGGAATACTTCCTCGCTGGAGCAGGAAGCCCCAAGTGTCGCAAAAAAATCTTAAAAAGCACCACCATCGGAAAGTACGTCATTGCCACCGATGACTTTTGGCTCTCGCTCGACGATGCACCGTTCACGGGCAACGATTCAGCATTATAGCCACGTACAACCACACTCTCTCCACCCTATTTTACTACCATTTTTCGCCACAGCAGCGTGATAAATGCCACCGTAGCCACAAGGCTAACGAGCGCAAACACTGGGAAACCGCCCTCCTCGGGCACTCCAAAACTGTTTATCGATGCAAGCGACGGGTTGTGAACAGCCATATAGCCAAATATGACGGCAATCGAATTGTTGAGCGCATGTGCCGTCACAGGCAGCCACAACGAACCGCCTTTCCAAGCCATATAGCCGAAAAATGCTCCAAGCAACATGCGAGGGAAGAAGCCGTAGAACTGGAAATGCAATGCACTAAAGAGTATGGCAGTCACCCACACTGCCACGTGCCCGTTTATGCCTCGATGCAGGAATATGCCTTGTTGCGCACCCCTGAAAAACAGCTCCTCGCCAAATCCTGTCAATACTCCAGCCACAAGCACTGCCATGACGAGCGTTCCCACCGACTCGGCTGCCAACAGCTCGTCGGTAACGGCTCGGGCGGCATCTTCGGTGGCTCGCAACCATTGTTCAAGGGCTGAGTCGGGCAAGTCGATTGCCTCGTTCAGATACACCAAGTAATTGAGTGCAGGCATCGACAACAGCATCACCGCCACCACAAATGCAATCTGCCGCCACTCCGCTTTGGCACTCAAACCCAAAAATGCCGCAGGGCTTGGAGTTATATAATAAGCCGTCAGCAATGCAGGCAAAATAAAAACGCACACATTCTGCAACGCCGACGAACTGAAAATAAGTGCCAGCCTGTTATCAATAAAGCTGCCAAACCACCCCACAAGAATCGAGGTGAAAAGCAAGCACACAATGAAAGCACCCCACAAAAGCAAGACACGCTTACTATAGGACACAAATTCCTTACGATACTGCAAATTTTCCATCGCCAAAAAACTTCAATTTTCCCACAAAAATACACAAAATGTCAAAACCGCCTCTCCAAGTCGAGCAAGTATTTCTTTGCATCAAGTCCGCCACCATACCCCGTGAGCGACCCGTCGCTGCCCACAACGCGATGGCACGGTACGAAAATCGAAATTGCATTTGCACCATTGGCGTTTGCCACAGCTCTCGCGCTCCTTGGCACTCCCATCTTCCGAGCAAACTCACCATACGAAATTGTCATCCCGTAAGGAATCTCCAACAGGCTGTTCCACACCCGTTTTTGAAAATCGGTACCAGCAAAAAGCACTGGCACATCGAGTGCCTCGCGCTTGCGGGCAAAATACTCGTCGAGCTGCTTGGCGGCTTCACGGGTTACGTCGGTCTCGCCTTCCACCCAATCGGCAACGAGCAGCCACCTCAACCGCCGTTCGACACATTCACTATGCCTCTCTACAATCCAGTCACATAGACAAAGTTGCCCGTCACACGACCCGAGCAGCAAATCGCCACAAGGGCTATTGTATTGGTTTACAAATATATGTTTCATCGTCCAATTGTTTTTATTCCAGGCTCGGAAACCATCGTCAATCCAAGCCACACCATAAAAATATAAAAATAATTCAAAATATTGGGAAACTCAAATGCATATCTTGAAATTAATCACTACATTTGCTTATTAAGCTGTCTAATATAAAAACAGCTTCCCAACCAATTACTAATTTTTTACAAGGAGGTATTCTGTATGAAAAACATGATGAGAATTTTGGTTATGATGCTGCTGGCAGCCATCACTGTTCCCATGTTGCCTGCACAAGAACTTAAACAAATTATTGGTATCCCCGAAAACGAAACCAAGGAAGAACGCAAAGCACGAGAAAAACGGCTCGCCGAGTTACGCGACTCAATCGCCTTTGTCGAGGCCAACATGGCTATCGATTCAAGCTATTTCGTAATCACCGCCGACCGCATCTCGCTCGACAACAAAGTGAATATAATGGCTCCCGAGGCAAGCACCAATTTTGTACTGGTACAGGGCGACAAGGCTATTGTACAACTTGCTTTCAACAACGGTTTCTCAGGACTTAACGGACTGGGCGGAATAACCGTCGAAGGTACAGTAAACAACCGCAAGAAGAAAATCACCAAGAAGGGAAACATCGAGTATGAATTTGGGGTAAACGGCATAAGCATATCGGCACAGATATACATAACCGTTTATAAGAACAGCAACCAAACGATGGTGTACATCAACCCAAATTTCAACTCCAACACAATGACGGTCTATGGGCCGCTTGTTCCATACGACCGTTACGGTGACCGATATGGCAACCAGATATTCAAAGGCAGGACAACACCATAAGCAGCCAAACCATTAAGAAATACAAAAGCACACTCTATAAACTGTGTGGGGGCGCGCCGATAGCAAATGAGAGCAAGGTGCGCCCCTGTTTTTTTCTACAACAGCTTCACACCTATGCCTGGGCGGTCGGCAGGAACAGTCACCTGTCCGTCCACAATCTTGATGCCGTCGAAGCGGTCATTTGCTATCAGCAAGTTGCCATCAAGGTCAGCCCAATCGACAAGCGGAGCCAATTGCGCTGCCGCCGAAACGGCACACGATGTCTCGGTCATGCACCCTATCATCACTTTCATGCCAAATGCACGAGCCAATACAATCATTTTATATGCTTCGTGCATACCCGTGCTTTTCATCAGTTTTATGTTTATGCCATCGTAATATTGCGCCAATCGGGGAATGTCATTAAGCCGTTGAAACACCTCGTCGGCAATTATCGGCAACGGGCTGCGTTCTCTCAGCCACGCCGTCTCATCGAGCATCTCCTTGGGCATGGGCTGTTCGACAAACAGGCAATTCTTGTCGCTCAGCCACTCCACCATCTCCAAGGCTTGCTCCTTGCTGCTCCACCCTTGGTTGACATCGACGCATATTGGCACATCGGTGATGCTGCGTATAATTTCCACCAACTCCTTGTCGTTGTCAACCCCCATCTTCACCTTCAACACCTTGTACGGGCGAGCCTCCTCCATCTTCTGCCTAACCACCTCTTCGGTGTCGATACCTATGGTGAAACTGGTATTTGGCGATTTCTCTGGCGACAATCCCCATATTTTATACCACGGCTGCCCCATTATTTTCCCAAGCAAGTCGTGCAATGCTATATCAATAGAGGCTTTTGCAGCCCTGTTCCCCTCTTCGAGCGAATCGACATATTCGAGTATCTCCTCCAGCCTGAACGGGTCGCTGAATTGCCCCAAGTCAACCTTACTCAAAAACTTGCACACGCTCTCGACGCTCTCGCCCAAGTAAGGCGGCATCGAAGCCTCGCCATAGCCCACCAAGCCGTCATATTCTATCTCCACTTGCACATCGGGTGTGGTTGTGCGACTCGACTTGGCAAGGTTGAACGAATGCCGCAACTGCAACTCATATGGCATAAACGACAAATTGAGTCGCCCCGACTTGCCACTCATGCGGCGTGTCGCGCTGTCGATTGCCGAAATCGACACTGGCGAAGCTGCAGCAATCAGCCCAAGCCCAGTGCCTATAATAAATTTTCTTCTATCCATAAGTCAATAAATCTCCACCGGCAAAATTCCTCCAAAGCAGCCAACTGTCACTTGAAAAAATTCCTAATTCCTAATTCCTCATTCCTAATTTCCAAAATACCACGGGTGATTTTTCACTGCCACTATTCCTCTGCTTCCAACTTTCCCCTCAATACGGCTTATCGAAAGGAATGGCGTTGACAAATAAGACGCATCTTGTGGGTCGAGGCTATTATACTTCACCATTCCCGAACAATGTATATATTTGCCATCGGCTATATACAATCCCACATGCGTCACACGTCCAGAACGTGTTCCCCAGAACAGCAAATCCCCCTTCTGCGCCTTGCTACGCCAACTGTCGGCAGCAATCCGCGTTCCAGTCAACGCTTGCTGCGAAGCGTCGCGCTGCAATATTATGGCATTGGCAAAATAGCACACCTTGGTCATTCCCGAACAGTCGGTCAACTTGGTCGATGTTCCGCCCCACAGATAACCGCCGCCAAGCATCGCCCACGCCGTGCTGATAATCAGGTCGGCATCGAATGCCTGTTGCGACCACTCGTCAAAGTCGGCAACGTCTGTGCGACTGACATATCCAGTGCGTCCGTCAGGCGTGGCAACCTTTATCCACTTGCCAGCCTCGCCGCGATATTCAAGTATGTTGCCAAGCACAAGGTCACTCACCACCTCTGCCCCGTCGCTGCTGTCAGCCACCATCTGCGACTGCATCGCCGTCACTATCACACGCTGCGCCTTGCGCCATGCCCGCAGTTGTGCCTCGCTCTTCTTCACTATCGACGACGACGGGATATATGCTATATAGTCGTCGGGAGTCTGTGCCCTGTACCATTCCCCAGCTCGTTCAAGCAACCTCACTGGCGTACCCATGATGGCTTGCGTAGCCAGTTCGGCAGCATGCCGCCCCTGTGTGCGCATCGATGCCACCGACAATTTCACCATTGCCCACCCGGCATCGAGCACCTCTATCTCATCGTTATACTTCACTCCCTGCCGTTCAAGCTCGGCAAGCAAAGCCTCTTTATTACCGGCATCGTCCATCTTTCCTTTCAACGTCCACGCTCCGCCAACGCGCTTGGCGGTCACTTCCCACACCGCCGTACTATTGTCGGGAGCATATTGCCGTTTCATCGAGTCGGCTATAGCCTTCACGTCTTGTGCACGGCACAACATCGTCGGCACAATCATCACCGCCACCAAAACAATCCTTAACCAGTATTTCATCATCTATAACATTAATTTCATCTCTGTGACAATGTCCAAAATCCCATCACAGATTCGTTCATGTCACAAATATAGCGAAAGTCGAGTGCAATGCCAAAAAAGAACTTGTTCATTTTTGCATTGCCGAGACGCAGCCTATATTATCAAAATATAGCGAAAGTCGAGTGAAAGTCGAGTGCAATGCCAAAAAGAACTTGTTCATTTTTGCATTGCCGAGACGCAGCCTATATTATCAAAATATAGCGAAAGTCGAGTGCAATGCCAAAAAAGAACTTGCTCATTTTTGCATTGCCGAGGCACAACTTTATTCTGGCACAACTATACTCCGGGCAATTTGGCTATGCACCTCTGTCGCTGTCATCGCTTGCGCAATTGCGCTGTGGTGCGAATCAATTCGCCGTCACGAGTGATGCCTTCAACCATCACGTTATAACGGGTGTTGCGATTGTCGTTGGCATAAAATTCCACAACAGCCTTGCCATCATTGTCAATCTTCACCGACGGGCACCAATAAACCGTGCTGCGAAAGTCGTTACTGCCCGACGTGCCGCTATCCAACCCGCCATACTTGGGCGAATAAAACTCAACCGCTTCTTGATAGCCCAACGGGCTGAAACGCCTTAGCCTGTAGTCCAACTCTTTTATCTTGGTTCCGTCCTTCAGGGTTATGGTCAATGCACCTCCTGCACAATTACCATAAATCATAGCTACATCTGGCTGCAAGAAGTCAACTCGTTCTATCATGTCGAACGGATATATAGACTCAATTTCTGCCAACAGCCCCTCGCCAGATCCGCCGCCTCCGACAAAGCCAAGTGTCGTGCCTCCAGGTGCTTGCATCACGCTATAATAAGGCACATCATCGATAACAACGGTCACCTTCTTGTTGCGATACACAAGGTCTTTATTGCTCGTTATCCACACACCTGGAATTTCACGAACAACCTCTTCGAGCGAGGTATATCCTTTCTTCTCCATCTCCTCGCTACCAAGTGATTTTAGAGCCAAAATGTCAATAATCGACTTTTCCCCCTCCTCGACTTTTCCGCCAGTCACCACCAGTTCGTCAAGAATAATATTATAAACGCCCGATGCCGACAGCCGCATACGCTCAGCCGACCAGTCGTCGCCACCGTCACCATTTCCGCTTGCTGGCGCAGCCACAGCAGTGCCTGCTGTCGCATTTATGGGCAGCACGGCAGAAAACACCTCGGGGTCAATCTCAAGGCTGCACCTGTTCTTGCCATCTTTGTTCACAGCTTCAAGGTCATATACCACTCCGTCAACGTTGTCAAAGCCATTGAAGCTGAACCTGCCCACGCTGTCGGTCTTTACCGAACGGGCAAAACCTATCTTCTTGCTCAATATCTTCACCGTCGCATCTGCCATCGGCTTGCCACGCCACAAGCTCTTAACCGTGCCACTTATCTCTTGGCTCATCTCTATCGCTGCCGTCGGGTATTGATACTTGCCTCGCAACACCGACGGTATGTCATATCGCCTCCACCCTTGCGTCATCAGCAGCGCATCGAGTGCCTTGCGACGACTCTCATCGTTCGCCTCAAAATAGTATGACGGATTCTCGATATATCCTTTCAGTTCCGACTGCAACAGCAGGTTGGATAGTATATTTATGCCGCCTGTCTCGTCTCCAAATCGATTATCGGTGACGGCAACAGCAACATCGCCCTCGGGATTGGCATAACCGTCGAGCTTAAACGTCAACTTCACCTTGTCGCGACTCTCATACATCGGCTGCGACGACTTCATGCCCACACTGCCAGCCTCGCCCCCTCTCACGAAAAGA
>CASEAQ010000044.1 GCA_949285735.1 uncultured Bacteroidales bacterium
GGCGCCGCAATGCGCAGGCGTGATACACAGCGACTTCGAGAAAGGATTCATCCGCGCCGAAGTCATCAAATACGACGACTTCGTGGAACTTGGCAGCGAGGCTGCCGTAAAGGAAGCCGGCAAGATGTATGTCGAGGGAAAGGACTACGTCGTGCAAGACGGCGACATTATGCACTTCCGCTTCAACGTCTGACCCCACCGGCTGGTGTGGAGCACATACAACGGGAAAGGACTTCACATAGAAGCCCATTCCCGTTTTCTCAAAGTGCAGTGCGACACTTTCGTCGATCGACCATTACACTTGTCTGTACCAAAAGCGTTCCCTCAACAAAAATCTATCGTGAATCATAATCTTTCATGGCACTATGGCTGTTCTAAAATACCAAAGCGACAAATTCAAAAACAGGAAAGCCGATTACACATTGACTTTCTTTACCCCGACATACAACAGGCAAAACACTATCGCACGCACTTACGAGTCGCTTCTGAACATCGTTCTACCCTGCTACAAAGGAGAGAAAGTCACATTTGAATGGATTATTGTTGACGACGGGTCCACCGACGACACCCTTGAACTCTGCAAAAAATGGTGCCTCGAAAACAAGCTCCCAATACGTTGTTTTCATCAAAAAAACCAGGGCAAACATGTGGCAATGAATTTTGCCATACAACAAGCCGCACTCGGGAAATTCTGGCTCACAATCGACAGTGACGATACCATACTGCCCAATGCGCTGGAAATATATTTCAACGCATGGAACGACATCGACGATGATAAAAACTTCTGCGCCGTAACAGCCCGCTGCAAAGACAGCAATGGCAACATAGTTGGCACCTTGTTGCCACATTCACCATTCGACGTTTCTGCCATTGATTTAAGGCTAAAACACCGCATAACGGGAGAAATGCTTGAAATGTATCGCACCGCAATATTGAAACAATACCCATTTCCCACCTACGACCCGCGCATGAGGTTCTGCCCCGAGAATATCGTATGGTTTGAAATTGCCAAAACCTACAAGATGCGTGTCATCGACGAAGCTGCAAGAATATACTATCACGACACAGTGTCGATAATGACACTTAGAAACGCCAACCGTGCTGCTGCCAACTATTATATGTGGCTTTACTATTTGAACAACCTCAGCCGGTATGCCATCTATAACCCTGTTTTCATGCTCAAGGCATACGTGGGCATAAGCCGCGACGGCTTCACTTCGGGCAGGAAAGCCTCTGCGATACTACACGACTGCAACCACATATTGAAGAAGGTTGCAGTAGCAATCTTCATGCCAGCCGGACTGTTCCTTTCAAAACGCTGAACAGCGGCATCATAAATGCAATTTTGAAAAAAACTTATCCTTGTACTCCTTGGGCATTATGAAATAAATCAGTCCAACCGAGGCAAGCACAAACACCACGTCTTGCAACAACGACCTGTCGCAACAGAACGGCACAATCCCTACCACCGCAATCACGATGGACACCGCCGCCGACACATGCACTTTCAACCTCACATAACGCCTGATATCGAAAAACCTGTACAGCAGCAACACAAGGTAAGTGGCAATTGAAGTCACTATCACGCCGTAAACACCAAGCCACTTGACCAACACGAAATTAAGGATTATGTTCATACACGATATAGCAACCATCTGCAACATCGTCCTGCGCGTGTCGAGCGCACACTGGTATATTATATTTGTAAAATACACCATCGTGTACAAGAATGCCGATATGCCCAATGGATACAGATATTCGAGGCTGCCTTGGTACTGCTCATCAACAAGCCACGAATAAACAGCTTTCAACCCAAATGTGTATAACAGCAAAATCACGACCATCACAAATATATAGCCATTAAGCACCTTCGAGAAGAAAGCATTGCGGTCGGGGCTGTTATATTGTCTGAAAGCCGAATCCTGCCAAGCCTGATAGAAAATAAAGCCAAACGTTTGCAATATGGTGGTAAAGCGCAATGCCACCGAATATATGCCGTTATACTCAAGCCCCACATAATGGGCTATGAAAAAACGGTCGCTGCAATTAATCAGCCACCAATATACCGTCGTGTACACCAGCGGCAACGAATACTTCAAAATATCACGGAGCAGCCGCATCTTGCCGTAGGATGCAACCGCTCCACTCATAATATACTTCCGAATTACACCTACCCTTATCTCTATGAACAAAATAGCAACCAACCTTGCGAGTATGTTTGCCCAGAATATGCCCGCCACACCCCACTTGAAAACTACTACAAACAAGATGCTGAACACTCCTATGCCAAACGACGACAATATGCCCGACGCGACATACACTTTCGAGTCGCCAAGACCGCGGGTGACTTGGGAGATGACATCGTGCAACGACATCACGCACAACAGCCCCAACGACAACCACACATACTTGATTTCCCAAAACATAGAAACGACCATAACCGCCATCACCGAGAAAGCAAGCATGGTCATCAATGTCCGGGAAACTACCGACAGCACAATCTTCCGCCGCTCGTTGTCGTCGCCAGCCCTGAGCAGGAAGCGAAACGCGCCGTCGCCCAGCTGCAACGTCACCAATGGCACAAAAAAGAACACCACAGACAGGCACAGGTCGTAATAGCCAAAGTCTCGAATGTCGGAGATAAAATAGGTATATAGAGGAACCATGAAAAACGTTATCAACTTGGAACCCAAGTTGCCTATCGCATAGATTCCAACGTCTTTTACAAATTTGTCCCTTCTATTTATCTCTGTATCTGCCATTGAATGCGTCTTAAATTTACCTGTGCGCCCAGCGTCTTTCCTCGACTGCCGCTAACAAACCAAAAAGCCGGCAGCTTAAACCACTGCAGGCGTGCAACGGAAACTTGCAACACAGTACTTTGGCTACCGACAATCATCAGTGCCATCAAGCCATATCCGCCAAGTCATTCCATTGCATTTGCCATTATTTTCCTTTGCAAGGTATTATGCAATTTTTTTTGCAAACACAAAGATAGGGCAAATTAAGTATCGATGCAACTATTTTTCACAAACCATTGCCAATGCCAACATAACTTCTCACCATTTACAGCATCGAAACACCTAAAACCGTTACCACGTAGCCGAGCATCACTCTCCCGACACTTTGCCAAATACATTTGCCACTTTTGTGCCTACATTTGCCCATGTGTACTCGCCTATGTTGTAATCGACATGCTCATACGGGCGCGACAACGCCTGCCCGATATGCGCCGACAGGTCGGCGACGTCGCCAGTCTTGAAAAAAGCCTCTTGTGGCAAGTCGAGCAACTTGTTGGCAGGTATGTCGCTCGCCAATATCGGCAAGTGATAACTCATCGCCTCAAGCAGCACGAGCGGAAACCCCTCGTTATACGAAGAAATGACAAACAGCCGCGCATGGGAATACAACTGCCTCAACGGCTCGCCGTCAACATAGCCCGGCATCACCACGCCATACTTTTTCGACAAATCACGTATCTTGGCAGCATAAGCCGACTTGTGGTCTATTCCACCAGCCAACACGAGCTTGCAACCGTCGTGAAGAACTGTTGCATAGCTCTCAATCAGGTAGTCGAGACCTTTTTCCTGTGTGATGCGCCCCACGGCAAGGATATATTCCCGCGGCTTCAAGCCAAGCGACTCGATATAGTCGGTCTGAGTGCTCAACGCTTTCACAGTCACGCCATTGGGTATATACACCGACTTTTCTCTTATATTACCGCCAAAACGCTCCATTTGTTTTTCGTTGACAAATATAACAGCATCGGCACCCCTCAGTGCAAACCATTCACTCATTTTCAATATCTTGCGGGCGCAATAGCCCCACTTCTTGTGCTCGTAGTTCGCACTGTGGTAGGTCAACACCACTTTCAAACCCACGAGCTTCAACAACGGAACAAACATTCCCGGCCCGATGTTATGGACATGCACAATGTCGGGGCGTTTCACCATGCAATAAACGGCACACAGCAACGAATGGAAGAATGCCTCAAACCCCTTTATGCGAGTTGATGGCAAATCTATGAAGTGCACACCTCGATATTCCTTCGCCGTTCCCTTTTTGAGGAACGGAATACGCCTGAACACATGAATGTCATACCTGTTGTCGCCTACAAGCTCGGCATACAACTGCTCGCAATGCTTCTCTACGCCTCCCTGCACATCGGGGAATCCCCTCGTGCCAAACACATAGACCCTCTTCATTTCATTGCCTTTTTCTGTTCGATAACCTGCTGGTAATTCTTTATAAGTCGTTCATAATGGTTTTCTTCCGAAAAATTATCCTCGGCAAACTTCTTTGCAGCGTCCGACATACGCTTATATTCGGCATCGCTCACAGCACAAGCCTTGACTAAAATATTCCTCAACTCATCGGTTGCCCCAGGCTGGAATATATAGCCCGTTTTGCCTTCCTCAATCAATTCGGGAATACCTCCTATGTTGCTACCTATAACAGGCGTACCAATCATCAACGACTCAATAATCGTCAACGGATTGTTCTCATACCATTCAGATGGAACTACTACAAACGACGCATTATGAATCAATTCCCACAATTCGTCGCCACTCTTGAAACCAAGGAACTCGGCATTCGGCGGACACAACGACTTGAATTGCTCCAACAATGGTCCAGTGCCAACCACCTTCAACCTTATATCGGGAGTCTGCTCGATTGCTTTCAACAATGTGCCAATGCCCTTTTCTTCAGATATTCTGCCAAAGTACAACACATAATTCCCTTTTACGGTACTGTAATCTTTAACCTTAGGCGTGAAGTTATACAAATAGGTGCATTTGCCGGCATAACGCTTGTCTTTCTCTATATGCTTGTTCATCGCAAACTTGCTGACGAATATAAACCTGTCGATATAATCTACCGGCTGGTAAAAAAACGAGCGGAAGTAACTGTCCAGGCTCAACATTAGGCTATTTGCCATGTTACCTTTTGAACACTTGTGCAAAATGCAATTGTAATAACTTCCCGAGCCACACCGCTCGCAGAAGTTTCCTTTCCCGTCGGTGAAAGTGTATGCCGGACACACAAGGCGGTAGTCGTGAACGCTCATCACAACTGGTATGCCATACTTGCGCAACACGGGCAAAATCGACACCGACATACTGTTGAACATGAGGTGTATATGTGCCACGTCGGGCTTCTCCTGCTGTATCAGCTTTTCAAGCTTTCGAGCCGCCTCGCTGTTGTATATAAACGATGGCATATTCTTGATTTTTTGCCAAAACGAGGATTCCGACAATTCGGGATAATCAACAAAATATGCCTCATATTCCGACTTCTCGTTCCGTTCGCTCTTAAGGCTAAACGGAACGACCGTATGTCCATGCCCTTCAAGAAGCCTTATAGTGTTAAAGAAAACGGTTTCAGCCCCACCCTTCCTGAAGTAGTATTTGTTTATCTGAAGTACTTTCATCTTTTTTCCAATTAAACGGTTTTCCCATGTTGGCAAGAGCCATCGGTATTCACTGCCGGCTTCTGTCTCAAAAAAGCACACACGTTGACACCTTGCCCCGCCATTGCAAACAAAATATATCAATACATATAAAGCATTATCTCGCCATTATGATGCTGCTTGACAACGCTGTCAACTTCCTGACGCTTTGTCACTCCAGTCTTAACCATATATACGACAAAATCCTTATATCCATCAATGCCTGCCAATGCCTGCATAACATCTTCGCCGTAACGCGACAATACAATCACCTTGTGGTATGTCTCCGACAGAGATGAGAGCAATTCACCAAACCGCCCGTTCAGCAACATATCGCTCGCACGACCACCGCTGTAACCCAAGTAGTCGATTCCGCAATACTTGCTCGGCTCCACTTGTTTGGCGGCTATGTCATCAAGGTTACAACCGCCTTCACATATGTTGTCCAGGTCAACCAGCAACACACGACGATAAGTCTTCGACATATCCTTGGCAAGCACGGCAATCCCGTCGGCCAACCCAACGGTCGATCCATACACCATCGACACCAACTTGGGTGTATCATTACCGAGTATAATAGAGCGCATCTCCAGAACGTCGCCACACACTTTCGAGCCATTACGCCTTACCGACGCCGGCATATCATACTCTGCGCCTATCTCTTTGCGCCTGTACATCATATACACGACAAACAATGTAGGGAAGATCAGCGACATCAACAATCCAGCCACTGGAAATATCAAGCTGCTCATGCGCGATGCCTCGCCATCGCGGCTGTATGCCTCGTCAACCACAGTCAACGGCACCACGTTGGTAACCTGTCGCATCTCATAATCGACTTTCTTGCCAAGCAGCATCAAATACACCTGGTTGCTCAATTCCAGCCTGCGTTTTATATCGATATATTCGCGCTCCACGCTTGGCGCACTGTTCAGCCGCGCCTCAAATTCGCTATATTGCCCTTCAAGGACCGACATCCCGGCATCGACATTCTTTCTTTGCTGCTCCACGCTTTCGATGACTGCCACGCGCATGGCATCTATGTTCTTGGTCAACTCGGCAAGGGCAACGTTGTCGGGCTTTGCCGAGCGCAACAGCCTCATGCGCTGCAACACCAGCTCGTTATACTGCTCGACAATGGAATTTAGCGCCGACGCCTTGCTTCCACCGCTACTGTTTATCGATGCCATTTCCACAGTCGGGAGCAACGAGTATTTGCTATCCTCCGAAGTCAGGAACTTCAGCATCAAGTCACACATCAAGGTTTGCGCCTTCACTTCAAGAATGCCCTCGTTCAATTTGCTTGCGGCTTCGAGCATCACCTTTATATCTTCGGTGACTTCGGTTATATTGTTTTCCTGCTTGAACTTTTCCATTTCCACCTCCGAGCCAGAAAGGTCTATATACACGTCGCGCAACTGCTCGTCGATAAATTCTATTCCCTTTGAGGTCTTGTCGGCTTTCCCCTTAAGGCGATGTTCCCCATATTTTGCAATCAACACATTAAGGATGTCCTTGCCTCGCTGAAGGTTCGGGTCGGTGTAATACACAACCACGGCATCCGATTTTTTATCAAAATCTCCCACCGACAACAATTTCGACAACGCCTCGACAGCAGCCGTGTTGCTCGACAGCATCACATTCATCGCCATGCTCTTGCCTGCATCATAGCAATCCGTCGGCATCAGCGTGAATTGCATATTGTCCAAGTCGATTGTTGCCGGCAATTCCATATCGTTTTCCTCATATAAGGTTGAAAAGAATCCACGCACCACTTTCACATCGGCTTTGCCATTCTCCTTCAAGGATATTTTGAACTGCATTCCTTTTGTCACGGTATCGAAGTAATGCTCGTCTGCCACTTCGACAAGCAATGGAGAATTGCCATAAAACGACTTTTTGCGCATGAAGCCTTCTTTAAGGTAGTATTTACGGTTGAGCTTCATTTCCTTCACCACCTGCTCCAGCACCGAATGCGACTGCATCACCACCTTTTCATTGTCGGCAGAGGTGCTGCCAAATCCACCAATCGAAAACATATTCATCAACTGACTCATCCCGGCACCCAACGAACCGCCACCACTTTGCTCGCTTTCGACAATCGCAATAGACCACACCTCATACTTCGGTTCGCGTGTCAAGGCAAAAAATATAGAACCCGACATCAACACGACAAAGGTCAACACATAAATCCACTTCCACCTTTTCACGGCTGCAATGAATCTGCGCAAGTCTATTTTGTCATCGTTTATAGTTGTCATAATCTCAATTTTTATAATCAGTTAATAATATATTTTTTCTTTCCTCTTTGCCCATTGTACGATAATCTCCGATGATTATTCCAAGCAACATCATCGGTATGTAACCTCCCATTTGCAATATTGTGGCACCTGCCACATTCTCTATCAAAGCATAACAAATCGCCGACACTCCTATCGAAAACTCAAGGACACGCCCCTGATGGAGCGACAAGCGCAATTTGCGCCATATCCATACCCAAAAATACACAAACAATGCAATTCCGACCAAACCAAATTGTGCCAAAACTGGATAATATGTGTCGGACACATAACTCGACATCTTGGGCGACAGCCCATACACTATATCTATGCCATACTCGCTGTACAACCCCGAATAATTGACAAATGCCGACGACGAATGCGAGGCAAACGAGGCAAGCCCGGAGCCAAATACCGGATAGTCTGCCAAAATCAGGAACATCGTAGCATACAACACCGGACGCGCAATGGAATCGGACTCTCCGTCTGTGATATTGAACGCCTCGGCTGCGCCAGTTATGAAATAAAATTCTATCTTATTCCATGCCACTGCCAACACGACAACCAAACTAAGCACCATGACAACGGCATACTTTAAATTCATATTGCGTACCATTCCCGGACGGTAAACAAACAACATGAACAATATAGCCACATACTCGCCATAGAATTTTGAGCGGGACCCCATAAGCCCCACCGACAACAACAACAATCCCACTATCATGTCGCGCTTTGACATTTTCCCATTGCCATCTATGCTGCAATACATATATAGCAATGCCACCGACACCGAAATCGTGCCATAATGATACACGTGACCCAAAACAGGTTTTGTCATGCCCGACACGAATATTGCCACAAGCACGACCGATGTCGCCACGCACGACCATTTAAGCACCTGCTTCATTTCTCCAGTGAACTTGGGTGCCATAGCATAGGCTATCATAAACGGCACAAATGCCTTTTGCTGCAAAATAAAGTCATTGGCTATCGCCCCTACCGTGTTGTAATCCCTGAAAATGACTGAAAAAAAGAAATAAAACACAAACACCACTTCAAGAATCATCAAGGCCTTGTAGCGACCAAAATCCCTATTTACAACCAAATCGAGAGCTATCACCAACAAGAACAACATAAGCATGAACTCATCGATGGGCTTGACCAATGCAGGAGCAAGCATCTCCGAGAACAACACAAGCAGGAAGATTACGAAAAATATCTTATTTCTACTTAGCATTATGCCGCACTGTTTTTAGTCGTCATTATTTGACTGCCAAGGCTATTATGAGAGATGTGATGACCGAAATGGCACTGACAACAGTCGAAATGACCTGCACCTTGTAGCTCTTGTTCTGGTCGTATTCCGAGTTCGACTTGCGCACGTCGTTAGGCTCTACATACACCACGTCGTTTTGTTGCAGGTAGTAGTATGGCGAAGTCAGCAGGTCGGCGCTCGTCAGGTCGAGGCGGTGGTAGGTGCGGTTGCCATTCTCCTCGCGTATCAGCAATACGTTGTCGCGGCGGCCATACTGCGTCAAGTCGCCGGCATCGCTCAGCGCGTCGAGTATCGAGTAGCGTTCGGTCTTCACCTCCATTGCTCCCGGCTCCATCACTTCGCCCATCACGTTCACCCTGAATGTTGCCATTTCCACCCTCACGTATGGGTTGTGCACATCTTTCGACACTTGCTCGGTTATGAGTGCCGACACTTCGCTTGTGGTCAATCCCTCCACCTTCAGCTTGCCCACTACAGGCATATTTATGTAACCCTCCGAATCTACGATGTAAGGCAGCAACTTGCCCTGCGTGGTGACATCCACGTCGCCGCTCTCGGCATAAGCCGACTGTGGCAAGTTATACATCGCAGTAGCCTCGGGCACCTCCGAGCGCACAGTTATCAGCAACTGGTCGGCAGGCTTTACCCTCACAGCATATTCCTTGTGCAGGCTTTCAAGCACTTCGGGCTTGTCGTCGATATTCTGGAAATAAACCATATCCCTATTGCTGTGACAGCTGGCAAGCATCAGGAACACAGCCACCATCAAAAATGGCAATTTTATCTTCATACTCAATATATCTTTCTTTGGGTTACAACATTATTATATTTTTATTAACGGCAATTCTCATTTTTTTAGTATGCAGGCACACCACATTTCATCTTCCCGGGCGCGAACCTACACCCGGGAAGTGAATTACCCTTAAAAACTATAGTATGTGGTGCTGTTTCCGAGAAGCTGCCTCCGTTTTTTGTTCAACGCATTTGAAACGGATTTCAAAATCGTGGACAAATAACCATTCAGCTACTCTATTTCGTTAAAGTACAGCTCTTATAATCAGTCGATGATAAGCATGGCGTCGCCATAAGCCCCGAAGCGGTATTTTTCCTTCACAGCCACCTCATAGGCATTTATCACCTCGTCATATCCGCCAAAGGCTGCCACCATCATCAGCATAACCGAATAGGGCAAGTGGAAGTTGCTAACAAGCGCATTGCACACGGTGAAGTCGTATGGCGGGAATATAAACTTGTTGGTCCAGCCCGTATATGGCTTGATATGCCCGTTCATGCCCACGGTGCTTTCTATCGCGCGCAACGTCGATGTTCCTATCGAGCACACGCGTTTCTCCTTGTCCTTTGCAGTGTTCACCAAGTCAACAAGCTGGTCGTTCACCTCCATCTGCTCCGAGTCCATGCGGTGTTTGGTGAGGTCTTCCACATCTATTTCACGGTAGTTGCCAAGCCCTGAGTGCAAGGTCAGGAAGCCGCTGTCAACGCCCTTTATCTCCATGCGCTTCATCAGTTCGCGGCTGAAGTGCAGCCCTGCGGCAGGAGCCACCACGGCGCCCTCGTTCTTGGCAAAGATACACTGGTAACGCTCGGCATCTTCTGGCACAGGGCGACGCTTGATATACTCTGGCAGCGGAGTTTCGCCAAGGGCATACAAGTTGGCTTTAAACTCATCGTGCGGCCCGTCGTAGAGGAAGCGCAATGTGCGCCCGCGCGATGTGGTGTTGTCGATGACTTCAGCCACCATCGAATCGTCAAGTCCGAAATACAACTTGTTGCCTATGCGTATCTTGCGTGCAGGTTCGACAAGCACGTCCCACAACTTATGCTCTTCATTCAACTCTCGCAAAAGGAACACTTCAATTTTGGCACCAGTTTTCTCCTTGTTGCCGAAAAGCCTTGCCGGGAACACCTTTGTGTCGTTAAACACAAACACGTCGCCACTGTCGAAATAGTCAAGAATCTCCTTGAAAATCCTGTGTTCTATTTCCCCAGTCTTTCGATGCAACACGAGCAAGCGCGATTCGTCACGCACCGGCACTGGCTCGCTTGCTATCAGCCCTTCGGGCAAATTGTAATTAAATTCCGATAATTTCATGTGGTTCTATATTTATTACAACTATACAATATATGTTCATTTCTTGTCACCGCCTTGCTGCGCAAGTTCCTCGGGCATCACCATCTCGCAGTCTTGCAAGCGGGCTATCAGCTCCTCGACGGTGTAGCAGTCATCGACCGACACCTCGCCCACGCGTGTACGCCTCAGCGCCACAAGGTGCGCGCCGCTCCCCAATGCTGCGCCAATGTCGCGGGCAAGCGCGCGTATGTAGGTACCCTTGCTGCACACTATGCGCAGGGTCGCGGTAGGCAGGTTGCAGTCAAGCAATTCTATTTCGTCTATTACGAGCTGCTTGGGCTTCAGCTCCACCTCATGCCCCTTGCGTGCCATCTTGTATGCCCTGTGTCCGTCAACCTTGCAAGCCGAGAACGATGGCGGCACCTGCTCGATTGTTCCCGTGAATTGCTCCTTCAACACCCGTTCAATCGACTCGCGCGTGATGTGTTCCCATTCATAGCGGGCATCTATCTCGGTCTCAAGGTCGAAGCTCGGCGTTGTTGCCCCAAATTGCAGCGTCGCCACATATTCCTTTACATGGGCTTGCAGCTCATCGATGCGCTTGGTAGCGCGCCCGGTACAAACCACCAGTACCCCCGTCGCCAACGGGTCGAGCGTGCCGGCATGGCCCACTTTTATCTTCTTCATGCCAAGGCGATGGGCGAGCTTGGCGCGCACACGTTTCACCACGTCAAACGATGTCCACCGCAACGGCTTGTCAACGGCAAACACCTCGCCTTCTATTGGGTTCAACTTGCCTTCGCGCATCATACCATTTTGAGACTCACGTCACACAGCAACATCACGATGATAGCCCCGCCCACAATGATGCGGTACCAGCCAAACACCTTGAAGCCGTATTTTGTGACATAATTGATGAAAAACTTTATCGCAGCCAGCGCTACCACGAAAGCCACCACCATTCCCACTACAAGCACCACCCAATTGTCGTTCAACTGCTGTGCCGTCACCGGGTCGCTCACCAGCCCGAACATCTTGTAAACCGATGCTGCGAGCATAGTCGGCACGGCAAGGAAAAACGAGAACTCGGCAGCCGTCTTCCTCGACAATCCTTGCTGCATACCTCCAACAATTGTAGCCATCGAGCGCGACACGCCAGGAATCATCGATATGCACTGGTACAAGCCTATTATGATTGAACGTTTGTCGGTCATCTGTGACGGATTCGACTCATTCTTGCTGAACCACTTGTCAACAAACAGCATCAGCACACCGCCAAGCACAAGTGTCACAGCTACAACTTCCACGTGTTCGAGCATCATGTCGAGCAGGTCGTTGAACAACAAGCCCAACGCCGCGGCAGGCAAGAAGCCAAGAAACAATTTCCAATAAAAATCATATTTAATCAAAAACGCCTCAAGCCCTTTCTTGCCCTCAGGCACTTCCTTGAGCCTGAAGAAGCGTTTCCAGTAGAGGCACACCACCGACAGTATTGCGCCAAACTGAATGATAAACGTGAATGCCTTTACAAAATCGGTCGATTCCACACCAAGCACGTTTTGTGCAATAATCATGTGCCCTGTGGACGACACTGGAAGAAATTCGGTCAAGCCTTCGACAATGGCTATGACTACTGATTCAAAAATATCCATATCAATAACTTACGATTAAAAAAACCAGCACCGCACATTGCTGTCAACGGCAATATGCGACGCAATTAAACTTTTATTCATTCAAACTATTTTTTCCCTTTGTAGATAATAGAAATAGCCATTGCCACAAAACCGAGAAACGCCATCGTCGGCCCGACAACAACACGCCTTGTGCTGAAGATGTCGCCATTGAACGTCTCTCCGTCGTTAGAACCGCCAAGCATCAGCAAGAAGCCAACCACTATCAACAATCCACTTGCCGCCATCAGCAAGAAATTAATCTTTGCCAACGGAAACTGGTTATACTTTATCTTGCTTTCTTCGGCAACGCCCGTTTGCTTGCCATCAATACTCGACTTCATCATCTTCCTTTTAGATATGTATATACTGTGATTTTATTATTAACGTTTGAACAACTCGTCATAGTCGAGGCGCAGATACTTGTTCGATGCAAGCAATGCCCCGAAGCCGCAAAGCAATGCCCCGACAACCACAAGGCCGCCAAAGACGCACCACACCTCGGCTGGAGTCACCAATGCCGACCAGCCACCCTCGACACGTTCGATGTAGAAAAGCCCCGCGCTCAACACCACGGTAGCCACAAGGGCGGCGATAATCCCGTTTATTATATTGCTCACCACAATCGGGCGGCGTATAAACCCTGGTGTAGCCCCCACCAGCTTCATGGTGTATATCAAGAAACGGCGCGAATACACCGTAAGCCTAACCGTGTTGTTTATCAACGCAAACGACACCACAAGCAGTGCGAAAGCCACCACGGCAAGCACTGCCACGATGTTGCTGATGTTGCGGCTTATAGCCTCGACCTGGTCGCGATGCACCTGCACCACGTCAACACCCGGCACTCTCACAAGCGATGCCTCTATCATGTTAAGGCTGTCAACCACGGCATAAGCCGGCTTCACGTGCACTTCAAATTCGGCTGTGAGCGGATTGAATCCAAGCACCTGCATCAAGTCTTCGCCAGTCTCCTGCTGCCAATAGTGCAATGCTTCCTCTTTTGAAATATAGCGTACACTCGCCGTGTAGGGCGCAGCCGAAAGCAATCGCTTCATTGCCAGCACTTGGGAGTCGGTAGCCGTATCCGACATCGACACATCAAATCCTATGCCTGCTTTGATGCGCTCGGTCGCGCTGCGGGCAAACAACCCAAGCATCGCCCCCATCCCAAGCAGCAGCAACACGAGTGCCACACTTATAATGGACGTGATATTGGCATTGACGTATGAAATTTTTGATTTCTTCACTGAATAACTCATTTGCCCCTCAACCTTAGAGTGAAATCAGCATTGTTGCACCTGCCAGCGACACTGCGCAGCCACCTGACAAAACGGCAAGCCACACCAAGCCTCCATTTGCAACAACACCGAATATGGCGCAAAATTACAACCGCAAGAGCCGTTTGTCAACATTTTTTTGAATTATTTGCGAATAATCGCACATTTTTCCTTTTCCCATACTCGAAAAATCATATTTGTGTGTATTTTTGCCGTAAGAAATCGTGCTACCAGCGTTTCTTCGGCTGACGAAACCATGAGTTGGCACGCTTTTCGACAATAAAATAATTGGACAACTTGTGTGTAACATTTACACTAATTTATGTTAATAAGAAACAGATTTTACATATTTAATGTATCTTTACACCCAACAAAGGAAGTCACAGATAGCAAATTTTTAACCACATAATTTTTAGCATTATGAATAGCAAATTATTCTTATCAGTCTTAGTGGGCGGTTCACTGGCTTTGACAAGCTGTAACAAGTCGCTCAGCGAGATCAGTGCTGAGTATTTCACTGTCAACCCGTCACCACTGGAAGTGGTTGCAGGAAAAGTTCCAGCAACCGTTACGGGCCAAATCCCCGAAAAATTCTTCTTGAAAAACGCAGAAGTCACCGTTACTCCATATTTGGTGTATGGCGACAAGGAAACTGCTTCGCAATCCTACAAGCTCATCGGCGAGGAAGTTAACGGCAACGGTCAAACAGTTTCTTACGACAACGGTGGCAGCGTAACTGTTCCTGTTTCGTTCGACTATGTTCCCGAAATGATTAAGTCGGAACTCGTGCTCGACTTCCAAGTTCAACAAGGCAAAAAAACATACACATTGCCTCGCATCAAGGTTGCCGACGGCGTTATCGCAACTGCCACATTTGCCGATGCTGGCAGCGTAACTCCGGCTACTACCCCCGACAAGTTCCAACGTATCATCAACGAGCAATACAATGCCGAGATCAAGTTCCTCATCAACCAAGCCAACGTAAGAAAGGGTGAAACCGAATCGCAACAAATTGCCGACTTCAACACCGCTCTTGCCAACGCTCAAGGCAACGACCGTCTCGAAATCCAGGAAGTTAACATCAAGTCTTACGCTTCTCCTGATGGTAAGTTCGACTTCAACGAAAAGCTCGCTCAAAAACGTGAAGACAACACTCGCAAATACCTCAACAAGTCATTCAAGGACAACAAGATTGAAGAATTTGGCGAACTCACTGCCGACTTCACTGCCGAAGACTGGGAAGGTTTCCAAGAATTGGTTTCTGCAAGCAACATCCAAGACAAAGACCTCATCTTGAGCGTATTGTCGATGTACAGCGACCCCGAACAACGTGAGCAGGAAATCCGCAACCTCTCTTCTGTATTCGAACAACTCGCCGACGAGATTCTTCCGCAATTGCGCCGTTCTCGCTTGACTGCCTCTATCAACGTTATTGGCAAGAGCGACGAAGAAATCATGGCTGCTTTTGAAAGCGACCCAAGCTCGCTCACAGTTGAAGAATTGCTCTACTGCGGCACTCTCACCGACGACAACGCTAAGCGCATCGAAATATACACTGCTTGCACCAAGAACTATCCTAACGACTACCGCGGATACAACAACCTTGGTATGTGCCAATACGTTGCTGGCGACTACAATGCTGCAAAGAGCAACTTCAACAAAGCTGCAAACCTCGCTCCAAGCAATGCCGAAACTAAGATGAACCAAGCATTGTGCGACATCGTCGATGGCAACTACGACGCTGCCAACCAGAAGCTCGGTGCTGCAGGTGGTGCTGAAGGTCTCAACGAGGCTCTCGGTGTTTACTACATGGAACGTGGCGACTACAATGCTGCTGTTAACGCATTTGGCGACTCTAAGAGCAACAACGCTGCCCTCGCTCAAATCCTCACTAAGGACTACAGCAAGGCTCGCGCTACTCTCGCCGGCATCGCAGAACCCGACGCTACGACCTACTACTTGATGGCTGTGCTCGGTGCCCGCACCAACAACCAACAAATGGTTACTTCCAACTTGAGCCAAGCTATCAGCAAGGACAGCTCGCTCCGCGACAAGGCTGCCAACGACCTCGAATTTGCTAAATTCGACATCTCAAGCGTTCTCTAATCACCAAGTGACACATAAAGAAAGAACAGCCGGACCTGACTCTCAGGTCTGGCTGCTTTTTTTATCTCAAATCCGACTTGCTTTTGACAAAATTGTTTGTAACTTTGTGCCATATCGGTAATTATCCATGAATACTGATAGTTATACTGTTTTTTTCAACGACTTATGTTTCACTCATAAATCTTTTTTATAAACTTAAAACGACATGAACCGAATTGCTTTGAAAGCCTGTGCAGCCTCATTGGCACTGTTGCCTTTGGCTGCCGCTCCAGTGGCAATGCAAGCCCAGAACGTTGTAACACAATCACAAATGGAAAAGTTCTCAACCTATCCCACCTACGACGGCGATGACTTGGAACTGAGCATCGACCGCAACGGTTACCACTTCTGCCTGTGGTCACCAATGGCCGACAGCGCACGCGTCAACATCTACAAGCACGGACAGGGCAACAACCTCGTCACCACTTTTCTGCTTGAAAAAGAAGCATCGACGGGCACTTGGAGGGCTACCTCGACAGACAACTTGATGAACAAATTCTACACCCCCGACTACCTTGACAGCGACCCCTCCCAGCAGGAACGTAGTGCCGGCTACCAAATGGGCGTCACCACGGCCTCCGAACTTCTGTCCAACCAACTCTCCCGTTGGCTATCCCAAATCAGCAGCAACGTCGACGTGGGTTTCTCCTATCGTCCTGGGGACGAGGTCACCACCGATGAATTTGAATTAGCCCTCTCCACACAAATATTGAACAACCGGGTGACCATCTCCGCCAACGGCAACATGGGCGAAAAAGCAAAAACAAACTCCAACACCTCCATCACCGGAGACTTCGACGTGGAAGTGAAACTAAACCCGCAAGGCACCCTTCGGCTCAAAGCCTACTCGCATACCGATGAAAAACTCGTCTACAATGCCACGGAAACCGTCCAGGGCGTCGGCATCTCCTACCAAGAATCCTTTGACACATTCAAAGAGCTATGGCATAAATACTTCCGATTCCTAAACCGCAAGAAAATCACGCCATAACCCCCTCGTCGGCGCACCAGCTATGCGCCACGTCTCCTAATCCTCCGCATCCTCTTTAACGCCCTCGATTTGATCGACGTTAAGGTCGGACTCGTTACTATTCCCCGCGACATTATAATGAGGAAGTGGATCCCGTTGCAACTCACGAGAACGGGCACGCCGGCTGGCCACATCAATCGCCAGGTAAACCGCGTCGCGAAGCCCTTGCTCGTCCGATTCCCCGTGTCCCACAAGGTGATAATCGGGTTGCTGAAGAGGGAATGCGCACACTGCGGGCAATCCCGCCACGTAAGCCGCCTTTCCGTCAGCAGGCATCGCCTCGAAAGCGGGCATCGCCTGGTCATGGTACATCGCGAGAACGGCATCAAACTTCTCGTACGCTCCCGAGGCGAAGAACGTATCCGCTGCAAACGGGCCAAGAGCCATAATCCCGTTTTGCCGGGCCCTATCGATGACCGGCAACAAAACATTCGCCTCCTCATCCTGCCCCTCCCGGGGTAGCGAGTTAAGGGCAAGCACCGCGATTTTCGGCTTCTGGATCATGAAATCAACGCGAAGAGTAT
>CASEAQ010000045.1 GCA_949285735.1 uncultured Bacteroidales bacterium
TTTTACGTTGTGATTTGCTTTCAAATTTGTATTTTTGTATTGGGTTGAACACCTGAACTATACGTCTTCGGTACTTAGTACGCGTTGTGATTTGCTTTCAAATTTGTATTTTTGTATTGGGTTGAACACCCATATCATACCAATATAATGTAATCAGTATGTTGTGATTTGCTTTCAAATTTGTATTTTTGTATTGGGTTGAACACCAATTGATTATTTTTTTTTGTTGTTCAATTTGTTGTGATTTGCTTTCAAATTTGTATTTTTGTATTGGGTTGAACACCACATATTTGTGTATAACATTTTACACATGTGTTGTGATTTGCTTTCAAATTTGTATTTTTGTATTGGGTTGAACACCATATTATATGCACATTATATAAATCTCTTGGTTGTGATTTGCTTTCAAATTTGTATTTTTGTATTGGGTTGAACACCACAATACGAGCAACCAACTGAATTTCTGTGTATTATGCAGTGTTTTAGAAATGGTTAATTAACCCAGCTACAATAATAAAATCCACTTATATGAGTGGATTTTGTTATTCTATGTTTCCGTTTTTTGATGCGACGATATTTGTTATCAGAGCAAAATGGCAGCCAAGGGAACAGTATAATAAATCTGAAAATAGTTAAAATAATTCCAACTGTTGCCCAGGTGTATTTACCGCTGTCGGTTTTGCCCCATAAAAAAGTTCAATGTCACTAAATTGCTTGTCGGTAATACAAATGATGCATACCTTGCCCGTCTGCGGCAGGAATGATTTTACGCGTCGTATGTGGGCATTGGCATTTTCCTTGCTAATGGTGTGCCTTATATAAATCGAAAACTGGAACATAGTAAACCCATCTTCGATTAGATGCTTGCGAAACATCGCATAGGCTTTACGCTCCTTCTTGGTTTCGGTAGGCAAATCAAACAAAACAAGCACCCACATAACTCGGTATTTGCTGATACGCTCATCGTACATCATTACACGAACACTGGATAAGCAATATGCCTCAATTCTCCAGCAAAACACTTATACAATGATGACGCAGTTAAATCGGCAGCGACCATCAATGGATGTGTTTTACCTCCCATTTTTACATCAATCGTAGTGATTGAAAGCAATTCGGCTTTCATTTCTTTGGTCAAGTCTTCAATATCTCCACTTGGTGCATACTTATGAAACATATCGAAAACCAACTTATCGACATAGGGTCGATAAGGCTCCATTATGTCGTCGGCAAGGCAATAGGCGTTATACCGGTTGTGGTGATGTATGCCCAATGTCGGCAGCAGTCCGCTACCAACAAGTGCACGGGATATTATAGCCCGTAAAATAGCATATCCATAATTAAGCAGATTGTTGGGAGGCATTCCATCCCTTCCTCGAGTAAATCCATCGATTGCTGCATACATACATTTCCAATAATAAGCCGCAGCACGTGCCTCCATATTTTCGGAGTCGCCGCTCTTCACATCGTCAGCCCACCGATGCATGCACTGATGTTTCTCTTTGAGGCAAGACTCAAGCGTCAATGCCTGATTCTTTATTTTGCATTTCACTGTTTGCTGCCACATCTGCTTTAGCAGCGGAACGGAAGCCGAAATTTGTTGCCTGAATCTCTCGTTTTGTATTGTATGCCCATTGAGCGGCAGCATGAGCCCTGCAGGCATGTGCCTGCTATCACAAGTTACTATAGCGCAATTATTTGCAAGCAACGCATCTATTATTCCCGACGTGAAAGTGATTTGAGGATTATCAATAATCACAACACCCAAGTCTTCTATGGGGCGTGTGTCAACTTGCTCTTTACCCTCTGGCAATTGGCGTTTTATCACCATTTGTTGCAACTTCAACGAAAGTCGGGCTGGATTTCCAAAATACAACGTTTTCTTCATCATGGCAGTTTTTTATTTAATATTCACCAACTGCAACTATCTCCCCCAAATGATTTATGCGAACCTTTACGATTCCTCGCAAATACCTGTCAGATTGTATTCTTTTAAAAGCATAATTCTTTAGCTCTTTACTGTCATCAACAGTCGTTTCGAGATGGTGACGAAAAACATAATCGCCTTTTGTTAATTTTCGTACCCTAAAAAGATTTGGACTTATTGCTTCATAATTATCGGAATCGGTCAAATCAATATCATTTGGGTCGAAACCGCTTTCGACATTCGGAAACACAAAATACTCATTGATTTTCATCGTGAACAAGAATTTCCACCCGTCCTCTTGCCTGTAACTTTTATCAATTGCCGGCAATCCTTGCAAAATTCGTGCGACTACCTCAAAGAATGAAACCGTTTCTACTTGAATGTTAGATTTCTCATCGAGATATACTGCCGAATGGTGATTTTTGCTAAGGCTTACATAATCGGCAGGTTGTTCTGCTCCGTTTTTGTCGATTACAATTCTGCCACTTTGATCTCGCTTTGAATGTATGGCAACCCCATTGGCAATACCTGAGATTGTAACACGCCTTATTGTTATTCCTTTTTCCCTGTTCAGATAAATTGGATTTGCATCAAGATTTGAGAATGCTTTATCGGCATTACCGCCATATTCGGCAAGACGAGCCTCAAGAATACGACGAACACCCTTGTCAATAACTTTGTCGATGACCAATTTATTGTCAATCGGCTTCCTTGTGGTGAACCGAGGTACAAGGCTAACAGTTTTCACACGGCAAGGAACAGATTGCAAATGTCTGGAATCGATATACAAAGGATTCTTCTCAAGACTGTTTTTACCAGTAAAAGCCTTTTTAGGGTCGCTGCCATATTGGTGCAGCCGAGAAAGCAGAGCTGTGCGGTAACGTGCATTTGCAACAGTCATGATTTTTGCTTCATCGAATGCCGAGCCAACCAACTCTTCACGAGATTCATACCAATATATTCTACCGTAATATGTGTCGTTGTGCAATTGTCCACGAGGAGTCAATTGAACCTTGCTTCGCCATCCGTCTTTTGTCCTTGTTTTGTTTTCATTGCGCGTCACCACCTTGCTTTTCGACTTTATCGACACAAGAATATCGGACAAAGCCCTCTTAACTTCGGCACGGAACTGGGCTATCGGTGCCACAGGTGGGATAAACAACCACTTTCCTTGCCCATTGCGATATTGATATTTTTGCCTCAAAACCGATTTGTCGCTCCCCATTGCGCTTAATGTATTCAAATACTGAATAATTCCCCGTTTAGTAAATGCGATGGTTATGGCATCCATTGCATGATGGCGGTGGTCGTTGCGCTTCGTCCAATTATTGATTTTCCTGATGCGTTGCCCGTTATGGTCTTCGACTTCTGTAAGCCCCAACTTCTCGTATTTATCCCAATTCAATTCCTTTATTACATCTACAATCTGCCAGTCTTCACGCAACTTTGCAGTGATTGCTCCATTGGTACATAACACGCTTCTTGTAATTGCTTCGAGCATCTCTACAGCCTTTCGTGCAATATATTGCGTGTTGACGAGATCGCGATTAAGGAAATCGGTTGGTATATCCTGTTTGCGCATTAACAATCTGTCTTTTTTCGCCTTTGATATAGCACCATTCCTATACAAATCGAGTACCCGCGCTTTGTATTGCTCCTCATCGTATTTTGTCGCCACAAAATCCATTGCGGTGTTGCTTCCTTTTGCAATATTCACATCGCGTAATTCAAGCGTCTTGTTTGAAAACGAGTCGTCAAACAACAATGCTTGCGGAATTATGTGCTCAATGTCGTACCTATTGCTGAACAAGTCTTGACGATTTATCTCGGTATCGGAATACAAGGTGCGAAAACCTCGACTTGACAATTCCTCATATAAACGATATCGCACAACATCATTACGACTGGGTGAAGAGATTTTAAAATCGTTGCGCAAAATCTCCTTGATTCGCTCATTTTCAGCCGTAGCTTTCCTATTATTGCTATAAATGCGTTCCCGCTTGCTGGCATTATTTTTTAACTCACGAGCCATTTCAACACGTATCTCATCGGGGTGTCCGTATTTTTCCAAAACAGCATTAACCACATTGACCATCTGATTGAGAATTTTCTCAACAACAGGATTCCGCAAACTGTTCCGTGGCAAAATGTCGAGTTTGTCGGCAAGTTGCTTGCCATCAATCTCCTCACGTGAAAGCGAGCGCTCAGAATGCTTATAACCTGCACGTTCACAAGCACTACTGTAAACATATCCCTCGTGCAAGAATGGCAGAATCTTGCGTATGGCACGACTGCTCAAATTGCCGTAGTCGGGCGCAAAAGTAACTTTTGCAATTGCCGATGCATATTCAAGATTATCTCCAAAGTGGCATAAATCGCTGATTTTACGTTTTAAACCGCCATTGCTGGCATCGGAGTCGGTGTCTTCATAGGAATAAAGCAAATGCCACAATTTGTAGCTGTCTTGCTCTGTCAGCTCTCTGCCTTTTAATGAGGAGTCAAAGCGGAGAATCGCAGTATTCCACCCAAGTGCATTAAACAGAGAGAAGAGGACCGTATATACATCTTTTGCGCACATCTTGCCGAAATCAACATCATGCCCCGACATGACGAGAATTTCTGCATACTTCTTAATCAATGCTGCTTGTGTAGTGTTGCCACTTATGCTCTCATAGTTCAAATCAAATTTCCTATCGGCTCCTTTCCCCCTCAACATCACCAAAATCTCTTTTTTGGATAGTTTTTCTTTAATGCCAAATTCTTGCCCTAACAGTTCTTTTTCTTCGGGCAGAAGGGTATATTCATCATAAGTCAGCCTGTCGATAATCTTCACATTCTGCAATGTTTGCCATATTTTGAACTCTTGGAACAATGGCGACGACTTTGGGCACACTTTTGCGCCCACGAGCTTTGTCTTACCACTTGCAGGGTCATTTATTTCAAAATTTTCAAGTTCGCAATATCCCACTAAGCTTTTCTTGCTCTTTAACCGTCGTTGATAAAAGATAATTATATCGCGTATCTCATGTTTTAGCGTCGGCGTTAATTCTTCGTGGAACTTTGCTTGTGTTTCCCATATAGCTTCAAATTCATTTAAATAATCCTGCCGATAAAACACCTTGTTCTTGAAACTATAATTTGGGTTGGCAGCCAATTGCTTCATCAAGTATTGCCCCACTGTGAGATGGTCGAAATACAGCTCCTTGCTACGGTCACTTATACTCCCGAGATACCCGCTTGCATTGCTAATGGCGCTGTTCAGTTCGGCAAACACATATACCAGTTCCTCCATCCCAATAGGTTCTTCCAGAGCTTTTGCACGCAACTCAAATTGCGTTTTTCTTTTGTCTTTTCCTCCGACTTCCAAAGGTGTTATGCCATATGCTTTGCGGAAAAGTTCAATTGTCGTCTTCTTGTCTGCTCCCTTTATCGTGGCAATAAAATCGGCTGTAAGATAATCTGCATGATATTGTTGTTGAAAGGTGCAAATCTTGTCAAACTCTTTTTGTAAATCCGACCTGTAGAAACTTGGCACATAGTTCTTCCCCTCTCGCATTAATCCCAATGTGAGCTGCCCTGGTGTCAAATCTTCGTCATACAAGCGACGCGCCACTTCCATTCCATCAATAGCATCGTCATCTTCCTGCTTAATTTGCCGATTGCTCTTGTATCCACGCTTCTTGTTTATCATCAATAGAACTCGAGCTAATTGTTCGAGCGTTATTTCTTCGGTTACTGCATGCGCCCTCAATCGATAGGTTTCAAATGTTGATTCGTTTCCTGTTTCATACAGCACTGCATCGTCACCGATTATGCCATTCTTACGCAAGCAATTTATCAAATTGTCGCGCCTGAGCTTGTAACGCTGTAAATTACGCCGAGCACTCCTGCCCAGAGTCCTTGCCGCATTGGTGGTGATGCTTTTCCCTTTCTCAAAATTTTGTTCTTCATCATTTGAAAGAGGAACCACTCTAACTCCAGCACTGTCGATACGTGAAATTTCGTTTTCCGATTCTGCTTCATGGACGACAGCCCACCCTATGCTGCTTACGCCTAAGTCAAGCCCTAATATCAGTTTCATGTGGTAAAATATTTCTGGTTTATATAGTCAAGATTCTCAAAGATACAGATTTTTTTGCATGATGTTTTGTAAATGCATAAAATATTCATACATTTGCCATACAAATTTGAAGCAAATCACAATAAGGATTATTCCGTTGTGAAAACATTAGGCAGCCCTCGGTCTTTATTCGGGGGCAATTTTTTTATTTGTGGAGGTAAAAACAGGGAGGGCTCGCCATCAAGTGGCAGCCCTCCCGTGGTGTGTATCATGAAGTATAGTTTCCTTATTCGATTGGACGAATAGAGATTGCGTAACCGCCTGCTGACACTGCTTTGAGTTTCAGCTTGGTCTTGCTGTCAACTTTCTTTGTTGTGATGGTGTATGCCTGTGGATTGGTCTTGTAATTGGCATCGCTTGCATCGCAATAGATGGTTGCCTCGTATTTGCGACCCTTGTCGAGGAAGTCGAGCGTGATTTCCGACTCGTGGTCGTTGTTGCCAGCCGTGCAGCCTACAAACCAGTTGTCGCTGCCCTTTTGCTTGCGTGCGATGGTGACATATTCCATCGGTTCTGCCTCAAGGTAAACCGACTTGTCCCAATCGACTGCAACGTCCTTTATGAATTGGAATGCGTCCATGAAGCGTTCGTAGTTTTCGGGAACGTCGGCAGCCATTTGCAACGGGCTGTAAAGTGTTACATAAAGTGCGAGCTGACCGCAAATGGTGCTGTTGACGTGCGACTTGTTGTCGGGGTTCATCTTGCTAACGTTCATCTCGAAGATGCCAGGAGTGTAGTCCATCGGACCGCCAACGAGGCGAGTGAACGGCAATATCGATGTGTGACCCGGCTTGCTTCCGCCAAATGCCTGATATTCGGTGCCGCGAGCCGACTCATTGCCAATCAAGTTGGGATAGGTGCGGCACAACCCCGTCGGGCGCACAGCCTCGTGCCCGTTGACCATGATTTTGTAATCGGCAGCTTTCTTCACGCAATGCAAGTAGTGGTTTACCATCCATTGCCCGTAGTGATGCTCGCCGCGTGGGATTATATTGCCCACATAACCGCTTTTCACCGAGTTGTAGCCGTGGTCAGCCATGAACTTGTAGGCTGCATCGAGGTGACGTTCATAGTTGCGCACCGATGCCGAAGTCTCGTGGTGCATCATCAGGCGCACGCCCTTGTTGTGGGCATAGCGGTTGAGTTCCTCGACATCGAAATCGGGATATGGTGTAACGAAGTCGAACACATAGTCTTTTGATTGACCAAACCAGTCTTCCCAACCTTGGTTCCAGCCTTCAACCAGCACTTGGTCGAAGCCGTGCTCGGCGGCGAAGTCGATGTATCGCTTCACGTTCTCGGTGTTGGCAGAGTGCTTGCCATTGGGCTTGGTCTTGGTATAGTCGGTTTCGCCAAGTTTTACCGAATAAACATCGTCGGTATAAGCCCAACTGCCGCGGCCGGTAATCATATCCCACCATACGCCGATATATTTCACTGGCTTAATCCACGAAGTGTCGGTGAGTTTGCAGGGCTCGTTAAGGTTGAGCGTGATGCGCGATGCAAGAATGTCGCGGGCATCATCGCTCACGATTACTGTGCGCCACGGCGATGTGCACGGAGTCTGCATATAACCCTTCTTGCCTTGAGCATCGGGCGTGAGCCACGATTCAAACACCATGTCCTTGTCGTCGAGATTGAGGCTCATGCACGAGTAGTCAACCAGCGCGGCTTCGTGCAAGTTGATGTAAAGCCCCTCGTCGGTCTTCATCATCAACGCAGTTTGCACACCTGTCGGTGAGAACACTGTCTGAGACGAATTGGGGGTCACAGCCTTGTCCATAAGTCCGCGTATCTCGCTCAGGCGGCTCATGGTGTAGTCATATTCTTGCGTGTCGTAGTCGCCGGGAATCCAATATGCCATGTGGTCGCCTGTCATGGCAAACTGGGTATGCTCTTCTTTGATTATGAAGTAAACAAGGTTCTTTTGTTGCGGAAATTCGTAGCGGAATCCTACGCCATCGTCATACACACGGAATCGGATAATGATGTAGCGGTCGAAAACCGGTTGTGTAATAGTTACAGCCATTTCGTTGTAATGGTTGCGTATGGCACTTTCCTCGCCCCACACGGGAGTCCAAGTCTCATCGAACGACGAACGCTCGGTCGAAGTCAGTTCAAACCCGTCGGTGAGCGACAATTTGTTGGTTTCACCGCCTGTGATGTCAAATGACTCAAATGAGTTGCGCATACTGACGTCGGCAAGCTCAAGCCCCAACCGGCTTTCAAGAATCACGGGTTGCTGCTTGTAATCGACCTTATACACGGGCCAACCATCTTTCACATCAAAATTGACAACGACATCACCATTGGGCGAAGCCACGCTTTCGGCAGCTTGCAGCGGAGCCGTCTGCAATGCCAGCACAGAAGCAACAGCTGTGCATAGTACAACATTCTTAGAAATCATAAGTTAATTGGTTTGATGGTATATAAAATACTATAAATGTTCAGATTTATGTTACAGCACAAAGATAATGCAAATCGGGCGTAGAACAAAACAAATTTATTTGTTTTTTTGCATGGTTTCTCTGCCTGGTCATAGCCAGGATTGTTGAAGCCGGTGCAGTATCACACACTGGTATAGGTTATTTAAACGTTAGTATCGATGCCCGCTTGGGAAGAATCGTTGCGGCAACGTCCATCAGTTGTTGCGCAGTGACGGCAGTTATGCGGGCTGCCGTAGCCTCGTTGCTGTCGATGCAGCCATAATACAAGTAGCTTTTGCCCACCGACAGTGCCAATGCCTCGTTGTTGTCGCTTGCCACGGTGAGCTGCCCTACAAATTGTTTCTTTGCTGCGTCCAGAGCCTTGTCCGACAATGGTTTCGATGCCAATTTGTCTATTATGTCGCCAATCACCCTTATCGACGGTTTCACATGGCACAGGTCGCTGCCAAAGTATATTTGCAAAATACCGCAATCGCTGAAGAGGGTTGCAGCCGATTCCACAGTGTAGGCATATCCGCGGCGTTCACGTATGGCGATGTTGAGTAGCGAATTCATGCCTGGTCCGCCAAGCATATTGTTGAGCAATAGCAGTGCATAACGGCTGTCGTCGTGCATACTGCACACAGGTACGCCATACACCGTGTGTGCTTGATGCAGCCCCATCTGCTGTTCCCTCCTGAATGTGGGCAGCAATGACGGGGCAACACGAGGCTGTTTCGTCAACGTGTGGTTGAGGCACCCCATGTGGCGTTCGACAGTTCGGAACACCACTTGCGGTTTCAGGTTACCCAGTACGAAAAACACCATGTTGCTTGGCACATACAAATTGCTCAAATGCCGATGGCAATCTTCGCCAGTGAAGCTACGCAAGTCGTCTTCAACGCCCAAAATGTTATGCCCCAATTGGCTGCCAGCCCACACCATATCCTCAAAATCGTCATATACGGCTTCGGCTGGCGAGTCGCGATAGGACGCTGCCTCGTCGAGTACCACTTCGCGCTCGCGCAAAATTTCGCTCTCGGGAAAGGTCGAATAGGCGACAAGGTCGGCTATCAGCTCGGTGGCGCGGTCCAAGTATTGGCACGGGAAAATCGAATAGACGGTGGTGTTCTCTTTGGTAGTGTATGCGTTCAGTTCGCCACCTACGCGCTCCATGCGGTTGAGTATGTGCCAAGCCCGGCGATGCCGTGTGCCCTTGAAAATCGTGTGCTCGACAAAGTGTGCAAGTCCATATTGCCCCGGTTGCTCGTCGCGGCTGCCGGCATCAATCGACAACCCGCAGTATGCCACATCTGTAGCCACCGGCATGAACACCATCCGCAGCCCATTGGGCAACGTATGTGTATAATAACAAGTGCTATTGCTCATCGAAAAAACTGGTTGAAAATATCCTGACAGGAATCACGCATAAAGTTCCCCTTGCCCAGAGACAAGCGGTGGCGCTTATTTTATAAAATCTCCTCAAACTTGGCATCGGTGATGCGAGGCTCAACGTCGCGCACCTCGACATATTGCACCGACTGCCGGTGTTCTATAATTTCCTCAAAATCGACATATTCTCCATCGTTGGGTCCGAAAATCTTGCCACGGCGGCGATGTCCGTGCGACGACGTGCCACCACCCCTTCTGTTGCCGCCACTGGCTGCACCTCCATTCCCGTATTGCGAACGGGCGTTTTGGAAGTTTTGGTTCATTTGGCGCACTTGCTGCCACATCTTGAAGCCAGCTTTTATGACTGGATAGAGCAACAAGAACAGCAAGAGTAATATTATAAGCAGAAATTCCATTATTTTTTGTGCTATGTGTGAGAAAGAGAAACAATACCTTCCACTATCGCTATCAAAGTGTGTGTAGCGCAAACATCATGCCACACACTTGCGATTAACAAATGTCGGCAAAAAATAGCAATGAAACAAATGCAATTCCATAAATATTATTAGAGGCTGTTTAAATTTCCCAATCCCACCCGCAATCGGGAATCCTCGGCACGCGTACCTCAATGGTTCGCAGCCGCCTCTCTTTCATACCGCGCAAACAGCAGCACGAGCACGAAGTAGAGGATTATGGCAACTGCCAACCCCTTGACTCCCAATGCCACAATAGACACCACCGTGCCAACGATGAGCAGGTAGCGATGCAGATTGCCACCGATGCGGTAGTTCTTAAACTTGAGCGAGAACATTCGCAGCTTCGACACCATTGCGTAGCTAAGCACCACGATGGCAGCCAATATCACATACTCGCCGGCAGCCGACGGCGCAAGCGTGTAGAAATAATCGCAGAATCCTATCCAGAATATGGCATTGGCAGGAATGGGCAGCCCGACGAATGATGTCGCCTGGCTCTCATCGGTATTGAACCGCGCAAGCCTCACTGCGCCAAAGACAGCCACCAACAGGGCGCAATAAGCAACCCACGACGACGGGTACAGCTCTCGCACCATGAAAAACACTATGAGCGCGGGGGCAAGTCCGAAACTGACGCAGTCGGACAAGGAATCGAGTTCCTTGCCAATCGACGAAACCACGCCCAACAGACGGGCAACAAACCCGTCGAAGAAGTCAAACACGGCAGCGGCGGCTATCATGATGAAAGCCAACTGGTAATAAGTGATTGCCCCGGCTTCGCCGCCTATGTGCTCGCTGCCATGCGAAGCGCAAATGCAGGCAAGGCTACCCGAGAGCAGGTTCAGGCAAGTTATTGCGTTTGGTATATTGTTTTTGATTGATTTAAGCAGGTTCATGATTTTATTTTAGAAATCCACCTTTTTGAATGTGAGCGACTTGAAAACAAGCTATTTACAAGCCAATTTCTCAAACGAGGCAAATGACTTGGCAACGGTTGTAAATTCTTACACTACAGCTCTTGCTGTCAAACAGCCTTAATGCAAAGATAGGGCATTTTTCCGAAACAGCAAAAATAATCCACATTCATTGTCGCCCCTCCATACGGCTCTTTTATTTAAATTATGTTGACGGTATGCTAATAAATACGGGGGCGGCGGAGCCGCCCAACCATGCTTAACCGACGTGTGACGCAGCCCAACGAGTGGGCAAGGAACCGTCGGACAACCATCACCCCACCTAATTCAGGGCCTCGGAGAGGTCCAACGGAGTTCAATTACCATTCTTGAGTAAACGAAGAAGCGCACATATTCCACCATATATCTAACGGTTACAATACTGTCCTGCTCTGCCATAGCGGCACGTTGGACCTCTTCGAGGCCCTGTTGTGTAGGGCGGTTTCATTCCGAGGGTTCCTTGCCCCTAAAGGGCTGCGTCACCGCTCGGTTACGAGAAAGTTGGACGGCTTCGCCGCCCTCTGTGCCCTGTATTCCGAGCTACACAGTTATAACATTTTAAATTATTGTTGTCCGCTAAAAATTCTTGAATAAGTTGTAGTATGTTGATTTAAAGCCAATTATGAACAGATTTCACAAAGGGGGCTTATCAATAGCTACAGTGTTGAGAATTAAATATTTATATATGTTTAGCGGACACCAATAATTTTAAATGAAGAAGCCGTGCTTCCTCCAAGAATTTTTCATTCCCCCTCGTAGCTTCGTCGCCCCTGTTGCATACATATCAGCACTTGTAATCGACAGGTATATGACAATTTATCGCAATTTATATCAGATTGCGATAAACGAGGTTGCAGCAACCTGCAATCCAATCATTTAAGCCTAACAAAAAATCAAGGGGATATTATGACTTCAGGCGGGCTACTTGGGTGATGCCACCCACGGTCTTGTCGCCGAGCTTCACCAATATCTCGGCATTGAGGGGCAAGAAAATATCCACGCGCGAGCCAAATTTTATGAATCCTATGTGCTGGTCGAGCGTGACATATTCGCCTGGCTCGGCGTATGTGACAATGCGGCGCGCAACAGCCCCGGCAATCTGCCGCATGAGAATCTCATCGCCATTGTTTGCCTTTATCACTATTGCCGAACGTTCGTTTTCGCTGCTCGACTTGGGCAAGTATGCCGCAAGGAAACGCCCTGAGTGGTGCTTGACATATTCCACCCGACCTTCGACCGATGGCCAGTTGGCATGAACATTGAACACCGACATGAAAATCGACAATTGTATCACGTTGCGGTGCAGGTATTCGTCTTCATACACCTCTTCGAGGGCGACAATAGTGCCGTCGGCCGATGCCACGACGGCATTGGTCGGGTCGCCCTTGAAACGGCGACGCGGACTGCGGAAGAAGTTGACTGCCAGCAGATACATTATGGCTGAGATTGCAATGAATATCGAAGGTATAATCTTGTATTCAATGAATACCCACGCCGAGATGTTTATCACCAGCAAAATGAACAACAATGCCAATAGTATGTTAAGACCCTCGCGGTGTATTTTCACTTTCATTCTTATTTTTTCTATAAGAAGCTATTCCTATCACACGGCGGCAACAACAGCCACCCGTTTTGTAATTACAAAGTTAAGCGATTTTTAAAAAACTTGCAAATAAGAAGCATTTTAGAAACTGTTTTGAATTTTTGCAGAAAAAATAAGGAGAAGTTTTTTGCTCATGTTTTGAGGGGCTTTTCGGAGGCTTTCGCTTATTATTTTCAACGTATAGCTCGCTAAACTTATTCAAAAAATAATCAAAATCACCTCAAAAATACATCTCAAACCATTGGACAAAAAATTCAAAACAGTTTCTTATGCGCCTGTTGCCGCCACACAAGTGCACCTTCACTCATTGGCAGCCAATAGCTCGGCGAGTTTTCGCACCCCGACAGTTGCCTTTTCCTTTATTACCGTGACGGGCAGCATACCAGTGTCGGCTGGGTGCGGGTCGATATAATAAATGGGAACGCCACGCCTGACATAAGAAATGAGGCTTGCCGCAGGATATACCACAAGTGAAGTGCCTATCACCACGAATATGTCGGCTTCTTCGACAAGTTCGGTGGCTAGAGCAAAATTAGGCACCGACTCTTGGAAAAACACGATGTGTGGGCGCACCGGGTCGCCATACTTGTCGCGAGTGTCGAGCGAGGTTTCCAGTCCGCCTCCAGTCACGTCGCGCACGTCGTAAACCCGCTCTGGGTGGGTCATCGAGCGCACCTTCATCAGCTCGCCATGCAGGTGTAGCACGTGTGAACTGCCGGCACGTTCGTGCAGGTCGTCAACGTTCTGGGTTATAATCCTCACGTCAAACTGCCGTTCGAGTTCCTTCAGTCCTGTGTGTGCGGCATTGGGCTTGCAATCGACCAGCTGCTTGCGTCGCTCGTTATAGAAACGATGTATCAATGCCGGGTCGCGGCGAAATCCGTCGGCGCTTGCCACCTGCATTACGGGATAGTTTTCCCACAGCCCACCAGCATCGCGGTAGGTCGATAATCCACTTTCGGCACTAATGCCCGCCCCCGTAGAAACTACTAATTTTTTCATAATATGCTCGTTTTATACAGCGCAAAAGTCTCCTTAATCGCAAATTTAATATTTTTTACTGAAAATATAATGTTTGCGATTGTATTTAACTCTACCTTTGTAGCCGATTATTGCAACTTGCCACAAAGGGGGCAACTATGGCACTAATCGATAAGCGTTTATCACGGAAACAAGATAAAAAAACATTATGGATAAATTGAGCTACGCCCTCGGCCTGAGCATGGGCAACAACTTTATGCGTTCGGGTATCGAGAAGTTGAACTACAACGATTTTGCCGCAGGCACCGAGGCAGCCTACACCGGCAACTATTCGCAAATGTCAATAGAAGAGGCTAAAAATATTGTCAACCAATTCTTTGCCGAGATGGAGGCACGTTTGCACGACGTAAACAAGAAGGCTGGCGAGCAATACCTCGCCGAGAATGCAAAACGCCCAGAAGTACACACCACCGCAAGCGGCTTGCAATATGAAATAATCAAGGAGGGAGAAGGTGCATCGCCCAAGCTCACCGACACTGTTACGGTGCATTACACGGGTGCGCTCATCGACGGTCGCGTTTTCGACAGTTCGGTCGAACGCGGAGAACCGGCAACATTCGGCGTGACGCAAGTCATTCCCGGCTGGGTCGAGGCATTGCAGATGATGAAGCCTGGTGCCGAGTGGCGCATATTCGTGCCGTCGAATCTCGCATACGGTCCGCAAGGCGCAGGAGGCATCATCGGTCCCAACATGACGCTCATCTTTGACATTCAACTGATAAAGGTGGGATAAACAACGATAAATAGATTCAGAGGAAATAACTTATTCAAATCAAAAAACAACAGTATTTATTACACAATGAAAAAGATTTCGTTTTTGGCTGTCGCAGCCATCGCACTTTCGTCGATGGTGAGCTGCAATGGCGTTTCCGACAGTGGCAAGCCGGCAACTTCGCTCGACACTTTGAGCATGAGTATGGGTCGATTACATGGCTACGGATTTGCAGACCAATTAACCCGTGCAGATTCGACATTCGACAAAGATGCCTTCATGCGCGGCTTCGAGATGGCGGTCAATGTTGACACGGCAGAAGACAGCTACCGCCGAGGCATGATGGTTGGCTCGCAAGTCATCGAAATGGTAAAGAATTTCAAAGAGCAATACAACGTGGAGCTTAACACCTATTTGCTCACATCGGAGTTCAAGAAGGCATTTTCAAGTGACTCTACCATCAACCTGATGCAATTGCAAGGAATGGTCAGCATGATGATGCAAAAGGAGATGCGTGCCGCCAAGGAACGCGACCCCAAGGCTATCGCCAACCGCGAAACTGGTGAGAAGTTCATTAAAGACCTCATGGCAAAAGATTCTACCATAAAGGTAACTGAAAGCGGACTTGCCTACAAGGTAATCAAGCCGGGTAACGGAAAGCAATTCAAGACCACCGACAACATCATGCTTAAATACAAGGGTACGAAAATCGATGGCACTACATTCGACGAAACAAAAGAGGCAAGGGCTATGAGCCCCGTAAGGGTCGTTCCCGGCTTCAAGGAAGGCTTGCTCATGATGAGCCCGGGTGCATCCTACATATTGTATATCCCCGGTGAGTTGGCTTATGGCGTCGATGGCCGTATGCCGCAAATCGAACCTAACGAAACCCTTATTTTCGAGGTAGAAACAATCGGGGTAGAAAACAAGAAGAAATAATCAGCCCCTGCGAAGCGCACACATAGCACACGCACCGCTGTGGGTATCAGGCAGCCGCCACACGGCACGAAGCAATCCTTCCCAGCCGTGTGACGGTTGTCATTTTGATGCAAATCCTATATATCCAGCCATCAATCATTGCAGGGATTGAATATGTTCTCAAAAAATGTTAAATAGTTGAATAGTCGAAACATTTTGATAATAAAATAGATGATTTGTTGGAAAAACGACGTAAATTTGCACCTAATTTAATCACAATAGCAATGGAGAAGATAGATAATCTCGACCGCAAGATATTACAAATCATAATGAAAAACGCACGAATCCCATCAAAAGATGTAGCTGTAGAATGTGGAGTCTCTCGTGCGGCTATCCATCAGCGCATACAGCGCATGATAGACATGAATGTCATTACTGGGTCGGGGTACAACGTTGACCCCAAAGTGCTTGGATATGCTACTTGTACCTACATAGGGGTTAAGCTCGAACGCGGCTCGATGTATCGTGACGTAGTACCCGAATTGGAAAAAATCAAGGAAGTCGTTGAATGTCATTTCACAACGGGTCCCTATACTATGCTCATCAAGTTGTATGCCCGTGACAACCAGCACTTGATGGAATTATTGAACGACAAAATACAACATATTCCAGGTGTAACCGAAACCGAGACGCTTATTTCTCTCGAAATGAGCATGAACAGGGAAATACCTGTCACGTTCGACAACGAGGAATAGCGTTCCACCTCGCGCTGCGGATAACTGTTTCAACCGAAAACATAAAGCCCTCGGTTGCACTTGAGGCTCAGTATCGAAGCTGGTTTTGGATGTTTTTGGCAAAAAACAATTGCAAAGAATGTGAAATTTCCACAAAAAAGTGTAACTTTGGCACACTTATTAACCCAGCGCAATAAGTTTTTTGCGTTGTAATCTAAATCTCATTTGGTAGAGTACTAATAACTTAAGGGAATTTTAGACAAATTCAAAGCTATAATTTCCGTGTTTATTAAAAGTCTGGTTGCCTTTGTAGGTAGCCAGCTTTTTTGATAGTTACCAGTTAGCAGTGAGGAGTTAGCAGTGGGCAGTGAGGGGTTAGTAGTTAGCAATTAGGAGTTAGTAGTTAGTAGTTAGTAGTTGCCATAAATGCGTTTATATGATTAAGGGTAACGACCAGAGTGACGTTGTGTCATTCTGGTCGCTGTTTTTATATCGTAGAGGCAATATTAATAGCTCCAACTCCAAACTCCTAACTCCTAATTGCTAACTACTAACCCCTCACTGCTAACTATTTACATGAGTTGTATTCCGTGGCTGGCACAGATTGCTATTTGTTCTTCGGGCCAAATGCTGGCTTGCACTTCGCCAATGTGCGCCTTTTGCAATAAGAACATACACAAGCGGCTCTGCCCGATGCCACCACCAATCGAATTGGGCAACTTCCCGTCGAGCAACGCCTTGTGGAACGCCAGCGACGTGCGCTCGGTGCAGTCGCATATTTCGAGCTGCCGCATGAGCGAAGTCGGGTTGACCCTCACACCCATTGATGAAAGCTCAAACGGCACTTCGAGTATGTTTTCCCACAATATTATGTCGCCATTGAGTCCGCGGTAGCCGTCGCTGTTCTCGGTCGTCCAGTCGTCATAGTCGGGAGCCCTGCCGTCGTGCTTCTTGCCATTGCTCAACTCTCCGCCTATGCCCATCACGAATATTGCTCCATACTGCTGTGCCGCACGCGCTTCGCGCTCCTTTGGCGACACATCGGGATACATCTGCAACAGTTCCTCGGAGTGCAGGAAAGTTATCGACTCGGGCAGTCGAGGCGTTATGTGGGGGAAATTTTCATATATCATCCATTCGGTCTCCTTCACGGCGTGGTATATCTTGTCCACGGTGCGCTTCAAGTAGGCGAGCGACCTGTCTTGCTCGTTGATTGCCTGTTCCCAATCCCACTGGTCAACATAGAGCGAGTGCAGGTTGTCAAGCTCTTCCGACGTGCGAATGGCATTCATATCGGTATATATGCCATACCCAGGGGCGATGTCGTATGCCTCCAGCTTCATTCGCTTCCACTTGGCAAGCGAGTGCACCACCTCGGCACGG
>CASEAQ010000046.1 GCA_949285735.1 uncultured Bacteroidales bacterium
TCCTCCGCGCTCCAAAAGATTATATAAAACTTTGTTGTTTAATGAGTTGTGGAAAATGTTAACAGTCTTTATTAGACACCAGTGCGATTTATCGCGTCTCTACGACATTGTGGCTTATTTTAAAGGGCAAGAGCCGTGTGATGTTACAGCGACTTGTTGATTTGCTCGATGTAGTCGAGCAGCTCGTCGCGACCGCGGCCATCGACCGACGAGGTGACAAACACTGGCGGCAATTCTTCCCACTGCTCGCTCAGCACCTGCTTGTATCCCTCGATGTTGCGCATTCCGGCAACACTGCCCAACTTGTCGAGCTTGGTGAAAACAATGCTGAACGGCACGCCACACTCGCCGAGCCATGTGATAAACTCCAAGTCGATTTTTTGCGGTTTGTGGCGTGAGTCAACAAGCACAAACAGGTTTACCATCTGCTCGCGCTGCATGATGTAGCTTCTTATCATGTTGGCAAGTTGTTCGCGTGTCTCCTTGCCGCGGCTTGCGTAGCCATATCCTGGCAGGTCAACTATATACCACTCGTCGTTGACGATGAAGTGGTTAATGAGCAACGTCTTTCCCGGTGTTGCCGAGGTCTTGGCAAGCCCCTTGCGCCCCGTGAGCATGTTTATAAGCGACGACTTGCCCACGTTGGAGCGTCCTATGAAGGCATATTCGGGCTTGTCGCCGGGAGGGCACTTCGCAACGTCGGTGTTGCTGATAACAAATTCGGCTGTCTTTATTTTCATAAAAATTTACTCTTGAGTTGGTGGTTGTGTCACTGCATATTCCTGCAACATTACACAAAAATAATACATTACCCCCTCAAAAGCAAATTTGTTCTTGTTTTGAGAGTCTTTTCGGAGGCTTTCGCTTATTGTTTTCAACGTTTAGCTTGATAAACTTGTTCAAAAAACAATCAAAACCGTCTCGGAAATCCATCTCAAACCATTGAACGAAAAATTCAAAACAGTTTATAAAAAAGGAACGAATCTCACATGGTGTGTTGACGATTCGTTCCTTATTGCAAGTAGGAGAAGGGCGTGCAGAAATGCAAATTCATGCGATTTTGTAGAAACGCCCCAAACTTTATTTTTGATAATTCCCTCCTGCTTATGAGCGTGATTGATGTGTTACAATATGATCTTGCGGACTGTACTGCCAGCTTTTACAATGTAAACGCCGTGGTCGAGCGATATTACCGCTTCGGAGCTATTGGTGGCATTGTAAATGGCTTTCCCGTCGGTCGTGAATATGGTAATGTCGCAAGGTATGTTTGACTTTACGAAAACGGTGTTGTCGTGCGTGGTGATTGTGGTGCCAGTCGCCATTGAAGTGGCATCTATCCCCGATGAGGTGATTGACACTTCGTCGGAGTAGTCCGACTCACCTTCCTCGTACACGGCAGTAACACGATAGCTGTAGTAAGTGCCCTCTTCGGCTGTGGTGTCGTCATAGCTGTTGGTCGTCACTACTTCTTCGTTGATGATGGAGCCGTTGCGGTAAACGTTATAGCCGATGAGGGTCACCGGGTCTTCGGCACCGCTGTGTATGCAGTAAGTCACATCGTCGATGAGCAGGAACACCACTCGGCGGCAACATTGTATGGCGAAATATTTTGCGTCTTCGGGCAGTTCGTAACTATATTGTGTCCAATAGTCGCCCACATACACTTGGTCGCCGTCGCTGATTTTGATGAAGCTGTCGGGATGCGTGTCGGTGGTGGAGTAATAAACACGTATCCACTCGTAGTCGTATGATGCGGCTTTGGCATAGAACGAGATGGTTTGGCTGCGTCCGTCAAGTCGTGGCGAAACAAGCCAGTCGTCGTTCTCGGCAGGCCAATCCACGCTGGGGCATATAAGGTACTGGTCGCCGCTATTGGGCAGTAATGCTTGGTCGTAGGACTCGTCGGTGACAACACCGGCATCGATTACATTGAACACCTGGAATGCCATCGGTTCGCCCCGGTGGGGATAATCGTTGGGTATGCGTGGTGATGAGAGCGTGGTGCTGCCGTCGAGGTCGTGCATAGTCCAATTGCCGATGTTGTCGATGATGAATGGTTCGTAGCTTTCGAAGTCGTCGGTGACCGATATGGGGTCGGTTTCGGGAGTGGCTTCGATACTACGGGCAGCATTCCATGTGAGCTGTATTGCGCCCGATGCCTGTGTGGCAGTTAAACCCGTAACCGCGGGAACATAGGGACGGCGTACCGATGTGGTGATTTCGTCCGAATTGTCGTTATTGGCATTTTCGTCTTGGGCATACGTCACAGTGGCCGTCCATGTGATTTCGTCTTGTTGCGCGTCGTCGAGTGTGGCTGTGAAGTCGAAACTTACCTCGGCAATAGCTGTCGGCGCAATTTCTTCGCCATTGACGCTCTGCACTTGCTCGCCGTCGCGAAGCAGGTTGACGGTGTAGCCGCTCACAGCCGACGCGCCACGGTTGAGCACGGTAGCTGTGAACGAGGATTGTTCACCTATGCCGATGCGCTTGTTATCGACAGAGAATGAACGCAACGACAAGTCGTTGTCGTATGGGGCTTCGTCGATTGAAATGTTGTCGATATATATTTCGCACTGGCTGTAACTTTCGTTATCGACTACTGCAAGCAAGCCGAAGTTGACAAATGTGCAATCATACTGCGGTATTACCACTTCGCATTTTGTCCAGCCGTCGTTGTCCTTGCTTGTATAGAACGAGGCATCGTCGAGCGTCTGCCACTCTCCACCGTCGATGGCTATTTGCACTTCCACACGGTCGTTTATTTCGCCGTCCCAAGCCGGGTCGTACCATTGGCTCTGTCCGTGATATATGTAAAATGTCAGCACAGGGTTGGGTATTGCGCTTAAATCAAGCAGCGGCGAAATGAGACGCGATGTGTCGCCGCTGTAGCCGTATGTGGCTTGAGCCATGAGCATTCCGCCGTCGCTGTCATAGGCGTAAACTTCGTTGTCGGTGTCATCACCTGTCACTGTCCAGTCGATGTCGTTGCAAGTGGCATCTTGATACCAGCTGTAGTCATCCTGGTATGCTCCATTGGCAAACGATTCGGAATAAGGTATTTGCAGTGGCAGTCCGCATGCTACCTCGTTGGAGGATGTAGCTTCGCCATCGCCTGCACTTGAGTAAGGTATGACTTTGTAGGAAACGATGGTTTGTCCGCGTTCGATAGGCACTTCGTCGGTATAAGATGTTTCGGCGATGTCGTCAGCAATTTCCTCGTCGTTGCGCAGCACTCTGTAACGTATTGTGCTGTAGTCGATATATCCTCCGTTGACACTCGTCGTCGGGGCTTGCCATGTGACTGTGATGCTGTAATCGGTGTTAATCGCAGCAGCCACTTCCTGCACTGGCGATGGTGTGTCGATGCCCACGTACACTGTCGCCTCTTGCGGCTCGCTGCTTCCGTCCGAGTTGATGGCTGTGACGGTGTAGGTGTTGAAACCGTGTTCGGGCTGCTGGTCGGTCCATTCTATATCGGAGCCGATGCCTGGATTCTCAATTACGTGTATCGGTTCTTGCAAGTCGCTGCCACGGTATATGTTTATGGCTGTGAGTTTTTCGAGCGTGGTTTCTCCTGCCGTTAGTGCCGGTGTCGTGAAACTCACGGTGGCTTGCAACGCCCCAAGTTCGGCGGCTGTGGCTTGAAGGTCGGTCACTGGATTTGGCACATCGGCCGACGAAACTTCGGTAATGGATATATCATCGACCTCAACCCTGATTTGTTCGGGTGCCGAGTAGGCATACAAGCCCAAGTAATATTCCCCCGATGTGGCTACGACTATTTTTGCAGTTTTCGTTCCGTTGTTGTCGCGGTAGAGTTCGGGAAGGTCGATGAGTTGTTGTGTCATTCCATCGGTCGAGCGTGTTTGTCCGATATATATGCCAAGGCTCTCAATGTTGTTATTATTTGGAACGTAGGTTGTGAAATACAGTTCATACACTTTTGAGGCGTCGAGTGAAAAAGCGGGAGAAATCAGCCAGTCGTCGCCAGGTAGCCCCGTTTGGTAGTCGAGCATATATGCGGCAGCGTCGTTGAGGTATTCCCAAGTCCTGCCACCTTCTGCGCTCTCGTTTAAATCAACTATGAGCCATTGGTTGAAATCCTCTTCGGTATCGAATGTTTCGGTAAACACTGTGGTGCCGTTGCTGTCTTGTGCCAGCATTGACACTGGCAGCATCAGCAGCGTGGCGCATAGCGCTTTGATTTTGGTTGATAAATGCAGTTCTTTCATTTTGACGTTGGTTTTGATTGTTTTTGATGCAAAATTAATCAACAGCCGTATGAAAATTAAAGAACGTTACTACTGCATTACTACCGCATAGGTGTTTTTTCAACTGTTATCGGGCATCATATACTGTTTTGAGGAATTGGTGTAGCGACACTTCGGGCGAGATGCCGAGTTTTTTGCGCAGCCGGTTGCGCGACGAGTCGATGCTGCGCACTTCACGGTAGGTGAGGGCTGCTATTTCCTTGGTTGACATGCCAAGGTGCAAGTAGGCACACAGCCGCAGGTCGTTTTTGCTAAGGTTGGGAAACCGTGCCGACAAGATGTTGAGGAAGTCGGGGTGCACCTCGTCGAAATATACGCGGAAATCGTTGCTGATGCGGCTGTCGTTATGGCACATCAGCTCATGCACCGCCTCGCCTATTATTTCGTTTGCCCGTTTGTTGTTCCCGGCGGCAATTTCCTGTCGGGAGTCGTCGAGGCGGTCTTTGATTTTTATGCAGAATTCGTTGTTGGCGGCAAGGTCGATGGTGTAGGAAGTCAGCTGCCGGTTTTTATGGTCGATTTCCTGCGTCATGCTTTCCTGCAACCGCTGGTGCTCTTCTATTTCGTATTGCCTCAGGCGTTGCTGCTGCTCGTGTATCATGCGGTTTTTTATTCGGTCGTTCCTGATTTTGAGCAACAGCACAATGGCGAGGGCAAGCAATATCGCGGCGATTAGGCAACTGCCGTAGATGGTGAAAGTGCGTATCTGCACCGATTGCCGCAGCCGTTCGTTGTTCTGCCTCACACGTTCGGTGTCGTATGCCACGAGCAGCTGTTGCAACTGTGCTTCACGGCTGTCGGTGGTGATGGAATCGTTGAGAGCCTCGTATTGGAGCAGGTATCGCAATCCGGTGATTGAGTCACCGAGAATAAAATTGGTTTCGGTGAGTTGCAGCAGGGCATCGGCTCGCGCCGGCGATGGCGGCAAGTGCTGCATGGCGGCTGTCGCACGTTGCTGGAATGCGGCCGACTCGTCGCGCTTGCCTAACAATGCTTTCACCTGTGCCATGTTCAGCAGTGTGTGGACCGAGCTTTTGTTGAAACCGTCGGCGTTTTCTTGCAGTGTGATGGCTCGTTCAAGCATTTGTTCGGTTGTGTTCCATTTCCCTTGTTTGTAGTAGATTTCGGCTATATTTGTTAATATCAGTGATTGGCTTAGGTAGTCGTCGGGGAGGGTGTATCGCATTGCGGTGCGCATGCAATCGAGAGCTTTGCCATAATCGCTAAGTTCGTAATGCACAAGCCCGAGGTTGTTGTAATTGTTGCGTATTTTTGCCGAGTCGTTGTTTTCGATGTTTATTTCGAGGGCCGATTGCAACAGGTCGATATTGTTGGCAAAGTCGCGCCGTTGGTAGTAAATGCTGAAAATGCTGTTGTAGAGTTCTGCCATAAGCGGGCGGTCATCACATCGTTTAGCCAGCCGGAGCGAACTTTGGTACATTAGCAATGCTTGGTCGGTACTGCCGAGGTCGCAATAGTTCATTCCGCTGGTGTATAGTGCTTTGGCGAGCGTAGCAGAGTCGCATCGGGTGTCGTAGGTATAAATGAAGTCGATTATGTGGTTTGTCATGAGCAGTGAAACCGCCGTTTCGCCTTGTTGCGACAGTTTGCCAGCCTGGTCGATATAGCTTGTTGCCACCGAGTCGAAGTCTAAGGATTCGGAAGTGGATTGTATGGTGGCAATGCCGACTTCGGTCACAGTCGGCAATATCGAGTCGATGTCCTGTTTCAGAAGTTGAGCCATACTGTTGTTGTCGGCTCTGGCGTATTGCAAGCCGAAGAAACATAATAGTGCTATGCTTGTGAGCCGTTTCATGTTCCTGTTGGAGTCGTTCGTTTTTGGAAATGGAAATAAATAAGCCAAAGGACGAGCCGCCAGTTTCCCTGCGGTTCGTCCTTTGACGGGGTGCTCGGAGCGGAACTTGAACCCAAACAGCCGCAATGACCACAGGATTTAAAACCCTTCGTGTTTGCCATTCTGCTTCCGAGCAGCTTGTCGTGCGCCCGTTGTCGAGGGCAATCGGTACAAAAATAATTATTCTCGTTGTTCCGTGCAAGTTTTTAACAACTGTCAGTGGCTGAAACTGGTAAAATATAAACCTCCATGTTGAAAATTGCATGTAGGCACGCATTATGTAGTTGCAAGGTAATTTCTGATGGTGTAGTGGAAATAAGAAACGCGCTGGAATGCGATTTGGTTGCATTCCAGCGCGTTTGCTGTTGGGGAATTGTTATCCCTGGTGGAGCCGGAGGGGATCGAACCCTCGTCCAAACATGGAACCAATGTGCTTTCTACATGCTTATCCATGACCCGATTGTAGGCCGAAAGTGAGGCTCATGGCTACCAACTTGCGGCTTAGCCTGTAGATTTTCAAAGCCAGCACCAGGCTTGCTCGCTTCTATCCCCGATTTGATGAGCGCCACCGTGTCGATTAGCTTCGGGAAAAGAGCAATCGGGTGACGTCTTGTCTCTGCCACTGTGGCGGAGATTAAGCCAACTTACTATACTTCGGTTTAGGCTGCAAGAGCGTAGTTATTTTCGCCAGATAAATTTTTGATGTCAAGTATATTATAGAGCTAAGGCATCATTGCTCTGCATGCTTACACACCGCCTCTACACGCTGTCAAATCCAGTCGGCCCCCTTTGTCTTTTTGGGGTGTTGCGGGTTGCCCACAGTGTGAATTGTCTGCAAAGGTAGTGAATGTAAATGGATTTTGCAATAGCCGTGTTGCATTTTTTTATTTGAAATAGAACGGGGGCGGCAGGGCGGTTAGGAATTAGGAATTTTTTAGTGGGGCTGCGTCATAGGTTGCATATGCGTTTAGTTGCTGTAGAGCCGTGGCGTGCAGCGGCTCGTTTGTACGGACTGGATTCGGGCTGAGTGGCAGGTGTTTGCGTTGTGGCACGAGCTGCGGCTCTACAAGGCTGCATATATGATATACCTCTGAGGATTCTTGTAGAGAAGGTTGTGCGAGGGGGATGACGTAACAATATTTTGTTGTACCTTTGCCTGCGCACGGTTTGTATGATGTTTCCTTTATATAACAGATATTTGTCAGGAGTGTGTAAGGGATGGAGTTTCAATAAAATAATAGTGATTATGGACCAAAATATTTTATATGGCGTGGGCAAGAAAACACGTCTTGCATACCAGAGAGGCGAGATTCCTGCATCAAAAGTGGAAAGCATTTACGCCCACAATTTGAAAGAAGCCGAATCGTTTAGCGTGTATGGATTAAAGCCAACCGACTTGCACATGATGCTACGCTCCTGCCATAATCCTATACTGAAGAGCAAAATCGAGGAATGCATACGTTCGTTCAACACCAAATCGCAGAAAAGCAATGAGCAGAACAGGATTAGCATTGAAAAATTAAACTGTTTTCTTGACAACGCTTTAGGGGTCGGGTTGCGGCGCATAATAAGAGTAATGAAGAAGGAAGCGCGGAAAAGCGACGACTTGACATTGAAAGTGGTTGCCACACTGCTTGAAGTGGAATTTGCCAACCTTAGTGCAAAGACTCACGGAAGTCGGTTGAAAGAAGTGATATATGAACGCAAGTCATTGCTGCTCGATAAAATCGGCTACATGCTTGAAGGTTCGGAATGGAAATACGGCTATAACGACAATTGTGGCAAGAATGCCTCATACCTGATATACGTGTATTTGCCAGATGGTGTCCAGTTGTCGTGGCATAGCAACGACTACAATCTGTACCAAAAATTCCCCTATATCGAGGCTGAATGGGATGGTAAGGTTTGTGCCACAATGGAAAAATTAGTGGAATACGTTGGCAAGAATTACGCTCATTTTTTTGCACCAATCCCCTCGACAGAATTTAACGCTATATTCACAAAGTCGGCTAAAGAAGTTGCCGGAATCCCGACAAAGACGGAAACCTCCACACAGACAAACTGACGACAAAGCAGAGAGGCTGGGCTATCTTGCCTGCATGGTTTGACAGCTTTACCGCCCAACTGGGTGACCATGTTTGTCAGCACACCGTTGAATGAAAGAGTTGTGAGGAGCTGTGGTGGCAAAAAATTTTGGTTGGGTATCGTTGGGGGGTGAGGATTATTCCCGTTTGCCGTATTTTTTTTCAAACAGTTTGGTGTTTTTGTTGCCCCACTCAATCATTTGGTCGATGATTGGGATGAGTGTCATGCCCAGTGGGGTTATGGCATATTCGGAGCGCGGAGGCAATTCGGGGTAGATGGTCTTTGATGCCAAGCCGTCTTCGACAAGTTCTTTCAGTTGCATGTCGAGTACGCGCGGGGTGGCTTCGGGGAATATCTTGTGCAGCTCGCTCGGGCGCAGGGAGCGGTGTCTGAGTTCGTCGAGTATGCAAGACTTCCATTTGGAGTCTATGAGGCTCATGGTGAGCCGCAGCGGGCAGCCAAGGTCAACGGGTATTTTTCTTTCGTACATTGTTGTTCTTTTTTATGGTGCTAAGGTAGCAATAATATCTAATTGCGGTGGTATAGGGAGAAAATTTTCGGTATATGAAAAATTTTTCGGTACTTGTGCTGGCTGGCGGCATGATATACCTTTGCAGCAATCAATTAAATAACACATATTTGTATGAGAGCAAGCATAGAAGAATACAGAGCGGTGGAAGCTGCCGCGATGAAGTTTGTGAAGAGCGTGGCAGAGGGCGACAGCAGGTATGCCAGGGAGTTGTTTGTCGATGAGGCTGTGCTGTTTGGCTACTTGGACGGCAAGCTGGAGCATGGCAGCATCGAGCAGTTTTACCGCAACGTTGACAGCGTGGGTGCCGGCGACGACTTCAGAGCGCGCATTGATGTGGTCGATGTCGAAGAGACGCTCGCCGTGGTGCGCGTGCTGGAAGAGCGATGGGGCGGACGTATCGACTTTACCGACTATTTGCTGATGATGAAAATGGATGGCGAATGGCGTTGCGTGGCAAAGGCATATAACCAAAATTCTGATACGGTCGAGTAGCCGGTTTTCGACGGGGGCTGGCACTTTGATGTTTCGGGGGGCGCAGCCACCTTTGACAATAGATTCCAAACAATTAAAAATAAGGAGGAAATGTTATGATTACAGATTATCAAGAAATCAAGGAAGTGGTCATGTGGTATGTTGACGGCTGCGTGACGGGAGATGCCGAACTGGCAAAGCGGGCGTTCCATGATGGCGCAGTGATGTATGGGTATTTGAATGGTAGCTTGTGTGCCGGTTCTATCGAGGCGTTGTATGGTGCAATAAGGCAGCTCGGTGCCGATGCATCCACACGTGCCGAGGTTGACGTGCTGTAAGTGACTGGAACGGCTGCCGTGGTGCGCGTTGTGCTTGAGGGGTGGCACGGACTGTCGTTCACCGATTTCCATTCGTTGGCAAAAATCGACGGCAAGTGGCTCATAGTCTCAAAAGTGTTCCATCAGTGAGCTTATATGTCATAGTTGTAGAGCCGTGGCGTGCCACGGCTCGTTTTCTGTTAATTGTATTTATTTTGGATAACAGGTGTTTATATCGTAGTGGTAAACGAGCCGCGGCTCTACGACAAACGTATTTGCAATCATGAATGCACAGCCCGACCTGTTTTGTCGTATTGGGCGATGGGTTAATCGTTGGCGGTGATGCCGATTTGGTCGAACATTTCTTTGTAGGCTTGGGCTTTCTTGGCGAGGGCGAGAGGGTAGGCGCGTGAGGTTGAGGGCAATCGGTACAGGTTGACAGGTCTGCCCAGTATGGTTGAGGTGGTGTGTCCGCCCGTGGCTGGGATGTCGGTGCCGAGCAGGCTGGCTGCCACCGAGGCGGCTTTCTCGCCCGTCGCTACTACTGTGCCGATGGTGGGGTGGCTGTCGAGCATACCGACGATGTCGGCTGGCTCGATGATGCGCAGGTATTTGTCGGAGGCGTTGTCGCGCTCACGCATTATCTTGTAGGCGGTGTCATACATGGCAATCCCTTTCTGCACAAGGAATTGCTTTATTTCGTCGAGGCGGAAGCTGTTGCCGTCGATGAAGTGTTCTTTGTCGCCAAAGAATATCGTGCCCATCACTCGCCACATGTCGTTTATCTTATTGGGGTAATAGAATGGCATTGCCCACCGCTCGGGTTTGGGTGGGAACGTGCCGAGCATCAACACTTTTGCTCCGTCGAAAAGGAATGGCTCGAATGGGTGTGTCTCGATTTTCAAGTCCATAGCAGTCATGAGGTTTAACCGAACAAAAATAGCCAATATGCTCGATATTGGCAAATCAATATTTTTTAGTTGGCAAGGGTGTGTGTAGTCGGTGGTTGCAGGGCAGGGTTAAAAAGTCAATTCTTTACGAAGCTGTTTTGAATTTTTACAGAAATTATTAGAAAATTTGTTGTTCATGCTTCGAGCATCTTTTCGGGCGTTTTTTAGATTATTATTTTCGAGTTTTAGTCCACAAAACTCGCGAAAACAATAATCAAATCCGACTCGAGTCTCCATCTCAAATCATCAAACAAAAAAAATCAAAACAGTTTCTAAAAAGATTCCTCTTTTGAATGGAGGAGAGGATTTGTGAATTTGGCTTTAATGTGCTATTTTTGCATTACTTTAACAAAAGCCTGTTTAGATTGTTTTTCGGAAGCAAAGTTATACTGATAGTATGAAAATATGTTCACGCTGTGGTATGGTTCTCGGTGGAAGGTTCACTGTTGGTTGTGTCAACTTCTGGCTTTGGGTCGCGGACTTGTGTGCCTTGGCTCGCGCTTCCAAATCTTGCCGGCAAAGCATTAGACTGATTCATAACATAAACACATAATTTATAATACGCATATGCTATTGCGATACACCAAAGCGCGCGGCGTGACGCAGGTTGCCGCTGCTGTTTGCGCCATTATATTTTTGTTGCATTCATGTTCGGCGCAAGGAGGCAGGCAGGGTATGACCGACGATGAAGAACGGTTTGACGAGATATACCAGCAATTGCGCGACACCATATTTACCCACCCCGAACGAGTGGTGGCAATTATCGACAGCCTGCAAGGTAGCGTGGCAGACAGTGCGAGATATTACCGCCTCGAAATGCTGCGAGCCGAGGCGTTATGTAACGACAATGACCCCTGCAGCAACGGGGTGGAAGTGTTTGAAAGAGTGTATGGCTACAGCCGGCGCAGTGGCGACAAGGAGCTGGAGATGCTCTACTGGAACTACTACGGCAACTATGTGATGCTCAACCTGGGGCTGCGCGACTCGGCTCGCGCCTGCTACGAGCGAGCATACAAACTGGTAGAGGCGACTGGCGACGAGCAGCGTTTCGTGACTGCATGCATCAACCTTGCCGATGCCTACCGCATCACTGGCGATCCGGCACGGGCGAGCCTCTACTACCGCAAGGTGCTGGCGCGGCTCGACTCGGCATCTTCGGGCGACATGAGCGTGTTTAATGTTTACATCGGTCTTGGGCAGACATACGCCGAGATTGCCAACTACACCGAGGCAGAACGCTACTTCCGCCTTGCCGGCCCGATGCTTGACAGTGTGAAGACGTATGACAAGTTTTTCTACCACAATTCCTACGGCAACCAGCTTTATTATGCCGGACGCTACAAGGATGCCTTGCAGCAATTTGAATTTGCGGCAATTCCTGCCGCCGAGTTGCGACATCCGGCGGCGAGTTGCATTGCCGAGACCAACTTGTGTGAAGTGAACCTGATGCTTGGCAACATCGCCGAGGCACACAAGCACCTCGACAGCGCGCTGTCGTGGCTCAGCCAGCTGCCCAACGATGCGTTGTCGAAATTCTACATTTACAGCCTTGCTGGCGACATTGCGCTTAACGAGAGCAACCTGGGTGCGGCACGCCACTATTTTTCCGAGGCAGGCGACACTGCGGTGATAGGTCCGCGCGAGATGGCGCTGCACTATGCACGGTTGCAACGTTTCTTTGCCCAAATGCACAACTACCGCGATGCCTACCACTACTTGCAGCGCGCCAACCACTATGAGCAACTAATCAACAACGACCGCATACGCAACCAGATAGCCGAAATTGAATTGCGCTACCGGCAAGACACCACGATAATGCAACAGCGCCTGGTGATTTCGGAAAAGGAAACCGAGGTGAGAACACTCGAAGTACAGATTTTCATCGTCATACTGGTGGCAATTCTTGTGATTTCGGCTTTTGTCATTTACTCGATGTACAAGCACCGCCAACGCATGATGGAGGAAATGAACCTGAAGCAGTCGCTATATGCCATGCGCCTTGCCAACATCAGAAACCGCATCTCGCCCCACTTCGTGTTCAACGTCTTGAATCGCGAGCTCAAGGACAGCAGCCCAGGCATCGAGAATCTTGTAAACCTGCTACGCACCAACTTGCAACTGTGCGACCGCTATGTGGTGTCGCTTGCCGAGGAATTGGCTTTTGTTGACACGTATGTGGCAGCTGAAGCCCCGGCGTTGGGCAGCAACTTCAATTATGTGAAGGATATAGCTGCCGAGGTTGACGTTGACAACGTTGCCATTCCGTCGATGATGGTGCAAATATTTGTCGAGAACGCGGTGAAGTATGGACTGCGCGGATTCGATGGGGCGAAACGCCTTGAGATAAGGGTGTCGCGCAGCGGCGACCAGACCGTAGTGACGGTGGAAAACGAAGGAAACCCCTCGCCCCATACCGACATAAGGAGCAGCACTGGAACGGGAATGAAGGTGGTGACGCAGACCGTCAACCTGCTTAACGAGCAGAACAAGAGCAAGATGAACATCGACATTCGTCGCCGCATGAACGCCGATGGCAAATCATCTATATTTACCGTCATAATTTCAATTCCCGACAACTTCGACTTTAATTCAATCAAGAATTAGTTGGTGGCGGATAGTTAGAAATCAAATGCTCGTTGCCCGCAGCTCGTTGTTAGCTGATTGAGCAGAATAGTGATATGAAAAATGGAACGCTCATGTCGATTAGCAGCCCGTGGAAGATTGCTATGGGAACCATTTCGCTGCCCGAGATGCGCATTATCGTCGGCAGTGCCACGTCAACCGACGTCACGCCGGCTGCCGAGATGGGCGCCAACTTGCCAAAGTGGCGTCGCAGCCACGGTGCGCTCATCAGTGCGAACAGTTCGCGGAATATGTTGGCAAGCAGGGCAATCGTGCCAAGCTCGGTGGCAAGTTGTAGCCCCATCGAGGGGGATTTGAGCTGCACGATTAGTATCGACGACAGCGAGTAGTAGCCCATTCCGCTGCCCACAGCCAGGCAGTCGGCTATGCTCCATTTGCTCAGCATCAAGCCAACGACGGCAGAAAACGACAGCGTGCCTATCACGGTCGCCAGCGGAATGAGCAGGTGCTTGGGGCGCATCGTGCGCAATATTTGCGAACAATTGTCGCTGCTGCCGATGCTGATGCCCACTTGGAGCATGAGTGCGTAAAGAATGTATATCGAGATGCCGTGCAGGTCGGGAATCGACACGTCGAGCACGTTGAGCGTCAAGCCGGCAAGGCAGCCGGCGGCGAAAACGCCGGGAACGAGCAGGTTACTCATTGCTGCCTCCTTTCTCATCTTTTGCATTCTTGAAAAACAGCGAGCTGACAACGATTGTGAACAGTATGCTGCCAGCCAGTCCGGCAATGCTGAGCACGAGTGCCTGCCAGCCATAGTTGCCGATGTTGCCCAGCAATTCGGAGTTGTTTCCCACAGTAATGCCGAGCGTGAACAGCATGACGCAGATGGTCAACGGCATGGTTTGGTTCACCTTCTTCAATATATTGGCGCGGCGCAAGGCATATCCCACTATTAGCCCCACGAAGATAAATACCAAAATAATCATAATCTTGGATAGTAAAAAAAGTGTTGTGTGATGAATGAATTGTGTTAGTTTGTGCTGCCGCCAGTTGACCTTTGTCGATATGGTAATCTCTTTTAATGTTGGGGTGTGGCATTATTGATATGGCTGGGCGGCTAATGCCGAGGGTGTGTTTTTATCGATGCAAGAAGCCGCTGAACCAGTGCACACGTGCTATGCGGTAGAGCACTTCACCTGCCCGACCTTCCATAAGCATAGATTTACTTGTGCGGAAAATTCTCATCGTGTCTTACCTTTTTTGAAAATCGGCGCAAAGATACCACATTTACCCGAACTTGCAAAACTTGCCGCCATAAAAACTCCCATTGCTGGGCTGCAAATGAACATAAAGTAACGGTAAAGCGTAGCGGAGAAGCCTTGTGGGCAACGTTTGCTACGCTTTGTTTTATCTTGCTGTGATGTGGTTATTTTATATTGCGGCGGTTGAGTTCGGCTTGGTATCGTCGGGCATTGGCGAGGTGTTGCGAGTATGATGCGGTGAAATTATGGTAGCCCGAGAAATCTTCCTTGGCACACATATACAGATAATTGTGTTGTGGGGCGTTGAGCACGGCATCGATGGCGCGTTTCGATGCGATGCGTATCGGGCCCGGTGGCAACCCCTTGTTTACATAGGTGTTGTAAGGCGACGGCGTTGTGAGCATGGCATTTGTTATGCGCCTTATTGAAAAGTCGCCTATGGCATATTTCACCGTGGGGTCGGCTTGTAGCGGAATGCCGCGTTCCAGCCGGTTGATGTACAGGCGTGCTATCATTCCATACTCGTCGTGCCGTGCACTTTCCTCTTCCACTATCGAGGCAAGCGTCTGCACCTCGTCGGGAGTTAGCCCCATTTTGCTCGCTTTTTCGAGCCTCTCGGCGTTCCAAAACTGCTGGTAGTAGCTATGAAGCCTGTCGAGGAGGCTTTGTGGCGACACGTTCCAATACATTTCGTATGTGTCGGGTAGCAAGATGTTGGCAATCGTGGTAGTGCTTTTCCCGTATTTGGCGCAAGTGGTGCTGTCGTTGAGCAGCGAGGCGATGTCGCTCTGTTGCATCATCAGTTGCTGCGCCGCACGTTGCGCAAACTGCTCTTTCAGCCTCAAGTTGTTGAATGTGAACTTGACGGGCGCTTGTTCCCTGTTCCTGATTTTGCGGGCTGCTGTTATCGGGTTGTCGCTCTGCCGGATTTCATACGCGCCGCTCGATGCCGACAGGTCGGTGTCGAACCACGACAAGACTCGTGTGGTGCGTTTGGCAAAACCGTCGCCACAATATGTCTGCAAGGTGTCGTTTAGGGCTGCAAGCGTCATGTCGGGGCGAATGTATATCATCACCCTCACGCCAGCTTTGCCGTAAAAGTAAGGCACAGTCCAGGCAGCACCGATGGCGATTATTGCTAATAAGATTGCTGCCGCGACAATAATGGTTTTGTATCCAGGTTTTGTCATAAATGTAGATAATGGTTTGTAATCAATGATTTATATGCTGCGGTGTGTGGCAATGGCTGTTGTTACTTGGCAGCCATTGCCGATGTGGCAGTCATTTTTCACAAAAATAAGCAAAATATTTTGCTTCTGAGTTTGCAGATTCAATAAAAATGTCTAACTTTGCACTCGCAATGAGGAAATCAGCGCAACCATGGAGAGATGGGTGAGTGGCTGAAACCAGCAGTTTGCTAAACTGCCGTAGGAGTAATCCTACCACGAGTTCGAATCTCGTTCTCTCCGCCAGCCAAGGGTTAATTTGTTAGATGATAGCAAATTGACCCTTGTTTTTGTATATCCCGCAGACTGATTGCAGACTTCCGGGGCTTTTGCAAGGAGTGAATAACTAAAACATATTGTTGACCGTGCATTCTTCAACGTCTAAAAGGTGACGAGGCGAAGAATGTAAAAAAAATGTGTCCGGACACAAGCAATTGCCAAACGGGACAAGGGAATTGATGACTTGAAAGCCCAAATACAACACATGCAGGAACAGCACGGCAAGCAGATACACAACCTGCAAGGAATACACAATCAGGAACTTGAAGCCAAAGACAAGGAAATATCACGGTTGAATACCCTACATGAAAAGGCATTCAAGTGGTTTCCGATGCTTAAAGAGATGCTGAGAATGGAAAAATTGTGCGCTGCTATCGGCTTCACCAAAGAAATGATAGAGAGCCTTCTGACAAAGAAAGAGGCTATCAGATGCAATGGTAGGATTTATTCCGAAGAGCACAGACGGAAGTTTGACATCCAGCAGAGTAAATGAGAATGTATCTGTCTTTTTATGTGTTTGTCCCAAAGACAATACCTATTCTAATAGCTGTTCCCTATGACTTTCAATGTACCTCATAAA
>CASEAQ010000047.1 GCA_949285735.1 uncultured Bacteroidales bacterium
GTCGATGGACACATGCCCCACTCCAACGTGGAATTTTGGGAAGAGAAAATCGGGCGCAACCGCAGCCGCGACCAGCGCGACAAAGCCGCCTTGCGCAAAATGGGCTGGAAAGTGATGACCGTGTGGGAATGCCAGTTGCGCCCCGCAACGCGCGAAAAGACACTGCTCGAAATAGAATACCTCATCAACCACACCTACCTGCAACGCTTCCGCCGCAAGCCCGCCACACCACGCCCCTACAACCAACCCACAACCACCGACGCCCCACTGCCAATAGCAGCCGAGCCCGCCACCCCCTACACCAAATCCACCCCCAAACAAACTCCCCAAAAAGAACCACCACCCACCCCCTTAATTGAGAATAAACTCTAAATTTTGATTTTATACTTTTGTCTTGGATGGTTTGGTCTGCCAGGATAAAGCATTTCCAACATTTTCTCCCTCAACATACGAGGAAGTACAACATCCGCTACATACTTTACAGTTCTATTTACCTTTTGGGCTATTTCTTCTTTATCCATCCAATCTTGACAAATACTTGCCACAAGTTCATCCATTTGCTGTTTTGACAATCTTTTCTTAGACATATCAGATTCAGAGGTTCCCCTATTAACATCAGAAGCTCCCATATTAGCTTCAGAGGTTCCCATGTTAGCTTCAGAGGTACCCCTATTAACATCAGAAATCCCCTCTATAAATCCATAAGCGCTCTTTTTATCAGACGATATTGCATCACCGTGCAATACATCTACTAATGTAAATAAGTTATTATCACCATCATCAGGAAGATAATATCTCGTTCCCCTTCCTCGCCCCTGAGCCACAAGCAATCTTTTATGGCACATCTGTTTCAATAATGTTGCTATTTCCTCTTTATGCAAATTCAAGGAATAACGCAATCTTTCATTAGTCACACTGCCTTCGTCACAGACTAAAGCCAAAACCAATAAAACATTATGTTCAAATGTATTAACTATGTAACCAAATTTCTCTTCCAATCTCAACTTTGTATTTTCAGACAACAAGGATTCCATTGGCATAATAAGTTCAACTTTATCAGGATTTTGATGCACCTCTATCATAGGAGCTCGCCAATTAAATACCCTTTTAACTGAATACCACTGCAATCTTCAAGCATAAATCTGATATTAATTAACTGTAGCACCCATGCAAACAACACTCCGCCATAAAACACCAACGCGACAAACAAATTGGCTTTGTTTATCGCATTGACATTTAATACATTTAACCCGTTTAAAACCGTAAGTACTCCTCGTTGAAGAGATTTACCCACATTGATTATCTTACTTCAATTACAAGAATAAATCAAGAAATGCCATTCCGATGTTTGTTTAACTATTGACAATCTGTTTAAAGATAATAAACAAGTCTCAACTTTTGGCATTTCGAATGAAAGGATTTGTTACAGTACAAATCAATTTTATCCATCAATTCCAAAAAACCATAACCCTTTCTTAGAGCAAGTGTTCATAATTGGATATTTGTCAGGGAATCGCCATGCTATCAATTCGCTAACACTCGAATCACTGAAATGTCTGAGTTGTTTACAACATTCATTTACTTTTTCGGCTGTAATATCTCCGTGGTTCAGCAAAGCATCCCAATAAGACCTAATGTCACTTAATGAATTATCTTTGGTAAAATTTGAGGCGTGACCACGCATGTCTCTTCCAAGTCCAAAGCAATTGAAAGTATCAAGAACGGCTCTAACCTCTTCTTTGTTTATCGTTTTAATTCTTGATGGAGAAGTTAGTTCCTTGACCAGTTCAGCACTTTTGATTCTTCTGGGTTTATCATTCTGATTCCGATGCTGTTTGTAATGCTTTGATATTTCTTTAAAATATTTTTTGATCAAAGAAATTCGGGATGATTCTGTACACAGTTGGACTTTTGTCAGTTTTTTGGAAACACAAACTACATGTTCAAGATAATCGAATAAATAATCTACTTCTTGAAGAAGAGTAAAGCCGTCACAAACCATATCTTGGCATCGCCCTGTAATATTTTCATAAGTCTTGGCAAAGTCTATATATCTTGAGCATCGCGCAAAATACTTATCCATTTTTCCCGTTTCAGTAGAGTATGGTGGTAAATTAGTCTGTCGCTCATATCCATTATCCCCATTTTCAAACTCAGCTTGAGATAGTTTTTTCCCTTCGCTCCATGATGTTACTGGCTTGGCATTTTTGTTTTTCCAAAGCGAATTAAAAAATGTTTCCACCTCATTTAAATTAACATCATCTGTTCCTATCTCATACCTTTTACTGAATGCTGTTCCCGTAAGATTGGCAGAAGAAACCAAACACCAATCATCAATAATATAAATCTTGGCATGCAAACTTTTTAAGGATTTAATAGAATTCGGACGGTTATTTGTAAACTCATTAAAAGTGTCCTGCTTTATAAATCCAGTTTCTATATCAGTAATCACCCTGAAATCAATATCACACCTCTTCCACGACCCTCCAATGATACGCAAGACATCCTTTATACTACCAATAAAAGGGGTACAAATCCAAATACGAGATTTTGCCTTATCACAGTGCTCGCGAAGTGTTTTAGCTAATGATGAAACGGTATATATCATAATATTATTATTTAAAATTATTTCTATCAAACGAGAAAAAACATTTCCGACAACAATCGTTTTAACGAATATTCTCAAGAGGATATAATCATTTAGGTCTTTCCATGTTGAAGGATATTTAAGTTGAAAAAATATAGGTTACGACAACACTCCCGAACCTATACAAAGATAAACAAAATAAAAAGAATTAACGAAGTTGAGAAACTAAAAAACTGGCAAATTGTTTTGCTACAAAATAAAAGGGAGGTAAAAATATTCATCTTACCTCCCCACTGATTTTCCTTCACTCAACATCAATATTCTTCCTCGTCGAAGAAGAAATCGTCTTTGCTGGGATAGTCGGGCCAAATATCTTCGATGCTTTCGTAGGTCTCACCTTCATCTTCCATCTCTTGAAGGTTCTCGATTACTTCGAGCGGAGCACCCGAGCGCATAGCGTAGTCTATAAGTTCTTCTTTGGTTGCCGGCTGGCAAGTTCCAATGTCCAATACATAGTGCTTCAATGTTTAAGATTATAAGTCAAAAAATTTTGCGCAAATATAGTGCAAGCCTCAAATAAAACAAAAGAAAAGCATCTGTTTTTTACTTATAATTGTTAACCAGCAAGCAGAAAACAGCAAAACAATGTCTCTTTACGCCAACAGATGTTAAAACGCCAGTTCTGCCCCGTTGCCATCGACCGTGAGTGTCACCCACGCCCCCTCGGGCATGGGATAGTTGGCATCGGTGTGGCCAACCGGGAATCCGTATGCCACGGGGAAGTCATACCCATCGACGATGCTCTCCACCATGTCATAGACGTGGGCAAAATCGGGAGTGTATTTAACATCGGAAAAAGAGCCGACTATCAACCCTTTTATACGACCAAGCGTTCCGTTCACCTTCAGCGTATAGAAGAGGCGATTGAGGCGTTCGAGCGACTCTCCGACATCCTCAACAAACAGTATGACATCGCTATCGGCATAGCGCGAAAGCATATCTATGGGCGATGCCGTGAAACTGTTGAGCAAGGCAAGATTGCCACCAAGCAGCAAGCCGCTCGCCTTGCCATTACGGTTGCGACGGTCGGCAGCGACCTTGTAATGCGGCATCTTCCCGCGCGAACAGAGTATGGCTTTTATCTCGGGATCCATCAGGGCTGCTTCGAGGTCGCCCTTGCGCTCAGCAATTGTGCCCGAGAAAGAGCCGTGCTTGCCCTTGGCATGAGCCGACACCACTGGTACATAGCCCCACTCCCTGAGCACTTCGCAAGCACCCGTGATATACTTTTCCTTGCAGGCACTCGCCGGGCTTATTATCGCCACCTTGTCGCCAGGCGCAAGCGACGCTGGGCGCAACAGCCCTTGAGCCAACGCCATTCCGCACCCCAGCCACAACACGACTGCCAAAATCTTGATTCTATCCATCACTCAATTGAAATTAAATATCATTCAAACTTTTTTTGACAAATATAAGAAACGGTTTTGATTTTTAAAAAAACTCTGTTCACAAAGAAAAAACGACAGACTATTACCCCCGCAATTGGACACATTTCCAACCACAGATTGGGCAAATTCGTCCTATTTTTCTTAATTATTACCACAAACGGCAAAGGCATTTTCTCATAATGCATATTTAGGCTAACTTTGCAGAGAAATGAAGATTGGAAATATAGACTTAGGCGAACGTCCGGTGTTGCTTGCCCCTATGGAAGATGTCACCGACCGCTCTTTCAGGCTCATTTGCCGGGAAGAGGGTGCCGACATGGTATATACTGAATTTGTGTCGGCAGACGCACTGATACGCAACATCGACAGTACCACACGCAAGCTCAACATAAGCCCAGCCGAACGTCCGGCTGCAATCCAGATTTATGGCCGCGACATCGACTCGATGGTTGAAGCCGCCCGCATCGCCGAGGCTGCCAAGCCTGACGTGCTCGACATCAACTTCGGCTGCCCGGTGAAAAAAGTGGCATCGAAAGGAGCCGGCAGCGGAATGCTGCGCAATGTGCCTCTGCTGCTCGACATCACCCGCGCCGTGGTCAATGCCGTGAAAATCCCCGTGACGGTTAAAACCCGCCTCGGCTGGGATTGCGAAAACAAGATAATAACAACGCTCGCCGAGCAGTTGCAAGACTGCGGCATACAGGCTTTGACAATACACGGGCGCACTCGCAGCCAAATGTACACCGGGCAAGCCGACTGGACGCTCATCGGCGAGGTGAAGAACAACCCGCGCATCAAGATTCCCATCATCGGCAACGGCGACATCACAACGCCGCAAGCCCTCGTCGAGCATTTCGACCGCTATGGCGTTGACGGCATAATGGTGGGGCGCGCATCGATAGGCGCTCCGTGGATATTCAGGGAAATGAAGCACTACATGCAACATGGCACCCTGCCTGTCATTCCGGCTTCGGAGAAAATGAGCCTCATAAGGCGACAGATAAGAGAAAGCATCGACCGCATCGATGAATACCGCGGCATATTGCACATACGCCGCCACCTTGCTGCCACCCCTTTGCTCAAAGGCATTCCAAACTTCCGCGAGACTCGGATAGCGATGCTGCGAGCCGACACATACGCCGAACTCGATGCCATATTGAACTTAATCGAGGAAAGATATTTACAATCATAAGGAACTCAACCTGTCTCATTGCATAATTGATGAGCTATGAAGCGATTTTTACTTATTGCCTGCATCATGCTGGCAAGCACCCTCTTCACAACATGGGCGCAAGAAAGACAACGATATGAAATCCAGGTGGGCGACTTCAACAAGATGTATGTCGCCGACGACCTCAACGTAGTATATCGCTGCAATGCCGACTCGGCTGGCATGGCAGTAATCATCTCCACACCCAAAGAAAAGCAAGCATTGCTCTTCCGCAACAAATATTCAACGCTGATTGTGCAAATGTCAACCGACTATGCGCTCTCGAGCCATACTATGCCGCCCATCACAATCTATTCGAGCAAGATATCCAAAATCGAGAACTCTGCCGACAGCACTGTGTATGTCGATGGCGTAACGCTAAGTACCCCGTTGGAGCTAAAACTAACCGACAACGGCACTATTGTCGCCAGAGATATATCAATTACCGAGCTAAACGCCAAGGTCATAACTGGGAAAGGGTTGATTGAACTCTCAGGCAAATGCGACAAAGCCAGCTTGAGATGCACAGGCACGGGCAAAATAAAAGCCAACAACCTGATAGCTACCAATGTCACTTGTATGATTCTCGGCACTGGTTCGATAAGTTGCTATGTTAATGGCGGTGAACTTGTTACAAAGGGTAGCGGACCAGGGCGGGTGTACTTCGACGGCACTCCCTCAGAAATAAAGTCACGCCACATAGGACGACTGAAAACCATTCCTTACAAGGAAGAAGAGGTGGAGGAAAGCCCTGCCGACAGTACGCTTATTATTCCCGAGAACAGCACAGTAAAGCCAGAAACCGGCCTCGATAACGACACCATCGACTTCAACGAAATATAACGCCATGGGGTGGGGCGTATATCATTCGCCCTTCACCTTGCGCCGCTTTGCTGTCATCGCCTCAACGTGCAGTGCCATAACCGTAGTGCGGTCAACGGCTTGCTGGTTAAATTCAAAATGCCCGTCGTGGTAGCGGTCGGTCAAGATTGTCAATGCTTCAATCTTCTTGTCTCGCTCATGGATTATTTCAACCGTTCCGCGCCCCACAACGCTCTCATATTCCATCGTGCAATGCCCACGCTCCGAGTTCGACACCAACCGATGCTCGCAATCCATCTCAAATGCCGCCCTCGGGTCGCGTGCTATCACGTCATACTTATACCCTTCGGTCGCACCATGAAAATACAGCGTCACCGAGCCGTCAACGCCTTCTGCCACACCGAAGTTCAACGGCAGGATGTAGGGCACACCCTCTTTTGTGTCGTTAAAAGCCAACCTGCACACATCACACCGTTCCACGACCGCCATTATCTCGTCGTGGACAACAATCTCCCTGTCACTCCGTCTCATTTTCATCTTCGTCGCTCTTTTTGTGCAAAATTACGACTTTTAGCAATAGCAGAAAAATACCCGCAACGGCAGCCAATCCAGACTGTCAACACTTCAACCAAACTATTATGCCAAATGACCGAACAAATCTACGCCAAACGACCGAACAAATCTACGCCAAATTGCCGAACAAAACCGCGCTAAATTACCGAACAAGACCGTGCCAAATCACCGAATTTAAAATTATTTGATTATCTTTGCTGGCGTAAACATTTAAATTATGGACGGTTACAAGCATAGAATAATGGATAGCTTGCTTGAAAAAAAATTGCAAGCAAAAGGTGCCATACTCATTGAAGGACCTAAATGGTGTGGCAAAACCACCACAGCCGAAGAAATAGCAGCCAGCAAAATAATGCTGGCAAGAATCGACGTGAAAAATAATTTCAAAAACCTGTTAGAGATTGATATAGATGCTGCATTGGCTGGTGACACACCTATGCTTATCGACGAATGGCAGACTGTTCCCAAATTATGGGATGCTGTAAGATATACCGTTGACCAACGCCGAAAGATGGGGCAATTTATATTGACAGGCTCTGCCGTTCCCGACAAAGAAGCTGAAGCAGAACGAGAGCACTCTGGCACAGGTCGTTTTGCTTGGCTTACAATGCGTCCAATGTCGCTATATGAATCGGGAGAATCAAATGGGAAAGTCAGTCTTGGCGACCTGTTTGCAGCTCCAGAGAAAATATTAGAGAAAAACGAATTGAAACTACAAGATATTGCTTTTTTGATTTGCCGCGGAGGTTGGCCAATGGCAGTAGGGCTACCCGAAGAGGCTGCATTGGAACAGGCATTTGACTATTACGACGCAGTAACCAAGGAGGACATTACCAAAGTTGATGGAGTAAAACGTGCTTCTGAAAGAGTGCAACGCCTCATGAGGGCTTATGCACGTCACCAAGGAACACAGGCTTCAATCGCAACATTGAAAGATGACTTGAAGAGCAATGACACAGACACACTCGATAATGACACAATAAGTTCATATCTCGAAGCACTGCGAAAGATATTCGTTGTAGAGGATATGCCTGCCTGGAATCCAAATCTCCGTTCAAAAACTGCTATTCGCACTGCCGACACCCGCTATTTCGTTGACCCGTCTATCGCAACAGCCGCATTAGGCTTAGGACCAGCCGACTTGATTAACGACTTAAATACTATGGGCTTTTTATTCGAGGCAATGTGCGTGAGAGACTTGCGAGTGTTTGCCGAAGCACTAAACGGCAAGGTATATCATTATCGCGACAAAAGCGGCTTGGAATGCGATGCTGTGGTGCATCTTCGCAATGGACAATACGGCTTGATAGAAATAAAACTCGGGGGCGAATCTCTAATAAATGATGGCGTGGAAACCCTCAAAACATTGGCAACACAAATAGACACAACCCGTATGAAGTCTCCTGCATTTAAGATGATATTAACAGCAACAGGCGAATATGCATACCGCCGCCCCGACGATGGCATTTACATCGTTCCAATAGGCTGCTTGAAACCATAATTCCGCCAACAAAGGAATCGGAACTATCATTAAAAACAGTAATTTTGCTATTGAATAAAAACAACACTGCATTATGGAAAAGATTGATGTAAAAACGTTGAACGACAATGTATTTGACCTCATAGGCAAGGAATGGATACTGATAACGGCAGGAAACGAAGCCCACTTCAACACGATGACGGCATCGTGGGGCTGCCTTGGATGGCTGTGGAACAAGCCCGTGGCAGTAATCTTCGTCCGCCCCGAACGCCACACACACCAATTTGTTGAACAGCAGGAATTTTCGACACTCGCATTCCTTGGCAACAGCGACGAAGCCCGTGCGATATACAACTTTTGCGGCAGCAAGTCGGGCAGGGACTACGACAAGGTGAAGGAAACAGGGTTGAAACCCATAGTCACCGAACTTGGCAACGTCACCTACGAGCAAGCCCGCCTGACGCTCGAATGCCGCAAGCTATACAAAGACAACATCAAACCCGAATGCTTCATCGACAGCTCGATAGCAAAGTGGTATGGCGAGAAAGGCGACTACCACGACATATACGTCCTTGAAATAGTCAACGCCTATAAAAAATAACACCGCCACACCCTCGTGTGTCGGCAAAGAATAAAATTAGCAGGAATGCATGGCATCATGTGCGTACATTCCTGCTAATCTTTTAGCTATTTTGCAAAATATTGCTTTACAAGGCGTTTCACTCGTGGGGCGAGCAATATGGCAGCAATCATATTGGGGAAAGCCATCAGGGCAAACGACAAGTCCATCAAAGCTACAACCGAGTCGAGCGGTATCACGGCTGCCACGATTATCATAACGAGATAGAAGTAGTTATAATACTTTGCATTGTTGGCACCAAACAAGAAGTTGGTACACTTCAACCCATAATATGAGTACGAAAACATGGTGGAAAATGCAAAAAACAGCACTATCACCATCAGCAAATAATGCCCGTAGCCCGGCAGCAATTCGCCAAACGAATTGAGTGCAATATACAGCCCCTTTATTTCCACAAGTCCAGCATAATCACCAGCAATAATGATGGGGATAGCCGAGAGCGTACACACAAGCCCCGAGTCGATTGAGGGTCCTATCATTGCCACAAGCCCCTCGCGCACGGGGTTATCGTTGCGCGACGCACCGTGCATGAGCGATGCCGTGCCCACACCAGCCTCGTTGACATAAGCCGCACGGCGCGCGCCGATAATGGCAGTGCCAACAAGCCCGCCTATCCCGGCTTCGAGGTTGAATGCTCCATGAAAAATCTTGGCAAACACCCCTGGAACTTGGTCGGCATGAATGATTATTATGGCAAACACCAGCAGGAAGTAAAGCCCCACCATCGTCGGAACAATCTTTGTGGCAATATGCGATATGCGCGTTATTCCGCCCAAAATCACCGATGCCACCACAGCACAGAACACAGCCCCGAGCAAGAAGCGCAGCAACAGGGTGTTTTCAATCCCCAGCGGAGTGGTGACGACAGTGGTTATAGCCTCGACAAGCTGGTTCGACTGCATGAAGCACAACGTGCCGAGCAGGGCGAAAATGGCAAAGAAGTATGCCATAGGCTTCCACTTCTGCCCAAGTCCGTTGATTATTATATACATCGGTCCGCCTTGCACCTCGCCGGCACTGTCCTTCCCCTTGTACATGATTGACAATGCGCCCTCGAAGAACTTGGTACACATTCCAAGCACGGCACTAACCCACATCCAGAATATCGCCCCGGGACCGCCCATCGTGAGGGCTATCGCCACACCGGCAATGCTACCCATGCCGACAGTCGAGGAAATTTCGCTCATCAGTGCCTGAAACGAACTAATCTGCCCTGCGCCACGGGCTCCCTGCTTGTAGCGCAATGCCTTGACGGCACTACCATAGCGCCGCAACGATATGCCACCCGAATAAATGAAGAAAAACACACCGCCACCCATGAGCAAGATGAAAAACGGGTATCCGCACACCACATTGCTCACAGCCGTGATGCCGTCGCCAAGCGCGCTTAAAAATTCCTCAATCATAACACAGTTCCGTTATTAATCCTATACTACCTGCGCGTTCCAATCCACGTGAGGCGGTGCCAAATAGTCTCCAACGGGCCTCGGCGGAAGTGCCTGAACCACCAATGGGCAAACACCAATTGCAACACGAGCATTGCAACGCCAATGAGCACGCTGAAGGTAGTTCCGCACACCTTGTGCATCTCCATCCCGTAGCCAAAATAGATGAAGCTGCCCATAATCGACTGCGTGATGTAGTCGGTGAGACTCATGCGCCCGTATGGAGCAAGAATACGCAACACAGCCCCGTTGAAGCTCCAATACAGCAACAAGAACGCCCCAGTCATTGCAAGCATGAAGGCAAGGTTATACCACGAGTTCATCATCGTCTCGACCGATGCGAGCATAAACGGGTTGCCGATTTGCGAATATATAAATTCCTTGAAGAAATACATGACCACAGCCACAGGCAACGACAGGCACACCACGCGCGTCCAGAAACGGCGTGAACGCGCCAACGCCTCATCGTCGGACGACGAGAATAGCCCCATGCGCCCCAGCAACAGCCCAAGCATGAACAAGGCACACGTTTGGAACACACGCCCATAACACCAAGCCCAGTTAAGGCTAGCAAGCTGCCCAGTCACGAAATTTGCCTTGACCATCTCGATGAAGCTGCTGCCGCCAAGCTGCGGATACACATCGCCGAGCGAGAAAATCATCTGTTCGGGATTGGCTTCGGGATTAATGGCGGCATACACCACCTTTGCCCATTCAAGCGGTTGCAGCATCAGCACAACGAGCGTTGCGAGCAGCACCTTGTTGCTCACATTTCTCACAGGCACAAGCACAAATCCCAAAATGGCATACAGCACCAATATCTCGCCCGGGAAGAATATAGCATTCACGAAGCCGAAGAGCAGCAACAGCACGAGTCGCCACATGTAGCGATTCTTGAAGTCCTCGCCACGACGGTTGCAACTGCGGCTTTGCAGATAGAAAGTGAAGCCAAACAACAATGCAAAAATGGCATACGCCTTGCCCGAGAATGAAAAAAACAAGAAATCCCATATCGTGCCGTCGAGAGCCTTCAACACGCCCGACGTTTCGGGAAACGAATAGAAATTGAAGTGCTCTATGTTGTGCAACAAGACGATGCCCATCACGGCAAATCCGCGCAATGCGTCCACGGCAAGAATCCGGTCTTTTGTCGGAGCAATATTTGTCATGTTTTTAGGTCGAATTTAGAGAATACCTTCGTAAAAAACTTTTTTTAAAACAAGCTATCAAAACAAACGGGCGGCTTATACCGCCCGTTTCACTCAATTATTTTTTTTGCCTCATAGAAGGGCTTTACTTTCCAGCTACGATGCGTTCGAGCCACTTCATCATACCCAGCATCACTGTCATCGAAATCAGGCAGAAGCCTGCAAACACAGCCCAACACATCCATTGTTGCGGGAATTGGTTGAGCATGGTCACACCGAGTGCAATGAAGAGATTGCCAATTGCCGTTGACGAGAGCCACAAGCCCTGGCATATACCTTGCAAGTGCTTGGGTGCAATCTTCGACACGAACGAAAGTCCAAGCGGAGAGATGAAAAGTTCGGCAACAGTAAGGAAGAAATAAGTAAGTATAAGCACATAAGGACCTGTCTTCATCCCTATTTTGACGCTTTCATCGAGCCCCTTGAATTCTTCGCCCGAAGGATACCCGTTGACAATTGCCACCACGATGAGGAAAATGTAGGCAAGCGCAGTGATAAACATACCCAAGGCAATCTTCCTCGGAGTGGAAATTTCCTTGCCACGTTTTGCCAATGCGGCAAATGCAAACATAATGATTGGAGTAAGGACAATTACAAAGAACGGGTTGATGCATTGCCATATTTCGGGAGCAATGTTATCGGTTGTCACGAAGTCACGTGCGAATACCGATAGGGCTTGACCGTTTTGGTGGAACGAGAACCAGAAGAAAACAACCACTGCAAGCACGGCAAATAGGGCATACATGCGTTGGCGTATTTCCTTGGCATCGCTCTGTATTTCCTCCTGCGAAGCTTTGACTTCCTTTTGCTTCTTGACTGGGTTAGGCAAACGCTTCATCGCCCATGCGAATACACCCAGCGATATGAGCATTGCCAACACAGATGCAATGAACGAAAAATGAACGCCAGTGTTGAAAATATTAAGGTACTCGCTGCAGAATGCGCCATCGACAACTCCCGAATGCCCCACTTTGCTTGCCAGCGTCGCAAGGTTGGCTGTGTCGCCAGCAGTCATGGCGGCAGGAGTCTCTATGAGTTTGTGGCACAAACGTGGCAGGTCGGCGTTGTAGGCGAGATTGTGAGCCTTGAGCCAAAACTCGCGGAGCAGCGGAGCGATAAACGGTGCCACTACACCGCCGATGTTGATGAACACATAGAAAATCTGGAATCCCGAGTCGCGACGCCCCTTTACCGCCTCCAGTGCTTCGGGTCCCTTCTTGGCAGCCTCGGCTTCGAGGTTGTCATACATCTGCCCTACTATAGCTTGCAAGTTGCCCTTGAACAAACCGTTGCCAAAAGCAATTATGAGCAGTGCGAAGCAGGTGAATATCAGCACCCAGCCGCCATAGGGCTGGTCGGAGAATACGGGAATGGAGAGCAATCCGTAGCCGAGTGCCATTGTGGTAAGCCCTGCTATGATTGTTCCCTTGTATTTTTGAGTGCGGTCGGCAATTATACCGCCCGGCAAGCTCAAAACGTAAATCAAGAAGTAGAAAACAGCATAAATCCAGCCTGCCGCATCATCGCTGATGCCAAATTTCGAGCAGAGGAACAGCAACAACACTGCATTCATGATATAATATCCGAATCGCTCGCCCATGTTGGCTATAGCTGCGGGAATAAGCCCCTTGGGGTGGTCGCGGCGTGCCTTGATGATATAAAACACTAACAGCGGCAAGACCACTACAAGAATGCAAAGGAGTATCACCAATGCTTGGTTTTCTTGCCAGAAACTTGGAATAGAAAGTAGCATAATGAAAGATTTGAGTGAGGTTTATTAAGATATTTTTAGTTATTTATTTCCAGCGTCTTTGGCTCTGAATGCCATGGCATACATCCTCATCTGCTTCACCATCGCTACAAGCCCGTTGCTGCGAGTAGGCGAAAGATGCTCCTGCAACCCCACTTCCTTGATAAAATACAGGTCGCTGTCGAGAATCTCCTGTGCAGTGTGCCCCGAAAGCACTTGTATGAGCATCGAAATAATACCCTTGACAATAATCGCATCGCTGTCGGCATGGAACTGTATGCGCCCCTCGCTGTCTTCCTCGGCGGTAATCCACACGCGGCTTTGACATCCCTCAATGAGGTATTCGGGCGTTTTATATTTTTCGTCTATCGGTTCAAGAGCGTTGCCGAGATCGATAATGTAGCTGTAGCGATCCATCCATTCCGACAAGCCCTCAAATTCTTCGATAATTTCGTCTTGTATCTCGTTGATTGATTTCATACCCTAATTAGAATAATTTGCTCAAAAATAGGTAATTTTCGGTAAAAATGCAACAAGGGCAACGCAAATACGCTACCCTTGCCCATATAGATATTTATTCTCTACTGCGATTAGAAGAATTTTATCATCAAGTTCTCAACATCGGTTGCGTTGCGCAAGATGTTGATAGCTTGGCTCATCACTGCTTGGCTACCGCGTGTGCGGGCAAACTGTTGAGTGGTTTCCATATCGGTTACTTCGCGCTTCGACTGCTCTTGGTTGACAATCTCATACACGATTACCGATGTGTTGGCTTTTATCGGACCCATCACTTTGCCAGGCTCTGCAGTGGCTACACTTGCAGTAAGAGCCGATTCGCCTGCGCCAATCTTGGCAATGTAGTTTTGACCAAATGTCACTTTTGCCGAGTCAACAGCAACGTCCATCAATTTTGCATAGCCTGCGATATCGCTTGCCTTGCCTTGGTATTGGGCAACAAGCGCGTCAGCTTTCTTCTCGTTGCGTATTTCGGCAGTGATTTCCGAAGTGATTTCAGGAGCAGAAACCGGCATATAACCCTCTTCATACACCTTGTCGAGTGCTGCAACCACCATCTTGTCGTTGTTTTGCTTGTCGAATATTGCCGACACAGCTCCCGGCTGAACCTCAAAGAGCCACTTCACAACTTCGCGGGTGTTTTCAATACCGTTCACTTGCGGAGTCGAAGATGTTACGCGGGCAGGCATTGCGTTGTAACCAGCCTTTGCTGCATTCTGCACAAACAATTCAGTAGTATTGTTGGTGTTGATAAACGACTGCAAGCTGTCGCGCAAGTCCTCGATAGTTTTTGTACTTGGATAAACAGTATAGGTGATTTGGGCGATGTCATAAAGTTGCTTCGGAGCTTTCAGCTCGTTAACTTTCACATAGATTGCACCTTGAGCCGACTGGTTGAGCACGAAATAGTCCTTGCCGGCAGCCTTGAACTTGGCAATTGTAGAGTCGGGCGCACCAACGAGTGTTTGCCAGAAATTTTCTTGACCTTGAGTGCCTTGAATCTTCTGAATCTCGGCATACGAAACCCCGGCATTAAGCATATTGAGAACCGAATCCTGCAAATTCTTTGCACCTGCGATGCTCATCATGCTCACGTTAACCGAGTCAAGACCCATTTCCTTGCCGAGGAGCTTCGTAATAGTGTAGGTGTTAGACTGGAACTTGGGCGAAGTAACATCGCCGACAACTGCTTTTGCTACAAACTCACGCACGTCGTTTTGCCTAACGTCGTTCAAGCGCACTTTGTTTTCGTTGATTACGAGGTCGCTATTGTTGCGAATATCATCTATGCCTTCGTTTGACACAAGTGTCGTGTAAACGCCATTGATATTTTCCTGTGCAAGATTGAGGTCGGCAGTCGATGGAGAAACGTTCACCGAGATGATGTGAGCCATGCGCATCTCTTCGGGCAACTTATAAAGCTCTTTCTGCTTGTTGTAGCGTTCACGTATCTCACTGTCGCTCACTTGATAATCATCGTTTTTCAATGTCGAATAGTTGACACGAGCAAATTGTATAGTGCTGGTTGTAGCATTTTCGGCAGCCATTTCCTTCTTGTCGAGGTCGTTGGCTTGGAATGCACCCATGATGAGGTTTTGCAGCTTTTCATATTTTAAGCCTTGAGTAACATTTTCTTCAAGCGTAATCCACATGCTCTTCAGTTGTGCCACGTCGGCATCAGTCATGCCATACTTCGACGGATTGAAAATGAGGTCATACAACTCGCTTGCCGACTGCATACCAGCTTGCTGAACCAGTTGCATCACCTGCGGACGCACGTTGTTGCCCACCATTGCATCGGTGATTTCTTCATCGGTGACATCTATGCCAAGAGCCTCAAGCTCATCGTTGAGCAGCACTTCTTGAATCATTTGAGTCATCACCTGACTTTGCAACACAGCACCGTCGATTGACCGTTGTCCACGTGATTGCATTTCTTGACTTGCGGTCTCATAACGACGTTGGAATTGCATTGCGTCGATTTTAGTGTTTCCCACCTTGGCAACGGTGTTGCCGTCACCGAAGAACGTTCTGCCCGAGTTGAGGAAGTCGGTCAAAATAAAGGCTAAAAGAGCCAAGCCTATGACAACCGTCAACAGGACTGCTTTGCTTCTAATCTTCTCTAAAGCTGCCATTTAATGTTTATGTTTTTTGTTATTTTTTACAATAATAAGACCCAGCAGAGAGCTGCCAGGCAAAGTATATGCCCAAATAAAGGCGCACAAAGATACCAAATTTTTATGTTTTTGCACAAAAAGTACCCAAATTTTTGTATTTTCAAGCAATTACACGATTTTTCACATGCGCCACGGCAGCAATTGCATCCTTGCCTGACGCGGCAATTTCTGGCGCACGAGTTCATAGGATTTGATTATCAGTTCCTCGATTTGCACATCGGGCATGGCTTCGCGGTCGAGATAGACGTCGTTCCAATGCACTTTGTTCATGTGCCACGCCGGGCAAACGTTGCTATACCGCTCGCGCAATTCCAGCCCCATCTCGGGCGGCAGTTTTATGGCAATGCGCGGTTCGGGCGAGTCGAGAGGCAGATACATAAACACCTTACCTCCAATGCGGAATGCTATCCATTCGGGTCCGAAAGGCATATCCTCGGTCGCCGAGGGCAACGTCAGGGCAAAAGCCCTTGCTTGTTCTATATCCATAAGGTCGAAACAGTAAATTAATCGTCAACAAATTTAAGTAAAATCACATTCCACTGCAATGTGTATAGCGCGATTCTGCTGCAACGTTACCGTAAAAATCAAAACAGTTTCTTAATTTTGCAAAAAAGTCAAGAAACTACATTATGGCAAAACGCGTATTGGTAACTGGTGCCGGAGGCTTCATCGGCGGTTTTATCGTGGCTGAAGCCTTACGGCGCGGATATGAAACTTGGGCGGCTGTGCGAGCCACCACGTCCCGCCAATTCCTGCAAGACGAGCGCATAAAGTTTATCGAACTCGACTACTCCAACGGCGACACACTGCACAAGCAAATAAGCGACACACTGGAGCAGATGGGCGGAAAATGGGATTATGTGGTACACAACTTGGGCGCGACTAAATGCCTCAACTTCCTCGACTTCAACTTGGTTAATTATGAATACCTGCGCACGCTTGTCGATACGCTGCGCGAGACCGATGCCGTGCCCGAGGCTTTCTTGATGATGAGCAGCTTGAGCGTAATGGGTCTGGGAGACGAAAAAGGATATACGCCCTTCACGTCGAAAACGATACCGCTGCCCGACACCCGATATGGAGTGTCGAAGCTGAAAGGCGAAACCTACCTGCAATCGCTGTCGGGATTCCCCTATATAATTTTCCGCACCACAGGGGTATATGGTCCCCATGAACGCGACTACTATATGATGATGCGCAGCATCAAGATGGGGTTTGACTTCAGCGTAGGGTTCAAGAAGCAGATGCTCACATTCATCTATGTCAAAGACCTTGCCCGCGCCATATTCGACGCGCTGGAGAGCAATGCCACGCGTCGCAAGACCTACCTGATGGCTGAGCCGCGCAGCTACACGCAAAAAGACTTCCGCAAGATTGTTGCAGCAGCATTGCACAAACGCTTCGTATTGCCCGTTTGCTGCCCGATATGGATGCTCTACACCATCTCGGTAATTGCCGAGTTCATAGGCAAACTCACATTGAAACCCAGCACATTCAACCGCGACAAGTTCAAGATAATGAGGCAACACAACTGGACTTGCGACACGAGCGATGCTGTGCGCGACTTCAACTTCTCGCCACAATACGACCTCGAAAAGGGGGTAGCTGAAGCCGTGGAGTGGTACAAGCAGGCTGGTTGGCTGTAAGCCTCGCGCCCCGCTTCAGTGTGGAGATTTTGAACAGCAAAACAGCGGCTGTGTCGAGTCTTTTTTGTACTTTTGTGTATCGGGAGTCGGGCAAGTGCCTCGCATGGCAGTTTGCATCGCCGCAACACACTAACCTCCTACAATCATTATGCTGGCAATAAGACACATAATCATCGCTTCGCTATCGCTCCTGCCCTGGTGTGCCGCTCACGCCAGTTGCCAAGCCGATGGCGGCTTGCCGTCGCGCATATTGGCAGCTGCCGAGCCGGCAAGCATTTTCTCACCCGACAACCAGTATTGGCCCTACCTGCTCGCAATTGCCGTTGCCTTGTTCATGACAATCGTGTTCATCGTCATATCGGTAGTGCGCAACAGGCGCATACGACGCTACTTGAAAATAACCAACCAAACAATAGGCGCACTAAACGAGGAATTGATGCGTTCAAAAGAGGAAACCGACCGCCTGAATGCCTACCGCGGCGCATTTATCGAGAACCTTGCGCGCGAGCTGAAAACGCCGCTCAACACCATCAGCGACTTCACCGTAACTTTGTCGAAGCCCGGACTTAAACAATCGGAAATTGCCGATTATGGCAAAATCATTCGCCACTCGGCAAGGAAAATGAAACAGACCATCGACGACATTTCCGACTACTCGAAATCATATTCAAGCGGCACGCGGCTCAACGTGGGCGACGTGTGCATCAACGACTTGCTGCGCGACATATACTCCGACTTCAAGATTATCATGAGTGAACGGGCTGTGGGCATTAACCTCGTGTTGCCACTGAAAGACGAGGATAGCCACATCGTCAGCGACCGCGAACGCATCTCAAAGATTGTATATCACCTGCTCGACAACTCGCTCAAATACACCGTACAAGGCAAGATAACATTCGGCTACCGCATAACAGCCGACCGCAGCAGCATACTCATTTCGGTCAACGACACTGGAATAGGCATTCCGCAACGGCGGCAAATGTTGCTGACGCAGATTTTCGACAGCCAGCAATTCAACATCATGAACCTGCACGAAAAGATGGGATTGGGGCTGACTATCGCCCAACGCAACGCACGGCTGCTGCACGGCACACTGTCGTTCAAATCGACGCAAGGTGTCGGCACCACGTTCACTCTGCGGTTGCCGCTGCGCATCGACGACGGCAGCACATCGAGTGCCGTAATTGCCGACCCGCACTACCCCACCGTGCTTATAGTCGAGGCTGAAAGCACGTCGTTCCTATACCTGAAGGTGCTTATGGAACGGCTCGGAGCAAACCTGTGGCTCGTGCAGCACGCACGGTCGGCAAGCGAGGCAATCGCCATTTGCCGCAACAAGCCTGTCAACATGGTGCTGGCTGGCGTGAACCTGTCGATCGACGAGGGTCAGAAAGCCATCGAGGGCATACACGCCATTGCCCCGTCGCTGCCCATCGTTGCCGTGCTGCCATCGGGGTCGAAATCAGAAATCGACGATGCCATAACCGCTGGCGCAGCCGACTATCTCGTGAAACCTGTAAACCGCAGCGCACTGATGCAATTGTGCCGCAAATACCTCAGCAACTACCTCTCCAGCAGCAAGCAGTAACCACACATTGCCATCGTTGCTATCCAATAAAGCCCCCACCTCTCCAGCAGCAAGCAGTAACCACACATTGCCATCGTTGCTATCCAATAAAGCCCCCATCACCTATAAGCAATAAAGCCGGGCGACGCAGCTGTCCAACTATGCCGTAACCAGGGGGTGACGCAGCCCCACGCAGTGAGTAAGGAGCACTCGGAACAGCCATTACATTACATTACACTACACTCTCTTACAAAAAGTGTATTTACATTTTTTGTAAACAAAACAGTTAGCCAGCCACCGACACTCTTCTGCCGATAGCTGGCTAATATAACAGTTAGCCAGCCACCGACACTCTTCTGCCGATAGCTGGCTAATATGCTATTACATTGATTTATACCGCAGTCAGCCAATTAGAAATGCCAACCAATGCGCAACGTGGGCATCACGTGGAAACCAAAAGAGTTATCCATGCTCGAATTGCTGCCTTTTACCTCTTGCTTGTTGTTGGCACTTTCCGAAGTAGTGGTGCTACGCTTCGTTTTCATCATGCTGTAGCCCAATCCGAGTTCAGCACCTACATAAAGCCCTTTGCAGAGATACACATCGACACCACTCACTGCATTGATGGCAAATCCCAGTCCTGGGGTCTTCACCTCGTCACGAGTTTGGGCATGTTCATCTTCTTTGACATTCTTCGACGACAATGTGCGAATACCCAACTCAGCACCTACATAGGGCGAGATTCTGTCAAACTTGTTGAAGTGATACTCAAAACCTGGCATGAAAGAGAATGTAGTCACCGTGGTCTTGTCGATCCGCTCATACTCCTTATCATCAGCCACGTCGGTGTAGAAAGAAGAGCCTTTGTCGGTATCAAGCCCCAAGCCAAGATTAAAACGCACAACCCAATTGTCGTTCAAAAACAGCCTAACCTTCGCACCATACTCGGGCAATTGCAAACCGTCATTAGTGTTTGCCCCACCCCACGAATAGTTGATTTCGGTAGCAACACTCATGGCTTCGGGTTTGTACTGGTTTTCTGCTACGACACTGGTTGAAATAGCTGCCACCAAGACAGCCGCCAAAATAAATTTCTTCATAACTTTTTTTGTTAATTTTATTATTACATGGTCAAAATAACCACTTTTTTCCATTAACATTACCACAGCACAAAGATAATTATATTTTTGTTAACTCATGACTTTCACACCACTTTTCAGTATCTTCATGACATAAATCTATTAAAACGAGCATGTCAGGCACACTACCGTCCACCTGACATGCTCATACAACAATTCTTTTATATAAAGCCACACAGGCTGTTACAGCACTCCCATCAGGTCGAGAATGGTGGGTGTGAGCAACGCCGTAAAAATGCCATTGATTGTCAGCCCAAGGCTTGCAAACGCACCATACTTGCCGCTGACATCCATTGCCCGCGACGTGCCCATGGCATGAGCCGCCGTGCCGAGCGACAATCCCTGTGCGATGGGGCTGCCGATGCGCGTCAACTTCATCACACGGAATCCCGTCATGCCGCCAAAGATGCCCACGCAGATAACCACAGCCGCCGTGAGCGAAGGTATGCCGCCAACGGCTCGCGTGACTTCCATCGCAATGGGTGTCGTCACCGACTTTGCAGCAAGCGACAGCACTACATCTTTTGTCGCGCCAAGCAATTGTGCCACAAGCACTACCGAAATGATACCTGCCACGCAGCCAGCAAGCTCCGACACCAGCAAGGGCAACAATTGCTTGCGAATCGCCGACAACTCTTTATACAACGGCACTCCAAGTGCAACGACTGCCGGCTTCAGCCAAAATTCTATCAACTTGCCGCCTTCGTTATAGGTTTCGACACTCACGCCTGTAAATTTCAAAAAGGCTATCAACACCACAGCCGACACGAGTATCGGGTTGAGTATTGTCCACCCCGTGCGCAATTGCAGGATTTGGCTTGCGGCATACACCACGAATGTCAAAGCCAACAAGAAATACATGTTATTTAGATATTCCATGACTGCCCCCTCCCACGAGCTTGCGCATCAACTGATGCACCCAACCAGTAATTACTATCACAAGCATTGTGCTCAATGCCGAGGCAAGTAATATAGGGAGCCACTGAGCCTTGATGATGTCGAAAAAGAGCATCAGCGACACCGCAGCCGGAACAAAAAAGAAACCGAGATTCTTGACAAGGAAATTTGCCATTCCCTCAACTTGGTCGAGCCTGACGATGCGGAAGTGCAACAACGCCGTCAGCAACAACATTCCAATCATGCTCGAAGGCAACTTGATGCCAGTGAGCCACACTACAAGTTCCCCGAGTGCCAAGCACCCGAAGATAATCGCGCATTGAATAACCATAAAACAATCTTCCTTTTTTCACAGCCTGTTTAATTTTATAACTTTTCGTAAAAGTTATACAGACTTTTTTTTAAAATCGGGCGCAAAGTTAGCGCATGGTTTGAAAAGAAAAAACAAATCGGTTTGTTTTTTTTCAATTCACAATGGCGAAAATCCATTATAGCCCACACATCACAATCGCACGGGCAGCAATCACTACAGCCAAATGCTGAAGTCTTGACGCGGCAACTTCGGATTGAGTATTACGAATGCCATTTTACCGTTGCTGAAAGTCATGCCATATTTCATGCCCTCCTTGCAACGTTTCCACAATGCTGCCGCCACACGCGACGTCCCTATGTTGCGCAGCACGAGCACTCCCTGCTGCTTCACAAGATTGTCAACCAGGCGATTGGCAACATCGACATCGCTGTCGGCAATGTTGTTTATCACCACAAAGCGGTTCTCTTCGCCGGCAATGCTGTCATAGCTGTCGATTGCCCCTTGCAGTGTGGCAGTGTCGCTTATGCGGCTGCCATAGTTGGCAAGTATTTCTTGCGCAGTGACATTCTCCTTTATTGCAGTGTCATATAGCACAACGCGGCTGCGGCGCGACACCATGAGCAGGCTTGCAACAGCCACCCCATAGCTGCCACCTATCGACAGGAACACCGACGGGTTGTAATAATTTGCCACGCGAAACATTGCAGCAGCTTCGCTCAGCGGAATCACACGTGGCTTGTAACCCTGTTCGTAGCGAGTGCGGCTTGTCACAGTGGTACGCAACAGTTGCAAACTGTCGTAGCTGTAGTAGCCATACTTTTCATCAAGCACATTCAGAATGAAACTGAACGCAAATGGCGAGTGCACACCAAACCCCTTGCTCGTCTGGTAACGAGAAAACGTCGAACCTATATTCTTCAACCTGCCCATTATGCGGCTATTTTGCATTAGTGTTCTTTACGTCTGCCGTTGCTTGTCGCTTCCTACACTTCATCACCCCGATGGCGATGGTGGCAATGACAGCAATGTATATGAGTATTATGGAAATATAAGCAAGCGTCTCGGTCACAGTCACCGACTTTGGCTCAAACGTGAATGTCACCGTGTGGCTTCCTGCCGGAATGCGCAACGCCCGCAACACATAGTTGACGCGCCCGATGGGTGCAGGATTGCCATCGATGGTAGCCTCCCAGCCCCACGGGAAATACACCTCCGAGAAGACTGCCACGCCGCCATTCTTGCTCTCGGCATGGTAAGTGAGGCGGTTGGGGGCATACGTCGTTTCATAAATAGTGTCACCGGCAGCCTTGGCTGGTATGCTTGAGCCGAGTGCCAACTCAAATTGCTTGTCGGCAACAGCCTCCACCGACGGATCGAAATTGTCGAGAAAGTGCATTTCCTCGTTTGGAGAGTCAACATACTTCACATTGTCAACAAACCACGCATTGCCCAAAGCTCCCGGATTGACCGACACATCAGTATTGCTCGTCACCACATACTTTGTGTTGAGCATATCGAGCACCTTGATGTTTATATTGTTGTTGCGTGGGTCGATCTGGTAACTCATCAGGTCTTGGTAACGCGACAACTTGGCTGCATGGTAACCGCCAATCGACTTATGGTAATACGACGGCATTGCATCTTCAAAAAGCGGAATATCAAACACGCGGTAGTTCATCGCCGTGTCGCTCAATATCGCCTTGTCGGCTGGTCGCATGGCAAACAACTCCTGCTCGTTGGTTTCGACAGGCTTGACAAACGACTCATGGCTCAAATAACGCTTGTTGACAGTGTAAAGGTCGATAAGCACCACAACACCAATCAAAACCGTAGCCACGACAGGCTTGATTTCCCCTGCCCGCATCACGAATATCACCCCAAGCCCGAGCGCGATGATGACAAAGCTGCGGATGGCATCCGAGGCAATCATCGCCGCCCTCACGTCGGCAATTGCAGCATACAGCGTGGGCAACTGCTGCGAATAGCCCTGATTGAAAAAGTCGGCTTCTTGCTGCGAATACAGGTTGAATATACCCGGGAACCAATACACAATGAGGCACACCAAGGCACATGCACCGAGCGTGGCAAACGTAGCTGTCCACTGCCACGGCTTCAGTTCCTTATCGAACAACACCTTCTGCAATGCAAGCATTGCAAGCAGCGGGATGGTGAACTCTGCCACCACAAGAATGCTCGACACCGTGCGAAACTTGTTGTAGAGTGGGAAATGGTCGATAAACAAGTCGGTGAACCACATCAAGTTATGCCCCCACGAGAGCATCACGGTGATGATGGTCACAATGAGCACAGCCCACTTCATGGAACCCTTTATGATGATACACCCGACGACAAACAGCGCGAAAATCAATGCACCCACATAAACAGGACCATTGGTCATCGGCTGGTCGCCAAAGTATTGGGGAAATTGCGACAGATATTGATAGTCTTGCGACGAGATTTTTCCTTCTTTAAGCAGCCTCTTGGCTTGGTCGGTATCGGCAAGCGTGAGCATATTGTTATTTCCGCCCACGGGCTTTATCGTTGCACCACCGTCAACGTTGGGAATGAGCAGCGTGAAAGTTTCCGACTTTCCATAGCTCCAGGCTGTTATATAATCTTTGTTAAGACCTCCATTAGTGGAATTTGCAGTGGCAGTGGCGAGTTCCGAGTGTCCGCCACGCATTGTCTCCTTGCTATATTCGTAGGTATTATACAAGTTGGGCGAATTGGCAAGCACGGCAAGCACGGCAGCCACGGCAAGCACTCCTGTGGCAACCCCCCATTGCTTCACACGCTTTTCGCGCCACGCCATCACCAAATATCCTATTGCAAGCCCCGCTATCAGGAACAAGAAATAATAGGACATCTGTATGTGGTTAGACGAAATCTGCATGGCGGCAAACAATGCTGCGCACGTTCCGCCAAGCAAGTAACGACCGCGATAGCACCAAATGATGCCGGCAATAGTCGGCGGCACATAGGTGAGCGTCAAGAACTTCCATATATGCCCGGCACCGATTATTATGACGAAATATGACGAAAACGCATAGGCAATAGCTCCTATCAAGGCGATATGCCACCGTGCCCGGCAAGCTATCAGCAAGATGAAGAAGCCAAGCATCATCATAAACAGCAAGTTGGCTGGAGATGGCAACCACAACCCATACACGTCGTTAACCCACGACAACAACGCGCTGCTGCCATAAGAGGGCGCAATCTGGAACATCGGCATACCCGAGAACAGCGAATTAGTCCACCACGACGTTTCGCCCGTCTCGGCTTTAAATTCCTTTGCCTCTTGCCCGTTTGCCACGCCCTGCACAATATCGTGCTGGCGCAACACGTTGCCCTCGATTGCATCGGGATAGAAAAATGCCAATGAAATCAACGCCATCACCACCACGGCAATGACCACAAACAGTGCTTGTGGCTTCTTCCGTTCTCCGGCAAAACTGCCACCACTTGCCACGCTATCTTTCTCCATATATAAATCTGTCGTAAAATATTGCGGTAAAGTTACAAACAAATAAATAATTGCGCAAACCCCAAGGTTACAGCCCACACAAAAACAACCTACTTAGATTTTATTGCTCAACAATTTGGAACGCTTTTCCAAGACAAGTTTTACACTTTTTTGAACAAGTTTAGCCAACTGTCAAAAAAGCACCAACACTCACAACTCAGCAACCAACTTCTTTAATTCCTTGTCGGATATAGAACTATATTCCGATTTGTCATAAATCGTCAACAATACTATTTGCTGCTCCTGCACTGCAATTATTGTCGTATAAGTTATGACTCTTGCTCCTCCGCTCTTCCCTCTATTTTTTGAAGTAATATTCATGCGTATCTTTTGTAAACCTCCGCCTAAATCTACACCCATTTTGGGATTTTCAATCAATTTAGCCTCCAACTTTCTCAAATCAAGCACAATAGACGGGTATTTCTTTGCCAATTGTTTTACCCTTTTTACAAAAGTCCTACCTGGTATAACAGTAACTTTTATTTCGTTTCTTCTAATTCGGCATACAGTTCATTCATAGACATGAATTGACTTTTCCCATTTTTCACGTCCTCCACTTCCCTCAAAGCCTCCTTCAAATCAGCTCTCAACTCTTCTTTAAACTGTGCCGAGCCTTTTATCTTTTCTGCTCGTTTCAATTGACGTATATAAGCACATATTTTACCAAGCACATCTGGATTGTTGATTGACATCAATTCCTCCATCATGCTGTATTTCAAACTATTCAATTCTGCGGTTCTCATATAGTCCTGTTTTTTCGATATATACAATTCTTTTGTAATAGTCGGCAATCTATTAAAAAGTTTTGTTGCGTAAAGATACAAAAATAAATAATTGCGCAAACCCCAACAGTGGAGGTCTGCGCAATTATTTGAATGTGTGTTTCTTAATATTGTTCTTTCTCGTTGGGGAAATCTCCGCTCTTCACGTCGTTGATGTAGTTGCCCACAGCCTCAATGATGGTCGAGCCAATCGAGGCATAGCGGCGCAAGAAGCGCGGCGAGAAGCCCATGTTGATGCCGAGCATATCGTGCATCACAAGCACCTGGCCGTCAACGCCTCCGCCGGCACCAATACCGATTACAGGTATTTCGAGTTCGTCGGCAACTTGCTTGGCAAGTGCTGCCGGGATTTTCTCAAGCACAAGTGCAAAGCACCCTATCTCTTGCAACATACGCGCATCGCTGATGAGCTTTTCTGCCTCAGCCTTTTCCTTGGCACGAACGGCATAAGTACCAAACTTGTTGATTGACTGCGGAGTCAAGCCAAGGTGACCCATCACGGGAATACCTGCACAAAGAATCTTCTCGATTGATTCGCGTATTTCGGCACCGCCTTCGAGTTTCACACAGTCGGCATGGGTCTCCTTCATGATACGCACCGCCGACGAGAATGCCTCAAGCGGGTTGCCTTGATATGTTCCGAAAGGCATATCCACCACCACCAATGCGCGGTTGACAGCCTTCATCACCGACTTGCCGTGATATATCATTTGGTCGAGCGTCATGGGCAATGTAGTGACATTGCCTGCCATCACGTTCGATGCCGAGTCGCCTACAAGGATAACGTCCATGCCAGCCTCGTCGATGAGCTTTGCCATCGAATAGTCGTAAGCCGTTAGCATTGAAATCTTTTCACCACGCTGCTTCATTTCTATCAAGCGGTGAGTGGTGACTTTACGTTTATCTTCAGCTGTGTAAGTTGACATAATTTTAGTTATTTTTTGAAATTGACGCGGCAAAGATACAGCAAGCCGATAGCAATTGCAAATCATGCGGGCAAGATTTTACGCCCCGCACCACAATAATGGCAAAATATCACACTCACATTCAAGGTGTTTCGGGCAACAGCGAGGCATTGCGGCTCAGTCCGTCGAGACGGGTGCGGCGCACGGCGCTGTGGGCAAAAAGGTGCCTGAAGCGCGAAGGCGACATCGCCACAATATCTTGCCGCGAGAGCGAAAGAAACTCGTCGGTGGGCTGGAACGCATCTACAGCAGTGGGCAATGCATTGCGGTTGTGCGGGCACACAAGTTGGCAAGTATCACAGCCATACACGCGATTGCCCGCCACCTTGGCAACCCAGTCGGGCAACCCGCCGCGCCTCTCTATCAACTGGCACGACAAGCACCTCCGCGCATCGAGCGCACTGCCACCTTGCAACGCTCCGCCAGGGCACGCAACCTCACATCGGCGGCAGTCACCGCAAGTCAAGGCACATGGCTCATCAGGCTCGACTTCGAGCGTAGTAACAAGTTCGCCCAAAAAAAAGAATGAACCATGCCCGGGAATTATCAACGTATTGTTGCGCCCGATGAAGCCAAGCCCTGCACGACGTGCCCAATATCGCTCTCGCAACGGCGCGGTATCGGTACACGGGCGCGACTTACACCCCGTTTCCTGCTCGATGAAGGCTGCAAGCTGATACAGCATCCCTTTCACCACTTCGTGATAGTCTTGCCCGTAGGCATACAAGGCAAATTGCGGCACCTCCAGCCGCTGCCTCACAGCTGGCAAATAATTAAGTGCCACAGAAATAACTGTTTTGGCGCCATCGAGCAGCAAACGCGGGTCGTTGCGCACGTCGCGATAACGTGCAGCATAGTCCATGCAGTCGTTTTTGCCCGAGGCAATCCACTCGTCATACTGTTCCACCGCCCACTGCTCCACCACCTCGGCACGAGCAAAACCACAAGCGTCAAATCCCAACTCAATAGCCTTGCGGCGCACCATCTCGCGCACGTCGTCGCGGCTCATGGCTCTATGATTGACGAAAATTCATACCCCTGCTCGATGAGCCACTCAATCGAGCGCGGCAAAGCATACTTCATGTTTGCCTCGGCTTTCAACGAATCGTGAAACACGATAATCGACCCGTTGCGCACATAACGGCGCACGTTGCGAAACACCTGCTCGCCTGAGAGCTTGCGGTTGTAGTCGCGCGTCACGAGGTCATACATCACTATATTGTAGTGGTTCTTGAGCAATCGTGCAGTGCCCCAGCGCATTATGCCATGTGGTGGGCGAAACAGTGTCGAGCCGATGAGCTCTTCCGCCTCCTTCACGTTGCGCAGGTAGGTGCGAGTGGTGACAATCGAACTTTGCACGTGGTTCATCGTGTGGTTGCCCACGCTATGCCCTCTGAGCCTCAGCTCCTTGAAAAGTTCGGGATTGCGCTTCACGTTTTCCCCCACGCAGAAGAATGTGGCTTTCACTCCATAGCGGTCGAGCGTGTCGAGCACCCACGGCGTGACTTCGGGAATCGGACCATCGTCGAATGTGAGGTAAACCACCTTTTGACGGCGGTTGAGCCTCCATATCGCCTCTGGGAAGAGCATACGGTAGAGTAACGGTGGTTGTTCTATCAACATATCTGTCCAATAATACTTCTAAACGCTACAATGCCGCACCCCTTTGTAACGTGAGGGTACGGCATTGTTTTTCTTCAAACACACATTATTGTTGGTGAGGCTGGCGGAACTGCAACTGGCGGTTGAGATTCACACCACGGTTTTCAATCCTCTTAACCATGCTCTCGGTCTGTTCATCGCTTGCTATTACACCATACAGGTCGAGCAACGACATCAAGTAGTGCTGATCGACATACTGGTCGTTATACGACAAGCGGCGATAGTCGTTCAAGTCGAGCGACTGGCAGAACACAACATACTGTGCATAACGGTCTATCTCTCTGTCGAGCAACGCAATCGCCTTCTGCGTATCGGCTTCGCTCTGACAATCTTCGCCAATCAAGGCATAAGCCTGGGCGATGCGCTGACCCATCTGAATCGAGTAGGGCGACGTATGTTCAGGCAGCTTCTCGAGCATCAAGTCGAGCACCTCACGAGCCTTGTCGTACTTGCCCTCCTCGATGAGCGACATTGCAAGGTCGGTGATAGTAGAGCGAGTCGTAGTCACCATGCGGCGCACCGTCTCGTCGAGGTAGAGGCTGCCATCCTTGTCTTGGTCGAGCCCGCCCCAACGGAATTTGTTGACAACGTTGTCATACATCTTGTCGGTGTCAACGGCAATCACTCCACCACGCACATTGTTCTTTATCGGCACCAACTGGTAAGCCATGCCTGTGCATAGCATATATTTCTGCAAACCAAGGTAATAACTTTCAGGAACAGTCATTGCAAAGTAAACCGGGCGTTTCCATCCCTCCGCGATGCTCGCATTGATAATATCCAAGCACATCACCTTGCTCGATGTCATGCCCATTTCACGTGCCGTATATTGGTCGGCAAGCATGTTGCAGTCGATATATTCCTCAATAGCTGCTGCGCGTTCTGGCTTTACTATGCCGGCGTCAACAACTGCCTGCGAATCAACAGGTATGTACATCACCGGATATTTCATCTCGGGCAACTTCCAGTCGTTGTTCTTGCTGTCGGGAGAATAGTATTGCTCCAACGAGGTACTTACAGGCACTGGAATCGTGTCGGGATAAATGAAATAGCCATACTGACGGTCGTTGTAGGCAAATGTCATGCCATCAGCCATCATCGGCAGCGGAGCCGACTCGTATGCTGGGCGGCGCATCTGGTTGATATACCAGTCAGTAGCAAGATACGATAGGTTTACAACGCGCACGTCGGTGCGGAACCCTTCTACCTCCTGGCAATACCACAGCGGGAATGTATCGTTGTCGCCGTTGGTGAATATTATACCATTTTCACCCACGCTCGACAAGTAGTTCATACCAAAGTCGCGTGCTGCATACCTGCCCGAGCGGTCGTGGTCGTCCCACGTTTGGCTCACCATCTGGAACGGCACCACAAGCCCCACGATGCAAGCCACGGCAGCAACGGCAAGACTGTTGCGGCTCGTGAAATCTTCTTCGGCAGCTTTGGGCTGCTTCTTGGCTTTCTGCATCAAGTACATCACAGCCTTCCAGAATCCTGCGACACCCATTCCCACCCATATTGCAAAGGCGTAGAACGAGCCGGCAAATGCATAGTCGCGTTCGCGAGGCTGGTTGGGCGTTTGATTAAGGTATATCACGATGGCGATACCCGTCATGAAGAACAGGAAGAATATCACCCAGAATTGTTCGATGCCTCGCTTGTCGGCAAATGCCTGCCACAACAAGCCAATGATACCCAGCAGCAACGGCAAGAAGAAGAACACGTTGTGCCCCTTGTTGCCCGTAGTGAGATCGGTCGGCAACAACGACTGGTCGCCAAGGCGTGGATTGTCGATAAACGGGATACCGCTCACCCAGTTACCGTGGGTGATTTCGCCCTGACCCTGAATGTCGTTCTGGCGACCAACAAAGTTCCACATAAAGTACCGCCAATACATATAGTTAAGCTGGTAGTCGATAAAGAAACGCAAGTTTTCGAGCATTGTCGGCTTGGTCTTCATCTCGGTCTTGATGGGGTTGCCATTGCGGTCGAGCTGAGTAGTAGCCTTCACCTGCGTGCCCTTCAAGCCTATCCAGTCGCGATATTGCGTAGCGTGTTGCGGACTGTAGATGCGCGGGAAGAGCATCTTCATCTCGGGGGCATACTCATAGGTTTCGGAGTAGCCTATAGCCTTGTAGCGGTCGGGCTGGTCGGGCGAAGTCTTCACTTCCTTGGCATAGAGCGTCTTCCCCTTGTGCGACACCGGGCTCATCACGCCGTTCGACTGCTCTTGGTAAACAATCGGAGCATTGAGCATCTGTCCGTAGAACAGAGGACGGTCGCCATACTGCTCACGGTTAAGGTAGCTGCTGAGGGCAAATACGTTGTCGGGCGAGTTCTGATCCATGGGTGTTTGCGCCGACGAACGTATCAATATCAACGCATACGACGAGTAGCCAATGAAGATAACGAGAATGCTCAATACCGTTATCGAGAATATGCGCACTGGTATTCGCTTGCACAACTTGAACAGGTAGTAGAGCAGTCCGGCGATAAGCACCACCGGTAGCAACCAACCGTCGCCGATGAAGAGCATTCCCGAGAGGAACACGCTCAAGAAGAACGACCACTTGATGGCTGTCGCATTCTTTTGTCGGTAAAGTTCATACAAGCTCCAGATGAACACAGCCAAAACCAAGATGGCATATATCAACACACCCGTGTTGAACGACATGCCAAGGGTGTTCACGCAGAAAAGTTCAACGTATTGCGCCGTCTCGATGAATCCGGGAACAAGCCCATAAAGAATAAGCACGATTATGCCAAACGACACAAGCAGAGCCAACAACGACCCCTTGACCGAGGTGTTCTTGAACTTCTTGTAGTAGAACACCAACACGATTGCGGGGATACAGAGCAGGTTGAGCAAGTGGACGGCTATCGAAACGCCTATCACATAGGCGATTAATACCAAGTATCGGTCGCTGTGAGGCTCGTCGGCTCGGTTTTCCCACTTGAGAATGAGCCAAAACACGAGCGCGGTACAGAACGACGAAAAGGCATACACTTCGCCCTCGACTGCCGAAAACCAGAATGTGTCGCTCCAAGTGTAAACAAGCGAACCGGCAATGCCGCTGCCGAAGATAATGAGCATCTGCACGAGCGACATCTCTGTTGCACCGTCCTTCACCACAAGCCGCCTCACGAGGTGGGTTATAGTCCAGAACAGCAGCAAGATGGTGGCTGCACTAAGCAATGCCGACATCGAATTGACACACCGTGCCACGGTCGATGGGTCGCTGCTGAAGTTGATGGCAAAACGGGCTGCCAACATGAATATCGGGTTGCCCGGTGGATGACCTACTTCGAGCTTGTACCCCTGAGAGATAAATTCGCCGCAGTCCCAAAAACTCGCGGTTGGCTCGATGGTCAACAAGTAGGTGACGGCAGCCACTGCAAACATGAGCCATCCGAGCGCATTGTTTAGAATGTTGTATCTTTTCATTCGCTGTGCGTTATACTGTCGTATATAGTATTGTGATTTTTCAGTTTGCAAATATAGTGCTTAATACTCGCACCTTAAGCAACTCCTTGGATATTTTAGGCTTTTTTTACCGCATAATGGTCAAAAACATCGTGCCGAGACTCATTCGATTGGAAAATAATTCTTACCTTGGAGCGGAATTTCACATATAATCACTTTTGTTAATAGATGAGACTGTTTTGTATTATCATTGCGTGTCTGCTGGCTCTCGGTTTTCACGCTTCTGCCGAAGACCCCGAACTTGTACAGCTAAACGACAATCTTAAACGTGCCCAAGCACTCGACGACGGCGATAGCATAGCCGCAGCATATTGCCTACTGGGCGAGTATTATGCCTATCGTTCAATCGACACCGCCATGCACTATTCGCAACAGGCGCTGCTGCACATCGAGAACAAGCACGACTCGTGGTATTCTGCCATATTGTGCGACCTTGGTTATGCCCACTTCTCGATGGGCGACATGGACAGTGCCCTCGCCTGTTTCCTCGAAGCAAGGAAAGTTGCCGCCGAGGTGGGCGACACCGTGTGCCTGTCAACGGCATTGTCAACCCTGGGGCTCGTGTATAAGCGCAAGGAGATGCCCGACTCGACGCTATATTATTACAAGGAGGCGTTGACACTGCTCGAAAACAGCTCCGAGCATGGCGAACTCGCCTACCTGCTGGGCAACATGACGGTGTTTTGCATCAACGAGAAACGCCTCGACGAAGCCATTTACTATGGCAACCGCGCCGTCGAAGAGGCACAACTCAGCGGCGACATCGACATGATGTTCTACACCGGTTATGCTTGCGGCAACGCCTACTTCAAACTCGAACGCTACGACGAGGGCATGAAGCACATAAGGCAGGTAATTGCCGAAGCACGCAAGCACAACCTTCCGCAACTGATGCTCAAAGGGTATGCCACAATGATACAGACCCACGATGAATTGCAACACCGCGACTCGGTGAAGTATTACCTTTCCGAGGGCGAACGGCTTCTGCCATTGCTGCCCGAGGGGTCGGCTGAGGTGCTCGGGCTGCTCGAAGCCAAGGCTATCGTGCTGGGCAAGTGGGGCGACCACCGCGAAAGCCTCAAGCTGTGGCAACAGCTCGAAAAGCACAACGGAAAAGGGCTGCACACTCCTGCCGACAAGCTATACCTGAACATCGCGCGCAACAGCCGCGCCCTGCGCGACTATGCCACAGCCACCAACTACTACGAAAAGGCATACTCCACAGCCGACAGTTTGCGGCAGCAAGACATCGACCAACAAATTTCAGAACTCACCGTGAAATACGACACCCGTCAAAAAGAGCTTGAAATAGCGAAGTTGCAAAGCGAACAAGCCGAGCAACGGGCTTGGACTGCCATGTGGGCTGTGGTGGCTCTCGCCGCCATATTGCTGCTTGCCGCCGCCGTGGCTCACCATGCCGCAAGGCGCAAGAAGCAACGCCGCGAGGAAGAACTGCGTCTGGCGCAAAGCCGCATCGACGGCATGGAGCGCGAACGCGCCCGCATAGCCCGCGAGCTGCACGACGGCGTGTGCAACGACCTGCTTGGCATCGGCTACCGCCTGCAAGCCGACGGGGCTGCTGGCAACGAGGCACTGAGGCTAATCGAGCAAGTCCGTGGCAGCGTGCGAAACCTCTCCCACGAACTCATGCCGCCACACTTCCACAATGCCTCGATTGCCGAGGTCATCGACGACTACGTGGCATCGCTCGCTTCACCAGTTCCCGTCAACCTGCGGTTGCAAGGGAGCGATGCCGAGTTTGAAGCCGTGCCACAACGCATCGCCCACGAGACCTACCGCATACTGCAAGAGCTACTTGCCAACGTGCTGAAACACTCCGATGCCACCAGCATCACAGTAACGATGGCAATAGCCGACGGCACTCTACGGCTCACAGTCTCCGATGACGGACACAACCTCAACCCCTCGCCAAACAGCAACAACGGCAATGGCATAGGCATGGTGAGCATCAACGAACGGGCAGCATCGGTCGGCGGCAAGTTCATCGCCACCCAGTCGCCCCAAGGGCAACACTTCGAGCTGACAGTCACCCTACCCCAGTAATTAATGAGGAATTAGGAATTGAAAACCCGTATAATGCAGCTTTTAAACAGTTAGCATGGCTCTTTCATTTAGAATGTGATAACGGTGCTGTTCGGAATACATTGGCTCAGAGGGCGGCGAAGCCGTCCAACTATGCGCTAACCGCCGGTGACGCAGCCCTACGAGGTGGGCAAGGAACCGGCGGACAGTCGCACCCTCCACCCCGAAAGGGCCTCGAAGAGGTCCAACGAAGCTACATTGCCTTTCTTCTGTGAAAGGACAACGCACATATCCTCCATGTTTGGCAGTTTTAACGAATGTTTGAGTACTGCAAAAGCGGCACGTTCTCTGTGCCACTATATTCCTAACAGCACCGTCATCACATTCTAAATGAAAGAGCCGCGTTTTTCCTTAAAGAAAATCCTAAAAAAGTTGCGCTGCAACCACCAAAATCACCGAAAACAGTGATTTTTTTGTTTCGTGGATTATGTTACTTTGCAAAAAAATGTTTTTCGGGCAACTGCAACCGCCATTAGCGGTGCGCACCGATGCCGACACAGAAAAACCATTATTTGATGGACTGCAGCAAGCAACAGAGCATATTATTAGTTGACGACCACGACCTGGTACTGCAAGGGTTGAAGAGGATTATCGAATCCTCTCTGCCCGAAATTTCTGTTGTATGCACCGCCAACACGGGGCAAGAGGCTCTGGCTCAAATAGAGCTGATGCGCTTCGATGCCTATATGCTCGACATCGAACTCCCCGACATCAACGGGCTGGAGCTGGTGAAGCTCATACGCGCCAAGCACCCCGACAGCCGCATCATCATCAACACCGTACACGAGGAAATATGGTTTATTAAGGACATCATGCGCCACAATGTCAACGGGGTGCTGTTCAAGTCGATTGACTCGGAAAAAGTGACCGATGCCATCAGGCAAGTCATTGCCGGCGGCACATACTATTGCCGCAACGCCGAGCGGGCGCGCCGCAAGATAGGTATGCGCACCGGCGTGTTGTCGTCGCGCGAAATCGACGTGCTGAAGCACATCTCCGACGGCAAAAGCACTTCCGAAATTGCCACCGAACTATGCCTGTCGGTCAACACCGTCGAAACACACCGCCGACACCTGCTCGACAAACTCGGAGCACGCAACGTCGCCGACTTGGTGATGACAGCCGTCTCCGAAGGCAT
>CASEAQ010000048.1 GCA_949285735.1 uncultured Bacteroidales bacterium
ATTTTGCCAGTTGCGGAGCCGTATTAAAGCGAAAAAAACAAGTGTTAAAATAAACTTTAACACTTTATTAGACACCAGTGCGATAAATCGCGTCTCTACAGCTGCGTAAATATCAGTTTGGGTAGTTCCGTTAGACCTCTTTGAGACCCCGTTGATGTGGAGGGTTGCTGTCAATCGGCAAAGAAGCCTGCCAACAAGGGTGGCACGTCCAAGCCTTGGCTATCGATAGCCCTCAACAGCGCCCGCCCCTCCTCGGTCAACGTGAAACAGATGCAACGGCGGTCGGCAGAGCCAGCCTCGCGCACCAACATTCCTTTCTTCTCAGCACGGCTGATGACCTTTGAGGCGTGCGAAGGGGTCATTCCCGTGCGCTCGGCTATCGTGCCGGCAAGCACCGCCTCATCGCCCACGCTACACATCACCATCGCCTCGTTCAGTGTAACGCCGTAGGTGGCTACCAACTCGTTTTCGAGCAGCGTGAGTGACTGGAACAAATCACGCATCTTGCAAATACACTTTATCTTTTCCATCGGATTAAATAAACAAATTAACGTTGGCTTGCTCGGCTCGCTGCATATAAGTGGCAACGCCTCCCACCACAACATTGTCGAGCAATTCGGCACGATCGACTCCCATCACGTCCATCGACATTTGGCAAGCGATAAACTCCACTCCGTTGTCGATAGCTTGCTGGCGAAGGCTCTCCAACGAGTCAACGCCCTTCGACTTCATCAAGTAACGCATCATGCGGCGACCTATGCCTCCCATGTTCATCTTCGAGAGCTTCAGTTGCAACGAGCTTGAGGGAAGCATCCAGCCAAACATTCGCCCGAAAATATCCTTGCGCACACGTGGCTTGTGCACCTTCTTGATGGCGTTCAGCCCCCAAAATGTGAAGAAGATGCTCACCTTCTTTCCCGTCGCCACGGCACCATTTGCCAATACGAAAGTTGCCAAAGCCTTGTCGAGGTCGTCGCTGAAGAGGATAAAGGTCTTGCCTGCCTGTTCTTGCCCGATTGCCGTGGCAGCAGCCATCTTTTTCTCCGAAGCGCACTTCTCTACTACCACGGTATATTTTCCGTCCTCCGAAGCTGCCGACACGAAACTGTTGCCAGTGCATGCGCACCAAGCCTCGGCATCACGCGGAAACCCGGGGTCGGTTGCCAATATCTCCAGACGTTCGCCCGGCAGCAACCCCTCGATGCTGCTCTTCAACTTCAATATTGGACCCGGGCATTGAATGCCGCAGGCATCTATGTGAACCGACTTCACCGCGCCAGACGGCTGAGAGGCTGACGGTTGCGATGGCTTGTTGCCACTGTCGCCAGCGGTAGGCAAAGGCAACTTGGCAGTCGCAGCCTTGTAGGTCTTCAGTCCGCCCACCAAGTTATACACCTCCTTGTAGCCGTTATCTTTCAATATATTGGAAGCCAAATATCCGCGCAACCCCACGCCGCAATACAGATAGACCGTGCGGTCGCCCGGAATCTCGCCCATGCGGTCGCGCAAGTCGTCAACTGGAATGTTCACCGCGCCGTCGATATGCCCCAAGGCAAACTCCTCGGCACTGCGCACGTCAACCAGCAAGGCATCGCCAGCGCCATTGTCGCGCAACTGCCGCCAATATAGAGGCTTCATCTTGCCCGACAATATGTTGCCAGCCACGTAGCCCGATATGGCGACGGGGTCTTTTGCCGACGAGAATGGGGGCGCATAGGCGTGTTCGAGCTGCATGAGGTCATACACCGTTCCGCCCCGCTTGATGACGAGTGCATACTCGTCGATGCGCTTGTCAACTCCGTCATACCCCACAATCTGCGCACCCAACAGCCGCCCGTTATCGGGAGCGAAAACCACCTTCAAGCTCATTTGCAAGGCATTGGGATAATAACCAGCGTGCGAACCGCTGTGTATGGTAGCCGTGAGGTAAGGTATGCCCATCTGCTTCAACCGCTTGGCTGCCATGCCCGTAGAAGCCACCGTGAGGTCGAACACCTTGGCTATCGACGTGCCGATAGAGCCTTCATAACGCACACGGTTGCCATACACCATGTTGTCTGCCACGATGCGGGCTTGCCTGTTGGCTGGTCCGGCAAGGAAGTTTAGCCACGGCTTCCCCGTCAATGGGTGCGGAAACTCGATGGCATCGCCAACGGCATAGATATTCTCGTCGGAAGTCTGCAAATATTCGTTCACCCAAATGCCGCGGGCATCGCCCAACTTCAAGCCAGCCTCGGCAGCCAAGCGCGTCTCTGCCCTCACGCCGATGGAGAGCAACACCATATCGGCTTCGACGCTGGTGCCCGATTTGAACTGCACGGCAATCCTCCCGTCAGCCGTCTCGCGGAACGCCTCGACAGCCTGTTGCAAATAAAGTTTCACCCCCTTTTGCAACAGATGCTCATGCACGAGGGCAGCCATCGAATAGTCGATAGGTGCCATCACTTGGTCGGCCATCTCCACCACCGACACATCGGCACCGGCATGATGCAGGTTTTCTGCCATTTCGAGCCCTATGAACCCTCCACCGACGATAACCGCCCGGCGCACCTTGTGCTGCTCCATGTAAGCCTTGATGCGATCGGTGTCGTCAACATTGCGCAGCGTGAATATGCCGCGGCTGTCGATGCCTGGCAACGGCGGACGCACTGGCGACGCGCCGGGCGAAAGCAGCAGCCGGTCGTAGCTCTCGGTGTAAACCTTGCCCTCGGCTGTGCGCACGGTCACCGTCTTCTTTGCGGCATCGATGCCCGTCACCTCCGACTCGGTGCGCACGTCGATGTCGAAACGCCGCCCAAACGCCTCGGGCGTCTGCACAAACAGCCTGTCGCGCTCCGTAATCACTCCGCCTATATAATAAGGCAACCCACAATTGGCATACGAGATGTATTTGCCCTTTTCAAACAGCACAATCTCGGCTCGCTCGGTATTGCGGCGAATGCGCGCCGCTGCCGTAGCACCACCAGCCACGCCTCCTACAATTATATACTTCATATCCGTTACAGATTTATTATTCAACATTCAATTTATTTTCCAATGGAAAATATCTACCGCAAAGAACAGCAATAATCTGCAAATAAAAAAATTTTCACTGGAAAATATTTTCATCTTTAAACTTTATTAACTACTTGTAGGATGCTTTGGCACACAAAAAAGGTTGCCCGTCTTGACTAACAACAGGTGTTGTTTATCACGACGGGCAATCCCCACATTTAATCAACAAACAAATCAAAAAAGAAAATTCATTACTATTTTCCTATTCATTGTTTAGTTTTTCAATACCTTGCTGAACGATGTTTCGCCTTCGGTGATGGTCTTCACGATATATGCACCATTGGTGAGACCTGTAACATCGAGCGAAGTAACATTATCGGCATCAAGCACCAACTTGCCGTCGAGCGAATACACTTGTACATCGCACGGTTGCGAGAAGTTGAGCTGGCTTGCAACAGGGTTAGGATATATAGCAACTTGCTGTACGCCACCGGCTGCGATGCCGTCGATGCCAGTAGATTCGCCATAGGCGGTAAACGTAATGCCACTTACGGGCACGGAAGTATGTGCCACAGCTACGCGAGCGCTGTTTCCAGCCATGCCAAAGATATAATCGCTTGGATTCAAGCTGCTCAACGTGCCGTTGCCGAGGTCAACAGCATAGTGCAACGACTCTTGCTTTGCCCTGTCGGACTTTTGCTCCTTGCTACCATACAGGTAAGCAACGTCCGAAAGAATCAAGCTTCCAGTGATGGCCTCCTCAAATGTGTTGCTGTCGCCCTCGTCATAGCCAGTAGCAACCGACCATGCCGCCTCGAGCGTCGAAGCGTTGATGGCAGCCACATACATATCATCGCCCTGAGCGACAGTAGTCGTCTGGTCAAAACCGACAGCCGTCTGGAACCGACCTGCGACAATCAAGTTTTCTCCCACCAATTCCATGTTGTCGATTTCGGTGGTCACATACTCGGCATTTGTCTCAACCGAGCCGAATTGCTTGAAGTTGGAAGACTTTTGCGAGAGGTCAACCGACATCAACGAATAAGCCAAGTTGTAGCTGCCTACCGACTGCACGCTTTCGGCTGAATAGGTTGCGTCGAATGCCTTGACGTTCAACGTGCCAGTCGAGAGCAAACCAACATAAAGCTGCGCGCCGCTTGTCGCAGCCGAAATCGAAACAAGTTCTTCGGAAGTCGTCAACACAGTGAAATCGCCACCCGTTGCAACAACAGGGATCGACTCAACAGCAAGAGAGTTGTCGAAACCGACAACAACACCAGCCATCGTAGGCATGAACATAATACCCCAGCCTTCGAGGTCGTAGCTGCCAGAGGTGGCAGTTTCTGAACCATCGGCATTGGCAATCTGCCCCTTAAGCGTACCCACGGCATACAAGCTACCATCGGCATCGAGCAACTTGGTTATGGCAAAATATGTGTCACCGCTATTGTCTTCGGGAAAATACATTCCTGTCTCGTCGAGGGCTGGGTCGTGGGTCGGAACCACTGTGCCCACGGCAAGCAGCGAACCATTGGTATCGTAGTGAGCGACAAACGATGCAGCCTTGTAGGTCGAATAAACGCCGTCCTCAACTTCAAAGCCGGCAATAATCTGGCTGTTGCTGTCGGTGCTGCCCATCACAACCTCGTCGGCATACACGCCAGCTACATACACACCACCGTTGCCGTCGGCAAGCATTGCTGTCACATTGGCAGCACCCTCAAGCTGCACTTTCCACTGCTCCTGCATACCTTGGTCATACTTGATGATATATGCCTCGCCTGCATCGAGCGTCGGGGTCAATCCGCCAAAAGCAGTATCAAAAAGTCCCGAAACATACAAATCTGTTCCACTATAAGCCATCACGTTTTGCGATGGAGCATTGTCGGAGTCCGACAAGATGCCGTCGAGCGACACCGACCCCACCTCATCGGTGAGCGAAACGCTCGCATTGAGCGCGCTGCCTGCCGCAAGGGCGGCAAATGCGATACAAGTAACAATTTTCTTCATAATTCTAATTCTTTAAAAATAGGTATATCTGTTTTGATAATCATTAGTTTGCCAATCCCGGATTTGCCTCGATGGCAGCCGACGGAATACGCACGGTGTAGCGGCTGTCGTTCTGCTCAAGCGTGTAGGTCTCCCCGCTGTAAGTCTTTGTGAGCTGCGGGCGCGTAGTGCGACGCAAGTCAAACCACCGATGCCCCTCAAAAGCCAACTCGCGGCGACGCTCGGCATAAATTTCATCGCGCAACTCGTCGCGCGTCATGTCGTTGACAGCAGTTTCGCGCTGTGCATAATATGCCTCGGTGTATCGCGACTGCATCAGCGTCAGCAAGTAGCCACGAGCCGCCGTCAAGGCATCTTCGCCAGTCGAGGCTTCAAGCGCAGCCTCGGCAGCATTCAAGTAAATCTCCCCTACCCTGAACGAGCAGGAATATTCGTTGCTGCCGCCCTTTGCCACCGTGATGTTTGACGCCGTCTGGCGGTTATAGTAGCTTGCCCGGCGCAAGTCGCCCGAGTTGTAGAGCGAATACAGCTCACGGTTGACCTTGCCAGCACGCACGTAATAGGCAGTCATCACCTCTTCGAGAGCAACAATGTTCTCGACCGAAGTATAATGGTTGGGCAAGATGGTTGACACGTCGGCAAGCTCGCTCTTCTTCTCAAGCACACGGCGCGAGGCAGCAAGCGACTCCTCCCAACGCCCCATGTACAGGTAAACACGTGAGCGCAAGGCATCGACCGACAACGTTGTGAAGCGGTAGTTATACCCAGTTTCCCACTCATCGACGTTAAGTAACTCCTCAGCCCTGTCCATGTCGCGTATAATCTGGTCGAAAATGTCGCCGACGGTGTTGCGCGACAACACGCTATAAGGATCGGTATCGAGCTTCAAAGGCACAGCCTTGCTCGAATAGGGGTCGTCGAGTGCCGTGTAAGGCTCGCCATAGAGGTTTACGAGCAGGAAGTGCATATATGCACGCAACATGTAAGCCTCGCCTTCAAGCTGGTCGAGTTCTTCGGCAGTACCTTCGGTGATGTTGTCACGGCTCTCAATCAAGTAGTTGGCTTCATACAACACCTGGTAGTATGAACGCCAGTTGAAAGTGGAAGTAGTTGACTCTGGCGACACATCCTCCCATCGCCAGATATCCAAATAGCTGTTCAAGTCTTCTTGCGAAACCGAGGCATCGAGTACAAACTCGTCGCTGCGGAACGATGCCAGACCACGGTCTTCGGGCACAATCGAATATGCCTCGGTGAGCATTTTGCGGTAGTCGTCGGCAGTGGTGATGATGACGCGCCCAACGGGCTGTATGTCGAGGAAATTGTCACAACTGGCAGTACCGAACAACAATGCCGACAATGCTGCCATGCTTAATATCTTGTTTGTCATCGTTTAAAAGCGTTTTTTAATTAGAATGCAACATTTAAGTTAAACGAGAACGACTTGGGAATGGGTTGCGCAAACTCATTGCCCATAGTCTCGGGATCGAGATAGTTGGTGTAGTCGGCACCAAATACAAATAGGTTTCTTGCCTCCAAAGCCACCGTCACGCGCTCCATGCTCGCCTTCTGCGTAAGCTCCGAGGGAAGCGTGTAGGCAAGGCGCAAGTTTTGCAAGCGCACATGGTCGTTGCGCTTAATCCACGTGTCAAGCGAGCTATACAGCGAATATTCGGCATATTGTATATACTCGGCAGGACGATCGGTGCTGTTCATCAACCTCGGGAAGGTGGTGTTGGTGTTGGTCGATGTCCAGCGGTTGAGAATATCGCGGTTACTATTCATACCGCGATCGTAGTTGGCTGGATTATACGATGGCGTGCAACGCACATACGACTTGAGGTTGAAAACAAAATTCAAGCTCAACTCCCAGTTCTTATAAGTGAACGTATTCATAAGGCCGCCCGAGAACAGCGGGTCGGTAGAGCCTATGTAGCTATACAGGTTGCGTTGCTCCTCGGCAGTCAACGTGCTTGCCCCTGCCGAGTTGAGCTTGAGCAACTCGGTAGCCGTCACCTTCTCGCCCTGTTTGTTATAGAACAATGGGTAGCCTTCGTCATCAAGCCCAGCTGACTTGAGCGCAAACAACGCGCCCACGGGATAGCCCTCACGGCCCGGCGTGGTCTGGTTCGACGGAATCTCCTCGCGCAGCACCTTGTTGTCGTTCCAAGCAAAGTTGAAGTTGGTAGTCCACATGAAATCGGCAGTGTGGATATTGCGCGACGCGATGGTCACTTCGACACCCGTGTTGCGCATACTTGCCCAGTTGACGAGCATCTGCACATAGCCCGTTTCGAGCGGCAGCATTCGAGCGGCAATCAAGTCGGACCCGTTGCGGTTGTAGAAATCAACACTCAGGTTGATGGCATTGTTGAGCACGCCAAAGTCAACACCGGTCGAGAAAGTCTTGGTTTTTTCCCAACGCAAGCGGCTGTTGGGCGGTGTCGAAACCGAAATTATTTCCTCGGTGTTGCCTGGCAAGATGGTGACATTGTTATAGTCGCCCATCACATACGACGATGTATTCTTGTCGATATTACCCTGAATACCATACGATACACGCAAGGCAAGATTGTTAAGCCACTCGGTATCGCTCAAGAATGCCTCGTCGCTAAGCCTCCACAATCCGCTCACCGAATAAAGCGGCAAGAAGCGGTATTTCTTTGCCACACCAAACATATCGGAGCCGTCCATGCGCACGCTGCCACCCACCGTGTAACGCCCGAGCAAGGTGTAGGAACCCGTTGCAAAGAACGATGCAAAGGCATTCTCGGTATAGGTTTCTGCATATAGCGGATAAAGCTCTGCCCAGCTCTCGTTGGGGAAAATCACAGGCTTGGTCTGCAACGTCTTGCGGTCGTAGCCATAGCCTGTCGATGAAACCGACTCATACCACGTCTTGCGGATTTCGCTACCTGCCATCAATTCCACCTCGTGAATGTCGGCAAAGCGGTCGGAATATTCGCCTTGGAACTTCCACGTCACTTGCCGCTGAGTGCTCGACGAGGCAGTCTTCTTGCCACCATCGGGCAAAAACGACTCGTTGTCGAGCGAGGCAAGCGTAGTGCGCTCCTTGTCCTTGCGCATGGCATACGTCTCGCCGTCGGCAATCTCTTCCTTGTCGCTGTCGTCGAGCTGCAAGCCCAGCTGGGTCAACACTTTAAACTGGTCGTTAAATCTAAATTCGCCGTCAAATATGGCAGTTACCGACTTCGTTTCGAGTTCATAGCTCGTGCCGTCGCGCTCCTCGAATATGTTGAACATGAGATCGGAATCTTCCCTGCCTTGTATGTCAACGTCGTAATTATACGACCCATCTTCATTAAACGGAGTCTGGTAGGGGTTGGCGCGGCGCGAGTAGTAAACGGGATTGGTAAAGCCGTCAGCATCTGTCAGGTTCGATTTGTTGACACGGCGGTTGGCAAAGAGCGATGCACCCACGCGCAACTTGCGGCTCAGGCGGTAACTTGCCTTGGCTGTCATGTTCAAGCGGCTGGCTTCTACGCCCACCACGTTGCCTTGCTCATCGGTGTAGCCCACCGAAGTGTAATAAGTCGCCTTGTCGTTGCCGCCCGACACACTCAGGTTGTATTCCTGGCTCAGCGTGTTGCGGAAGAGTATGTCGTTCCAATCGGTATTTATATTGCGCAACTGGTTGATTTGCGCCTGCGTGTTGCTCGACAACGCACTCCAGCCGCCAGCCTTGTAGGCGGCTGTTTCGCCAGCTGCGTCAATGAGGCGAGCCACCTGCCCCTTGTTTTCGCGATAGGTGTATGAAGTGCCAAGCAAGGCAAGTTCGAGGTCAACTTTCTCGTTGCTGTTCAGCAAGTTCAAACGGTCGATATCGGTTTTGGGAGCGTATGTGATACGTGTCGAGAAATTCACCTTCGGCGCACCCGAACGCCCCGACTTTGTTGTGATGACGATAACGCCGTTGGCGGCACGCGCGCCATAGATTGCCGTTGCGGCGGCATCCTTCAGTACAGTTATAGTCTCGATGTCGGCAGGGTTGATGCCTGCGATAGATGTCGAATATATTTCGTCGATGTCCTTCAAGTCATCCATCGTGGGAAGAGTGGTTCCCTCAAGAGGTATCCCGTCGAGTACCCACAGTGGCTCCTGCGTGCCATTGAGCGATGCCGTTCCGCGAATGCGAATCTTGGGCGACGCACCTGGCGCACCGGTCGATGTCACCGACGACAAGCCGGCTATCTGCCCGGCAAGTGCCTGGTCGATGTTCATCGCGCTACCGAGCATATTGTCATTGACCGACACCGTCTGTATCGAAGCAGTCAACTTGCGCTTCTCGATTTTCTGGTAGCCAGTCACCACCACTTCGCTCAATTCGGTGGTAGAGGCAGTCATCGGAATGACTATATGGTCGAGATTGCCTTTCAGTTCTACTGTCATAGGAGCGTATCCCACATAGCGGCAGTCGATTGCATTGATGCCGTCGGGAACAACAAGCGTGAAATTACCGTCAATGTCGGAGAGGGCAGTCACATTGCGGCGACTGCTTCCTGCGGCTTCGAGCGCCTTCTCAGGCACTATTATCGTAGCCCCCACAAGCGGCTGTTGGTCGTCGGCATCAATTACGCGCCCCTTCACCGTCACCGATGCAATAGCCGATGCAGCCGAAACCAATAAACACAACAATAATAAAACGTACTTATTCATTCTTGTCAGTAAAAAAATAGTTTAATGCGTTAAATTATTTTCCGAAGCTGTATTTGATTCCAGAATTCGATGTTTCGGGAACTTCTCGTGAAAATTCAATCAGCTTCTACTTTTTATTTTATTTCAAGTGCGTTATCTATTCTCAATATCAAGTCTTTGTAATGATAGCGCGTGGCTTCGTCCTGCGTACCCGCACGGCTGTTGAGCAGGTCTTTTATGCGCCACAGCTCCCCACGCTTTGCCGATATGGCGTCACTGGTGCGGGCTATCTGCGAGCCATAGAAGCTCAACTCGCGGCGCGTTCCGCTGCGCTCGGCATCGGCTGCATGGTAAGGGCAGATGCTGCAATCGTCGGGGTTGAGAATCTGCTCGCCAATTATCGAACGGTTGACTTTTATGCCTTCCGAAGCCGCTGCGGCGGTGATGAGGGCATCGACAAACATCTTTTGCGTGTTGCGCTCGACAACCGTCGGCACTCCGCCGCGAATTGTCACGCCGAATATGCTGCGGTGCAAGTCGTTCATCAAGTCAACAGTGGTGTATGCCTCCTTGCCATTGCGGCTCTCATTTTCAAGCATACGCAACAGGCGGTCGTTGTAAAGCAGGTCGAAGAAGAGATATGCCTGCGCATTCTTGAAAATCTGCGAGGGCGAATATTCCACCATCCCGTTTGGTGTGTTGCGGTTGAGGAACGTGTAATCCGACACGGGCGTGTTGAACAACCACTCCTGCTCCGAGAACACATTGTCGATGAGGAATTTCACGGCAGCCTGCTGCTTCTCCTTCTCGACGTATGTAAACGTCTTCACGCCGTCGCCCACGGTGGTGTTTTCGAGATATATGCCGCCCACGTTGGCAAGGACATGGTAGAGATAATAGTTCCATTGGTTGACAACGGCATAATACAGGCGCGATGCTTCGGCATAGGTCTGCCCGCGCTCGCCGGTTGTTGTCCATTCTATCAGGTTGTCCATCACCACCTTCAGGTTTTCGATGCCGAGTTGCGACGAGCGCACGGCATCGTCGCCAAGGTCTTCGCTTTGGGCTCGAGGGTCAACGGCATCGCGCGACGGTTGCGCTTCGCTGAACTTATACAACGCTCCCGTGTGCGACTGCAACAGGTTGTAAAGTCCGTCTTCCTCGCTCTTCGAGTCGGGATACCAGCGGTAGGCATAGTCGATGGCGAAATAATCATACGGGCCGATGTGTGGCGACGTGTGAGTGACGCCATCGCCAGGCTGCGCCACATAGTTGAAGCGCGCATAATCCATTATCGACGATGATGTGCTGTTGAAACGGTCGGTGAACGACTTCGAGCGGAGCGAGTCGGTGGGCACGGCGTTCGAGGCTATCATGTTGTGCCTCAAGCCAAGCGAGTGCCCCACCTCATGGCACACCACAAACCTCATGGCATCGCCCATAAGGCTGTCGGGGAGCAGCGTGGTGCGGGCTGCAGGGTTGATTGCCCCGGTCTGCACCGTTATCCACTGTTGCAACATCGACAGCACATTGTGCCACCACATGATATCGGCTTCGAGTATCTCACCCGTGCGAGGGTCAAGAGTCGAAGGTCCCATAGCATTCATTTTGGTGCTGGCGGCGTATGTCAGTGTCGAATAGTTGATGTCGTCGGTGGCTGCAGTGTCGGGATATTGCTCGACCACGATGGCATTCTTGAACCCTATGCTCTCGAACACGGCATTCCAGTCGGTGATGCCCTGGATGAGGTATGGCCTCCACTTTTCGGGCACGCTGTTGTCGATATAAAACTTAATTGGCTTCACCGGCGGCACAGCCTCGCCGCGCAAGTAGGCGGCAGTGTCCGACGGTTCCAAACGCCAGCGCGTGATATACTTGCGGTTGTCAACCTTCTGCTGGTCGTCGCTGAAGTAGAGACGGTCGGTGGTAAAATAGCCAATGCGCGGCGTGTCGAGCCTTGCAGCCATAGGCTCCTCGGGCAACAACACTATCGAGCAACTCACTCCGACGGTGATATACACCGATTCCATTCCCTCGGTCACCTTCGTGGTCAGTTCGCTGTGGGCAATCACATTGTTGTCGAAAGCCTCGACTCCCACGATGCGCGACAAATTTTTGTTGGCAGACGTGCCAAGGTTGATGTTGTTGAACACGTCGTTGATTATCGTATTCTGCCCGTTGAAAAGGTCGGTCACCTTTATAAGCACGGCAGTCGAGTCCTTGGAGTGTCCGACGACCTCGAAATTCTCAATGATAGGTGAAATGAAGTTGTCGGCAATCGAACGAGCTATCGCATCGTCTTTTGGAGCTTCTGGCAACGGACGCTGCTGGCGCATCGTCACCGTGGTCAACGCCGTGTCGGTGTCGAAACGCACCATGAGTGTCTGATAGTTGGTGCCACGGTTCACTCCCGCATCATTAAGCTCGGCTGGGACATAAGTCAACTTGTTGACAACAAGCATGTCGCGCCCCATCAATCCGACAGGCACTTCAAAATAATAGTCTTTTTCATGTTTGTACACGCCCATCATGCCGTGACTCTCTTCGGTGGCATTATGCACGATTTTACTAAACTCCTGTACCTTCTTCGGGTCTTGCTCAACCTCCTCGGTCGGCTCGCTTTTCCCTTTCTTAAACCATTTGCTCCAAAATGCGGCATCGGCTGTGGTCGGTGCCAACAAAAGCCCCAAAGCCACAATCAACACGTTGAATTTTCTTACTCCCATAATTTTGCTGAAGGGTATTTCTATCTCATTTATAATAAATTTATATTACTTGATGGATGACATTTCTTGTCTCCAAGCAAAAAATGTCATGCCGAGCAGAGAGTGCCACGACTCTACAAATAGTGCGAAAAGCAGAGTTCTCTTCTTCCAGCCCCATTGCGCATCACCAATTGTTAACCACAATTTTATAAAAATGCACAATCAGGTTGCAAAAATACAACATTATACACTAATACACAAAACAAATGCATAATTCCAGCCCAATTAACTGAATTTAGGCATTACAATCCCACTCATGCCTCACAAATGCTTTATGTTCAAAATTTGTGCAAAGTCAAAACTGTTTCTTACCTTTGCACGGTCTTTTTTCGGCTTATTTGAATATGGAATGGCTGTACAACGCATTTTTTGAACATTCGGCACTGCAAGCGATGGTGGTGCTGTCGGTGATTTGCGCCATAGGACTTGCCTTGGGCAAAATCAAGATTCTTGGCATATCACTTGGTGTGACTTTCGTGTTTTTCGTCGGCATTCTTGCCGGGCATCTCGGATTCTCAATCGACGACCGTATGCTCCTCTATGCCGAGAATTTCGGGCTTGTGCTGTTTGTATATGCCCTGGGGCTGCAAGTGGGCCCTGGCTTCTTCAGCGCATTCCGCAAAGATGGAATCACGCTCAATATGCTTGGATTTGGCGTGGTGATAATAGGCACGCTGTTTGCCGTGGGCCTCAGCTTCATGATGCAGATTCCCATTGCCGACATGGTGGGCGTGCTGTGTGGCGCAGTCACCAACACTCCGGCTCTTGCCGCAGCGCAAGATGCGCTGAAACAACTCGGGCTGCCCAACTCAAGTCCTGCCCTGGGCTGTGCCGTCACCTATCCCCTTGGTGTCGTGGGAGTAATACTGGCACTTTTTTTCATGCGCCGCTTCTTTGTCAAGCCGACAGATATTGTCGAAGAAGGCGAAGACCACAGTGCGACCTACATCTCGTCATACCAAGTGCATAATCCTGCCGTATTCGGGAAAAACCTACGCGAGATTTCCCATTTCATAAACCACCCGTTTGTCATCTCGCGCATTTGGCGCAACGGCAAGGTGTCGATTCCCAACGGCAACAGCATCTTGCAAGAGGGCGACCGCCTGCTGGTGATTTCATCGGAGGAGGACAACAAGGCTCTCACATTCCTCTTTGGCGAACAGGAGAATACCGACTGGAACAAGGACGACATCGACTGGAACGCAATCGACAGCCAGCTGATTTCGCAACGCATTCTAATCACCCGCCCCGAACTGAACGGGAAAAAGCTGGGGGCACTGAAGCTGCGCAGCAACTACGGCGTGAACATCAGCCGCATATACCGTTCGGGCGTGCAGCTGCTCGCATCGCCCAACTTGCGCCTGCAACTTGGCGACCGCGTGACCGTCGTGGGCGAAGCCGCCTCGATAAAGAACGTAGAAAAGGTGCTTGGAAATGCCGTCAAGAGCCTCAACGAGCCAAACTTGATATCGGTGTTCATCGGCATGATGATAGGCTTGGTGCTTGGCTCAATCCCGTTTTTCATTCCCGGAATGGACACGCCCGTAAGGCTTGGCCTTGCAGGAGGTCCGGTGATAGTGGGCATATTGATAGGTACATTCGGACCACGAATGCACATGATAACATATACCACGCAGAGTGCCAACCTGATGTTACGCGCCCTGGGGCTTGCCCTATACCTTGCTTGCCTCGGGCTCGACGCGGGTGTTGACTTCTTCGACGTGGTGATGCGCCCCGAGGGTGCGCTGTGGATTCTCGCCGGATTCTTGCTGACGGTGCTGCCGGTACTGCTCGTAGGGCTATTCGCCTTGAAAATAATGCACATCGACTTTGGCACAATCTCGGGAATGCTATGTGGCTCGATGGCAAACCCAATGGCACTGAACTACAGCAACGACACCCTGCCGGGCGACCATCCCTCGGTGGCATACGCCACGGTTTACCCCGTGTGCACGTTTGCACGGGTCATCATAGCCCAGATTGTTATCCTTGCGATGTTATAATTGCTCGTCGTTGCCTGTGGTGTCGCTGCCAATTGGCGCCGATGCCATAATCTTCCGCGCCATTTCGAGGTCGAAGTCAAACACCATCAGTTTCACAAGCCCAGCCCTCAACGGAGCTATCGGCAACAGCGACGACAACAGTCCGTTGGTGATTATGCACGGAATCCCATTGGTTTCGAGCACACCCTTCACTATGCTCACCTCGGCTTCGCTGGCATATTCGCCAAAGACCACCAATTTGTATTCATCATTATTCTCTTTTCCCATAGCCACTGCATGATTTTGCGCTTTGAATAAAAGCTACGTTAATAATACCTTATTGAACGCTCCACTATCCCATATGGAACACCGTTGCAGCGTATCACAGCCTTGACCCAATTGCCGTGCACGTCGATATTGGTGTAGTCGTAAGTGTAGAGATACTCACCCTCGCAATTGATGCTTATGCGCCATCCACGGTCGTTATAGGTGTATTCAATCACGCTGCTGTAGTCGTCCATCTCGCTATACGACGACTCCTTTATCACGTTGCCACGGGCATCGGTTATGGTGTAATCGCCGGGAGTGTCGCCAAATTCAATGCGGTTACCATCCTTGTACACCACCTTTGAGAGGTCAACAGGGTACTCGTTGACAGTCTTTCCACCTTCGATATAAAGCTGTTCTACGGTGTTCACTCGCTGTCCGCGGTCATACACATAGTGCCGCTCATAAAACAATTCGCCATTTTGGTAATACTGCTCCTCGCTAAGTTTCCGCCCCTCGTAACCATACACATACCTGTAATTCATGCCATCGCTCACGCCCCTGACGACATCGAGCCTGCCGACTGTGTCGTATGTGCAAGTGTCCTCGTTGGGAAATGCGCTAAACTCCCTGTCAAAATCGGGTTTCCCTGCTTTCACTATCGAATCATCGAGCTGCTTGGCAGCAAACACCTTCGTAACCACCTCATAGATAGTGTCGCTCTTTCCATTGTGAAGCAACCAAGGCAATCGCTCGCCGCTGCCACTCATGCTGTCGCTGGCAACCACATTCCCATCATTCAAGGAAATATCCTGCTTCTGCCCACCTCCAACACACGACACAAGCAAAAGCCCCAAATTAAACACCAAACAACGATAACTAAAACGGTACATAACAGTTGACCATTAACATTAGCTTGCCATTTTATCCCTCAAAATTAGTAGCAAATTTTAAACTTTGCAAACATTAAAAAAGCAAATTTCAAAAACCAACATTAATAGCAACTATCAACCAAAGAAAACACCTCACTATAAATCAAAAAGACTAATTCC
>CASEAQ010000049.1 GCA_949285735.1 uncultured Bacteroidales bacterium
GGGGCGATGACCGACTTCTTTCTCAGCGTTCTGTTCGGCTGTCTGTCGGCGCTCGCGGTTGCCGCGACGGTGCTCGGCGTAGTGCTCATCGCCGCAGCCATCAAGATTGCCGACGGCGGTCCTGCAATCTTCAGGCAGCAACGCGTGGGACTGCACGGCAACCCGTTCACCATCTACAAGTTCCGCACAATGCGCGTAGATGCCGAAGCCGACGGCACTCCTCGGTTGACCGCCATCGACGACCACCGTGTGTTCCCCCTCGGGCACTTCATGCGCAAATACCGCATCGACGAGCTGCCGCAATTCTGGAACGTGCTGCGCGGCGACATGTCGATAGTGGGTCCGCGCCCCGAGCGTCGCCATTTCATCGACCTCATAGTGAAGCGCGCCCCCCACTACACCCTGCTGCAACAGGTGCGCCCGGGCATCACCTCGCTCGGAATGGTGAAGTATGGCTACGCGTCGAGCGTCGATGAAATGATCGAACGAATGAAGTACGATATAATCTATATAGAAAATATATCGCTTGTAACCGACCTGAAAATAGTGGTTTACACCATTTGGACGGTGGTGACAGGCAAAGGACTGTAATTTTAGAAGCTACTTTTTTACATAATGGAACAAATTTCCAATATAAAAGGTGTTTTAGGCTCGTGGTATTTCAAGCTGCTCGTGTGGCGCGAAAAGCATATCAAGGAACGCAACTTCGTGCTGGTGCTTGCCCTCGTGGTAGGCATCATATCGGGTTTTGCCGCACTGCTGCTCAAATACCTCATTCACGTCATTTCGGGCGTGCTCACATCGAGCGTCGCCATCAACGAGGGCAACTACCTCTATCTGCTTTGGCCAGTGGTGGGCATCTTGCTCACGAGCATCTTCGTGCGCTATGTGGTGCGCGACAACATCTCGCACGGTGTGACACGCGTGCTTTATGCCATCTCGCAGAAGAAGAGCCGCCTGAAGCCCCACAACATGTGGTCGTCGCTCTTGGGCAGCTCGGTGACAATCGGCTTTGGCGGTTCGGTGGGAGCCGAGGGCCCCATCGTTTACACCGGGGCAGCCATCGGGTCAAACCTCGGCAGTGCATTCCACATGTCGCCGCGCGTGTTGATGATATTGGTGGGCTGTGGGGCGGCAGCCGGTATTGCCGGCATATTCAAAGCCCCCATCGCCGGCATGCTTTTCACCATCGAGGTGCTTATGCTCGACCTCACAGCCGTGTCGGTGTTGCCGCTGATGATTTCGTCGGTGGCTGCCGCGTCGATTGCCTACACCTTCACTGGCTACGAATCGGAGTTTTTCTTCTCGCAAAGCGAGACCTTCATCACCACTCGCATTCCCTATGCCGTCTTGCTTGGCATCTTCTGCGGCTTCGTGTCGCTCTACTTCACCAAGGCTATGAACATGATGGAGCGAATGTTTGGCAAGCTGGGCAACCCGTGGCTCAAGATTATAGTGGGCGGTGCGATACTTAGCACCCTCATCTTCCTCTTTCCTCCACTCTACGGCGAAGGTTACGGCCCCATCAACTCGCTGCTCAACGGCAACTATACCCAAGTGTTCGACGGCAGCATATTCTACAACTACCGCAACGAGGCATGGATGGTAATCGCCTTCATCGCCCTCATCATTCTCACCAAGGTGTTTGCCACCAGTGCCACCAACGGCGGTGGCGGCGTGGGCGGTACGTTTGCTCCGTCGCTCTACGTGGGCTGTATGGCTGGCTTCCTGTTTGCCATTGTCATCAACACCTTCGGCTTTGCCGAGGGAGGCATCTCGGTGAAGAATTTCGCCCTGCTCGGCATGGCTGGCGTGATGTCGGCTGTGATGCACGCCCCACTGATGGCAATATTCCTCACTGCCGAGATGACGGGCGGCTACCAGCTGTTCTTGCCGCTGCTCATCGTCTCGCTCGTTTCCTATGGCACCATTCGCCTCTTCCTGCCGTGGAGCATCTACAACATGCGTCTTGCACAGCGTGGCGAACTGCTGACACATGAAAAAGACAAGACCGTACTGACGCTGCTCAAAATCGACAGTGTAATCGAAAAAGACTTCCTGCCCGTGCGACCCGAAATGTCGCTCAAGGAGATGGTTGACGTCATTTCCCACTCCAACCGCAACCTGTTCCCCGTCATCGACAACGACAACAAGCTGCTGGGCATAGTCTTGCTCGACGATATTCGCAACATCATGTTCCGCCCCGACTTGTACCGAAAGATTCGCGTCAGCAAGTTCATGACTTCGGCACCTGCCAAAATCGAGGTGGGCGAAACGATGGATGCCGTGATGAAGAAATTCGACGACACCAATGCTTGGAACTTGCCTGTGGTGGAAGACGGCAAGTATGTGGGATTCGTGTCGAAGTCAAAGATATTCAACTCATACCGTCGTGTATTGAAACACTATACCGACGACTAAACCCATCATCATCATTTTTCGCTTTATGACATACAGCAAGGAATCATTGAGAATAGTATTTTTCGGCACACCCGACTTTGCGGTGGAGAGCCTCAGGCGGCTCGTCGAGGGGGGCTACAACATAGTGGGCGTGGTGACAATGCCCGACAAGGAGGCTGGACGCGGCCACAAGCTGTTGCAGTCGCCAGTGAAGCAGTATGCCCTTGAACATGGATTGAAGCTGATGCAGCCCGAGAAACTGAAAAATCCACAATTCGTGGCTGAACTCGAATCGCTTCACGCCGATTTGCAGATAGTCATCGCCTTCCGAATGTTGCCCGAGGTGGTGTGGAGCATGCCGCCGCTCGGCACGTTCAACCTCCACGCCTCGCTGCTGCCTAAATACCGCGGCGCGGCACCCATCAACTGGGCTGTCATCAACGGAGAGACAGAAACGGGAGTGACTACATTCTTCCTGAAGCACGAAATCGACACGGGCGACATCATTCAGCAGCGCAAGATAGCCATTGCCGACGACGACAATGTGGGCATTGTGCACGACAAGTTGATGGTGATGGGGGCTGAAATGGTGATTGAGACTGTCGATGCCATCATCGACGGCACGGTGAAACCCATTCCGCAAGACCAGTTGTGCAATGCGGGGGCTGAGGCTACTGCCGCACCGAAGATTTTCAAGGACACTTGCAAAATCGACTGGAACCGCCCGATGCGCGACGTGCGCAACCTCGTGCGCGGACTTTCGCCATACCCTGCCGCATGGACCGAAATCACCGATGCCAACGGCACGGTGCACACCGCCAAGGTGTTTGAAGCGGCACTCACCGAAACGGGTACCAACGGTCGCCAACCGGGAACAATGACAAACGACAACGGCCGCCTGCTCGTGACCTGCGCCGACGGAACTCTCGAAATAACCCAACTGCAACTCGCCGGCAAAAAACGAATGTCAGCTGCCGACTTCCTGAGGGGATTTGCTATCAATTAGGAATTAGGAATGAGGAATTAGGAATTTTTCTTGCCAATTGAAAAAATTTCGCCGTAGTTGCATAGCCTATTGAAAAGGCTGCAGCGACGGCGACTTTTTTGAATATATCCAAATTGGGAAAAATTCCTAATTCCTCATTCCTAATTCCTCATTATTTTACGATTACTTTCTTCGAGGCGTTGCCCGACACCACTATGTAGATGCCTTTGTCGAGCGAGAGGGTGTGGCTACCTGTTATAATACCCCCGAATGTTTGCTTGGCATCGACCGAATACACCTCAATTTGCACGGCTTCGGTTGCAGTCAGCGTGAGTTCGCCCGGGGCTGAAGCGTATGCATCCCACCCGTTTTCGTTCTCAACCGGTGACGACACCGACGAAGTGTAGTTGGTAATGGCAATGTCGTCGATATTGATGCGGTCGCCACCCTCCTGCTGAAGCCTGAAGCGAATGTTGCCCACGCGGTTTACGGGTATCGAATATTCGCGCCAGTTGTTTTTCGACAGAGTGACAGTCTGCAACTCGTTCCACGTCGAACCGCCGTTGGTCGAGTAGCTCACCACCACATTGCTATTTTCGTCGTTATTGAACGCTCCGCCATAGAACGAGAAAGTGCCGGCACCGCCTGTCTTGTCTTCAGCCATCACCAACGAGCCATCGCGCAATCGAGCCGAAGCCCCGTCATTCTTATTATTGTCGCTGGTGGCAAGATACATACTTGTGATATTCCATCGGCAAGCATTGCCGTCAAACGTGCCGCTCCAGTAGCTACCAGGGTATTCGCTCCACTCAAAGTCCTCGAAGAAGGTGCGCAACGCAGCCACCGTTCCCGTGAGGTCGAGGTCGGGGCTTTCATATTCGCCCGAAGTCATCGAGAGTACGCCAGTGTAAGCACCCTCGTTGGCAGTGGCTTTCATTCGCAGATAGAAAGTCTCGCCGTCGTGGTCGAGTGTGAGTTGGCTCGCCCAATTGCTGCGGTCGAGGCTCATCTCGAAGTTGCCGGTCACCGTTGCCGTAATAGGCTCATATATATTGTCGGTGTAAGCCGTCACTTGCTGCTCGCTCGACGGACTGCCCGGAACGGCAGAGAAACTCGGAATGCTCGACGGGTCAAACCCAAGCACGTGCTCAACATCGGCAGTGGTGACATATATCACATTCGAAGCCGACTGGCTGTTGCCACCAGTCAACGAATAGTGATAGGTGGTGTTGTGGTCAAGCCCAGTCACATTGTAGCTTTCATTGCCAGCCTGCACCTGAACAGGGTAGCCGGCAAGCAACGCATCGTTGGCATCAAACACCGACAACGAATAGTTGGTGTTGCTGTTGTCGATACACTCCCAGTTGGCAGTAAACGAGTTCTGTGTGATATTGGTAGCTGGCAAAGCAGGAATGCCGTCAACCACCTCGGCTTGCACGTCAAATGTCAACTGCCCCACCTCGCTGCTCGACAATTCGACAGTGGCAGAGTAGCTGCCAGCCTGCTGCGAGACAAAACGCACCGTGAGACTCGTGCCAGCGTTGGCATCAGAAGCCGAAATCGACGTGAGGCTCTTCGAGAAACCATCGTCGCCCGTCATCGTCACCGTGAGGTATTGCGTGAGGTTGTTGCCGTCGATGGTGATTTGGGTCGTCAGCGGTTGCCCCACCGAAGTTATGCCAAGGTCGAACAACTCGTCTTGCGCCGGTTGTACAATGACAGGGTCGGTATTGCCACCTCCGGGAGTCCACCCATCGTTTTGGTTGTCACCCCAAACATATTCGGCAAGTTCGGGATGGTCGATAAACGGGTTGCGGTTGTGCTGCCAACGGTAAATCACCTCGTTGCGATTTATTTCCTTCTCGCTCACCGGGTCCTGGCGATGCCACTTCATGAGCAGGTTCACCGACCACGAGCTGAAGCACGGGTAGCTGTTGCCTGCGAGCTGCGGACTGTTCCAGTCATCAATCAAGCTGTTGTAGGCTGCCGCCATATAGAAATATGTACGGGCAAAGTCACCTTTATACTCGTCGTCGGGCTCAAACACCGTTCTACTATATCCCGGGAATGTAGAATTGCCGAGTCGCCCAAGCGGCTGCACGCTGCCACCCGATGCCGAAAGGCTTCCGTTGGCACATTCACCAAACGGATAGTTACCACGCCGTCCGTTCACCCAGCCGTCGGTCGGGTACAAGTGGAACGCATCGCTATACATCGGCTGCTGGTCGTCAAACCAACTTTTGGGCATCGAGTGCTCGCGGTTGTAACAGTCGCCAACGCCCGAATAGTTTCCACACTGGTCTCTGCCCGGGCGGTAACTCGATGTTGAATACATATCCCAAATGGTGCCATCGTCGCGCACGTCGCTCTCCTTGAACACTTCCCATACGCCGCTATATCCCACATTGGTGTGGTCGCCCACAATTTCTTCGAGGGCTTCGAGCAGCGCTCCCTTATTGAGCCCCTCGGCACGGTCGTAATATCCAGCTGGAGCCTCGGCAGCAGCATTGAATGCCATCGACAGCATAATGGCTGCAGCCAAAGCCGTATGGCGATCGGTAGTAAATAAATTCATTTTTTTGTGTCTGTGTGTGTGGTTAGTTTTATTTTGAAGTCCTTGTTTTTCCTGCAAGCATTCCGCAAGCCGCCGATATGTCTTCGCCACGGCTCTGGCGAATGGTACAAATTATGCCGTGCGAGTTTAGCAAGTCGCGAAAGTGCACCATCCTGTCATTGTCAGCCGACGACAAGTTCACACCAGGAATGGAGTGGAACCTTATCAGGTTGACACGCGCCCCCGTGGGCTTCAGCAGCTTGGCGAGAGCCTCGGCATTGGCATCATCGTCGTTCACGCCATCCCACATGATATATTCGGCTGAAAGGCGTCGCTGGTGGTGGAAGTCATACTGGGCAAGCAACGCAAGCACACGTTTCAGAGGGTAAGCCTTCTCGACGGGCATTATGTCGAGCCGCTTCTCGTGGAACGGAGAGTGCACGCTCACAGCCACGTGGACGCTCGTCTCGTCGAGCAGTCGCTGCAGTCCCGGCAGTATGCCCACCGTCGAGACCGTTATCCGCTTGGGGCTCCAAGCAAATCCCCACCGTGCAGTCATTATCTCGATGGTCTGCAACACGGCATCGACGTTGTCGAGCGGCTCGCCCATGCCCATGAACACGACATTGGTCAGCTGCTCCGACTGCGGTATGCTCAACACCTGGTTGATGATTTCGCGCGCCGTGAGGTTGCCGTGGTAGCCCTGCTTGCCAGTCATGCAAAAGTAGCAATTCATCTTGCAGCCGCATTGGGTGGAAATGCACAGCGTGGCACGGTCGTTGTCGGGGATATACACGCTCTCGACAGCCAGTCCGCCGCTTGTCGGGAAGAGGTATTTCACCGTTCCGTCGCTGCTGCATGCACTGTGGCTCGGGCTGTAACGCCCCACGTAATAGCTCTGGGCGAGCCGCGCACGGTTCTGCTTCGAGAGGTCGGTCATTTCATCGATGCTCGTGGCACGTTTCTCATATAGCCAGCGGCAGATTTGCCCTGCTGAAAAGCGAGGCATTCCAAGTTCTGTCACCACCGATTGCAGTTGCTCAAGCGTCATGCCCAGCAACGGGGTCAATTGCATTGTTTCCATATATCAGTCATTCCCTTCTATTGTAATGCAAATTTATATAAAATATCAGTAGATTCCTCCATATATACTACAAAAGGAAGCCGTGCGGAGCAAAAAGGGAGAAGGCAATCCTCCTCTTAAACAATATGGCACTTCTACCCGTATATCAGACACGCGCAAAACACCCACTCACTCCCGACGGAGGAAGGGTTATAAACCATCACCGTAGCTTTGCATCAAATCGTTTCTGATTTTGCCCACACTGAAAACTGTTGGAATAATTTCGTAAAAACCGACCGTTGCATTATATTTGCATTTGTTTTCACAAGCTATGCGATAAATGGAAAAAGCGTTAAGAATAGACGTGTCGGAGGTTTTGAAAGAAAAGATGCCCCACAAATACCGCTACATTCCCCGGTTTGTAGTGAAATGGCTCGAACGCATTATCCATCAAGACGAGTTGAACCAACTGTTGCTGAAAAACAAGGACAAGAAAGGCATCGACTTTGCCGACGCCATTTTGCAAGACCTCGACATAAAAATCGACGTCGTGGGTCGCGACAACCTTCCAGCCGACGGCTCGGGCCGCTACATATTCGTCTCCAACCACCCCCTTGGCGGGCTCGACGGGATTGCCCTGATAGCCCTGCTCGGTCACCAGTATGGCGGCAACTTGCGATTTATCGTAAACGACATGCTCATGCAGATAAAGCCCTTCCACAGCGTCTTCTTGCCAGCCAACAAAGTGGGCAGGCAGTCGCACGAGGTGGCAAACGTGATAAACGAGGCAATGGGCGGCGATTGCCAGATTGCCACATTCCCTGCCGGGCTTTGCTCGCGGCGACGGCAAGACGGCTCGGTGAGCGACCTGGCGTGGACAAAGGGATTCGTGAGCAAAAGCGTGGAATACCAGCGCAATGTGGTGCCAATATACTTCGACGGGCTCAACTCCGACTTCTTCTACCGCATGGCACACCTGCGCGAACGCCTGGGCATCAAGTTCAACATCGAAATGATATTGCTGCCAAGCGAGGTGTTCAAGAACCGCGGCAGCAAATTCACGATATACATAGGCAGGCCCATCAAGTGGAACACCTTCACGAGCGGGCATTCGCCACACAGCATGGCTCAAGAAGTGAAACAAGTGGTATATAACCTTAAAACAACAAACAACGTATAGGTCTCTTTTGAAATCAACGTAATATGGAAGCTATAATCGACCCGGTCGGCAAAGACATAATCGCAGCCGAACTCTCTCAAGACAAGTTTTTGCGACACACCAACAAAGGCAAGAATGAAATATATGTGGTGAACGCTCACACGTCGCCAAACGTAATGAGGGAAATCGGGCGGTTGCGCGAGTGGGCATTCCGCTCGGCAGGCGGGGGCTCTGGAAAAGCGTGCGACATCGACGAATTCGACACCATGCCGCGTCCGTGCCAGCAACTGATTGTGTGGAACCCCGAGGAGCAGGAAATCGTTGGCGGCTACCGCTTCATCTTTGGCGAAGACATCGAGGTCGAGGGCAACGTGCCACACATTGCCACTTCTCACATGTTCAACTTTTCCGAGACGTTTATCCGCGACTACCTGCCCATAACAATGGAACTCGGCAGGTCGTTTGTCGCGCTAAAATACCAATCGACCAAGGCTGGCAACCGGTCGATATACTCGCTCGACAACCTGTGGGACGGGCTGGGGGCACTCACCGTGCTGCACCCGAGCACGAAGTACCTCTTCGGCAAAGTCACCATGTATCCAAACTACTCGCGTGAATGCCGCGACATGATACTCTACTTCCTCCACACCCATTTCCCCGACCCCGACAAACTTGTGCGCCCCATCGTGCCGCTGACTATCGACATTGACCTCGACAAGATGAAGCAGGTGGTGACGGGCGACGACTTCAAGAGCGACTACCTGCGCGTGAACCGCTACGTGAGAGAACACGGCTACAACATTCCGCCGCTGGTGAACGCCTACATAAGCCTGTCACCAACAATGCGAATGTTCGGAACAGCCATCAACCACGAGTTTGGCGAAGTGGAAGAAAGCGGCATATTCTTCTCGATTGCCGAAATAGCCGAGGAGAAGAAGAGCCGGCACATCAACACATTCGATTGCCGCGAAGCTGCATCATACAGCCTGCATTGCAATAAATAACACAATATGAATAAAATGAAAACACTGCTCAAACGCACGACGATAGCGGCGGCTGTAGCGGTGGCGTGTTGCCTGCAACCATCGTGGGCGCAACTGCCTATCGACTACCGTGTCTCGCTGACGGCAAATGCCGGCAGCGGCGACTTTGCCCCCTATTACATGATGTCAAACGTGCACGGAACTCTATCGCAGCCCTATTCGACTCTGCTCAGGGCTGCCGCCGAGAAGAAAATGGACACGTCGCAACGCTTCAGCTACGGCTTCGGCATCGACGTGGTGGGCGGCTACACGTCGAGCACCGACTACCAGCGCTACGACTTAGCCAACGCCTCGATGACTGCCAACAGCCAACGCCCCGCCCCGGTGTGGCTGCAACAACTCTACGGCGAGGTGAAATATCGCAGCCTATTTCTTTCGGTAGGCATGAAGGAGCGCGGGTCGGTGTTGCTAAACGACAGGCTCAGCAGCGGCGACATGACCTATTCGGGCAACGCCCGCCCCATCCCGGGCGCAAGGATTGGATTTATCGACTTCCAAGATATTCCACTCACCAATGGCTGGGTACAGATATGCGGAGCGCTGAGTTACGAGAAGAGCACCTCCTCGAAGTGGCTCGAAGACCACTACAACTACCTCGGTACAAGCAGCAACATACACCTGACCGACCCTATGAGCAACGCCACGTTCTACACCACCGACGAGTGGTATTGTTACAAATATGTACATTTCAGAACCAATCCCGACAAGCCTTTCTCGTTCTTGATAGGATTGCAAGCCAATTGCCAATTCGGGGGAAAATTCCACCAATACATCGACGGACAAGAAATTGCCGACAGGTATGCCGATATGACCCCATCATTCAGCTCGTTCCTTAAAGCCCTGATACCCAAGTCAGGCAATTCGACCTATTACGAAGGCAACCACGTCGGCACATGGGACGTGATGGGACGATACCATTTCAAAAACGGGCAAGAACTAAAGTTATACTACCAATCGCCGTGGGAAGACGGTTCGGGAATTGGAAAACTCAACGGTTTTGACGGACTATATGGCATAGAATACAACCGCAATGCAACGGGCATTGTGGAAAATGTCGTAATCGAATATATCGACCTGACAAACCAAAGCGGTCCCCTGCACTATTCGCAAAAAGACCTCTTGAACCTTGGCGGACTTGTAACTGGCAAAGCCACAGGTGCCGACGACTATTATAACAATTACAACTACAATGGCTATCAGCTGTTCGGGCATTCTATTGGCTCGCCGTTCTTGAAATCGCCAATTTACAACACCGACGGGTTCATGCGGTTTACCGACAACCGAATCCGGGGGTTCCACATGGGCATATCGGGGCATGTCATAAAAGACTTAAGCTACCGCCTGCTCGCATCACACCGCGTATCGTGGGGAACACCTTTGCTGCCAGCACTTGAAAAGCGGCATTGTACGTCGGTATCGATTGAAGGCGAATACAGATTGCAGGCAATGCCGGGATTGTCGATCAAGGCGCAAATAGCATTCGACCAAGGTTCTTTGTTGGGCGACAACTTTGGCTGCCTTGTTTCAGTAACATATAACGGTTTGTTAAAATTATAATACACACACAGATATTCGATGAAACGCTCTATAATTTATATATTCATATTTTTCCTGATGTCAGTGTCTTGTACGCATAACGACGGAGACATTGGCGATTGGTTCGGGCATTGGAAACTAAACGAGATTGTTGTTGACGGAACAGTCGATGCCAATTATGAACACAATATGTTCTTCTCGTTTCAAAACAGCGTTTTTGCCCAAACGATAGTATATCCCGACAATAGCGTCGATCGATTGTTTGCCAACTGGACAGATTGCGGCAACTATCTCATAATCGAATACGCCTACGCCAAAGACGAAAAAGGCAACCCCATATATTCAGAAAACGGCGATTTGGTCGCACTTTTCTATCCGGCACCAATCACACGAATGTCGATAGGCGAAAACATTGTCAATGTCGATTACATCAACGGCAACAACCTGCAACTGTCGATGACCGACAGCATCGGGCAAAAAATCACCTACAAGCTCGAAAAATGGTAACACACATGCAATCAGAAACAAATAGGCGTTGGAGCTTTTTGATTCCAATGCCTATTTTCATTTCCAACTAACAGAAAATAATTCCTTAATTGCTAATTCCTAATTCCTCACTCCTAATTCTTAACCATTTTCCAGATTCCAGCAGCAAGGGCAGCACCTACAAACGGGCCAACGATGAATATCCACAATTGGCTCAAAGCCACACCGCCGTCAAACACTGCAGGAGCTATCGAACGAGCCGGATTGACCGAAGTGCCCGTAAGCGGAATGCACACTATGTGGACAAGCACCAGCGACAAGCCTATGGCAAGCCCGGCAAAGTTGCCGGCACCCTTCTCGCTGTCGGTAGTGCCAAGCACGACAAGCACGAACACGCAAGTAAACACGATTTCGGCAATCAATCCGCCTATCTCCGACACTCCAGCTTGACAAGCATTCGACCCTGTGGTAGTGGCAAACGCGCCTCCGGCGGCAATATAGCTTGCATCGGCTGCCGATATATTTTGCACAATGGCATACAAGATTGCCGAACCGATAAAAGCCCCTATCACTTGAAATACCATGTACATCGCAGCATCCTTGCCGCTCATGCGCTTGCTGAGCCACACTCCAAGCGTTATGGCAGGGTTGATGTGGCATCCCGACACCCCGCCTATAGTGTAAGCCATTGCAACAACCGAAAGTCCGAATGCAAACGCAACAGTCAATACCTGTGCCGTAGTGCCGCAACCATGGTTGAAGATTGCGCTACCACACCCCATCAAGACCAGCACCATCGTGCCGACCATTTCTGCTAAATACTTTTTCATTTCAGTCAAAATGTTTTAGTTATTATTCAATAAAAGGTTTTCTCATTTGCTATATGCAACTGGTTAATGGTACAGAAAAACAACCGAAATATCGCAATAATTTATAACAAATACAAAGTTTCGGGCAAATTTCTCTACTTATTCTTTAGACAATCATATACAGCCCTTTTTACTAATTCAATATCTCTTTTAGCATCAATTATATACATTGGGCAAATTCATTGCCCAATGTGTGCATAATTTTGCCTATAAATAAATGGATTATGGAAAATACAAAAAAAGAAATATCGCGCACCGACAAGATTTTTGCCACACTCACACACAATGGTACTCCGCTGGCTCGCATCGACGGAAACAACTTTGGCAGCATTGCCGACGTAGTGAAACGCATATTCACCTCCACCGGACGATGGATAGGCGTGGCAGTGCTCTCCATTCGCAACTACAACCAAGGTTGGCGCATCGACCTACCACTCACATTCAAGCCCACGCGCCGCCCCGACACACCACTCCCTCGCCACGACGGCAGACAATATGTCATTCCCTTCGTCTAATAACAACACATGCAACTACACACTACTAACTATATTTCATTCCGGCATAAACTTCAGCGAGTTGCGCTCAGCCGACTCGATGCGGCGGTTGCGCCAGCAATTGCGGCATAGCGCGATATACTTGTCGTTCCCCCCTATTTCCACCTGATTGCCATCGGTCAGGATATTGCCATCCTTGTCTATACGCGCATTCACAATCGTCTTCCGTCCACACGAGCAAGTGCTCTTTATCTCGTCGATACTGTCGGCAATCTCGAAAAGCCGCTTCGACCCCTCAAAAAGGTGAGTGCGGAAATCCGTGCGCAACCCATAGCAAATCACATTGCTCCCGTAGTCGTCAACGATACGCGCGAGCTGGTCAACCTGCTCCGTTGACAAGAACTGCGCCTCGTCAATCAAAATCCAATCCTTCACCACAAGCGACTCCTCAAACAGTTTCTTCGCCAACTCATACAAATCAGTATCGGGATGTATCCACAGGCACTTGCGCTCAATTCCTATGCGCGAGCGAATCGTGTTGTCATTTTCACGATTATCGATGATAGGTTTCATGCACAGATACTCCATGCCACGCTCCTCAAAATTATAAGCCTGCGTCAACAACAGGGCGGTCTTTGCCGACCCCATCGTGCCATAACGGAAGTATAATTTGCCTATTCGGTTCATATATAGTCGATAATGTGTATTAAAAAGCAAAATAAATACAGCTCATGCCAGTGCTTCCGGCATCGATTTACAAAGTTAACCAATATAAACATAAAACACGACCGCAAATTAATGGAAAAAATTTTGCATTTTAGAAAATAAGTAGTAACTTTGCACCGCAATTGAGCGATAAGCCTTGCCTTGCGGGGTGTAGCGCAGTCCGGTTAGCGCACCTGCTTTGGGAGCAGGGGGTCGCGAGTTCGAATCCCGCCACCCCGACAAGAATCAGAAAACCGTTGGTTCACAGCAATGTATGCGTGAACCAACTTTTTTATACCCCCTCACCAACGCGAAGAATTGCGCCATAAAATCAGTATCTCTCCCAAAACGCCCTTTTATCAACTGACAATGTGTTGCAATTCAAGATTTTTTTCTATAACTTGCCACCGTTTACCAATCAACTTTTTTAAATACAATTGAAGTTATGGGATTAATGGATGCAATCTTCGGGAACGCCTCCGAAATGGACGCAAACTCCCTGCAAAAAGAATATGGAATAATACTCTGCGAAGGCGAGAGAATCGAAAGAGCCTACAAACTCATTCGCGACAAATGGGTGTTCACCAACAAACGTCTTATCATTCAAGACATTCAAGGCATAACAGGCAAGAAAAAGGAATATATGTCAATCCCCTACCGCTCAATCGAACGATTCTCGATTGAAACGGCAGGCACCTTCGACATGGATTCTGAAATGAAAATATGGGTCAGGGGCTGTGCCGAACCGCTGGAACAGAATTTTGGCAAAAATTCCGACATTCTGGAGATACAGAAAGTGCTGGCACAGTACGTCCTCTAACTCCACCCACCTATAGCCCCTGCGCCGGACTGGCGCAGGGGTATTTTTGCTACTAACACAATTTATCAGTCATGAATCCCTGTTTAATATCATCCATAGGCACTGCTGAAATTTTAATTATAGCCCTGCTGCTACTCATTATCCTCATAATTCCAGCCTACCTCCTATGGCTAAAGAAAAAGCTGGACAAATAACCAACCGCCAATCATAGCATAATGCGATTGTAGCATTAAAAAACAACTCACACTGCCCAATCACACAAACAGCCGTAGAGATACAATGAATCGCGTCTGAAAAAGTACCTAATACCAAGTAGAATCCACCCAAATGAGACAGCCAAGACCTAAACACGACATCGTTTCTACGCCACACAACGCTCCCCATATTTCCACCTTCGAAGCTGCAACGACAAGTCACCAGAGCACGCTTTGACAACTGCGGTGATGGAACAACCATCATTGCAGTGCGGCGAAACTGTCAAACTTTGCGCTAACACAGAACATAGTCAGCCCAACTGATGTGTACTGAAATTCACCCTATTCAGTCGATGTTCCAATAAGCATCAGGCTCTCCATCCAAGACATCATCAATATCTTGGTCACTCCATCCCATAACATCTTGAACGTATGTACCATTGTATTCACTATATGTTCCTCGCTCTTTACTGTTACTCTCGGTATAGCTATAATTCTTATTCCCTATCCCACGTTTAGGCAATAATGGATTAAGGTCGTGAAAATAGACCTCTCTTGCAATGCCATCTTTGACAACTCTCGTGGAGCAACGATTCTTGCCTTTAAACTTCCAAACCTTGTCATACACACATGGCAAAACTTCCTCTCCCTTTTCATTGATGATTCCCCACTTGTTGTCATTGTTGGCGAGATTAGAAGACTGTTTCCCAACCTTTACCCTACATAATCCCTGTTCAAAGCCTTCAATCCAATCATACTTACCGAATGGAACGATTTCGTTTCCCTTACTGTCTATTACGCCCCATTTGTAATCAGAGTGTTCAACGACTGTTACCTCACCGTAATTGTTCTCCACTATATTTTTCATATTCGCTTTATTTTTGATTTTCTGCTACAAAAATACTGCTGTAACACGAATCCTATTTTCGCATCTCACAAAATGGCATAATAAACATCTGAAATCAGAGCTTAAAGCCTCTATAAGCAAAAAAACTGGCAGCCAACGCGCACTCATACTCTATCCAACAGTATTGTTTAACGGTTTGGGAGAGCGTCACATTTTGATTTTGGCTCTGTGGTAGAATATTAATTCCTCATTCCTAATTCCTCATTTTGGCACAAAAAGAAAAGCCCCCGTGGTGTTGTCCACAGGGGCTTCCCCTTCAAGGGGCGGCGACCTACTCTCCCGCTTTCGCAGTACCATCGGCGCGGCTGGGCTTAACTTCTCTGTTCGGGATGGGAAGAGGTGGATCCCCAGCGCTGT
>CASEAQ010000050.1 GCA_949285735.1 uncultured Bacteroidales bacterium
CTATCAACCTCGACGTGCTTGTCGATGGTTCGCAAGCCCGCTTGTTGTGGAATATGCAACCCAACATCGTTGACAACTTCGATGGCGACGACTACATCGACTTTGAGGTTAATCCTGCCGGCAACGCGGGTTGGCAATATATCGATGCCGACGGTATGATTACGTTTGGTTTCGGTTCAACTACGTTCCCGCACATGGGCGAACGCATGGCAGCCATAACGTTCAATTCAAAGGAAACTACACCACCGCTTGGCTACGACGAGGACTTCACAACGGCTTATTCTGGCACGCGTGCGCTTGCATTCTTTGCTGCAAAGCCAATTGAAGCAGGTGACATTGTGGAGAGCGATGATTACTTCATCTCGCCCGAGTTGAACCCCTATCGCGACTTCAAGTTCAGCTTCATGGCTCGAACATACGAGAAGCTGGAAGGCAACAACGAACGCATCAGGGTGGGATATTCTACCACTACGCCCGACCTTGAGAGCTTCGTTTGGCTTGATGAGGAATTCCAGTACGTGCCGCTCGAATACACCAAGTATGAGTATGATATTCCGCAAGAAGCCAAGTATGTTGTACTTAACAGCTCTTCGTTGATGAACTTCATACTGTTTGTCGATGATGTGTTTATAGGTGTCGAGGGTCAGGTTGTTGGCAACAGCTACATGCCTGTCAATGTCGAAGGGTATGAAGTTTACCTCGACGATGCCAAGGTTGCCGACACTGGCGATACCGAATACACATTCAGCGGGCTTGCCAGCGGACAACACAAGGCAAGCATCGTGCAAAAGTTTGCAACTGGCAACTCCGAGCCTCTCGACATAACGTTCATGATAAGCACGACTGGTGTTGACGGCATTGAAAGCGACGATGTGCTGAGCATCTACTCGGTTGACGATGTGCTTTATATCAATGGCGAATATAGCCATGCAGTGGTTTACAACGCATCGGGGGCACAGGCATTCTCGCTCTCGGGAGAGCATCAAGCCGACCTCTCGGCTTTGCCACGCGGCATCTATATTGTGAAGGCAGTGCGTGCCGATGGTAGCGCAGTTTCAGCCAAGATTATAAGGTAATTGAGGTAGAACTGGAATTTTCATAACAGTGGCAGCCCCCGGGGAGCATGAAGCTCGCTCGGGGGCTGTTCTATTGTTGCCAATTAGGCGAATTGGTCTGATTAGTCTAATAGGGCTTATTGATCTTGGGGAAGTTCGGCGCGGCTTTTGCTCATTGTCACGAGATAAACTCCGGCAAAGATGAGAACGACGGCTATCCCCTTGACTACATTGAACGAGTCGAGCCCAAGCGCTATTGCCACTATGCAAGCCACGACTGGCTGCACATAGTTGTACATTCCGGCAACTGTCGGGCGCAGGCTCTTTTGCCCTACCACGATTAGCAGGTAGCTAAGGAATGTTGCAAACATCACAATGTAGCATAGCGCGAGAATGCTGTCGATGTCGAGGGCAAGCCAGTTGGTGGCAATCAAGTCGTCGTAGGAGAATGGCAGCAGGCAGATAAATGCGTAGGTAAACATCCACTTCATTATGGTGATGAGCGAGTAGCGTGTGACGAAATTCTTGAACAGGACGAGATAGAGCGCGTAGCTCAGCTGTGCCATCAACACCAATATGTCGCCAAGTATGTGATTGCCACCGCCCGATACTGCCGATTGCTGGCTGCTGCCGATAATCAGTAGCAGAGCTCCGCAGGCACCGGCGGCAATGCCCATCACCTTCTTGCCCGTGATGGGTTCCTTGAGGAAGACTGCGGCAAGCACCATAGCCCAAAGGGGCATACTTGTAGTGATAATCGAGGCATCGCCTGGCGAGGTGAGGCTCACGCCAAATATGAAACTGCCCTGATTGAACACTATGGCGAGTAGCGAGGCGACAAAAAGGCGGGCAAGGTCCTTGGGACTGACGTGTTCGGGCTTGCCGAATAGCGACACAATCCAAAACATCACCATTGCACCAAATATGCGTAAGTCGGTCACTACGAGGGGAGATACCACTCCGCCAAGCATTACTATCTTTGCAACGGGCGACATCAAGCCCCATATACTGTTTGCTGCGAGCATCGAGATGTGCCCTTTTAAACTAATCTTTTCCATAACGGGCGCAAAAGTATATTTTTGTTGAGTGAAAATTGATAAAATTTAGCAAAACTATGTAAATGGGCAACAAGCTGTAACCATGGTGCAACGGAGGCGATTTTGCAGACTGTTAGATTTTTTATCGGTCAGTAGCGGTATGTGTTGAGGGAAATTTGTAAATTCGCAAAACAAATCTGTTTGTGTCGCCAGATGGTTGCATCATTGTGGCGGCATAGTCAAGCAATGCAAACAATAGTTATTTATGAAGCCGATTACTAACGTATTACTCATCATATACATCATCGTCTATACCTTCCTGCCCATCTTCAATGTGTCGCTTGTGGGGGGGCAGACGGGTTTTGATTATACAGCCCACACGATTACCAATAGCGACGAGTTGCTGAAACAGTTGTTTTCGCTGTTGCCATTCATTGTGGCATTCGGCGCGATAAGCCTCAATTGCATGAAAAACCGTTTCTGGGGGATAGCCGTGGCGGTGATGATATGCCTTGGGCTATATTTCTATGTCGATGCCAAAGACTTGGTGATGATACAGCAACCCGAGTTTTTCAAAATCGAGTCGCTCGGCATAGGATTCTATATAGGCTACGTCACATTGTTGCTGTCGCTTGTTTCGGCAGTGGTGTCGGTGTTGCCCTTCAGGTTTAACAAATTGCATGCGCGAGAATCGTTTTTCCAACACAAGAAAGCCGATTCAGGTCGTGAAACGGCAGAGGAGGAGCAAGGGAAATGAGCAGCCTCTCCGACACGACTGGCGACATAAGGATTGAAAGCTCGTATTTGTGGACGTTGTCGCTCTTTATCGGTAGCGGCAGCATCATGTTCATGCTGCACAACGAGATGATTGCCGACTCGCTGATATGCCGCAGCATCGACTTGGCAAATTATACAACCGACGACGAGTATCTGAGTGTACTTGAAAATGCCATTTACGACAATTCGTTGCTGCTTAGTGAGTTCAAGCGGGTGAATGTGAGCGTCGATTCGCGCAAATACATCTTCTTGCCTCCAGGCTACGGGAACGATGATGATGCGCGCAAGGCATTCGACGTGGCGTTCCCCGACAGCGATGGCGACTTTGTGGTCTCGCGCGGGTATAATTGCAACACCGATGTCGCATTTATGCTGCCCAAGGGTGTTTACCAGTTTTTGCGGCGCACGTTCTGCAACGTTCCAGTGCGGTTGCACCTCGAAGTGCTTTGCTCTTATTTCCGCGGCAAGACCAATACCTCGACCATAAGCAAGGAAGTGGTGTTTATCCGCGACAGGAGAGTTATAGATGTGTGTGCTTTCAAGCACGGGCGTTTGCAGTTTGCCAACACTTTTGTGTGCCGCACCAACGATGATGTGATATTTTATACTCTCGCTGTGTGGAATATGCTTGGCTTTGACGCACGGAGCGACGAGATACAGATTGCCGGCGACAAGTCGGTGCGCATTGCCATAATGCCGCGTTTGCGCGAGTATGTTACTTATGTGGTGCCTGTGATGATGCCGCCGGCGGCGATGAAACTCGCTTCCGACGTAGCCAAGGCACCGTTCAACTTAATTGCTTTGGCTATATGAGGATAATAAGGGGAAAATACGGGAGGCGGCGTTTCGACGTGCCGCATAACATAACCGCGCGCCCCACGACTGATTTTGCGCGCGAGAATATCTTCAACGTGATTGACAACCTCATCGACCTTGACGGGGCGGCGGCTCTCGACTTGTTTGCCGGCACGGGGGCGGTGAGCTTTGAATTTGCATCGCGCGGCTGCCGCCTGGTGACGAGTGTAGAGAAAGCCTCGACGCAATACCGCTTCATCTCGCAAGTGAAACAACAGTTGCAAGCCGACGAGGTATTGCCTGTGCGTGGTGACGTGTTTAAGTTCATTGAGACCTGCCGCCAGCAATACGACATAATTTTTGCCGACCCTCCCTATGATTTGCCGCGTCTGCCCGAAGTACCGCAACTGGTGCTTTCGTCGGGATTGGTGAAGCCAGGAACGGTGTTTGTCATGGAGCATTCGCGCAACAATGACTTCTCGCAACTGGAGTTTTTCGACCAGCACCGTGCATACGGCAGCGTCAATTTTTCGATTTTCCGCATTCCCGAGGAAGGGGAAGAATAAACAGTATCAAATCCACGTATGTCAGATAACAGCAGTTCAAAATCGAGCATCGGCATAATAGCCGGATTGCTTGGAGCTGTGTGTTTTGGTTTTATCCCGGTTTTCGGCAAGCCAGCATTGGAGATAGGCTTGTCGCCGATGTGCATTCTTGCCTATCGCTTTTCGTTGGCAACTATTATTTTGGGCATCTTCTTGAAGATAAGGAGGGTGAAGTTGGGCATTGCGTTGCGCGATATGCCTGTAATGTTGCTGCTTGCTATTTTTTATTGCATATCGGGCGGTTGCCTCATGATGGGATATGAGTATATGTCGGGCGGAGTGACAGGTGTTATACATTTCTCCTATCCCGTGTTTGTATTGCTCATATTGTTGCTTTTCTTCCGTGAGCGTGTGAGGCTCTCGTCGGCAATCGCTATTGTGATAGCCATTGCCGGCATATATTGCCTCGGAGTGCTTGGAGGCGATGCCGCGTTCATACCAGGAGCCAACCGCACGCAGGGGGTGTTGATAGTTGTGTTGTCGGGTGTTGGTTATGCAGCCTATCTTGTGAGCCTCGGCAAGGGGCGGGCGCAACGGTTCGACTCTCTGTATCTCACATTCTGGGTGCTTGTGTTCACTTCGCTTATATTCATAGCCTTGGCTGCTGTGAATGGCGAACTCGTACTTGTCTCCCACACCGAGACATTGCTCAATTTTGCTGCCCTTGCATTGATTGCCACGGTTGTTGCCAACGTGTTGGTGGTGTATGCCGTTAAGACTGTCGGTTCGACGCTTGAGTCGATATTGAGTGCCATGGAGCCGGCGACATCGATGGTGATGTGCATAATATTGTTTGACGAGAAACTTAATCTGCCCATTGCCATCGGCATATTGCTTATTTTTGTGGCTGTCGGTATAGTTGTGTGCAGCAAACGCGACAACGCGTGAACACGCGCTCCAGTGGTTACCGTTTCTCGGCAAGCGATGCCACCATTGCGCAAGCTGCGTCGATGCCCATCGAGGCAGTATTTACCACAAGGTCGTAGTTGTGAATGTCGCGCCAATGCTCGCCTGTATAATGTTCGTAGTGGGTTTCACGGGCGCGGTTTATACGGCGCACTTCGTCGGCAGCTTTGTCGCGAGGAATGCCATATTGCTCGATGCAGCGGCGCACTTCGCTCTCGTTGTCGCTATAGCAAAACACCTTCACCACGTGTGGGAAATCGCGCAAGACGTAGCCAGCACACCGCCCCACAATCACGCAAGCTCCCTTGGCTGCAAGGTCGCGTATCACATGGCATTCGGCAACGAAAAGGGCATCTTTCGATGATAGGCTGTGTTCGAGCGACGATTCATAGTTTTGGAATATGAGGTTCTTTATCCACAGCGGCGACATCGATTGCTCGTTGGCCGACACATATCGCTCGGTGAGTCCGCTCTTCTTTGCCGAAAGTTCTATTATCTCCTTGTCGTAGCATGGGATTCCAAGCCGTTGGGCAATCGTTTGCCCGAGCAGCCTGCCACCGCTGCCATATTCGCGGGCAATGGTAATGACTGTGTGTGGCTGCTCGCCAGTGGCGCTTGCTGCCATGGACTTGGCAGGAGTAATCCACTTGTCGAGAAACCTGTACATGGGGCTGATGAAATGCACTATTGGTCCGACAACCAGGGCAGCCACCACTGTACCTTCCCTCACGCCATATATTCCGTCCATGAAAATCAACGACAAAGCACAGGCAAGAACGACAAGCGAGATGTCGAATCCTAATTTCACGAAGCCAAACTCCTTGCGCAGCCGTCGCGAAATTGCGCCTACGAAAAATTCGCCGGCAACGAGGGCTATGTTGGCTTTGATTTCGAGCGCAATGCCCACAGCGAGTATCACGCAACCCGTGGCAAGGCTTGCAAGCTGCATCAGATAGGTCGAGGGGTTGAGCCATTCGAGAATCCCCATCGACAAGTCGATCGACCAGCCGAAAAACAGCGTGATGGGTACTTGCAGCAGATACATTCGCTTCGATTCCTTCAGGTATTGGCGCGTCATGAACGGCAGTTCAAACACCATGAAGAGCAGATTGAGTATTATTGTCCATTGCCCCATAGTGAGCGGCGTGAACATGCTCAACACGTATGTCACACTTGTAATGGGCGAGGTTCCTAATAGGGCTTTTGTGATGAAAACGATGCCAAAGGCGTTAATAAACAATGAGATAAAGAATAACAGATAACGGCGTAGTGAGTATTTATTCATATATTGTCAATATTTATCCCTAAATTATCCAATAGTAAGGCAAAGTTCCCAAAAAATCATAAAAAAGTCAAACATAATAGATAAAAGCCTCGAGTATTCTACATTTACTAAATTCGTTTAATGGTTGTTTTGCCATTTTTAAGCCCTTTTAAATAATAGCGAGAAGTTTAGAGGGTATCTTTGCTACGAGTTGATAGGAAAAATGTGTATTATGCCATTAACCTAAAAAATAGAAAAAACGATTAAACTTACAACGCTATGAAAAAAATGTTTATCATGTTGGCTTTGCCGGCAGTGTTGGCATTCAGCGCACAAGCTGGCGACAAGCCTATTGCAGCATCGGAACTTCCAGCCGAGGCGACCAGTTTCATCAAGACTTTTGCTCCTGCCACAGTGACGGCAGCTGCAGCCGATGACGACTTCTTCCGACCCGACTACAAGGTGTATTTGTCAGACGGTACTGCAATCGAGTTCCGCCATAACGGGCAGTGGGAAGAGGTGAAGAACCACAATGGAATCCCATCGAAGGTGTTGCCTGCCGCAATAGCAAAATACCTGGAGGCAAACTATAAGGGCATAGCCGTGACCAACATTAGTTATGATGCCGACGACCTTGACAGCTATGAGGTGAAACTTGCCTCTCGTGTGGAATTGAAATTCGACAACAACGGTAATTTCCTCACGCTCGAATACGACGATTGAAAAAAAAGACTTTCATTCATTGTTTTTTAGATAAGAGGATTGGCTCGCCGATGGGGTGGGCGAATCCTCTTAAATTTTGCCTATACGTTTGCTTTGCTGTATCTTTGCACAAATAAAAACAGTTTCACCTCATAACGATTTTATTATGGCAGGTTCCAATTTTATCGACTATGTGAAGATATTTTGCCGCTCTGGCCGTGGCGGCGCAGGTTCGTTGCACTTCCATCGTGCGAAATATGTACCCAAGGGCGGACCCGACGGCGGCGACGGTGGACGTGGCGGCCATGTGCTTCTGCGCGGCAACCGCAATCTGTGGACGTTGTTGCACCTGAAGTTCAAGCGTCATGTGTTTGCCACCAACGGTCAGTCGGGCGGAGCCAACCGCAGCACCGGGCGTGATGGCGAAGACCAACTCATAGAAGTGCCGTGCGGAACGGCTGTGTATGATGCCGAGACGGGCGAGTTCTTGTGTGATGTGACAGAGGACGGAGAAGTGGTGAAATTGCTTAAAGGCGGACGCGGTGGACTTGGCAACTGGCAGTTTAAAAGTGCCACAAACCGCACTCCGCGTTATGCCCAACCAGGTGAACCTGGGATAGAGAAGGCAATCATATTGGAACTGAAGTTGCTTGCCGACGTGGGGCTTGTAGGCTTCCCGAACGCAGGTAAATCGACGCTGTTGTCGGCTGTGTCGGCTGCCAAACCCAAGATTGCCAATTATCCGTTTACGACACTTGAACCCAACTTGGGCATCGTCAGCTACCGCGACCAGCGGTCGTTTGTCATGGCTGACATCCCCGGTATTATAGAGGGTGCAAGCGAGGGGCGCGGACTTGGGTTGCGCTTCCTGCGCCACATCGAGCGCAATGCGGTGCTGCTGTTTATGATACCTGCCGACAGTGATGACATAAGGCATGAATATGACGTGTTGTGCAACGAGTTGAGCACGTTCAACCCCGACCTTGCCGACAAGCCGCGTGTGTTGGCTATCACCAAGTGTGATTTGCTCGATGACGAACTGATGGATGACATACGCCAGAATCATTTGCCCGAAGGGGTGAAGACTGTGTTCATTTCGGCTGTCGCCGGAATGGGGCTGCTTGAATTGAAAGATTTGTTGTGGAGAGAAATAAACGACGAGAACAATCGCATACCGACAATCGTTCATCGTGACCTCGACGAGCGTCACAGAGTGAAGGAGGAAGATGAGTTTATCTTCAGCGAAGCTCCTGTCGAGGACTTTGAAGAGGATGAGGGCCCCGACATGGGAGGCAAGATGCAAGACGAAGACCGCTGGGACGATGAATACTGGCCCGATGACGATGACGAACGTTAAGCCGGGGTTGCTCGGCAAACGTTTTGCAGGGAAAGTGCTCGACTTTACAACGCTGCGCGGCTGCAATGACGCCAGCGACCCTTATGGCGGTTTCTCGGTGTGTGATTACACGGGTGATGTGGCTTCGCACTATTGCCAGTGCCGCACGGAACTTGCCAAGGAGCTTGGCATAGGGCTTGCCGCCGTGGTGCAGCCGAGGCAGGTACACGGGGCGCGTGTCGAGATGCTCGATGGTGATTTCTGGAGTTTGGACGAGATAGGGCGCAGGCAGGTACTCGACGGAGTCGATGGCATGGTCACTTCGCGGCGACGGGTCGTGGTGGGTGTCAACACAGCCGATTGCGTTCCGGTGTTGCTCTATTCCAGTGGTGGAGCGCCGTTGGTGGCAGCCGTCCATGCCGGGTGGCGCGGAACTCTTGCTGGAATAGCCGCTAATGCTGTTGAGGCGATGAGAAATGCTGGTGGAGAGGAGATTGCCGCATATATCGGTGTGTCGATTTGTTGCGATTGCTTTGAGGTGGGCGATGAGGTGGCTGAGGCGTTTGTCGGGGCAGGATTTTCGGGTAAAGGTATCGTCACTCGCAATGAGGCTACGGGCAAGGCACACATAAACCTTCAGGAAGCCAACCGCTGGCAGTTGCTTCAGTGTGGTTTGTCGCCCGACATGATATTCATCGATGGCACTTGCTCACGGCACGATGCTTCGGGCAATTATTTCTCGGCACGGCGCATGGGTGTCAATTCTGGGCGCACTTTCACAGGAATAATGTTGCTGTGAGTGTGAATATAAGTTAATTTATTGTATGTTTTTTGATTACACACAATAAAATATCTACCTTTGCACACGTAATTGTGCAAAAGCATTTTTTTGAGGTCGATGCAGCAGTCAATAACATTGATTGTGGGCAATGCAAGGTTTCGAAGCCTTGACGTACCGCAAAGTGGAGAGAGGAGATGAGCAATTTAGCTTTCGGGCTGGTTGCTCATTTTTTTGTGCCTGTAAATTCGGGCGGTTCAGATGATTATAGTATATTTGCAATATTATGCCGTTGAATAAACCTTCTGTAAATTATGAAACGAATTTTTGTTGCTGTTGTATTGATGCTTTCGTGGCTGGCAGTTGTGGCAGACGATGAATTACAAGTTGCTATCGATACCGTTCAAAGCATACTCGTTGGTCAGGAACCGCTTGCCGAACTCGACTCTGCCAATATTTTCCTTGTCACCCGTGCCGAAATCGACTATGCCCAGTATGAGGCTGTTTTCGGCGGATACATGATTCCGTTTGCGCTCAATCATCGCGACGAGATTCCCGAAGCCGACCTTGCTTGGCTTTACCGCAACTATGCCGTGATATTTTCCATGCTTGATAAGCGCGAGCGCGAGATTGCCGCTATTGATTCGGCTGTATTGCTCATCGAGCATGTCGAGGGAGAACCTGCCACCAAGGCGGCGATATACGCCAATGCCGGCGATGCCCAAATAAAGTCGGGCAGCATTGCCCGAGGGCATGAGATGTTTTTCAAGGCAATAGACATATACGAACAGATGGGCGACAGCGATGTGGAAATTTCCAATTGCCTTTACCAGCTTGCTGTGGGCTATCTGCAAATACTCGATTTCGAGGGGCTCGGGTATGTGATAGACAAGATGCAGGAACTTTGCACAAAGCCCGATGTTGACCCCAATTGCCTGTATGACCTGTACTCGGTGAAAACTGCGCTATATGCCATCAAGCATGACAAGAATCCTGGCGACAGCGCACTGTGCGACTCGACGCTGCTGTATTCGCGCAAGGCTATCGACGTGATTGAGCAAAACCCGGGCAGGCTCAGGGCGCGGGTGGTGCCGTCGTGGAACTATTACAACCATGCGCGCACTTTGTTCCATGCTCCAGGCGAGGTTCAATACGACAGCATCGCGGCATACATTGGGAAGGCTTTGGCTGTCATGCCAGATAAAGCATCGGTGAGGCATGAGGTACAAATAAGTGTGTATTTGCTGCAAGGCTCTATTGCCCGCAAGCAGGGGAATTATGCCAAGGCGCGTGAAGCTGCGCTCGATGCCGAAAAGTTGCTCGACTTGTATGCCGAGAGTAATTCGCTTGTGGTGGAGCGGGAGGAATTGTACAAGTTGCTTGCCGACGTGTGTGAGGCGACCCGCGACTACCGCGGTGCAGTCAAGTATCGCCGTCTTGCCGAGGAGGTGATGTCGCAACGTTTCGATGCCGAGAAGGTTGAGGCTCTGAAACGGCTTGAAGTGAAGTATGAAGTCGAGAAGAAAGAGGCGGCAATAGCTACGCTCGAAGAGCGCAACCGTGCCTCGCGGCGCATCATGGCGTTGCTGTTGGCAGTGGCTGTGGTGCTCGCTTGCTCCATTGTGCTGGTGGCAAGGGTGGCTCGGTTGCGGCGGCGCAACGTCGAACAACGCCTCTACGAGGCAGCCCTGCTCGCCGAACTGAGGCAGGAAGAGCTCGAACAAACCCGAGCCGAGATGGCGAGGCAGTCGGCAAAGGACGCTGCTGGCACGTTTGCCCCAGCCGTGGGCAAGTTGATGGCTATACTTGCAGCCTCGCCGATTGACGATGATGCCAAAAAAGCATATTCCGAGAAATTGAAGCAGCTCGACACCACGCAGCTCGATGCCGACTTTGGCGAAACCACGAAACTGATGACGCAGATGGACTTGAAATATGCGCTCTGCTTTTATATCGGCATGGAAGTGCGCCACATAGCCGTGATGTTCAATGTCGAGAATGCCAGCATTTACACCGTGCGCTACCGAATGCGCAAGAAATTCCGCGACACAGCAGCCTTCCGCTTCCTGACATAACCCAGCTCCAGCAACAATCACATGGTCAAGTTATGATGTGTGCATTGAGTGATGGAGGGGTGTTTATGAGAGGAAATAGATTAGGAGGAGGATTATTATGATAATTGCGATTGTGCCGCCGCTACTGCTGCTGGAGGAGCTGCGGGAGTAGGATTGGTTCCTGTTTGAACTCCTGACGTACATGTTGTGGATTTCTTTGTCTTCGTAGTATGTTCCTTCTGATTCATATCCAGGTCGCCAGATGTGCCCCTTGCCATGCCGCAGGTCGTTTTTCCATTCGCCCCAATATACGCTTCCGCTTGCAAAGTAGTAGAAGCCACGCCCTTGGCACACGCCGTTGTACCATTCGCCAAGGTATATGTCACCGTCGTTGAAAACGTACATTCCGATATGGTGGCGCCTGCCGTTTTGCTTCATTCCCAAGTATGCGCCGTTGGAGTAAGTGTCGAACGATGCTTTCCTTGCCCAAGAGTAGTCTTTGAAGTAGATGGCAAATTCAGCCAATTCTTCTTTCAGGCATTGGGGTGCGTTGTTGTCTCTAAAGAAGTCTTCTATTATTAAGAAGTTGGTGATTGCAAAATCTCCTTTTTCCATGATTATATGATTTGTATGTTATTTGCTTGATTGTGTTGTTGGTGATTGAGCCGCCTCGCGATGTTCGTATTGGCGTAGTTTTATGTCGATGATGAACCTGAATATGTTGTGGTCGGTTGTGACGCACATCTTTTCCAATTTGTCGAAGAAGTGGAAATCTTTCCATTTCACGCCTTTTTCGATGCTGCCTTTCTCGTATTTGGCTTTCCAGCAATTGTATGCCTTCGACCAGTAGTGGTTGACTTGTATCGGCGGTGTACCGACGGTGCGGCTGCCGGCTTTATGTATGTTCCATATCACCACTTTCTTGAATATGTTGATTGGCGGAATGCGGAAACACTTCCAACGGGTGTCAAACCCGTGCATCGAGATTGGGTATTCGGCTACGTCGAATGCGGTGTTGTAGAATATCTTGCCCTCGGTGAACAGTTTTTCCCAGCTTACGGTGTATTGCTCGGTGACAAGCCTGCTGTAGTCGTGGTCGATTAAGCCCGATGTGCCGAATATCTTCCAATACATGAGTATCACGGGATAGCCGTCGTATTGCTTTAGCAAAGGTTGCAGGGTGTTTTCTCTCGTGGGGCATAGAAATTCGTCGGCATCGATGAAGCTGACCCATTTCGATTCTGCCCGGTAGTTGTCATACCAATGCTTGTATGCCGAGTATTGCCCGGGGTATTGGCTCCAAGGGGTGAGGGTGACAATGCCGCGGTCGATGTATGGTGCGAGGATTTCCTTATAGTTGTCGGTCGAGTTGTTGTCGTAGAGGTAGAAGTGTTCCACTCCCAAGTTTATGTGATGGCAGAGCCACTCTTCGAGGTATGGGGCTTCGTTCTTGAAAATCAGTATCAAGGCTATTTGATAGCGGTATTGTGGTTTTTCTTTCCGCCGGGAGTGGGCGATTATGCGTGTCAACAGATGGAAGTAGCAGTTTACCAGCGGGTATGCCATCTGCTGGAACGGATAGAATTTCCTTTCCCGTTGGATGCAGTAAACGAAGTTTCGGTCTTCTTTGATTATCTTTCCCATGCCTGTGGTTGAGGTTGCTTTGTTGCTTTTGTGGAGTGTAATGAATGAGGAACGCACGGGAGTCGTTCCTCATTCATCGGGTTTCAGGGTTGAGGTGAATCAGTCACCAACGATGCCTGAGCAATTGGTGCACCATGAGCAGTGAACAGCGTTTACTTCGCTTTCTACCTTCTCATTTTCCAAAGAAGCTGTTATTTCGTTGGCTTCTTGCAGTAATTCAGAATCGATTACTTCTTTCATGATTTTAGTGATTAAAAAAATTAGACATATGTGCGATATAATCGCTTATTTATTCAAAGTCGAAATTGTGGCTGTGGACCAGCTCGTAGCAAGCCAAGGCGGCTTTCAGTTTTATCTTTTCGTCTTCGGTCAATGTTTCCTTGCGCTTCATGAAATACTGGATTTGGAAACTTGAGATGACTTCTGCCTCGGCGAGCAGCATCTTGCATTTCGTGAGGTTGCGCTTTTTCACGTCGCCGCGTTCCAGTTGGTTGTAGCCGTAGCAGGTGCGGCAAATGTTGCGTATCGGGCATTTCATGCAATGCTCGTCGATGAGCGAGCTGTCGTCGTTGAAATCTATTTCGGGCATTATTTTTGTCATGCCAGCATCGTCGTGCACGATGGGCAAAAACAGGTGGCAGGGGTATAGCTTGCCGTCGGTGTCGTATATCGACACGTTGACCCCAACGCCGCAATTCCTTGGCGGAACTTCCCACTTGCCCAAAATCTTGGTAAACGAGTAGTCGAATGGTTGGTCGGGCTTGTATTCGGGGTGCTTCAGGTAGAAGTCGGCAATCTTCAGAAGCTCCTGCTTGTAGATGTCGCGGTCGTCGTTGCTCCACTCGACACCTTCAGCCAACGAGCTGGGCACTTTGTAGCCCTTGGTCGTGAGCGTGATTATCCCCTTGGCATAAGAGGGCAACGTCTCTTTCGAGACAGTCATTTTGAAATATGAGTTTTGCCAATTCTGCATGATGTAGTCGAGCGGGATTTTCTTGTTGTCGCAGCCGCGGTTGGTCTGGTGCATCAGTTGGTCGCCATCTATCGACACCACTATTCTAAAGCTGTCTTTGTGGGCTGTGAGCCATTCAAGGTTTTCCTTGTTGAACAGAGTTCCGTTGGTGGTAGTCTGGAACATTACGGGGAAATCGATGTCGAGCGAGCTCACCCATTCATATATTTGCTTGATGAGCGGGAAATTGAGCATTGGCTCGCCTCCGAAAAACTCGATTGCAAATCGGTCGTTGGCTTTTCGCGGCTTGTTGCGGAATGTGTCGAGTTCTTTCAGTATCGCCGCTTGGGCTACCTCAAAAGGCATGAAACGGTTGCCCTTGCTTTTGTATTTCTCGAAGCAATACACGCAGTTGAGGTTGCACGAGTGGGTTATCATTAGCGAGCATATTCTCGTAGTTTGGTATTCGGGGCTTGTAGTTATCATTGGTTTAATGGTGTTTTGTGTAGGAGGTTGAGGAAA
>CASEAQ010000051.1 GCA_949285735.1 uncultured Bacteroidales bacterium
CGCACTGTATCGGCTCCATAAGTTTTCATAGTAGTAAACGGTTCAACAATGTTTCCTCTGCTCTTACTCATTTTCTTACCTTCAGCATCTAATAAAAGATCGTTTACTAAAACATTTTTATAAGGTGCACATCCTTTAACAAATGTAGAAATAAGGCTAAGTCTTGCATAGTGTTTGGGCGTTAAATCGTGGTTGATTGGTGCAAATGGAGGTTTTCAATCTATTGCATTTTGAAAAAAATGTGTTGGCGCATACTTTTGCAGAAAAATATAGACGAATAGACTAATATTGACTATCAAACTATGCAAACAATTAAGAAATGGATAGCGTGTGCAGGTGTGGTTGTCGCCGCTTGCAGCCAGGTCGAGGCGGCGCAGCCAGACACGGTGACGGTGGATGTCGGTACCGCGCAATTGCCGCAATCGTGGTCATATAGCGAATGTGTGGAATATGCCAAAGCCAACAACATCGATTTGCACCAGTCGCGTTTGACGCGCGAATCGAGCGGCTATGACTTGGAAGCCGCAAAGGGGCAGTGGCTGCCAACTTTTAGTTTTTCCACATCGCACAGCTTGAGTAAATATCCTTGGCCGGCAGGAGGTAATTTCACTTATAACGAAAGTAACGGAACTCTTAATAGCGTGAGCAAAAACACCTATAACGGCAGCTATGGCGTAACTGGTGGGTGGACTATCTTCAATGGTAACCAACGCCGCAACAACATAAAGCGCAGCGAGCTGCAAAATGACATTAATGATATGTTGATAGAGCAGGCAAGCAATAATCTCGAAACGCAAATACTCAACTACTATTTGCAAATATTGTATGCGCGAGAGGCAATAGTGATAGCCCAACAGACCCTGCAAGTGAGCGAAGCACAGATGAAGCGTGGTGAGGAGCTGATGAATGCCGGCAAGATGTCGAGGGTTGACTATGTGCAGCTTGAATCGCAGTACCAGACCGACAAATACAATGTGGTGACAGCCGAAAGTACATATGAAACCAACAAGATGCAATTGAAACAGTTGCTTGAACTTGGCATAGACTATGATATGCAAATCGACAGCATTACATTTGGCGAAGAGGCAATCTTGCAGCCGCTTCCCGACAAGACCGAAGTTTACAACACGGCAATTGCATGGCTTCCCGAGGTACAGCAGAGTGCCTTGCAGCAAGACATGAGCGAACTCGACATAAAGATTGCCAAGTCGGGATATATGCCCACAATCTCGTTAAGCGGCTCGGTGGGCACGGGATCGAACTCAAGCAGCGATTATTCGTTTGGCAACCAGATGAAGCATAACTTCAACGAACAGATAGGCGTGACATTGTCGATACCGATTTTTGATGGCAAGCAGACGAAAACCGACGTGGCGAAAGCGCGGGTGTCGAAGTTGAACACGATACTCGACTACCGCAGCCTGCTCAACAACGTTGCACAGACCATAGAGACGGCATACCTCGATGCACGCAACTCGCAGGCACAGTATGCCAGCAGCAAGGAGTCGGTGCGCAGTGCCGAACTCACCGACGAACTCACAAACGAGCAATTCAGGCTCGGGCTTGTCAACACGCTCGACCTGCTGTCGTCACACAATACGCTGCTGTCGGCAAGGCTCCAGTTGTTGCAAGCCAAGTATATGGCATTGCTCAATTTGAAGATGCTCGATTATTACCAGCACAAGGGCATAACGTTGCCATGAGTGGTGAGAAAAAAGTATAATTAGGAATAGAAAAAAGCATAGATATACACGAAGAAAGATGAAACGCAGTAGTATTTCACTGTCGGGCAAGAAAGTGGGCGCATTGGCAATGGTTTCGTTGGTGTTGCTTGCCTCTTCTTGTTCGAAGAAAACAAAAGTGAGCTTGCAGACTGCCACTGTGGCAAAGGGAGAGATAACCGAATCGGTGACAGCAACCGGCACACTCGAATGTATCACGCAGGTGGATGTGGGTACACAGGTGACAGGTATCGTGTCGAAATTGTTTGCCGACTACAATTCGATTGTCACAGAAGGGCAGTTGATAGCCGAAATCGACAAGACAACGCTCGAAGCCGATTTGCAGTCGGCAGATGCCCAGCTCGAAAGCGCGCGGCTGGAATATGAATATGACAAGAAAAATTATGAGCGCGACTCGGTGTTGCACGAGAAGCAACTAATAAGCGACTCGGAGTTTGAAACGAGTTGGCGCGACTATTTGGTGGCAAAAGCCGATTACGACCGCATGAAAGCCAATCGTGTGTCGGCAGCGCGCAACCTTAGCTATGCCGAAATTACTTCGCCTATGGACGGCATCGTCATTTCTCGCGAAGTCGAGATAGGGCAGACTGTGGTCTCAAACATGGAAGTAGCCAACCTGTTCACCATTGGCGACCTCGACAAGATGCAAGTTGTCGCCGATGTAGATGAAGCCGACATAGGCACGGTGAAAGTGGGGCAGAATGCTCAATTCACGGTTGATGCTTTCCCTGACGACATATTCTATGGCGAAGTAACGCAGGTGCGAATAAGCCCCACGACCGACTCTAACGTTACCACGTATGAGGTGCTAATAAGCGCAGCCAACCCAGACCATAAACTTATCCCTGGCTTGACAGCCAATGTGACGATAAAAGTGACCGAGGTGAAAGATGTGATGACGTTGCCGATAAAGGTTTTGCGATTCTCTCCGATGCAGTTTGAAGACTCCGAAGGGCTTCCTGTTGCTGAGGATATGCCTAAACCGCCGACAGAGGGTGTTGCGCCTGCTGCCAATGGTAGTGAAATTCCCGATCCGACCATAGTCACGGACGATGCGCGTCGCCTTGTGTGGGTGCTTAGCAACGACAACCGCCTTGTGCCTACCGAAATCGAAATGGGTGTCGAGAATGGCATAAATGTGGAAGTGAAGAGCGGACTCAAAGTTGGCGACAAGGTTGCCTTGCAATACACGACCGAGATGCTCGAAGAAGAAACGTCGCAGGGCGAGAGCAATCCGTTCATGCCAGGTCCTCCGGGCAGAGACCGCGACAAAAAGAAGAATGGCGGCAATGAGGGCGATGAGTAAAGTTGTGTGGACACAGACTTAGTTTTCGGCTTTTTAAGGCAAAAGAATGGAAAAGAAGGAAATAATAAGGCTTGATAACATAAGACGTTACTTTAAGGTGGGTAACGAGGAAGTGCATGCGTTGCGCGGAGTGTCGTTTACCATCTACGATGGTGAGTTTGTCACCATCATGGGAACGTCGGGTTCGGGCAAATCAACGTTGCTCAACTTGCTGGGTTGCCTCGACACGCCCACTCGCGGTGAATATTACCTCGACGGGGTGTCGGTGCGCACGATGGGCAAGAACGACCGTGCTAAGTTGCGCAACCGCAAAATAGGTTTCGTGTTCCAAAACTATAACCTGTTGCCCAAGACCACTGCACTCGAAAATGTTGAGTTGCCGTTGCTCTACAATAGCGGAGTTTCGGCAAAGGAGCGCGCGCGTCGCGCTACCGTGGCTCTCGAACAAGTGGGGTTGCACGATCGAATGTATCACAAGTCAAACCAAATGTCGGGTGGGCAGCAACAGCGTGTGGCGATAGCGCGTGCCCTTGTCAACGATCCTGTGTTGATACTTGCCGACGAGGCGACTGGAAATCTCGACACTCGCACGTCATACAGCATACTCGTGCTGTTTCAAAAGTTGCACCAGATGGGAAGAACTATTATATTTGTCACGCACAACCCCGAGTTGTCGCAATTCAGCAGCCGCAACATCGTGCTGCGCGACGGCAAGGTGGTAAGCGATGAAAATAATTCCAACATACGCTCGGCGCAAGAAGTCTATGACTCTCTGCCGCAAGAGGAAGATTAATGGAGGTGTAGGGATATGAATCTGACCAATTTATTTAAAATAGCACTAAAGGCATTAAGCAACAATAAGATGCGTTGCTTCTTGACGATGCTCGGCATTATCATAGGTGTAGCGTCGGTTATCACGATGCTTGCTATCGGGCAAGGGTCGAAAGAGAGCATACGCGCGCAAATTTCCGAGATGGGTTCCAACATGATTATGATTATGCCTGGAGCCGATATGCGTGGCGGTGTGCGCCAGAGCGCCGAGGACATGCAGACGCTGAAGACTGCCGACTATGAGTCGATACGCAGCAGTTGCGACCATGTAGTGGGTGTTTCGCCCAATGTGAGCAGTTCGGGTCAATATGTGAATGGCAACAACAACTATCCATCGTCGATCAACGGCGTTACGAGCGACTATCTCGACATACGCCGCCTGACGGCGGCAGAGGGCAACGTGTTTACCGACCGCGACGTGCAGTCGGCAGCTAAGGTGTGCATCATAGGGCAGACCATCGTTGATGAGTTGTTCCCTAATGGCGATAGCCCCGTTGGGAAGGTGATACGTTTCGACAAGTTGCCGCTCACGGTGATAGGCGTGCTTGAAGCCAAAGGCTACAACAGCATGGGGCAAGACCAGGACGATATAGTGCTGGCTCCATACACCACTGTGATGAAACGTGTGCTGGCAATCGACTACATACAGGGCATTGTGTGCTCGGCAACGTCGGAAGACTATACCGAGACGGCAATCGACGAGATAACAGCAGTGTTGCGCACAAACCACAAGCTCAAGGCGAGCGATGATGACGACTTCACCATACACTCGCAGCAGGAACTTAGCAATATGCTCAGCTCGACAAGCGACATGATGACTACGTTGCTTGCCTGCATTGCTGGCATATCACTGCTTGTTGGCGGCATAGGTATCATGAACATCATGTATGTGTCGGTGACAGAGCGCACTCGTGAGATAGGTTTGCGAATGAGTATCGGAGCGCGCGGCATCGATATCTTGTCGCAGTTCCTCATCGAGTCGGTGATAATAAGCATCACCGGCGGTGTAATAGGCATCATTTTTGGCTGTACGGCGGCATTTGTTGTCAAAGGCATTTTGAACTGGCCCATAGCCATACAGGGCTATTCGGTGATACTTTCGTTCCTTGTTTGCACGTTGACTGGTGTGTTCTTTGGCTGGTATCCTGCAAAGAAGGCATCAAATCTCGACCCAATAGAAGCATTGAGATATGAGTAATGATATAATTGATAGCACCAAAGACCAATACCAGCGCAAGATGAAGGTTGCGCGGTTTGCCACGCATCTTATCGTGTTGATAATAGTATTTGTCTTGCCCGAAGTGTTGATGTCGTGGGGGCGTTCCATGCCCAAGTTTGTATATGTGCACACTTTAGGCTACATCTTGGTGTTCTATATTAATTATTTCTGCTTTATTGATAAGTTTTTGTTCCACAATCGGCGCATTTGGTTGTATTTTATAGTCAATTTGCTTTTTGTAGTTTGCTATTTATTTATTATCTTTGGAACGCATTACATGTATCGTCCGCCGAATTTCCCCGTAGAGGTAGATGGCAGAATGGAGGTTGTGCCTATCTCGGGTGAAGAATGGATTTGGCGAGGTGTGCAGGGGCTAATATCTCGCGACTTTGTGATGATGATATTGTCGATATTTATCAGCATCGCATTGAAACTCAGTGAAAAGTGGGTGAAGTGGGAGCAATATGAGCAAAAGGTCTCTGCCGAACAGAAAGAGATAGAGTTGAAGAACCTGAAGAATCAGCTCAACCCTCATTTCTTGTTCAACACGCTGAACAACATTTATGCCCTCATAGGCATAAGCCAGGAGCGGGCGCAATATGCAGTGCACGAGCTTAGCCAGCTGCTGAGGTATGTGTTGTATGAAAACAACACCAAGATGGTGCCGCTTGACAAGGAAATGCTGTTTGTAAAAAACTACATAGAGCTGATGCGCCTGCGGCTTAACAGCTTTACAACCTTGAAGGTTGACATAAACGAAAAGCAAGGCATCGGTTTGCAGATTGCACCACTAATGTTTATTTCGCTTGTAGAAAATGCTTTCAAGCATGGCGTGTCGTCGAGCCGTGAGTCGATTATCGATATAACCATAAAGGTTATGGGCAGCAATGTGGTGTGCCAGGTCGATAATAGTTATTTCCCGAAGGACGGTGAGGACAAAAGCGGCAGCTGCATAGGGTTGTCGAACCTGAAGCGGCAATTGATGATACTCTACAACGGGCGTTATACGCTCAAGCAAACTGTGGAAGATAACTTGTATAAAACTCGTCTTGAGATAAATTTACAAGAAAACACGTAAACTGTGATTAAAAGAAAACTATGAGAAGAATAAGATGTTGCGTTATAGACGATGAGCCATTGGCTCTTGAGCTGATAAAGAGCTATGTCGAAAAGACACCATTCTTGCAACTGGTGAATGCTTTTCCATCGGCTTCTTCGGCGATAAAGACTATAATAGAAGAAGATATAGACTTGGTATTTCTTGACATACAAATGTCGGAACTTAATGGTACGGAGTTTGCAAGGGTTGTGCCGCCGCACTGTCGTGTGATATTTGTGACGGCTTTTGACAAGTATGCCGTAGATGCGTTCCGTATCAATGCGCTCGACTATCTGTTGAAGCCCGTGAACTATTCCGAGTTTATGGAAGCAGCCAACCGAGCCATGCGCTGGTTTGTGCTTGCCGAGCGTGCCAATTCGGGTACCATAGAAAAGGAATACATCATAGTGAAGAGCGAATACAAGCTGGTGCAGATACCTATCGACAACATATTGTATATCGAGGGATTGAAGGACTATGTGAAGATATATCTTGAAGATACCGGCAATTACATAATGTCGCTCATGAGTCTAAAGACCTTTGAGACGGGGTTGCCGCCATCGCGTTTCTTGCGGGTGCATCGGTCGTATATCGTTCAGATGTCGAAAGTGAGACTTATAGAACGCAATCGCATAGTGTTCGGGAAGCAGTACATACCTATTTCCGACACATACAAAACTACATTTAGCGAATATGTAAACAAGCACATACTGTCACCATTAAGAGAGGAATAAACGGAGTAAATATGTCAATCAAAATGTCAGAGATTATTTATCGTAGAACATGAGGAATAATTTCAAAAAAGCACTCTAATTGAAGTTGATTTTGGACGGGAGACTGTCGTGAGACAGTTGACCGTTTTTTTTCTATGCAAAATTAGGCTGCCGTGGCGACGGCTGCCATTCACAAAAGACAGTCAATAGCAACACTTTTACAGTGATTCCACGCCTCTGTGGAGACTTTCAGTTAGGGAATATTTAAAGTGCGTTAGCGGAATATGGGAACGTATGGCGGCGCTTCATTGCCATTTTTGTGTGAAAAAACACATGCGTCCACCATGCTTGCTTGTAATGAATGATTGAGCACTGCCATAGCGGCACGTTGGACCTCTTCGAGGCCCTGTTGCGTGGGAGACTTCGCTCCGAGGGTTCCTTGCCCTAAAGGGCTGCGTCACCCCCGGTTAAAGCATAGTAGGATTAGTGTTGCTGTATTCCAGGCTACATCGTTATAATGCTTTAAATGGAAGAGCTGTGGATAATAATTATAATCTTTGGATGTGTAAGCGGTTTTGTAAAAAAGGACGCAGCTTTTTCTTATTTTTGCATTGGGCTATAATTCTTTGTAGAGATGAACGAGGACGTTATAATCGAAAACAATCTTGACAAGTTAGGAACAGATGAGGCAAACCGCTATATCGCTCATGCCTATTGCCATGAGGGAGGGTGTCGTGTATATTTCAATGACGGGCAATTTGATTTTGTCGCTGGCGATTGCATGATTGTCATCAGCAACAAGTTGGTGGATAGGGTGGTTACATCGGGAAATTTCAAGTGTGACGTGATTTATATCTCCACTACGTTTCTCGAAATGTGCTCGCCCGACAACAATTATTACATCAAGGGAACTATGTCGCTATTCTTGAATCCTGTGATGAAGTTGTTGCCTGTGGAGCAGGAAATGTGTGAAGCCAACTTCAGGGAGATTAAGCGGCGACTTGTCCACACATCACACCATTTCTATCAAGAAGTGTTGATGAGCACGGTGCAGACGTTGTTTCTTGATTTTTATGAATTTCATGCGCGCATATACGGGTATGTCGAAGTGCCGTTGCAGGCGGCTTCGATATTGTCGCGCTTCTTGTCGATGCTCGAAGGAGGGGCATATCGCACTCACCGCGAAGTGGCATATTATGCCTCGGTGCTGTGCGTGGTGCCTAAGTATCTGTCGGAAATAAGTTATAAGTTGAGCGGCTTCTCGGCTAACTACTGGATAAAGCGGTTTACCGTGCAGGAAATAAAACGACTGTTGAAAGACAAGTCGTTGACCATAGTGCAAATATCCGATATGCTTAATTTCCCCTCATCGTCTTATTTCAATAGATATGTGCATAAGAATCTCGGAGTTTCACCTACCGACTATCGCAGGTGAAACTCGGCGATGTGGAGGGTAGTGCTCGATTATTTATTTTTCAGCAGGCTGACAAGCTGCGGAATGTGCAGTTGGGCAAATGATGGGATAATCATGTCGGGGTGCATTGTTTCCAGGTGGGAAACGGGCAGCGTGGTTGCGAGAGCTACCAGTCTGGAGCCAGCAGCCTTGCCAGCCAATATGCCATTGATTGAGTCTTCGAAGACGATGCATTGCGAAGCCGGTGTGTCAATCAGCTTGGCACCTTTCAGATAGCATTCGGGGTCGGGCTTTGGGTGAGTGACCATTTCGCCATCGACAATGCTTGTAAAGTATTGCTTGAGTTCGGGGTGCAACTTTAGCAAGCGGTTCATCTTGGCACGTGTGCTGCTTGTGACTATCACGCATGGTATGGATGCTGCCTTCAGTTCCGAAAGGAAGTCGATGACGTGTGGAAACGGGTTCAGTGGCATGGTTGCCTCGAATGTTTCGAGCCTGTGCAGAATATCTTGTCGTGTTGTGTCGTCATTGTAGTAGTTTTGCAGAATCGTCGGCAGTGTCGAACCTTTAATCTTAAGTGAATATTCGGGAATCCCTGTCGGGTATATCTCTTCGATGCCGTTCCAAAATATCGTGTATTGTGTTTCGCTGTCGATGATGACACCGTCAACATCAAACAGGCAGCCCCATTTTTGTGTGGTTGTAGCCATGTGTGTTGTATGCGATAGTTTATTCTTTTATTCTGATGATGCGTATTCCAGTGCAATTGCGGTTTCGTCGCAAAGATTCTTTCAGCACATCTTTTTCAAGCACGACTTCACCCTTCGACGACGAGGCATGGAGCATGTGGAACTCGCCCTTCTCGTCGGCGACGATTATTGCCATGTGTGATACGTCGAGCCCGTCGGTTTTGGTCACCAATGCGATGATGTCGCCGCTTTTCAATTTCTCCTTTACCTTCTTCGAGTCGATTGAGTTTTTGTTGATGTATGGGAAGCGGTGCATACGGTAAGCTATTTCAAACGACTTGAGCTGTGCATAGGTGGCGCTGTCGGCAAGGGCAGGATACTTGTCGCGGTGGGCAGTCATGTAATCGAGTGTCTTGGTTTCGTAACGTGCGTCGGGAATCGATGAGGTTATTTCGTTGATTAAGCCTCGATGGTTGTTGTTTATGATCCAGTCGCTGATGTAGTGCAGCCGGCTCGCATAGCCGTCCATGTGTCCGTTGCGGTATCTGATGGCTTCGAGATTGTTGGCAAAGTCGCGCCATGAATATCGGTTGTTGAGCGTGGTGCGAGTAAGGGCATATAGTGTCTCTACAAATGTGGTGCAATCGAGTTGCTCGATGTTAATCGTGAGCTGTTCGTTGTCACCCTCAAGGGTGCTGGCGACGTATGGAGTGCCCATGAGCTTGTTGCCGTAGAAAACCATCAGCTCGTTGGGATCGGTTATTTTACTGTCGTAACCATTTTTCAATAGGAGGTTGATGGTAGTGGTGTCGTTTTCGCAATGGAAACGCATCCATTGTTGTGACGCAGCATTTGCCGTTGCCGTTGCTGTTGCGGCGATAAAAAAAGAGATAATTGTGTAAAAGATTTTTACCATGTTATGTGGTTTTGTTTATATGCCACGAAGTTACTAATTATATTGCTAAAATCCATGGCTTGGCGATGGTCAATAATTCACAGTGACAGGTAATTTTGCTGTGCGGCGAGATCGTGTTTTGTTTATGATGTATCTGTTTTTATAATTAAAAACAGCTTTTAAATTTGTTGGCTGAGTAATTAGGTGTTAAATTTGTGGTATTACTAATAAATAAAAATAGTATGAAAATTATTTTGTTGTCAGGAGGTTCGGGCAAACGGCTGTGGCCGTTGTCGAACAATGCACGGTCGAAACAATTCATTCGTCTGCTCCCTTCGCCAACTGGAGGGGAGGAGTCGATGGTGCAGCGTGTAGTGAGGCAGATAGGAGAGGCTGGTCTCGACTGCGACGTGACTGTGGCGACGAGTGCCGCGCAGCGTGGTGTTATTGAGGCGCAGTTGGGCAGCGGTGTTGACATAGTGACCGAGCCGGAACGACGCGATACGTTTCCTGCCATAGCCTTGTCAACGTCGTACCTTTCACTGGAAAAGAGATGTGGCGACGACGAAGTGGTGGTGGTGATGCCGTGCGACCCGTTTACCGATGGAGGATATTTTGCAACTATTGCCAAGATGGCTGAAGCTGTAGAGAATGGTGCTGCCGACCTTGTGCTGATGGGTATTTGCCCGACTTATGCTTCGTCGAAATTCGGATATGTAGTGCCAAGGCATGGTGAGGCAGGCAAAGCTGTGATGGCAGTTGACCGATTCACCGAGAAGCCGACCGAGGAACGGGCTGCCAAATTGATTGAAGAGGGGGCTTTGTGGAATGGCGGCGTGTTTGCCTTCAGGCTTGGATATATCCGGGCTATAACGTCGCGCTATGTGCAGGCGGCAACGTTTGACGAAGTGCGCAGCCGTTATGGCGAGTTGCCGAAAATCAGTTTTGATTATGAGGTTGCGGAGAAAGCGCAGTCGGTGGCTGTGTTGCCCTTCAACGGCGTGTGGCGTGACCTTGGCACGTGGAATGCCTTGGCTGAAGAACTCCAGGGCAACTGCATAGGTAACGCCGTGGTTGATAACCCTGAGTGTGGGTCGCAGGTGGTGAACCAGCTCGACTTGCCGCTGTTGTGCATAGGCACTTCCAACTTGATTGTGGCTGCAAGCCCCGACGGAATATTGGTTGCCGATAAGGAGCATTGTGAGCAGCTGAAAAATATGGTTGACAAATTGCCGCAAGCCCCGCAGTATGAAGAGTTCGGGTGGGGTTATAGCCGAGTGGTTGATGTGACAGACGAAGCCATTACATCTCGCATCGAGGTGAAATACGGTGCGACTACGGACGAAATTGTCGATAACGAGCATGACAGGGTGCTGACAGTATTGTCGGGTAGTGGCTCGATTGAGATTGCCGGGATTGCAACGGAACTGTCGGCTGGAGAAGTTTATAAAGTGGGTCGTGGCGAGAGTTATAAGATTGTAGCGACTACCTCGGTACAAATCATATCAGTAAGCCGGTATTAGAGGTTTATTTCAAGAAACAAAAAAACAGGGTGCACTTATGGTGAAATGAGTGCGCCCTGCTTTTTATTGGGGAAGGAATTATTTTACTGGTATTTTGTCGATGCGGCGTTGGTGGCGTCCACCCTCGAACGGAGTGTCGAGAAATACTTTTACGATTTCGATTGCCTCATCGTTGCTGATGAAGCGTCCGGGCAGGGCAATCACGTTGGCATCGTTATGCTGGCGGGCAAGACGGGCTATCTCTGGAATCCAGCAGAGGGCAGAGCGTATGCCTTGGTGCTTGTTGAGCGTCATGTTGATGCCCTCGCCGCTGCCGCAGATGCCGATACCTGGATAGCATTCGCCACGTTCGACGGCAGTGGCGCACAAGTGGGCAAAGTCGGGGTAGTCGCAACTTTCCTCGCTGTTGGTGCCAAAGTCAACGTATTTGATGCCGTTGCGTTTCAAGTAGTCGATAATTGCCAGTTTGGTGGCATATCCCGCATGGTCGCAGCACAATCCAACGGGAATGTTTTCTTTGATGATTGACATGATGGATAATATATATTGTTTTGAAAATGTGAATTGTTATCTACTTCCCAATACGAGCAGTACGAGGCCGGCAAGCAACACCGACAGGTCGATGAGCTTGAGCCGCAGGTTCTTTTCGCGCAACACAATCACTCCGAAGAGGAACGAGACGATGACGCTGCCGCGGCGAATCATCGACACGACGCTAATCATCGAGTCGTCGTAGGAGAGCGCATAGAAATATGCCATGTCGGCGACGGTGAGGAAGATGGCGATGCAAGGTATGGTCCATTTCCAGCGGAACGGGGTGCGGTCGTGCCCCGCATACTTCAACAGCAGTACCGTTGCGCCCATAATCACTAATTGGTAGAGCGAGTACCATGCCTGCACTTGCAGCGGCTCGTAGCTGCGCAACAGCCACTTGTCGTATAGCCCGCTTATCGCACCCATCACCATAGCTCCGATGCTCATCCACAGCCATCGATCGTGTATGATTGAATGCCCCTCTTTCTTGCCTATGCGGCTCACTAAGTAGAGCGACGTGAAGCCGAGCAATATGCCGCACCATTGCAGCAGGTTGAGCGTCTCGCCAAAAATGAGCAACGCCCCTACCAATACCAGTATCGGACGGGTGGCATTGATGGGGCCCGTGATGGTGAGTGGCAGGTGCTTTATGCTGAAGTAGCCTAATATCCACGACGTAAGCACGATTGCCGACTTCAGCACGATAAGCAAGTGCCCAGTGATACTGCCGCCCAACCCGTAGTTGCCTTGCATGATGCACGAAACAAGCACGGGCGACATGAGCAACGTGCCAAACAGCGTGTTGAGTAGCAGCACCGTGAGCACGTTGTTGCCAGTAACCGACAGTTTTTTGAAAATATCATAAAATCCAAGGCACAAAGCCGAGGCGATTGCAAGAATAACCCACATGATGCGTCATAAAACCGCCGCAAAATTACCACAAATCTGTGAGAAAATCATAGGTTGCAGGCATCCATTTTTAGGTCAGGGTAGTTCATCGTCAACTCGGCTGCTATGACTTTATTTGTGGTTAATCAGGAAGTAGCAACTAATTCCTCTTTTTTTATGCTGACAATTGTGTTATTATGTTCAAGTTTATATTAGACCATCATGCAGTCTGTAAACTCTATCCCAAATGCGTTGTGTGCAGAATTACAGTCTATACAGACCTTTGATTTCATTGGACTTGCTTGATTCCTTGTGGGTGTACCTTGTTTGTCTTTTGTACTGCAATGTATGTTGGTGCTTTACCATTTATATGGACTGGAAAAAGTCCATCTTTGCGCTCTTTTGGACGTATGCAATCTTTTTAACTAAAAAACAGGCAACAAGCAGTTGTGAATCAACGTCTTGTTGCCTGTATGGTGATGGTTAGTTATTCTGCCTTTATTCCTCGACAGCTGCCTGCGCCTCTTTAATACTTTTCTGACTAACAATGCGTTAGAAAGTTTTCGTATGTGATTTGTATGCGTTTAAGGGCGTTTGCGTGAGGTTCTTGTCTCAAATGTATCTTAATTCTCTATTGCAGCTTGCGCCCCTGTAATATAAAACTTATTATCAATGTCTTATATACGTTTTGTATGCAATTTGTATGTGCTATCAATCAAGCAATACAATTCATTCTGCAAAAGAGAAACATTGAATCGCCATAAAAATCCCGTGATGCTGCGTGGTAATTTGACGATTGGTGATTTATCTTTTGATATTACCTCCTTTCTTTTAATAGTTCTATGATGGCGTCCTTATCCTTCAGATTGGAGTCCAGACGGATAATTTGCGCATTCAGGCTGTCTATCTGCTCCTTCAGTAGCTTGATAGTGCCGTTCAAGTTTTCCACCTTGGCCTGTTCGGCGGTAAGCTGGGCTGCAAGACCACTATCGCCAATGTTGTTATTGGCATCTCCTCCGTCCAATGCCACTGCCGCGAGGTATGCGGGTATCTGGGGGTTGACCGGGCAGAACAAGGCGAAAAAATTAAAGTCCAACGCCTTGCATGCCTTGACAAGCCGCTTGGTCTCCATCGTCTCCCTTTCCAGGAGGCGATTGATATGCTGTTGGGGGATGCCAAGCCTGCGTCCAAGCTCGGACTTTGAAAGGCCGAGTTCGTTGCGGCGTTGGTCAATAGCCTGCCCCACATGTACGTCTTTAATGTCTATATTCATGGGTCAAACCTTAAATTGCAATATTAAATCAACAATTATCAAACAAATATTTGGCTATATAAACCTTTTTATGTTATTTTGCCGATGATATAAATTGGATTATCGACTACAAAGTTAAACATTA
>CASEAQ010000052.1 GCA_949285735.1 uncultured Bacteroidales bacterium
CACGTGATTCTAAAATCCTCCGCGCTCCAAAAGATTATATAAAACTTTGTTGTTTAATGAGTTGTGGAAAATGTTAACAGTCTTTATTAGACACCAGTGTGGCACACCACGGCTCTACAAGGTTGTATGCCTATATGTGATGTCGCTATTTTTGAGAGGCTATAGCCTGTCGGCTACGGCAGCCCAGTCGATTATTTCCCACAATTGCTTAACGTGGTCGGCACGGCGGTTGCGATAGTCGATATAGTAGGCGTGTTCCCACACATCGATGCACATCAGCGGCTTGTTGCCTTGCCGCAACGGGTTACCGGCGTTGCTTTCCTGCGTGATTTGCAGTTTGCCCTCTTTGTCAACCGACAGCCAAGCCCAGCCAGAGCCGAAAAGCGATACGGCGGCACTCTCCATCTGCTTCTGGAACTCTTCAAAGCTGCCGAAGTCGCGCGTGATTAGTTCGGCAAGTTTGCCACTTGGGGCGTTGTTTTGCCGCGGAGTGTTGAATTGCAAGAAGTAGAGCGTGTGGTTGAGCACTTGCCCGGCATTGTTGAATATGCCGCCATTGGGAGCAGTTGCCACGATTTCTTCAATCTCCTTTTGCTCATACTCAGTTCCCTTTGTCAGGTTGAGCAAGTTGGTTACATAGGTTTGCAGGTGCTTGCCATAGTGGTATTCGATGGTTTCGCTGCTGATTACTGGCTCCAGCCCGTTAGTAGGATAGGGAAGCCGAGGCATTTCATTTTTCATGACGCAAATGGTTTTAGAAAGTTGTTTCTTGATGCTCCAGTTTGAAAATCAAGTTTTTACAAAGATAGTGATTATTTTGGGATAAGCAAGAGGGAAAAGTGTTTTTCCGTCCATGGTGCTCCGTTGGACCTCTCCGAGGCCCTTTGGGCAGGGTGGAAGATGGCTGTCCGACGGTTCCTTGCCCACTTCGTTGGGCTGCGTCACCATCGGTTACAAAAAAATGGACGGCTCCTCCGCCCCAGTATTCGCATAGAATAAATGCAATGTTCGTAGAGACGTGATTCATCGCGCCTAAAGAGCTTTGTTTGTTCTTTTTGTTGTTTTTTAGGCGCGATGAATCGCGTCTCTACGGGTGGGTTAGTTAGCTGTTTTGGGAAACTTTGTTTTGATTTTCGTTTGAGGAGTTTTCCAAAATGGGAAACTTGTTGCGTAGATATGTTGGCAAAATTGTTAGTAATTTTTTATTGAGATGTTTGTTGGTTTCGGATAAATGGTTGTATTTTTGCCACAGCAAAATAAAACGAACAACGGTTTCTGTCGTGTGTGCAACGGTGGTTGCCACGGAGGAATTAAAAGGGAACCTTGTGAAAGTCAAGGACTATCCCCGTAGCTGTGAGTTCTGTCTGCTTGAGTATCAAGCAGTGTGTGGTGGCGATAATGCCACTGGCTTTCGAGGCTGGGAAGGAGACACCGCAATAAGGAACGAGTCAGAAGACCTGCCGTTGTGGTCGCGAAATCATTCAGGCTTTCGGGTGGAAAAGCGATGAGATGAGCATCTTCGTTGTGCGCGTGGGTGTGTTTTGTCGGTCATACTTCCTGCTTGCTCTGAATCACCAAATTATTTGATTAAGTAAACGTAAAATACTGTCGTTATGATTGATTCAGAAATCTTTATTGTGAAACGTGACGGGAAGAAGGAACTTTTTTCCCTCGAAAAAATAAAGAATGCCGTCGCAAAGGCATTCTTGTCGGTGGGTAGCTTTGCCACGCAAGAGGTGCTGACCAATATACTGAGCCGCGTGAGCGTGGGCAACGGAACAAGTGTCGAGGAGATACAAAACCAGGTGGAAGTGGCTTTGATGTCGGAGCACTACTACAAGGTGGCAAAGGCTTATATGCTCTACCGCCAGAAGCACCAGGAAGACCGCGAGGTGCGCGACAAGCTGCAATTTCTGATAGACTATTGCGATGCCGCCAATCCTGCCAGCGGCAGCAAGTATGATGCCAACGCCAATGTCGAGAACAAGAACATCGCCACGCTGATAGGCGAGTTGCCAAAGTCGAATTTCATACGTCTCAACCGCCGATTGCTTACCGACAGGCTGAAGGAGATGTATGGCAAGGAGCTTGCCGACCGCTATATCGAATTGCTCAACCACCACTTCATATACAAAAACGACGAGACGAGCCTTGCCAACTATTGCGCCAGCATCACAATGTATCCGTGGCTGCTCGACGGCACCAAGTCGATTGGCGGCAACTCGACTGCGCCCACCAACCTGAAATCGTTTTGCGGCGGGTTTGTCAACATGGTATTTATCGTGTCGAGTATGTTGAGCGGAGCATGCGCCACACCCGAGTTCCTAATGTATATGGACTACTTTGTCCGCAGCGAGTATGGCGACGACTATTATACCCACCCCGACCGTGTGGTTGACTTGTCGAAGAAGCAGCGCACCATAGACAAGGTGATAACCGACTGCTTCGAGCAGATTGTGTATTCAATCAACCAACCCACCGGAGCTCGTAACTTCCAAGCCGTGTTTTGGAACATTTCCTACTACGACCGTTACTATTTTGACAGCCTGTTTGGCAACTTCTTTTTCCCTGATGGCAGCCGTCCACAATGGGAGTCGCTCGACTGGCTGCAACGCCGCTTCATGAAGTGGTTCAACCGGGAACGCACTCGCACCGTGCTGACATTCCCTGTCGAGACGATGGCGTTGCTCTCGAAAGACGGCGACGTAGTTGACAAGGAGTATGGCGACCTGACAGCCGAGATGTATGCCGAAGGGCATTCGTTCTTTACATACATGAGCGACAATGCCGACTCGCTGAGCAGCTGTTGCCGCCTGCGCAACGAGATACAGGACAACGGTTTCAGCTACACGCTTGGTGCCGGCGGAGTGTCAACTGGCTCGAAAAGCGTGCTGACCATCAACATCAACCGTTGCCTGCAATATGCCGTGAAATCGGGAATGCTCTATATGTTCTTTATCGAGGAGGTTATCGACTTGATGCACAAGGTGCAGCTTGCATATAACGAAAACCTGAAGCAATTGCAGGCGAAAGGAATGTTGCCGCTGTTTGATTCGGGATATATCAACATCAGCCGCCAGTATCTCACAATAGGGGTGAACGGACTAGTCGAGGCTGCCCAGTTCCTTGGCATCGACATCAACGACAATCCCAAATATGAGGCTTTCGTGCGCGAGATATTGGGGCTTGTGGAACGGTATAACAAGAAATACCGCACCCGCGAGGTGATGTTTAATTGCGAGATGATTCCTGCCGAGAACGTGGGCGTGAAACATGCCAAGTGGGATCGCGAGGACGGTTACAAGACTTTCCGCGACTGCTACAACAGCTATTTCTACATTGTTGAAGACACCACGCTCAATGTGCTCGACAAGTTTAAATTGCATGGACGCAGGTATATAGAGCACCTCACGGGAGGCTCGGCATTGCACTTGAATCTTGAAGAACACTTGAGCAAAAGCCAATACAGGCAATTGTTGAGGGTAGCGGCAACCGAGGGGTGCAACTATTTCACATTCAACATTCCCAACACGGTGTGCAACGACTGCAACCACATCGACAAGCGGTATCTACACGAGTGCCCTGTGTGCCACAGCCACAATGTCGATTACTTGACCCGCGTGATAGGATACATGAAGCGTGTGAGCAACTTTTCGCAAGCTCGCCAGAAGGAGGCGGCACAGAGGTATTATGCTAAAGTATGCTGATTACGACATAGTGTTCCAGGAAGTGCCCGACGAGGTGTCGCTTGCCATCGACATATCCAATTGCCCCATCGGGTGCAGCGGCTGCCACAGCAGTTTCCTGCAAGGCGACGTCGGCGATCCGCTCGACGAGCAGGCTCTCGGACGGTTGCTCAGCCGCTATGGCTCGGGGATAACTTGCGTGTGCCTGATGGGTGGTGATGCCGACCCTGCCGAGGTGCAGCGGCTGGCGCGGCACATTGCGGCTGTGCATGGGCTCAGGGTGGCGTGGTATAGCGGACGGCAGGAGTTGTCCGACGGGATTGACTGCCGCAGCTTCAACTATATAAAACTTGGTCCTTACGTTGAGGCACTTGGCGGACTTGACAGCAAGACTACCAACCAGCGAATGTATAGCGTAGCCCCCGACGGCTCGTTGACCGACATAACCCACCGCTTTTGGCGGCATTGATGTCTTGCAAGGTTTGTGAATATAGCGAATGTTGAGTATATTTGCGCCGCACCTAAGGCTTGCGTTCCTACGTGATTAGTGGGAAACGAGTTTCAGCCCTACAAGCGAGGCAATCAGCGTGAACAGGAAGAAGAGCCGCAGCGGCGTCACGGGTTCGCGAAACACGAAGATGCCCATCAGCACCGTGCCTACTGCGCCTATTCCGGTCCATACGGCGTATGCCGTGCCTATCGGCAACGTCTGCACGGCTTTTGTGAGCAATGCCATGCTTATTGTGGCTGCGACCAGAAAACTGCACAGCCACAGGTAGAAGTTGATGCCTGTGGCATCTTTTGTCTTTCCAAGGCAGAATGTCATTGCCACTTCAAACGCTCCTGCCAGCAATAGAATTATCCAGTTCATTTCGGTTGGGTGTTGTTTTTTTGCGTGTGCAAAAGTAGGAACGAGGTTTGTATTGGCATTTTACATTTGATAAAAAAGCTAAAAGTAACCGGTTATGGACATAGAGCAGCTAATCATGCGCAGCTACCCGTTGCCGCCATTGTCGATGAGGCGGTTGCTCGATTGCCTCGTCAAGACCGAATATGCCAAGGGGCAAGTGGTGATTGAGATGGGCAATGTGGAGAAGAACATATTTTTCCTGAGCAAGGGAATTGTCCGTGCCTACACACTCGTTGACGGGAAAGAGGTGACCTTCTGGATTGGCAGGGAGGGCGACACGGTGCTCTCGATGAACGGCTACGTCAACGGCGAGCCGGGATATGAGACCATCGAGCCGATGGAAGACACTGTGTTCTATATGCTCAGTCATGGCGACTTGCAGAGCCTTTTCGACGAGGATATTAGCATTGCCAACTGGGGGCGGAAGTTTGCCGAGGCAGAATTGTTGAAGACCGAGCAACGGCTCATATCGTTTTTGCTGGCTACGGCATCGGAGCGTTACCAGCGGCTTATAGAGAACGACCCCGACATATTGCGGCGTATGCCCTTGGGCAGCATTGCGTCATATTTGGGAATAACGCAGGTGAGCCTGAGCCGCATACGTGCCAAGGTGAAGTAGCGTGCCGCAGAGAGGGGGATTTAACTTTTGAGATATATGTATAAGGGATATATAATGATTTTGTTTGCCGTCGGTTTGCTGTTGGCTGGTTGCCGCAATGGTGCGGCATCGCAGCAGCAACAGGTTGCAAGCGGCGGCGTGGAGTATGCCCGATGGCTGTCGATAGAGCAGTGTGACGGATACACGAGGATTGATGTAAAGAATCCTTGGAATGAAGGGGCTGTGTTGCAGACCTATATGCTTGTGCCGCAAGGAGCAGAGTTGCCCGATGGCGCGAAAAGCGGCGGAACGGTGGTGCGCACCCCGTTGCGCTCGGCACTGGTGTATTCGTCGGTGCATGGCGGAGTGATAAAGGAGCTTGGGGAGCTGCAATCGATAACGGGCGTGTGTGATGTGCAATACTTCGATATGCCCGAAGTGAAGAAGGGGGTCGAAGAGGGGCGCATAGTTGACGCAGGCAACTCGATGCAACCCACGCTGGAGAAAGTGGTGCAATTGCGTCCCGACGCAATAATCCTGTCGCCGTTCCAGAATGGAGGATATGGGGCATTGACCAACATGGGGATTCCGATTATCGAGTGTGCCGACTATATGGAAAACACTCCGCTTGGCAGGGCTGAATGGATAAAGCTGTTTGGCGAACTGTATGGGCGGCGTGCCGAAGCCGACTCGATTTTTGAAAGCGTGGAGCGACGCTACATGGGGTTGAAGTCGCTTGCCGACAGTGTGGTTGAGCGGCCGACGGTGATAAGCGAGACGGTGACGAGCGGTGTGTGGTATGTGCCAGGTGGCGACAGCTATATGGCACACCTCTATGTCGATGCCGGGGCTTGCTACCCGTGGCAGGAGAATGGCAGCACTGGGTCGCTCTCGCTCAGTTTCGAGCAGGTGTATGACCGTGCGCACGATGCCGACGTGTGGCTCGTGAAGTCGCTCAATGAGATGACTCTTGGGGAATTTGCGGCGCAATATCCGCTCAATGCCGAGTTCAAGGCGTTCAAGGAGCGGCGCGTGTATCAGTGCCCGACGATGAGGACTACGCTATACCAGGATTTTCCGTTCCACCCCGACGTGCTCCTTGAAGAGTATATCAAAATATTCCACCCGGGTCTGTTGCCCGATTCAACACGATATTTCTTTTTGATGGCAGATGAGTGAGCAGGGTGTGAATCGCAGACGCAGCAGCACGGTGATTGCCATATTGGCATTGTCGGCAGTGGTGCTTGCCGTAGCCAATCTGGTTATCGGTTCGGTGGATATTCCGCTTGGCGAGGTGCTGAACATTGTCGCAGGAAAGGGGAGCGAAAGCTCCTCGTGGGAATTGATTGTAACGCAGTCGAGGTTGCCGCTGGTGGCGACGGCTGCCCTCTCGGGGGCAGCACTGTCGATTGCCGGACTGCTGCTGCAAACGTTGTTCAACAACCCTCTTGCGGGTCCGTCGATACTCGGCGTATCGTCGGGGGCGAGCCTTGGCGTGGCAGTGGTTATGCTTGCCTTGGGCGGCGAACTTGGCACGCTGTTTGGCACCACCGTCGGCGGATATGTGAGCGTGATGGTTGGAGCATTGGCTGGGGCGACGTTGATACTTGCCGCATTGGTGTTCTTCTCGACGCTTGTGCGCGGGGCGACGATGTTGCTCATCGTGGGCATAATGATAAGCTACCTTGCATCGAGCGCGATTTCGTTGCTCAACTTTTTTTCCACGCAAGAGGGGGTGCATTCCTACGTGATTTGGGGGCTGGGCAATTTCTCGGGGGTGACGCTCGGGAACCTGCCACTTTTTGCCACGGTGATAGTGCTTGCGCTTGTGTGGTCGTTGCTGCTTGTGAAGCCGCTCAATGCGTTGTTGCTTGGCAGCCGATATGCCGAAACGCTCGGCGTGAACCTGCGCCACACCCGCAACAGCCTGTTGCTGCTGACGGGCATACTGACGGCTACGGTGACGGCTTTTTGCGGACCTATCGGCTTTCTCGGACTTGTGGTGCCGCACATTGCGAGGCTTATGCTCGATTCGTCGGACCACAACGTGCTGTTGCCTTGCACGATGCTTGCCGGGGCAGTGGTCGCGCTGCTGTGCCAGTTGGTGAGCGTGTTGCCGACGTCGGTGGGGATAATCCCCATCAATGCCATCACTCCTATAGTGGGTGTGCCTATCATAATTTATGTGATTTTGAACCGTAAAAAGATAAAATATTTCAACTGATGCAGACACGGGTTGCTCCAATGTTGGAAACCAGGGGGTTGGCGATTGGCTACCACGATGGTAAGAAGCAGTCGATAGTGATGAGCGGGCTCGACTTGAGGCTGCGTGGCGGCTCGCTGACGGTGTTGCTCGGGCGCAACGGCATAGGCAAATCGACGTTGTTGCGCACGATTGCAGGTGCGCAGCCTTCGTTTGGAGGAACGGTGCAGCTCGACGGCAACGATGTGGCAGGGTATGGCAAGAAGGAGCTGTCGAGGAAGTTGTCGCTCGTTTACACCGACCGCACACAGGCTGGCGGGCTCACGGTGTGGCAACTGGTGTCGCTGGGGCGTTATCCACACACGGGATTTTTCGGGCGGCTTGACAGGCACGACCGTGAAATTGTCGAGCGGTCGATGGCGGCGACTGGGATTGCCCACAAGGGCGATGCGTTCGTGGCAGAGTTGAGCGACGGCGAGCGGCAAAAGGCGATGATTGCCCGGGCGCTGGCACAGGAGACGCCGATAATCATGCTCGACGAGCCTACGGCATTCCTCGACGTGGCAAGCCGCATCGAGGTGATGGCGTTGCTGCACAGCCTTGCCCGCGAGCAGGGGAAAGCCGTACTGTTGTCAACCCACGATGTGTCACAGGCGTTGCAGCTTGCCGACGAGTTGTGGGTGGTGACCGACGACCGTCACGTGTTGTGCGGCTGCACCGAAGACCTGATTTTGTCGGGGGCGATGAGGCTGATGTTTTCCTCGGCAGGGGAACGCGGGGGGGCAACATTCGACATGGAGGTGGGTGACTTTTGCGCACAATTACCGACGGACAGTTGCCGAGGTGGCTACGCGATTGAGTGCTGCGACAAGCTGCTTAGCCACTGGCTGGCGAATGCCTTGCGCCGCAACGGATTCTCCACTGCCGCCAACTCATTGGGAACAATCATAGCTGCTGCCGCCAATGATATTGCCGTGAAGCGACCATCAGGCGAAGTCGTGCGCTGCACCTCAGTGAGCGAACTGCTTGCCGCCATCATGTAACCTACTCAGCCGTTATGTATAAAAAAGCAGATGATTGGACGTAATGTGGTGCACAGTTCCTTCATTTAGAAGTAAAGTGGGGACGGCTTCGCCGCCCCTCGTTCTATATTTTTTTAAATGAAAGTGCCGTTAGGTAGGTGTTGGTAAAAAAACAAAAGGACGCACTTTGTGTGCGCCCTTTTGCTTTTTGGTCCGGAATGGGAGGTGTTATTTCACTACAACCTTTGTTGCCTTGCCGTTGACGGTGACGATGTAGATGCCGTCGGCAACGGGTATGTTGGCATTTGTTGCAGTTGCGGCATATATCTGTATGCCGTTGATGGTGAATGCCTTGATTTCGCTTTCTACGGCAGCCGAAACTATGATTTCGCCGTTCACGGCATGTATGGTCGCCATGCTGTTGTCGAGCAGGTTGTCAACGCCCGAGCAGCCCTTTTCGCCGACAATGACGTTGTCGATGGCTATGTTGTAGGTCACACCCGATATGCCTCTGAAGCTGACGCGGACATTCTTTTCGCCGGCAAACCGTGCGAGCGAAACGATGTGTTGAGTCCAACCTTCGGTTTCATATCCCGACACGCTTATCGGGTCGCTCGCGATTTCATATTCGCCATTGTCTTTCGATGCCTCGATCACAATAGCGTCGCCGCTGATTTCACCGCCAAGATGGTACATGTAGAACGAGATTTCTGGTTCGGCAGTTGTCGAAAGGTCGATTTTCTCGCTTGTGAATCTCACCACGTTGCCCTCGGCGAGTTGGGTTGACATGAATGCTGCCATTCCGCCGTCTTCGTCTTGTGGAGTTATTGTTCCCATAGATGCTCCGTTGCCCCAGGCAGCGTCATATCCCGATACAATCTCGTTCATCCATTGGTGGGTTCCTGTGCCGCCAGCCCAAGACTCCTTGAACGGAGAGGCATTCGATTCGCCCACGAAGAGCAGTTCGGAATAGGTTGCATCGCCATATCCAGCCTCGTTGTATGGCGTTATCATGTAGAAGCAATATGCCTGTCCAAGCGAAGTGTCGATTTGGTCGTCGGTGAATGAAGTTCCTTCAAATTCGGTTGCGAGTTCCACTTCGTTGTTGCGCAAGATGTAGTATTTCACGTTGCCATCTGCGGCAGCGGGAGCATCCCACGAAAGCGTGATTGAGTGGTCTTCGTTTTCAACGGCTTTGAAACCTGTAATCGGTTGCGGAACGGCGTTCCCTACCACTACAGTCACCACGGCTGCATCGCTGCGCAAGCCGTTTTTGTAGGCATATATTCGGTAGGTGTATTTGCCTGCTTCGGGAATTGACTTGTCGGTGAATCGTTGCCCCAAAGAGGTTCCGATTGCGCCTGTCGAGTAGAGCGGTTCTTCAACGTCATCACGATAAACTTCCATGTTGTCAACCGAGTTGATATATTCTTCGCCTATTGTGTAAGGATATGGATACCATACGAGTTGCACTTGCAGCGAGCCGTCGCGAGCTGGCGTGGCAGTGACGCTGTAGGGAGCCATTGGGGTGTCGGTGCTGCGACCATTTTTCACTTCAAGGTCGTCGATTGATACAGTTGCGTCAACCGAGGCATTGTCGAAACATATTCCGATAACAAATGCGTCGCTCTTGTCGAGAACGATGCGCCCGATTAGGTCGGTGTATTCGGTGCTGTTTATTTCCCAAATCTGCCCGATGGTTCCGAGCGGAGTGTGCTGGTCGTCGTTGTTGCACAATATCATCTGCAACTTAGCTGGCTTGTCGGCACTGCCAGCTTTTGCCTTGAACGAGATTTCCACCTCATTCTCGGTCGAGAAACGAAGCGCCGGCAAGTAGAGAATTTCGGGAGCTTCAGATGCGAGTGTCGAGGTGCAGCTCACCATGCCGTCGCCGAGCGTCCACGAGTTGCCGTCGCTGTTGCCGTCGTCGGTAGTGAATGCGTCGAGCGAGTTGGCTGTGTTGAAGTCGTTGCTGTAAGGCAGCTCCAATGCGTCGTTTGAGCCATAGTGATATTCATAGGTAAATTCATAAACGAGGGTGAATCCTCCGTCAATATCACTCCATTGATAATGCTTCTTGCTGGCAATGTTGCCTCGCTCATCATAGGTGTATTCATATTTGTACCTGTACAAGAGAGCCCAGTCGCCGCTCGTTTCTTCCTGTACATTACGGGTAGAGTAGTCGCCCCAGGGGTCTTCCCAGTCGTCGCCACCACCTATGTACATGTATTGTTCTTCAAGAGTGGGGTTGTCGTGGCTGTCATATTCATATACCCATCGGTCGGTTGGCGTTCTTTTATAATCATAAGACTCAAAGTCAAATGAATACATATTTTTGATTTTTTCAACGGTGCGCAATTGGTCATCGTAGGTGTAGTCTATTATATACGACGGGTCGCCTTTGGGGATTCCGTTGATTTGTTCATAGCGGGATTCTGTTCCAGTGTTACCCTCGTATGTGAATGTTCCACGGTATTTCCATTCGTTTTGGTCTCCCCAGCCAGAATTCCATTGGTAGTATAGTATCTCAGATGGCCTGCCATCGTTGTTGAACGTGGTTACACGTTTTGCCTCGTCATCGCTCAGCAGTCCATACCAAGTCAGTGTGTTGTCATCCCACAAATAGTTTTCGACCATGTTGCAACGTCCTTGGTCGTCATATCCGTAATTCGATTTGGCATAGTTTTCAAGTCCGCCCTCGCTGTTAGGCTGTCTTGTCAACTTTTCGGTCATCATTCCGTTTGAGTCATAGGTATAGTCGGTTCTGCTGTTCAAAGTCTCGCCGTTGTACTCAAGAACATAATTCAGGACTTCATCGGCTGCCTGTGCTATGGGAATCGCACTATTGGCAAATGCTATCACACCCAATAAGAATAATTTATTACCCATAATGATAAAATAATTAAATAGATTAGACGTTATGCAAATGTATAAATAAAATTTGCAATTTGCTGGATTCTGTCTATAAAAAAACAAATTTGAGCTAAAAATATTAAGCGAGTCCTCCGTATTTTTGTGAAAAAATATTCATGCATCATTGGCATAGTCGCATCACAAATGGCGGAAGACAAGGGGGGAGAGTGGCGGTACAATATCTCTGATAAGACATCGACAATACTCAGCTGCCACGGTGTATGCCAAGACATAACATCTAAGATATGCTCTATTCAATGCTTTAAAGTGAATATTTGCGGATAGAAAGGAAAAAATATTGAAGAAAATTTGGTAGTTTCAATAAAAGGCAGTACCTTTGCAACGCTTTTAAGGAGATTCGCTAGCTCAGCTGGTAGAGCACATCCCTTTTAAGGATGGGGTCTTGGGTTCGAGCCCCAAGCGGATCAC
>CASEAQ010000053.1 GCA_949285735.1 uncultured Bacteroidales bacterium
TTTGACTTTTCCATTGTTATTACGCTATTTTGATGTGATTTTATATCCGAGCAATGAACTGAATTTGTAGCAGAGCCAAGGGATGCGCCCCAATATCTGTCCGAAGAAGAATCCCCAGCGCGGACGGAAGAACTTCATGTAGTTAGCCTGTTCTATGAGCTTTAAAGACGGTTCCCATTGTTCCACCACATACCCGTTGCTTATGCCGGAACGGATTTGTGCCTCATGATTACGAAGTGAATCCGGTTTTACACCATGTCGGCTCATCATCGTGCCACATACGTCAAACCACAATTCTCCCCCTCCAAAGCGACTCGCAATATGATGTAGAAAGCTCTTTACCTGCTTTTCGTAAAAATACATCAGCACACCTTCCACCACAAAGATAAATTCTGCATCGGGATGCCTGCGGCGCAAGTCATCCATCCAATCGGTTTCCAACAAGGATGCTGCAATATAGGCATTGCCTGGCTGCTCGGGTATCAACTCGCGGCGTAATGCGATGACTTCCGGTAAATCCATATCGTAAAAAACTGCTTTACTGTTCCCAATGCGTTGAAAACGAGTGTCAAGCCCGCATCCCACGTTAACGACCACCGAGCATGGATGATTGTCAATAAACTGTTTTACGGCACAGTCAAAATACCAGCCGCGCACCACACAACCCACTTCACTTAGTTTTGCTCCGTCAAATCGGGAATAATCGTATTCCATCCTGTCTGCCAACCGTTCTGCAGCCTTGTCATTCAGTATAGGATTGACGCGTCGGCTTTCTTTCGCTCTCATGTACAACGGAATGAGCAGCGTTTCCGCCACAATGTTCTTAAACTCATGTTTCTGTTTCATTGCATATTATTTTAATAGTGAACGATATTCAGAATTGTTCATAAAAAAGGAGGAAATCTCCGTGAAGATTTCCTCCTTGCCAGCACATCCTGTCGAGACTGCTTGCCTATATGTACATTGTCTGCATCTCATATCTTGATAATTGCTCTCCAACCTTGAATTTCAAACAGAATATAATCGTGCAGAATGGCCTCCATCTCCTGCTGGGTCACGGAATGCATCAACAGTTCCTCGAACATGGTGAACATCCATACCGTATGCAGGTGAATGATAAAATCGGACACTGCCGTATTGATTTCGGGATATTTTTGCTGCATGGTTACGAACCATGCCTTAACCAGTTCCGTAGAACGGTCGGTATAGTTTTCGCGGAAATGTTCCAACGAAGAACCTTGTGCATGAAACAACAAAATTTCCATGAGCGAACGATACTTTTCTATAAGCGAAACATATTCGCCTATACAGGATTTCAAATACTTTTTCGTCCGCATCATCATAATATCCTCTCCTCGTATGCCATGATGCTCTTGCAACATAGCTTCCAAAGCACATAGGACTGGGCGAACCACTTCGCGGAACAATTCGTCTTTATTCCTAAAGTAATTGTATATGTTACCAACCCCAACATTAGCCAACTCAGCCATTTCGCGCATTGAGGTTTTGGAATACCCTTTCTGCTCGAATTGCTGTTTGGCAACTGTTAATATGCGGCTGCGTATGTCTTCTTTTAGCACTTGCATCTATAATGAACAATGTTTCTGTTTTATTTTGCAAAGGTACTGGGCTTGAAATTATCTGGAAATACCTATTTTTAGGGATTTTGTTTCATTACTGCACATAACGGTGATATACGACATCCCCTGCCGCAAACTGCCAATATAGTACCAATACTCTATAATTAATACACAAAGCCCCTTTTATTTTAAAACCAAAACAAAGTATAAACATTAATAACAATATCGACATTGGAAGTATTGATTTTTCAGAAAAAAGCATTTGAAAAAATGACGGCGAGGTTCAACCGTTTCTACGACTGCGTGAACCTACCTCTTGCTTGAAAATCGTTCATAAAAAAACGGGATAGCGTTATTGCGATTACTTCAAAATATACCCAAACTCGCCTTATACCTTCGCAACGACTTAAATCAAACAAGCGTATGGCAAAGAGAGTCTGGGTAATCATTGTAAGTTGCTTCTATTTGCAGTTCGTATATGGAGCGGAAATGCAAGGGGAAAAGGTAACAGGACTCATTTTCGACAAAGCATCAAAGCTGCCAATGCAATTTTCCGATGTCGCTCTATACAGGGCAACCGACAGCGTGTTTGTAGCCAGATGTGTCACAGACGCGAAAGGGCAGTTCTCATTTGCTTCAGTCTGTGCCGGACGATATTATGTAGAATATAGTTTTATAGGATATGAAACCTCGCGAACATCCGCCTTTTCCGTTGGCAGCCAGGGAGGTTTCGACTTGGGCAAACTTTACCTGTTTCCCTCTTCGGAACAATTGGACGAAGTGGTAGTACAGGGCCGCCGCTCCAACTACTCATTACACCTCGACAAGCGGGTGTTCAACGTGGGTGCCGATTTGGCAAGTACATCGGGGTCGGTCAGTGATCTGATGCGCAATGTACCATCCGTACAAGTGGACGTGGAGGGGAATGTCAGTCTGCGAGGTAGCGAGAGCGTGAACATCTTGATAGACGGCAAGCCCTCAACACTAATGAATGTCCGCACCCGTACCGATGCGCTCCGCCAGATTCCCGCAAGCGAGATAGACCGAATTGAGGTCATCACCAATCCTTCGGCACAGTATAAACCCGACGTGATGAGCGGCATCATCAACCTCATAATGAAAAAAGAAAAACAAAAAGGATGGAGTGGAAATGTATCAGCCAATGTGGGAACAGGCGGGCGGCGGAATGCTACGCTTTCTATTGCCTATAATACGGGAAACATCACCGTGTCTGCCAGCTATGGCATACGGCGTGATTTGTACGAACCGAATATCGCGGATAATCTTACGAAAAATGACAGCATACTGGCATATATTTCACAACTGACAACAGGCAAGGCTCATCCAGTTTCACACATCGTCCGTGCCGGAGTGGATTGGAAAATAAGCCACAACGACCGCCTGCAATTGAACGGGAACCACACCCGTGAACACTTCATCCGCACCGAAAATATCTATACTACCAATCGGAACGCCCAACAAGACATTACCTGCCAGGGCGTCCGTTATCGGTATGACAATGAAAATGTGAGAGGTTGGGAAGTCGGAAGCAGCTACACTCACACATTCGGTAAAAATAATGAACTGACGGCAGATTACAATTATTCCTCGCTCGAAGGTTTGGAAGACAACCAATACACCACATATTCCACCGATAGCACGACAAAAGACAACACCCAAATCTGGCAGGCGTATTACCAGCATTTGTTCCATCTGACTTATCACCGTAACTTCAATGAACACTTGAAGTTGGACATCGGTTATGAACTGGATGCCTTGCAGACCGACCTGAATTTCCACCTACAAAACTTGAAAGGGGGTGCCTTCATTCCCGACAGGAATCGCACGAATGACTTCACCAATTATGAAACGAACCACGCCCTTTACGTTAAGGTGGAATACAAGCAAGGGGCATGGGGATTCTTGTTTGGTATCCGCCCTGAATTGATGCAAATAAAGTCTCATCTTCACAGCCTGGACAGCATCGTAACAAATGATTACTGGATGGTGTACCCTACACTGCATGCTTCGTATGCCATTGATGAGCAAACGAGCTGCAATTGAATTACAGCCTTCGCGTAAACCGATCCGAAGCAGACGACCTAAACCCGTTCCCTGAATACCAAAATCCTTTGAACTTGCGGGCTGGTAATCCATATCTGAAACCGGAAAAGGTGCATTCTATCGAGGCTGGTTACCAATGGCGGAAAGGCAGCACAACTATTCTTGGAACACTCTATTACCGCCACGTAACTCACAAGCTGACAACCGTGACAAAATATCTGCCTACGGGTGTATTGCTCACGACCAAGGAAAACCTAAACAATGGCTCGTCGGCAGGCGCGGAATTTATCTTGAAAACAGCTGCGAGCAAATGGCTTACATTCAATCTGAACGGCAACCTGTTTTACGACCAGATAGACGCTACCCGCCTTGGATATGGCAGGCGGAAAGACGCTGTGGCATGGAGTGCTTCGCTGAACGCCGATTTCACACCGTTCAAAAACATCTTAATCCAACTTAACTGCCGTTATCTGTCTCCATCGCTGTTGGCACAAGGCAGGTGCGAAGGCACATCTACCACGGACATTGGTGCCAAGTATGAAATACCACGCTTGCATCTTTCGTTTACGGCAACGCTGTCGGATGTATTCAATACATTCAAGAAAGTATATACCATAGACACACCTCAACTTCAGCAACGCTTGGAACAAAAAATGAACACACGTGTATTTTATATTGGAATAGCATGGAATTTTAATACACTAAAGTAATATGAAATGATTGAACATATTGGTATGCTGCTGTAGAGAGCTGACTCCTTGCTGTTGGGCGATTATCTGTAAATCGCCCAACAGCAATGGTGATGTCCGGCATGAAACTGGGCGGAGCCAAAAGGCGCATGATGTTTATACCAATCGGTTCTGTTCTTCAATGGTCAAGTATTCCCTACGCCTCTATTATCTTGAATATCTGTGTTGATGCATCTACCCTCAGACAGCCGTCAATAAAAGTCTAGTCATTATCATCGCTTTAAACATGAAGAAATAAGTGAATGCTGTGTCTTGCGAAATAGCTCCACTCTTTCCACACCCCTCTTAAACATTCAGTATAAATAACCCGAAGGATTCTATCAATTTCAAATCCATCTGCGAAAAAAGTATTAAAACCAAAATAGGGCATAACTCAATGAGTTACACCCTATTTTACTATCGCCAGTTATCGTTGTTTACCGATACTTACTTCACTTCCTCGAAGGGAACGTCGGTGACGTTGTCACCGTTGTTGCCGCCTTGGGAGTTGTTGCTTGCGCCTGCGCCTGGTTGTGCACCGGCTTGCGATGCTTGCTGCTGAGCATTATACATGTCTTGCGATGCGGCGTGGAACACGGTTTCGAGTTCCTTCATTGCTACATCGATGGCAGCAACGTCCTGACGCTGGTGAGCGTCTTTCAACTTGGCAAGCGCACCCTCGATTTGCGACTTCTTGTCGGCTGGCAACTTGTCGCCAAGGTCCTTGAGGCTCTTCTCGGTCTGGAAAATCATCGAGTCGGCTTGGTTAATCTTGTCGATTCGTTCCTTTTCGCGAGCGTCGGCAGCGGCGTTGGCTGCAGCTTCGTCCTTCATGCGCTTGATTTCCTCTTCGCTCAAGCCGCTCGAAGCCTCGATGCGAATGCTCTGCTCCTTGCCAGTGGCTTTGTCCTTTGCCGACACGTTCAATATACCGTTGGCATCGATTTCAAACGTTACCTCGATTTGCGGTATGCCGCGCGGTGCGGGAGCGATGCCGTCGAGGTGGAACTTGCCCAGTGTCTTGTCGTCCTTTGCCATCGGGCGTTCGCCTTGCAACACGTGAATCTCAACCGAAGGCTGGTTGTCAACTGCAGTAGAGAACACTTCGCTCTTGCGGGTAGGGATTGTAGTGTTGGCATCAATCAACTTGGTCATCACGCCGCCGAGCGTCTCGATACCCACCGACAATGGAACCACGTCGAGCAAAAGCACGTCTTTCACATCGCCGCTCAACACGCCACCTTGGATTGCAGCACCCACGGCAACCACCTCATCGGGGTTAACGCCCTTCGACGGAGCCTTGCCGAAGAATTTCTCAACAATCTGCTGTACGGCAGGGATACGGGTCGAACCGCCCACGAGTATCACCTCGTCGATTTGCGAAGCAGTCAAACCGGCATCCTTCAACGCTTGTTCGCATGGCCTGATGGTGGCTTGAATCAAGCTGTCGCACAATTGCTCGAACTTTGCACGTGTCAAAGTCTTCACAAGGTGCTTTGGAATACCGTTCACAGGCATGATGTATGGCAAGTTGATTTCGGTCGAAGTCGAGCTCGACAATTCAATCTTTGCCTTTTCGGCAGCCTCTTTCAAGCGTTGCAATGCCATCGCGTCCTTGCGCAAGTCAACGCCCTCTTCGCGCTGGAACTCGTCGGCAAGCCAGTCGATGATGCGATGGTCGAAGTCATCACCGCCAAGGTGGGTATCACCGTTGGTCGATTTCACTTCAAACACGCCGTCGCCCAACTCAAGGATAGAGATATCGAACGTACCGCCACCGAGGTCAAACACGGCGATACGCTTGTCGCTCGTTGACTTGTCGAGCCCGTAGGCAAGAGCTGCTGCAGTAGGCTCGTTCACGATACGCATCACCTTCAAGCCTGCAATCTCGCCAGCCTCTTTGGTGGCTTGGCGTTGCGAGTCGTTGAAGTAGGCAGGCACCGTAATCACAGCCTCGCTCACGGTCTGTCCGAGGTAGTCTTCGGCAGTCTTCTTCATCTTTTGGAGAATCATTGCCGATATTTCTTGCGGCGTATAGTCGCGGTTGTCAATCCTCACCTTCGGCAGCCCGTTCTCAGAACGTACCACTTGGTAAGGCACACGCGATATTTCGTTTAGCACGTTGTCGTAGCCTTCGCCCATGAAACGCTTAATCGAGAATATAGTCCTTGTCGGGTTGGTGATTGCCTGACGCTTTGCCGGCTCACCCACCTTGCGCTCGCCGCCATCGACGAATGCCACTATCGAAGGGGTAGTGTTACGACCTTCGCTGTTAGGAATAACAACCGGGTCTTTGCCTTCAAGTACGGCAACACACGAGTTGGTAGTACCTAAATCTATTCCAATAATCTTTCCCATGATTCTTATATTTTTTATTTGTTATTAATCGTGTTGTTTTTGTGCCGCCCCTCCTGGCGTTTCCGCCTTGCCCAGAGAGGCAACCGCAAATAAGAGTGCAAATGTTATGCCAAAAAATGAAATCTGCCTGCCGACCGCACTTTCCAGCCATGTGCCGCACCCCGAAAAACTGACATAACGGCAGACACCCGCCTCCTGCTCTGACACACCAGGCAGAAACTGCCGCCCTGAACATCATAAACGCAGCCCCAACAGCCATTTGGCTGCATTTTTATCACAAACGGCCGCTTTTTGTGTCCTGTTTTGCCACAATGTCATTTTTTTCTTAATAAATATTGTGTAATTGGCGGCAAAGCTGTAATTTTGTATGCTGAATAGCATAGTTTTTTAGCACTGCCAAATAGAAATATGATAAAGAAGAGCAATCTCGAAAAAATCATCAAGGAAGACCTCGCCGAGATATGGTCGATACTGACAACCGAAGAGAAGCATCTTGTGGCTGACAATTTTGTCGTCCACAACTTCAAAAAGAACCAAATCATATACGCCGAAAACGACGAACCCGAATACCTGTGGTGCCTGTTGAAAGGCAAAGTGAAGATGTTCAAGGAAGGCATCAGCGGCCGCCAACAGATATTGCGCCTCTACCGCCCGATACAATACTTCGGCTTCCGCGCATATTTTGCCAACGAGCCTTACGTGTCGAGCACGGCAGCATTCGAGCCCTCGCAATTGGGCGCTATAAGCATGAAGATTGTCACCAAGATAATCGACCAGAACCGAAAGATTGCTTGGTTCTTTATCCACGAACTATCGAAACACCTCGGCGGCTCCGACACGAAGATGGTAAACCTGACACAAAAGCATATCCGTGGCAGGCTCGCCGAAGCCCTCACACTGCTCATCGACAATTATGGTTTTGAGGACGACGGCGAAACACTAAAGATATACATGGCACGCGAAGACCTCGCCAACCTGTCAAACATGACAACCTCAAATGCTATTCGCACCCTCTCAACATTTGTCAGCGAGAAGATTATCACCGTCGATGGCAGGCGCATCAAGATAGTCAACGAATCGGCTTTGCGCAAAATCAGCAAATTTGGCTAACACTTCTACATCTAAAACCTATGCTTATCGCCAACTCAAAACGCAAGGAAAACATAGCCGAATATCTGCTATACATGTGGCAGATTGAGGACTTGATACGCGCCAACGGCTGCGACATTGACCGCATCGAACAAAACGTCATCAGCCGCTACGACGTCGATGCCGACACCCGCGCCCAGATCAAAGACTGGTATGAGGGATTGATAAAGATGATGCAGCTCGAAGGCACCAAGCAGCAAGGGCACTTACAGATAAACAAAAATGTGATAATCCGCCTCAACGATTTTCACAACGCACTGCTGGGCTCGACAAAGTTTCCCGAATATGTGGCAGAATACTACAAGACGCTCCCCTACATCGTGGAGCTACGCGCCAAGTCGGGTTCACAACCGGCAGGTGAAATCGAGACATGCTTCAACGCCCTCTACGGCACACTGATGCTGCGCCTGCAACACCGCGAGCTTAGCAAGCCCACGCAAGATGCCGTGGCGCAAATATCCCGCTTCATCGCCAAGCTGTCGGCACTATACCTCAAAGACGAGCAAAAGCCGATAATCGACAACGATGAAGAAATAGTGTGACACATCAACCACGACGTTGCATGGCACGTGCATGAACTGGTGCATACGGGGAAACATTACTCACACCTCGCCAACGGGGAGGCACAGAATTTTTTTCAAAAAAGAAAGCAACTATCCAATCGAAAAGATGCCAAAGAATTTACTAATAACTGGTGCCAACGGGCAACTTGGCAACGAAATGAGGAACATACTTGCCGGAAGCAAGCACTTCAACTCGTTCCTTGCCGACATCGACACACTCGACATTACCGATGCCAAGGCAGTGTATAGCTTTATCGAGAGCAACAAAATCGACATCATAGTCAACTGCGCAGCATATACCGCCGTTGACCGTGCCGAAGATGACATGGTGGCTTGTGCCAAGCTCAACGTCGATGCCGTGGGCAACATTGCCGGTGCTGCACGCAATTGCGGGGCAAAGGTGCTGCACATCTCCACCGACTACGTCTTCGACGGCTACAACTACCAACCCTACACCGAAGACGACGAAGCCAACCCCAAGACGGCTTACGGCATAACCAAACTCGACGGAGAAAAGCTGTTGATGAAGCTCGCCCCCGACAGCATTGTCGTGCGCACGAGCTGGCTTTACTCGCCGTATGGCAAAAACTTCGTGAAAACAATGCTCGACCTCGGCAGGAGCAAGAGCGAGCTGCGGGTGGTGTGCGACCAAGTGGGCACCCCCACCTGCGCCAGCGACCTGGCAACTGCCATTTTTGCAGTTGTCACCGCCGACCAGTGGCACCCGGGCATCTACCACTTCTCCGACGAAGGGGCTTGCTCATGGTACGACTTCGCCAAGGCGATACACCGCCATGCCGGCATACAGTCGTGCAAGGTGTTGCCAATCAAGTCGAAAGACTACCCCTCGCGCGCCATTCGCCCTTACTACAGCATTCTCGACAAGAGCAAGATTAAACAAACATTCGGCATTGAAATACCCCATTGGGAAGAAAGCCTCGAAAGATGTATAACCACCATATTAAACAAATAACACCACCGTGGCAAGTTTAACAACCGAAATAAACAGGCGGCGCACGTTCGCCATCATCTCCCACCCCGATGCAGGAAAGACTACACTCACCGAGAAGTTGCTCCTCTTTGGCGGTGCCATTCACGTGGCGGGAGCCGTAAAATCGAACAAAATCAAGAAAACCGCAACCTCCGACTGGATGGAAATCGAGAAGCAACGCGGTATCTCGGTCGCCACTTCGGTTATGGGATTCAACTACGGCGACTACAAGATAAACATCCTCGACACACCAGGTCACCAAGACTTTGCCGAAGACACCTACCGCACGCTTACGGCGGTCGATAGCGTAATCATCGTCGTCGATGTAGCAAAGGGCGTAGAGCAGCAGACGCGCAAGCTCATGGAAGTGTGCCGCATGCGCAACACGCCCGTGATTATCTTCGTCAATAAGCTCGACCGCGAGGGTAAAGACCCGTTCGACATTCTCGACGAGCTCGAATCGGAACTGAAAATAAAAGTGCGCCCGCTGTCGTGGCCCATCAACATCGGTGCGCGCTTCAAGGGGGTGTACAACATATATGAACACGGGCTCGACCTCTTTACCCCCGACAAGCAGAAGGTGACCGAGCGCGTGGAAATAAAAGACGTGAACGACCCAGCCGTGGACGAAGCCGTGGGCAAAGCCGATGCCGACAAGCTGCGCGAAGACCTCGAACTAATCGAGGGCGTGTATCCCGACTTCAACGTGCTCGACTACCTCGATGCCAAGGTTGCCCCCGTGTTCTTCGGCTCGGCTCTCAATACATTCGGCGTGAAAGAGTTGCTCGACTGCTTCGTGCGCATCGCCCCATGTCCACGCCCCACCCAAGCCGAGGAGCGCGCAGTCGAACCTGGCGAAGACACCTTCAGCGGATTCGTATTCAAGATACACGCCAACATGGATCCCAACCATCGCAGCTGCATTGCTTTCGTGAAGGTGTGCTCGGGCGTATTCCGCCGCAATGCCAACTACAAGCACATTCGCCTCGGCAAGATGCTCAAATTCTCCTCGCCCACGGCATTCATGGCTCAGAAGAAAGACATCGTTGACGAAGCATATCCTGGCGATATAGTGGGCTTGCCCGACAATGGCACATTCAAGATAGGCGACACCCTCACCGAGGGCGAAGACCTCCACTTCAAGGGGCTGCCCAGCTTCTCGCCCGAGATGTTCAAATATATCGAAAACACCGACCCCATGAAGACCAAGCAGCTAAACAAGGGCATCGAGCAACTCATGGACGAGGGTGTGGCTCAATTGTTCATCAACCAATTTAACGGACGCAAGATTATAGGCACGGTTGGGCAATTGCAATTCGAGGTGATTCAATACCGCCTGCTGCACGAATATGGGGCACAATGCCGCTGGGAGCCAATCCACCTCTACAAGGCGTGCTGGATTGAAAGCGACGACGAAGAGGCACTCGAAGCCTTCAAGAAGCGCAAACACCAGTTCATGGCACTCGACCGTGAAGGGCGCGACGTGTTCCTTGCCGACTCGGGCTACGTGCTGCAAATGGCACAAACCGACTTTCCCAAAATCCGTTTCCACTTCACATCAGAATTTTAACCCCAGCCCGCCACATCGGGCTGCCAATCCATAAAACAGCAGGGGGGCGCACCATCAAGCACGGTGGCGCGCCCACTTGTTTTCATATTCCCCGATACAAACACTGTGTGGGAAGAGATATATAATAACAGTATATTTGTAGAGCCGCGGCTCGTTTACGCCCACAACGTAAACACCTGTTTCCCTGATCAGAAAGCAATTGCCGTATATGTACTATCGATGCGTTACCATTATATGCGCAAATGACCTGCGCCTACCTCCTCCACAAAAACACACCGTAGAGACGCGATTCATCGCGTCTAACAGCAACAAGGCAGCCATATCCCACACATTATCACCACAATACATTCCTTCAGACGCGATAAATCGCACTGGTGTCTAATAAAGACTGTTAACATTTTCCACAACTCATTAAACAACAAAGTTTTATATAATCTTTTGGAGCGCGGAGGA
>CASEAQ010000054.1 GCA_949285735.1 uncultured Bacteroidales bacterium
AAAACATATGGGTCTTTATGCATAACGGTTTGAAAATTACCACAAAAGTAAATTCAAATCCGTTCTCTCCAAAATCACTTATAACAAATTGAATTTCAATAATTTCAAAGAACTTCTATGATTTTTTAGTGGACACTAATGATAAGGAATTACTCTCTATTTCTCATTGATGTACATTCAAAAAACGGTGCAGATGAAAAAGACAATTAACGGAGAACAATATTATCTTCCGAGCAATTTAACATCGGAACAAGAAGCCATTTATGTTCACATCATAGACTGGAAGCGTAAAAACATCACCACGCAAAGAGGTTTATACAGAGGACATGAATACGATGCTATTTTTCCTAGTGAGAGCCCTATCCCAGAAATGCTGTACAAACCGATAATACAATTACTGGAGAAAATGCAACAAGGAAAATTTGCTTATAAGCCACACAAGTTTGCCTATCATGCAGTAAGCTCTCAGACTGCCTGCATCAATCTTTTCATGCCGATACTCCTTTCTGAAGATGCAAACCGCATATTACCTCAGATTCCAGGATGTCCTGCTGATTTCAGTCGGATAGCAAGAGACAAGTTGTTCCGTGGATTTTGTTTTGAATATTGGGGACAAGATATAAAACCAGGCACTGGCGTATTGAATGACCATTCCAAGCAAGCCGGGACAGATGCTGATGTAGCCATCGCATACTATAACATGGAAGACAAATTATGCCTATGGCTTATAGAGCATAAACTGAGTGAGAAAGAGTTCACAGTGTGCGGAGCATATAAAAGCAAAGCAAATAGGAACAAAGATAATTGCACTCAATGCAATCTTATGGATATAGCCAAAGAGCCTCAGAAATGCCATTATCATACGATAGGATACAAATATTGGGATACTTTGAAGCAGAATTTGGACAGATTCCAAGGCGCAATTGAGATTAAAGGTTGTCCGTTTAGATATGGACTCAACCAACTATGGCGCAATCAAATGCTTGTCTTTGCCTTACAGGAGACTGGAGTATACAACAGTGTGACATTTTCGGTCTGTCATCATGAAAAGAATACAATGTTGAATAAGTCTATCAATCAATATAAAGCCTTAACCAACGGAGATGTAATGTTCAGTTATTTTACCAATTATGATGTATTGAATGCGGTAAATACGCATGATTCAGAATTGCAGAAATGGCTCCAATGGTATAAGGAATTATATTGTTTCTAAAATAAAATATCTACTGCCCATTTATAATATATAAATTTAAAAAAACAGCATGAGGTATTACGCTCCACTATCCCATCCTGCAGTCGGGCAACGGGGAAGTCTAGTAATAGAACTACGTATTTTGACAGATGTGAATCGAATTCAAATTAAAGGATAAGTGAATATATGAAATACAAAAAGACAGAGAAAGAGATCATTAAAGCCTTGGTAAAATATGAAGGCAAAGCTGGAACCATAGCAGATGCTCTGACACAAAGTAATGTGTTAGAATGCCATGGTGTCGTTATTGTACCTAAGGGGTATGAATTCTTTGCCTTTTTTGATAAAGGGCTTTACCATGATTGGGATAATATCGGATAACTGGCTGAGCTTCTCTCTGTTATTGACTCGTTAATAACTAGCCGCGATATCCTTCTGATATCTCAAAAGGGGCCATGCCATGTAATAGGTAAAAAACAAGCTGAATATATAAAGCTGAATGTTATACTAGCCGACGGAAAGGATTACATTGTTACCGAAGGCATTGATGGACCTAATTACTTTAATTCAAACAAACAGCAAGCATATTGGCCAAACACATTTCCAGATATTGTGCTGTGTTCATATGGATCAACTTAGTGACTGTACTGAAGTCTGCGAATTTTAAAAATATATCGCAGAGGGGCATTGTGGCATGATTGTTGCAACGGTTTTAGGGTATAAATACTTTTGTATATGGAGATTTCTGCAAAGGATTTCATGCTCAAGCAGCCCAATTATCCGCAGGTTGCCGAGAGCGACAAATATTATATGGTGCTTGCCGGGCGGCTTGCAAAAATATGGGATAACGCACGCATCTTGATGAACGTGGGCGAGGAGGTGCGCCGCGACGTGGTGCTTGCCGTCACGGGCTATTTCCAAGACATTGTGGCTGATGCCGGCATTTGGCGATCGTTCTCGACGCTGTGCTATGAGTTGTATCGCCGTCCGTTGCCATTCTTCGACCGCCCCGACGACTATATCGACAGCGAACTCAACTTGATTGACTTGCAATTCATTATATGGTATGTAATCGACTGCGAGGGCGAACGTCACGGAAGCCTGTCACCGTTTGATGCCAACATTGAGCGGCTGGCGCAACTGTTTTTCAACCTGCTCGATGCCGTGTATGAGGAGGCTCCCACGCCTGTGGAATACAATATGGCGATGGACGTTGACTTCAACGACGAGCAAGACACCGAAAAGGTTTACGACCTGTCGCACTGGCTGTTTTGGAACTGCTACTTCTTGCGCCCTGCGGCAACGAGCACATTGCGCATGGCTGCCAGCAAGGCACAGTCGATTATCGAATCATATCCCGACAAGGAGGAAGCCCAACAACGGTTGCTCGAAATGAACCGCCAGCTGATGGTGGAAAACACCACCGGACCGCTATCGCTCTCGATAGGCGAATGGATGGAGCTTATCGTGAATGGAGCGATGCCCCAACTTGAAGACGAGCAACCCGTTGAAGCCGATGGCGAACACCGCTTCTATCGCCAACTTGTGGAGGCGACTGGTGGCAGCCGCATTGCCTTCATCGACGGGTATGACGCCCTGGAACAATTTGTCGGGGAACGCATGGGCTGGGGCAAGTCGGAAAACGGGCATCTGCCGAGCATGAAGAAATTTGCCAACTTTGTGTTGCTTGGCAATCCTCGGCGAGGATTGTTGATTGCACACGATGTGGCGCAATATATCAACCACCCCGACAATCCGATGTATGATGCCGAGGCTGCACGACGCGAGGCACACCGCCTCGTCACCGAGCGCGGTGTGGCTCCAATCGACCTGGTGAAATATGTGTTTGAAAACGACCTTGTTCCCGAGGCGCGCTTGCCGTTCGAGGCTGGCAACAAGCGTTCACTGCTCCACGAAAATTGGGATTTCTTTGCCCGCCTTTACCTGCAGACCCACTACCGAGGCGACTAACTCACGCCTCTCGCCGTTGAAAAACCTCAATCAAAAACGGGGCACGATTATTGCTATATAGGGAAAAGTGCCTACTTTTGCATGAGTAAAAGAGCAACGCGATTTTTTCACATAAAATCTATGAACCGTTTTTTTTGCGTCATAACGATATTGGTGATGTCGATATTGGCATTGCAGGCTGCGCCAAATGCGACGGAGCCAGCTGAGGAGGCAAGCCGCGACAGCGCTGTGGTGAGCCTCATAACCTGCTATCCCGGGGCTGACATATACGAACTCTATGGGCACACGATGCTCAGGGTGCGCTACCACGGGCACGACATGGTTTACAATTATGGCATATTCGACTTCGACACGCCCAATTTCATGTATCGCTTTGTGAAAGGGGAAACCGACTACAAGGTTGCCGGCTACGACGGGGCTTACCTGCTCATGGGATATGGCTCGCGCAAGGTGGTGGAGCAGCGACTCAACCTCACGCCCGAGCAGTCGATGCAGGTACTGCACGCCCTCATTGAGAATGTTCGACCCGAGAATGCCACCTACCGCTACAACTACGTCTATGACAATTGCGCCACCCGTCCGCGCGACATAGTGGAAAACGCGCTTGGCAGCCACCTTCACTACGGAATGATGCACGACACCCTCACCTTCAGGCAAGAGATGCGGCGATACAACGCCAATTATGCATGGCAGCAATTTGGCATCGACCTCGTGCTTGGTTCGGGCATCGACTATGAGCTAACCTACCGCGAGCAGATGTTTGTGCCGATGGTGCTGATGAGGGCATTTGCCGAGGCGCAAGTCGAGCAGGGAGGCACGCTCCAGCCGCTTGTGACAGCTACGACGGTGCTGAACGAAGGCAGCGACAGCGGCGACATATTGCCCCCCACACCGGCATGGATGTCGCCAATGGCAGTGGCTATAGCCGTGCTTGCCGTGTCGGTGCTATTGTCGTTGGCTGACTTCCGCCGCCGCATGGTGAGCCGCTGGTTCGACAGTCTGCTCTTCGGCTTTGCCGGGCTGTGCGGATTGCTGGTGTTCTTCCTGATATTCGTTTCCACCCATGCAGCCACATCGCCCAACTTCAACGGCCTTTGGCTGCACCCGTTCGCACTGCTGCCAGCCGTGCTAATTTGGATAAAAAAGGCAAAAAGGACGTTATATTTCTATCATTTTGCTAACTTTGCGGTCATTGTTTTGCTACTTGCCGCGTGGTGCTTGTTGCCACAAGTGGCAAATGCCGCAGCATTTCCATTCATGCTTAGCCTCATGACGAGGTCGATAAGCTATGTATTGATTTATAAAAGAGAACAATGCGCCAACACAAACACAAGCAAATAAACCGCATACTCACGTCGATTGTTGCATCGATGGTGGCTTTGACTGCCCTTTCGCAAGACACTGGTGAAAGGCCCAAGCTCGTTGTGGGCATTGTAATCGACCAGTTGCGGAGCGACTATATCGACCTGCTCCAAGCCCGATTCGGCGAAGACGGCTTCAAGCGGCTCATGCGCGACGGGGCATTCTTGGAAAACGTGGAGTTTGACGTTCCCGACCTCGACATAGCCTCGGGCACGGCATTGCTAATGAGCGGCGCATATCCCAATGTGAACGGCATTCCGTGCTCGTATGTATTTGACCGCAAGCACGACAAGCCCCAATACATACTCGCCGACCCCTCGGCGATGGGCAATTTCACCGACGATGCCTATTCTCCAGCCGCCTACCGCGTTTCGACCATCACCGACGAGCTGCGGTTGCACACCAGCGGCATGGGGGCTGTACACTCCATAGCCACCGACCCGCAGCAGGCGATTTTGCTTGCGGGCCATGCTGCCAACAGTGCATTCTGGATTAACGATGCCACAGGCAACTGGGCTTCGACAACATTCTACCGCAATTCGCCGCAGATATTGTCGGGGCGCAACTATCGCTTGCCGCTCGCGTCGAGGCTCGACACCATGTCGTGGGTGCCGGCAATACCGCTCGACAACTATCCCGACATACTTTCGTTCAAGAAATACTACCCGTTCAGATACATATATTCGTCGTCCGACCGCGACCGTTTCCGCAAGTTCAAGAAAAGCGCACTTGCCAACAGCGAAGTGACCACGGTGGCGATAGAATACCTGAACACGCTGAAGCTCGGCAAGCGCGACCAGACCGACATGCTCTGTCTGGGATATACCGCAACTCCGTATTCATACACTTATGACGGCGATGGCAGGGTGGAAAACCAAGACCTATACATACGCCTCGACCGCGAACTCGGGCGGCTGCTCTCCGAGATTGACAGGAGCGTAGGGCTTGGCAATGCCATGGTGTTTGTGGCATCAACGGGCTACTACTACGACAGCACGCGCCCCGACGAGCGGTTCAACATACCCACGGGCGAGTTTTATCCCAACCGCGCCATTTCGCTGCTCAACATGTACTTGATGGCGATTTACGGCAACGGGCAGTGGGTTGACGGCTACTTCAACCGCCATTTCTACCTCAACCACGAGTTGATAAAGGAACGCAGCCTCTCGCTCGAAGAACTGCGCGCCAAGTCGAGCGAACTGTTGCGTCAGATGAGCGGCATCTCGGCTGCATACACATTCGAAGAGATACTCAACAATCCAGCAAGTGCCGAAGCCCGTGCATTGCATTCGGGCACGGTGCCCGACTATTGCGGCGACGTCGTGGTTGACGTAAGCCCCGGGTGGGTTATCATGGACACCGATGGCAACGACTTCGACGAATCGAAGTTGATTCGCACCAACGTTGTCAACACCCCCGTGTTCATCATGGCTCCATCGGTGAAGCCTCAGAAGATTTCCGTGCCGGTTGACGCGGCAGCCATCGCCCCCACCATTTCGAGCATATTGCGCATACGCTCGCCCAATGCAGCGCGTCAAATGCCATTAAGCCTTGGCTACTGACACGCGCGCTGTGTACGTTTTTTTTGATGACAAAGCAGAGTGCTAACAGCTTATATTAGTGGCAGATTAAAAACTTTTACTACCTTTGCAGGTGGAATGCACACGTGTGCCTTGTGTGCAAATGGAATGCAAGCGGAGTGGTGTGCCAGCCTCCGTGCCAATCACAAATAAAACGCTAAGAATAAAAAATAGAATCATATACACAAAATGGGATTTTCCAATTTTCTTAAATCTCTTTTCGGGAACAAATCGCAACGCGACTTGAAGGCTATCATGCCGATTGTCGAGAAAATCAAGGCGATTTATCCCGAAATCGAGAAATTGTCTAACGACGAGTTGCGCGGGCGCATCACCGACATTCGTGCACGCATCAAGGAGTATGTGGCTCCGCAACGTGATGAGATAACAAAATTAAAAGCCGAAATCGAAACGCTCGAATACGACAAGCGTGAACCGCTGTGGGAGCAAATCGACAAGTTGGAGAAGGAGATTCTCGACCGCACCGAAGATATTCTCAATGAGGTGCTGCCCGAGGTATTTGCCATCGTGAAGGACACCGCTCGCCGTTTTGCCCAAAACGAGACGGTGGAGGTGACAGCATCCGACTTCGACCGCGAACTTGCCGCACAGGGCAAGGACTTCCTCACCATCGAGGGCGACAAAGCTATCTACAAAAACCACTGGATGGCTGGCGGCAACGAGATTAAGTGGGATATGGTGCACTACGACGTGCAGCTCATTGGCGGTATCGTGCTCCACCAAGGCAAAATCGCCGAAATGGCAACTGGTGAGGGCAAGACTCTTGTGGCAACCCTGCCAGTGTTCCTCAACGCGCTGCCAGGCAATGGCGTACATGTGGTGACCGTCAACGACTACCTCGCCAAGCGCGACTCGGAGTGGATGGGCCCCTTGTATATGTTCCACGGCATATCGGTTGACTGCATCGACAAGACGCAACCCAACTCGCCGCAACGCCGCCGGGCTTACAACTGCGACATCACGTTTGGTACGAACAACGAATTTGGTTTCGACTACTTGCGCGACAACATGGCGCTGTCGCCAGCCGACCTCGTGCAACGCTCACACAACTACGCCATTGTCGATGAGGTTGACTCGGTGCTTATCGACGATGCCCGCACGCCGCTCATCATCTCTGGTCCTGTTGCCAAGGGTGGCGACCAGATGTTTGAACAGTTCCGCCCCAACGTCGAGCGCGTGGTAAATGCACAGCGCAAGCTCGTCACCGACTTGCTCGGACAGGCAAAGACGCTCATGGCAAGCGACGATCCCGAAAAGGTAAAAGAGGGTTCGCTGCTGCTGTTCCGCGCCTACAAAGGTTTGCCAAAGAATAATGCCTTGATTAAGTTCCTGAGCCAAGAAGGCATAAAGCCACTCATGCTCAAGACCGAGGCTCACTATATGCAAGACAACAGCCGCGAGATGCACATCGTGACCGACCCGCTCTACTTCATCATCGACGAGAAGAACAATAGCGTGCAGCTCACCGACAAGGGTATCGACGTGCTGACTGGCACAACTTCCGACCCTACATTCTTCGTGTTGCCCGACATTGCCACCGAAATGTCGCAAGTGGAAAACGAGTCGCTCTCCGACGAGGAAAAAATGGCAAAGAAAGACGCGCTGATGCAGAACTACGCCATCAAGGCAGAGCGTGTACACACCGTCAACCAGCTGCTCAAGGCATACGCCTTGTTTACACGCGATGTTGAATATATCGTGTCGGAAGACGGCAAGGTGAAAATCGTTGACGAGCAGACGGGCCGTATCATGGAGGGCCGCCGCTACAGCGACGGGCTGCACCAGGCAATCGAGGCAAAAGAGGGCGTGAAGGTGGAAGATGCCACGCAAACGTTTGCGACAATCACGTTGCAGAACTACTTCCGCATGTATCACAAACTTGCCGGTATGACCGGTACAGCCGAGACCGAGGCTGGCGAGTTCTGGGATATTTACAAGCTCGACGTTGTGACTATCCCCACCAACAAGCCGGTGCAACGCATCGACATGAACGACCGCCTCTACAAGACCAAGAAAGAAAAATACAACGCCGTAATCGAAGAGATAGAAACAATGGTCAAGGCTGGCCGCCCAGTGCTCGTGGGTACGACTTCGGTCGAAATTTCCGAGTTGTTGAGCCGTATGCTCACCATGCGCCGCATTCCGCACAACGTGCTCAATGCCAAGTTGCACCAGCGTGAGGCTGAGATTGTGGCACAAGCCGGACAGAAAGCCGTCGTGACAATTGCAACCAACATGGCAGGTCGTGGTACCGACATCAAGCTCGCGCCCGAAGTGCGCGCCGCAGGCGGTCTTGCCATCATCGGCACCGAGCGTCACGAGTCGCGCCGCGTCGATCGCCAGTTGCGTGGTCGTGCCGGCCGTCAGGGCGACCCGGGTTCGTCGGTATTCTTCGTTTCGTTCGAAGACACCGTGATGCGTCTCTTTGCCGGCGACAACGTTGCCAAGCTCATCGACCGCATGGGGCTTAAGGAGGGAGAACCACTTGAGTCGCCGATGCTCTCAAAGTCGGTTGAACGCGCGCAGAAGCGTGTCGAGGAAAACAACTTCGGTATCCGCAAGCACCTGCTTGAGTATGACGACGTGATGAACACACAGCGCAACGTGGTTTACACCCGCCGCCACCACGCCTTGATGGGCGAACGCATCGGGCTCGACATCGTGAACATGATACGCGAGAATGTCGAAACCATCGTGGGCGAGCACAGCGCGCAAAGCGATTACCCCGACTTGCGCATGAAAGTAATGTCGAACTATGCAATCGAAATCCCATTCAGCGAACAAGAGTTCCTGAAGATGGAACCCAAGGAGATGATTGAGAAAATCTACGACGAGGTGATTGCTACGTTCCGCCGCAAGAGCGACCGCATAGCCGAGGTGGCTTATCCAGTGATAAAAATGATTATGGAGCAGCACGCCGATGCCGAAGACAAGATGATACGCGTGCCCATCACCGATGGCCGCCACACCTTCGGTATTCCTATCAACATCGGCGAGGCATACCGCACCGAAGGCAAGAGCATTGCAAAGGCTTGGCAGAAAGCCATCTTGCTGATGACAATCGATGAGTCGTGGAAAGAACACTTGCGCGACCTCGACCAATTGCGCCAGTCGGTACAGAATGCAAGCTACGAGCAGAAAGACCCGCTATTGATATACAAGATTGAATCGTTCAACCTCTTTGCCACGATGCTCAACAACATGAACACCAAGGCAATATCAATCTTGATGCGCGGTGTGGTTCCTGTTCAGCCACCGCAACCGCAGCAGCAACAACCGCAGCAGCCGGCTGGAGTGCCATCAAACACTTCAATATCGAGCAACTTCACCCAGCCTCCGACACCGCAAGTGGCAATGCCAGGCGACATGGGCAACCGTCGCCAGCCGCAATACACCGAGAGCAAGGAAGCCTATCCGGGAGCCGACGCTCAACGCCGTGCGGCATCGCAGCCACAGGGCCAGCAACGCCGCCACACCCCTATCGTCAAGACGGGTCCCAAGGTAGGCCGCAACGACCCTTGCCCTTGCGGTAGCGGCAAGAAATACAAGGATTGCCACGGTCGCCAGTAAAAAGACCACCAACCAATACAGAAAAGCAGCGTGTAGGCACCCCCACACGCTGCTTTCATTATATCCCCACAACAGAGAGTCCAGTACTGTTCCCGACAAGTAGTTTACAAATAGAGACTTATCAAAAACCAAATCCTTAATCTTTATTATTTCCCTCATTGACAATTTCTACTTGAACATATCATCTGCAAAGTAAAACGCATAATAAGCCAAACTAAGACACAAGTCAATTTTTTCCGCCATACCACGGTTCGTCGCCGAAAAAATTTTTGACTTGTGTCTTAGTTTGGCTCAATGACTGGCGAACTTTGCATCATAAAATTAAAACATTAATCGTATGAAACTGGCAGAAGCATTGAGCATCAGAGCCGACCTGCAAGCCCGTATCGAACAGTTGAGGAATCGCCTTAAAGACAGTTCAAAAGTGCAAGAAGGTGACGAACCTGCCGAAGACATGAAAACGTTGCACATTGAACTTGATGATTGTCTTGCAGATTTGGAAGATATTGTTTACCGCATTAACCGCACTAATATGCACACCGTGTGCGACGGTGTGACGCTTACACGAATGATTGCCCGCAAAGATGCGCTGAACCTGCGCCTGTCGGTCATGCGCGAAGTGTTGAAACACGTTGTGGAAACCGATCGCTACGGGCGCAACGAGATAAGATACATTCGGACGGTGGACGTGGCAGAAATACGGAAAGAGTTTGATGTTTACGCCAAACAGCTTAGAGAACTGGACTTGAAACTTCAAAACTGGAATTGGATAACCGATTTATTATAATGCGAATGGCGTAGTTTTTCTTTAGCGAAGCGATGGCGGCACACTCTTTCTGGCTGCTCCATACGGTGCAGCAGGAAAGGAACTTTTCAAAGCAAAATGGGATTGCGTTATTGTGCATTTTAGGCACAATGTACAAGCACATGTTGCATAATCACCTGGAATAGGAGGATTCACATTGCATTACCAAGTGCTGACCGTTTCCCGAGAAAAAACGAGGGTGGGTTGTGGGGATTTCTAAATCATAATTGAGTTTTTTGTGGCGCAACCTCATGCTCTTTAAAACCGGTTGCATCCAGCTTACCCCCTCTATGATTTTCAAGATTCACCAATGCTTATCAGTCAGGAAATCAGCAATCTGCCTGTGCCCTACACCCTCGATATTGTCCTGCCATGCATCTGCTCACGACGAATTTGCTCCATATACAGTTCTCTTTCTATCATGGCAGCCTTTTTGCGATTATACCTGCAAATACAGCATATTTGTTTTTACTATTTATGCGTATAACCCTAAAAACTACAATCCCTACACAGCCAATATGGCATACAAAATGGTTATAGGGTTTCAGCTAATGGCAGAAAACACAAAAATTATAGTGAAGCACACGCACGTTGCTCATAAACCACGAAAGCCTTTCTGTATGACAGTGAAAACTCTGAGGATTGAAATTTCGAGATACAACACGAAAAAGAAGGTGTGTCAAAAAGCGCACCTTCTTTTTTGTATGCCAAAGCCCCGACTTTCACAAGCTGGGGCTTTGTTATTACCTAAAGATTTCGTATCTTTAAGCATAAGATTTTACACTATGGCAAAGATACATTTTCGTCCTTACAATCCCAACCAGACAGTTCTTTTTCCTCAAAGAATTGATGAGGATATTGCAGAAAACGATCCGGTGCGTATGGTTAACGCTTTGGTTGAAAGCCTGAACCTTGAAAGTTTCAGGAAG
>CASEAQ010000055.1 GCA_949285735.1 uncultured Bacteroidales bacterium
CCGCCGTTGTTGTAGGTCGAGTAGCCCACAATCTTGTTTTCCTCGGGGATAATCTCGACGTGCGAACCGCCGTTGAAGGCATCGAGCAGCAGGAACGAGCTGTCGCTCTCGGGATAGGTGAAGCGGAAGATGGCTGCACGCTCGGTGGGCGCAACCTCGGCAAGCACGTCGTGGGTGGCAAGGAACACCTTGTAGTAGTAAGGTGTGGCTGTCTCTCCCTTGTGGGAGAACCAGCTGGCGCGGCTCTTGCCGTCGAAGACGGGTTGCCCCGTCATGGGCATTATCGAAAAGCTGCCATAGTCGTTAATCCACGGGCTGGGCTGGTGGGTTTGCTTGAATCCTTGTATCGTGAGGTCGTTATAGATGTATTGCCAGCCGTCGCCCATGTCGCGAGTGTGGGGTGTCCAGAAGTTCATGCCCCACGGACGGGCGGTGGCGGGATAGGTGTTGCCAGCCGACAACTCGAACGACGACAATGTGCCCATCAGCGGATTGACATATTGCGTGTAGTCGGTAGCCTGCACGGCGAGAGTGAATGCCATGCACGATGCGATGGCTAAAATTGTTTTTTTCATAATATCAATACCATTTAACCGTTTTGTTTCCCATTTCAATTTCAAGAGTGCCTCCAGCTGCGATGTCGGCAAAGTCAATCCATTCTTTGGCGTATGGCTTGCCGTTGAGGCTTATGCTTTGTATGTATTTGTTCTGCGCGGAATTGTTGTGGACTATGATGTCGAACTCTCCCCCGGCAACTTTCAATGTGGCTCGGTCGAACAGCGGCGAGCCGAAGTAGTAGCGTCCGCCAGCCGGCTCCACTTGGTAGAATCCCATTGCCGACAGCACATACCATGCCGACATGGCACCCACGTCCTCGTTGCCGCACAGTCCTTCGGGGGCTGTGGTGTAGAGTGTTTCGAGGATTTGCCGCACGCGCTGTGCCGATTTCCACGGCTGCCCGAGCATGGTGTAGAAGTAGGCGATGTGGTGGCTCGGCTCGTTGCCGTGGGCATATTGCCCTATCATGCCCGATATGTCGGGCGAAACCACTGTGCCCTCAAGGCTCGATTCGACGGTGAAAAGCGAGTCGAGCTTGCCGATGAAAGCATCTGCCGACGGGAAGCAGCCGGCAAGCCCTTCAACGTCGTGTGGAACAAGGAAGGTGTATTGCCATGCGTTCCCCTCGCAATAGTCGTCGTTGCGGTGGTCGGAGGCGATGGGGTTGAACGGGGTGCTGAACTTGCCGTTGCTATCCTTGCCACGCATGAAGCGTGTGGCGGGGTCGAAGTAGTTGCGGTAGCTGCGGCTGCGCTGAGCGAAGTAGTCGTAGCCCTCATGGTCGTTGAGCATCTTTGCCACTTGGGCAACGCTCCAGTCGGCGATGGCATATTCCATGTCGTAAGCCACTGCTTCCTTCATCTTGTCGCAGGGGATATATCCATATTGTTTACGCAATCCCATTCCGCGCTCGTCGAGCATTGCCGACTGGCGCAATGCGTTGTAGGCGCGCGAGGGGTCGTCGGCATACCCTTTCAGCACAGCGTCGGCAAGAATGCAGATGCCAGGGTTGCCCACCATGGTGTTGGTCTCGCACCCCATCAGGTGCCACACGGGGAGCTTCCCTTGCTGTTCGTGTATGTCGAGGAATGTGTTTGCGACATCGGCAGTCAGCTGGGGGTGGATAATGCTCATCAACGGGTGGGCTGCCCGATAGGTGTCCCAGCACGAGAATGTGGTGTAGGTGTTGCGGTTGCCGCAGTTGTGAATCTTGCCGTCGGCACCGCGGTAGTCGCCGTTGACATCGCAGAACAGCGACGGTGCCACCATTGTGTGGTATAGGGCAGTGTAGAATATTTCGCGCTTGTCGGCACTGGCGGTTTCGATTTTGATTTTCGACAATTGGCTGTTCCATGCGCTGTCGGCGCGAGCCACGCATTGGTCGAAATCCCAGTCGGGGAGTTCGGTGCGCAGGTTGAGCAGGGCGTTGTCGATTGAAGTCGGCGACAAGGCTACTTTCACATAGACGGGCTTGCCGGCTTGCACGTCGAGGTTGGCACGGGCATATACCACGGTGCCACGGCAACTATCGGCTGTCACTGGAGAGCCGTCGGCTATGAGGTCGAGCTGCGAGATGGGTTGCGAAAACTCGGCGGCGAAATATGTGCGCTGGTCGTTTGCCCAGCCGCGCGAATGGCGGTAGCCGGCGAGCATGGTGTCGCTGACGCGCGTTACTGCTGCCTCGGTGGGGCGATCCCAGCCGCCGCCGTTCTGCAAGTCGATGACGATGGCTGCGCTGTCGGGGCGGTGGAAAGTGTAGCTGTGGAATCCCACACGGGCAGTGGCTGTGAGTCGCACGTCGATGTCATATCGCGTGAGCCGCGTGGCATAATATCCTGGGCGTGCGGTTTCGCGGCTGCGGTCGGAGTATGACCACATTCCCGATTGCGGGTCGGAGGCATTGCCTCGGGCGTATGTCACTGTGCCACACACTGGCATCAACGTCACGTCGTGCAGGTCGCCAATGCCTGTGCCGCTGAGGTGGGTGTGGGGGAAGCCGATGATGGTGGAATCGCTTATGTGGTAGCCCGAGCACCAATCCCAGTCTTGCGGAATACTTGTCGGGCCGAGTTGCACCATTCCAAACGGTACGTTTGCCCCATAGAACACGTGCCCGTGTCCGCCAGTGCCGATGCGGGGATTGACATATTGTGTGTAGCTGTTTTCATCGGCTTGCCTGGCATCGGTGGAGCAAGCCGTCGTTGCTGTGCCTGCCAATGCAAGGCACAATGCGGCAATTGTGCTAAACTTCTTCATCGCGTCATCGAGGTGTTAGGAGTGTGACCCATTTTCAGTTGAAGTTTGCCGCCGGCAGTGAGTTGGGGGTAGGGCAACGAGTAGCTGTCGAGCCGTTTGCCATTGAGGCGCAACTCTTGGACATAGATGTTCTCGGGGCTGTTGTTTTCGACCTCGATGATGAAAGGTTGCTGCCGTGAGGGGTGTGATATGGTGATGCGGTCGAACAGCGGGCTGCCAATCTGGTAGGAGGGGGCGCTGTCGCTCAATCCCTTGACATCGAACAGCCCGATTGACGACATCACATACCATGCACCCAATTGCCCCTGGTCTTCGTCTTGCCCGTATCCATAGCCGTGAATCTCGCCAGTGCCGTAGAACTCGTTGCAGATGGTGCGCACCCATTTCTGTGTGAGCCACGGGCGACCCGAGAAGTTGAACAGCCACGAGATGTGCAGGTTGGGCTGGTTGCCGTGGTTATACACGCCCGAAATGCCTGCAAAAGCGTCAACCGTGGTGCCGCCGCCGAACGTGTTGGCTTGCGACACGATGAAGATGCTGTCGAGGCGCGTGTTGAATCGCTCCTTGCCGATGGTTTTCACAAGTTCTTGCGGCTGGTGAGGCACGTAGAATGTGTATTGCCATGCGTTGCCCTCTTGGAAGCCCACCCAAGGGCGGGAGGGGTTGAAGGGGGTGATGAAATTGCCATCTTTGTCCTTGGGACGGACGAATCCTGTCGAGGGGTCGTATATCTGCCGCCACCCTTCGGCGAGGCGCATAAGGGTATTATAGTCATCGGTTTTGCCGAGCGACTTGGCAAATTGTCCCACGGCATACGCGCCAAAGCTGTATTCGAGCGTGTGTGACGCTCCGAATGGCGAGCCATCGCGGTGGTATTCGTCGTTGCTGCCAGTGCTTGGCACGTAGGGCGAGTAGCCATGCTTGACAAAAGCACCTACGTCGGCTTTGCCAACACCCACAGGGCGGTTGTTCCACCCGATTTCGTTTTTCAATGCAGCCTCGTAGGCAAGGTTCACGTCGTAGTTGCGTATTCCGCAATTGTAAGCCCCGGCGACGACAAGCCCCATGAAGTTGGTGCCAACGCCCGACACATAACGGCTGTTGGCTATGCCGTCGGCGAGCCAGCCAGTCTCTTTATACACAAGTAATTGACTTTGAACAAAGTCGGAGTAGTATTCGGGATAAGCCAGCGCCCACAGCAGCGTCAAGTTCCAATAGCCTCCCCACATGGCATCGGTGTTGTAGTGGTTGTGCCGGGGCTTGCCTGTTGCTGGGTCGAGTTCGATTTGCCCGATGGTGCCGTCGTTGCGTGGGTATGCGCCATTCACGTCGTTTGCCAGCCCCCTGCCGAGCAAGGCATGGAACAGTCCGGTGTAGAACTTGGTGCGGTCGGCTACGCTGCCCCCTTCCACCTTTATTCTGCCCAAAGCCTCCTCCCAAGCCTGCGAGGCTTGCGCATGGGCGGCATCGAAGTCGAGTTGTGACGCTTCGGTTTGCAGGTTCAGCTTGGCATTGTCGATAGAGGTGTATGACACGCCCACTTTCACCTCGATGGCATTGTCGCTTGCCGTGGGGGCAAATGTCATGTAGAAGCCCGCGCCAGTGCCGCTGTTTTCGGTCGCTTGCGGGTGGACAGTGCTGCCGGTGAATGTGCCGAACGAGCTGGGCGAGTGGTCAACGGTGGCATAGAAATATATGGGAACGACAGCCCCAGGCTGGTACTTCTGTACATATACTGGTTCGGTAATGACATATCCGCATACGGCGTTGTCGGCATATTTTATGTATGCGTCTTTTACCTGTCCGCTTTCGCCCCAGCGGCGGCCGATGTCGAACAGCAGATGTGCACTGCTGTCGGCAGGGAATGTGTAACGGTGCATTGCTACGCGCTTGGTGGCAGTCAGTTCGGCTTTTATGTCATAGTCTTTCAGCACCACCGAGTAGTATCCGGCAGTGGCATACTCGTCGTCTTTGTCGAATTGCGAGCGGTAGCCGTCGCTGCCGTCGCCGTCGGGCGAGCCGGGAACTGTTTCAAGTTTCCCCACTGTGGGCATGAGGGAGATGCCGCCAACTTGGAACTCGTGCAGGCAGGCAAACCCCTCGATTGAGGTGTGGCGCGAGTCGTAGCCCACGGCTTGCCAGCCATCTTTGTTGCCGAGGCTGCCATTGGTAGAAGGGGCGACCTTCGCCATGCCGAAAGGCACTGCGGCAGGCGTGTAGAAGAACCAGCGGCTATGGGCTGTGCCTATGTTGGGGTTCACGTATTCGGTCAGTGAGTGGGTTTCTGTCGCATTGGCTGTAATGGAAAAGCCCAATGTGGCAATTGCCAAAAATCGGTATATCGGTTTCATGCAAAAAAGAAAAGTATGGTTTATGTCAAAAAAAAGGTAAAAATGGCACAAGCGCGATGCGCCTTGCATTGCCACAAATTTAACAAAGTTTTGTGATATATGCGAATAAAATGGTTAAGTTGCAACAGAATGGACAGCTTTGTTAGATTTGAAATCTAATTGGGGTTGACAGTTAGGCAGAATGTTTCATTGTTCATGCCGTGACAATAAAAAAAGGTACACATATATGTAGTGTACCCTTTTTTGTAATGAGAGAGAGGTAATTGTGCTTAGTGGCAGCCACCACAGCTTCCGCAACCGTCGTGGTCGTCGCAACCTCCACCGCAACTGCCGCAGCCGCAGCTACCGCAGCTGTGTTGGTGCTGGGGAAGGTCTTCGGGGGTGGCATCGCGCACGAGCATCACCAGTCCGTCATATTCCACGCTCTTTCCGGCGAGACGGTGGTTGAAGTCCATTGTTACATTTTTGTCGTCGATGCTGATTACCGTGCCTTGTGCCGGGTGGCCGGTCGAGGTCATCATTGTCAACGATTTGCCCACTTGCACGATGTCTTCCATGAACTTTCCGTCGCCATCGTTGAAGATTTCGCGTTTGATTTCCATCACCATCTCCTCGTTGCGAGGTCCGAAAGCCTGGTCGGGCGATAGCGTGAAGTTGAATTTTTCGCCCTTGGCAAGTCCTTGCAAGTTTCGGGAGAAGTCTTCGAGCAAGCCTGGTTCGGCTCCATACACGAAGTGGTCGGGAACTTGTTCCGAAAATTCATATTCGAGTGTACGGTTGCCTTGTTCGTCCACCGAATATATTTTATAGGCAAGTTCAACATACTTGCCAGTGCTGATAGTGTCCATTAGTGTTATTTATATTTATATGTTAATTTTTCTCTTGTTCTTCAAAGATGCAGCAATTATCGTGCCATGCGGTCAATACTGCATGTTTAAGTTCTGGTTTTGGAAGTCGGTATATTTGTTGCCAGTGTATATAGCGGGTCCTTCGTCGTATATGTCATCTTCCTCCTCGCCATTTTTGTCGTTTTTGTTCTTTTCCCATTTCTTCTTTTCGGGCTTGTTCCGCTTGATGGCTTCGGGTTTCTGCATATCGACGGCAACCTCATATATGTTCCACGACTGTTCGATGTCCCAATTTTCCTTCAGTGTTATTTTTTTGGGGTAGTAATACACCTCTTCGGGTTGCAGGTGTTGGGCGAAGTTGCCGGTATCCCACTCTCCGTTTCCGTTGCTGTCGAGCACGATACGAGCATAGTAGTCGCCTGGCATAACGTTGTTGAAGACGGCATAACCGTCGCTATCGACCGTTGCTGTGCGCTGCACGGCATCGCTGGCGTTGAGCAGCTCGACAAATGCAGGTCCGAGCGTTGGGGATATGTTGAGATACAGGTTGGCATATTCTTCGAGTCCGCGCACCTTGAAGTCTTGTTCAATCGTCTTGTTGGGTGCGCCGTATATGCCGTAAACCGACATTGAGTCGATGCGTAGCTTATAGGAAGTGCCAGGTTCCCATTTCACGTGCATTGCCCACTTCATTATCTCGTGAGGCTTCTCGGGGGTGAGAGCAGGCACGGGAATTTCTTCCCACAACGAGTCTTCGTATTGCTTCCATAGGTGGAAGCCGCTCATTGCCACCGAGTCGATAGGCTCTACCACTTCAAACGTGAGCGGAGCGTCAACGTCAACTGTCGTTGCCGATGTCAGCTTGAAGTCGAAGAATGGAATGCGTGCCAGCGAGTCTTTGCGCCATGTGCGCAGCACGGTGGCAAGTTCGATGCTGTCTGTGCGAGCGTCCATCTCGGCTTTCACAGTGTCGCGTTCTTTTTTACGGTCTTCAGCCCGTTTGCGCAGCCTTTCGAGGTTTTTTTCGTACTCCTTCTTCAAATCCTCGTATTTTTCAGCCTCTTCCTTGCGCGACTTCTCGAGTTGTCGCTTGTAGGCATTCTTCACGTTGACATATAGGGTGTCGGTCGTGTACGACAGGTTTTCGAGAGTGTCGGTGTACAAGTAGTTGAGAGTGATTCTTATCGAGTCGTTCCGAGCCAGCGCGGTGTCGGTAATCCAGTATATAAGCGAGTCGTTAAACTCCGACCGTTGCAGCCTGAACCAGTCGTCGCGGTCGCGCAATTCGGGCTCGATTATCTTCAGCGTGGGCAGTGTGTCGCTGTGGGTGCTGAACTTGATGTATATTCGGTTATAGTCGAGGCGTTCGTAGGCATACAGGTATTGCGACACATATCCCTCGTTTGACATGCTGAGCAGTATGTCGTTGGGTGTGAAGACTGTGTGCTGCCCCTGCATGACGGTATCGACAGCCATGCTCTTGGTGAAGACGGTGTCCATTGTCGATTCCTGGTAGGTGCCTGGTATAATCGTGTCGAGCAGGAATGCCATGTCTTCGGTGCGCACAAACTTGTAGTCGCGGTCGGCATCGTTGAGGGCATATATGCGGTATCGCCCTGGCTTGAGGTTGCGTATGGTGAACTGTCCGCGGTCGTTGGTGCGAGCCACGCGGTCGAACTGCAATTTGTTGAAAGCCGAGTCTTCGAGATTGCTGTGTATGCCTACGACCACCTTCTGCATTGGTTCGAGGTCGCGGGCGCGCAAGACGATGCCCGACACTTGCAGCGTGTCGATGGTGTCGCCCGTCGAGAATGCAAACGCAAAGTTTTCGAGCGGATTGTTTTCGTTGTTGTCCTGTATGCAGTTGGCAAAGTCTATCGAGTAGGTTGTGCCGGGCTTCATCGAGTCGCGGAACTCGACGGTCACCTTCCGCCCCAAAGCTGTCATGCGTGGCATTTCGCGCTGTACAGGCGAGAACATTACCTTTTCGCTTTGGTCAACGAGGGTCACTATTTCGTCGAACTCCAGCTCGATGCGGTTGCCGCTGAAGTTGAGCGTGTTGGGTGCCGGAGTACTGCCTGTGAAGATGGGCGGATCCATGTCGATTGCTCCTCCCGAAGGCGAGCCAATCGAGGCACAAGAATAAAGCATAATGGCGGCAAGCGCCGCGATTATTAAATATGTGGTATTTTCTAATTTCACGGGTTTAACAAGTTAGAGATTGCCGGCAGTGTACGGCAACGATTAAAAACGTCGGTAAAGGTAGTAAAATTTGGCGATACACGAGCCGCGTCGCGCGCAAATTGTGGCTTTTTGCAACGGGCTGCCCCTAAAACACACGATAAAAATTTCAAACTTTGATGTTTTGTTGTATATTTGCAAGCTGAAAATGTGCGGAATAAATTTTAACAAAATAATAATTAACTAACAACAACACATGCAAAGTAAAGGTTTTATTAAGGTATTGGCTATAGGCTTATTACTTGTGTGTGCATTCTACCTGTCGTTTACATTTGTTACCAGCCACCACGAAGGCAAGGCTGCCGAATATGCGGCTATGATGGCAAAGACTGACGATGTGGCAGATGACACATATAAGATATTCTATAATGCCTACCTTGACTCAATCGAAAAGGAAAAGGTGTATCTTGGATATTACACCTTCCAGCAAGCCCGTGAAATGGAGGTAGGCCTTGGCCTCGACCTGAAGGGGGGTATGAACGTGACACTGCAAATTTCTGTTCCTGACATTCTTAGGGCTTTGTCAAACGAAAACCCCGACCCGAAGTTTAACCAAGCAATTGCTATCACCGACTCGTTGCACCGCAACGAAAAGGACTATGTATCGGCATTCTGCAACGAATATCAACGCATAGCTCCCGAGGGCCGCTTGGCTCAAATATTCCGCAATGTGGAAAGGGTGAACCCCAACGACAACAATGAACAAGTGAAAGCCATTCTGCAAGAGGAAGTGAAGGCAATGGTGCGCAATTCGCGCAACGTGCTTGCTACCCGTATCGACCGCTTCGGTGTGGTTTCTCCAAATATCCAAGAGCTTGAAAGCACTGGCCGCATTCAGCTTGAAATGCCTGGTGTGAAAGAACCCGAGCGTATGCGCAAGCTGTTGCAGGGAACTGCCAACCTTGAGTTTTATGAGACATACACGATGCAAGATTTGCAACAATCGTTGGCTCAATTTGCCCAGGAGATTGATGCACGCAACGCTGCCGACACAACCAATACTGTGAAGCCGCTGGCACAGCTTCTGGGCTGGAACACAGGCATGGTGGGTGGTCCGGTAATCGGTCTTGTTGAAGTGCGCGATACTGCCACTGTCAACCGCTTGATGCACTCGCCCACTGCAACCCGTTTCTTGCCTACCAACTTGAAGGCTTGCTGGGGTGTTAAGCCAGTTGACGAGCGCGGTATGTATTACAGCCTTGTTGCTTTGAAGACCGTTCAAGGCAAGCCTGTACTCGATGGTAGCGTGATTACCGATGCTTCGAGCGAATATGACAACTTGCAAGGCAACGTGGTGTCGATGACAATGAACGACGATGGCGCACGCAGGTGGGCTCGCATCACCCAACAAAACCTTAACCGTTCGGTGGCAATCGTGCTCGACGACAATGTATATTCTTATCCTAACGTAAATAGCGTAATCGAGGGTGGACGTTCGCAAATCACCGGTAGCTTCTCGGTTGAAGAGGCAGCCGACTTGGCAAACGTGCTTAAGAGCGGTAAGATGGTTGCAAAGGTAAACATCGTCAGCGAAAGCGTTATCGGCCCGTCGCTCGGACAAGAAGCCATCGAGGCTGGTATGATTTCGTTCGTTGTTGCGTTGATTATCCTCATGCTTTTCATGATTGGAATGTACGGCTTCGGTCCCGGTATCATTGCCAACATCGGTATATTGCTCAACCTGTTCTTCACGATGGGTATCTTGGCTTCGTTCCACGCAGTGCTCACGTTGCCTGGTATTGCCGGTATCGTGTTGTCGCTTGCAATGGCTGTCGATGCCAACGTGCTTATCTATGAGCGTACAAAAGAAGAGTTGCGCAACGGCAAGAACCTGAAGGCTGCCATTGCCGATGGTTACAACAATGCCTTCTCGGCAATCTTCGACTCCAACTTGACTTCAATCATCACAGGTATAATCTTGTTGATAAACGGTACAGGTCCAATCAAGGGCTTTGCTACGACGCTCATCATTGGTCTTGTTTGCTCATTCTTTACTGCCGTTTATGTAACTCGCATCATATTGGAATGGAGTGTAAACCGTGGCTGGTTCAAGAATGTTACTTATACCACTTCGTTGAGCCTCAAGGCCCTTGTCAACACCAAGATTAACTTCATGGGCAACCGCAACAAGGGATTCCTCATCTTTGGTGTCATCATCGTTGTGTTTGCAATCTTGCTCGGTGTTCGTCAGCTTAGCCCTGGTATCGACTTCTCGGGCGGTCGCAACTTTGTGGTTCAATTCGACAAGCCTGTAAGCACTGCCGAAATCCAGAGTGAACTCGAACCGCTCTTCCCCGATGCAGCCGTTAGCGTTATCACTATCGACAACGACACCAAGGTGCGTATTTCGACCAACTATAAGATTGAGGACGAAAGCGAGACTGTCGATGACGAGATAATGGAAATCCTTTACCAAGGCTTGAAGCCGCAAATCGGCGATATGAGCTATGACGACTTTAGCGTGTCGAACGAAACGATTGGTGTAGTTTCTTCCGAAAAGGTTGGACCTTCGATTGCAGCCGACATGACTCGCGATGCTTCGTGGGCAGTGTTCTTCTCGCTAATCGCAATGGCTCTCTACATATTGCTGCGATTCCGTAACATTGCCTTCTCGCTCGGCGCATTGGCAGCCGTTGCATTCACGGCATACGCTGTTGTGGGCATCTACACTCTGTATGGCTTGTTCCCATTCGAGCTTGAGATTGACCAGAACTTTATTGCTGCGGTATTGACGGTTATCGGTTATCAGGTTAACGATACTGTTGTCGTGTTCGACCGTGTGCGCGAAGTTCGCAGCCTGTATCCCAAGCAAGATGCGTTCACCACGTTCAACAATTCGCTCAACAGCACTTTGTCGCGTACATTGGTGACAGGTCTTAGCTCGTTGCTCGTGTTGATTGTAATCTTCATATTGGGTGGCGAAACAATCCGCAGCTTCGTGTTTGCAATGATTATCGGTATCATTATCGGTACGTTTGCTTCGCTGTTCATCGCTGCACCGCTTGCTTTCGTTATCGAAAATAAGCAAGACAAGAAAGCCGAAGCTAAAGCTGCTGTAAAGAAATAATCACTTTTGTCATAACCTCAAAGCAATGCGCGGTGTCTCAGTGTTGAGCCGCGCATTGCTTTTTTTTAGTTTATCGCGTCTGGCTAGGTGGCGTTGTTGGGGGGATTGGTGGTTCTGTGAACGCGGCTTTTTTTAGTATTATAATGGTGTAGTCGCCGCCCCCTATGCCATTGTATTCCGAGTTACACAGTCATCACACTTTAAATGGACAGTGATTATTATTCCCGTAGAGATGCGATTCATCGCGTCTGACTGCCTCACAAGGCATTTTGTTCAATTGGGAATTAGGAATGAGGAATTAGTCTTTTTGATTTATAGTGAGGTGTTTTCTTTGGTTGATAGTTGCTATTAATGTTGGTTTTTGAAATTTGCTTTTTTAATGTTTGCAAAGTT
>CASEAQ010000056.1 GCA_949285735.1 uncultured Bacteroidales bacterium
ATGCGAAAATAGCTCAGTTGGTAGAGCACGACCTTGCCAAGGTCGGGGTCGCGGGTTCGAGTCCCGTTTTTCGCTCCAGGGGTTCAGCCCAAGCGAGGGTTGAGGCAGAAAACTAAGAAATGGTGAATGCGAAAATAGCTCAGTTGGTAGAGCACGACCTTGCCAAGGTCGGGGTCGCGGGTTCGAGTCCCGTTTTTCGCTCCAAGTTTTCTAACCAAGGAAATTAATGTCCGGATGGCGGAATTGGTAGACGCGCTACTTTGAGGGGGTAGTGAGCTTTCGCTCGTGTGAGTTCGAGTCTCATTTCGGACACCAGCAGGAGAGAGCTTCGCAGCAGTTGCGAAGCTCTCTCCTTTTTTCGTTTGTGCCTGTAGTGAGAGGATTAAGGTGCGTTGGGAGTTGTTTCTGCCACAGATATTGGCTTTGTCATTGGAGCGGTGCTGGAATAGCGTTTATTTGGCTTGTGGTGCTTGTTTGGTTAAAAATGCAACGAGGGGTTGCCAAAGTGCTGAAAGTGGGCTCACGTGCCGTTTTTTTATGTTCTAATCGGGTTGTAGCGATATTAGTCAAATGTGTTAGTGTTTAGTCAAAAAAATTAGGGCAACATAGGCTCACGCCCTTGTTGCCCTGACTTATTAGAATTGAGTACAGAATATGCTGCTGTGATTAGTCGCGACGCGGACCGCGGTTGTTACCGCCATTATTGCGTGGACCACGGTTGTTGCCGTTGTCGCGACGCGGACCGCGATTGCCACCACCATTACCGTTGTTGCGATGCATGCCACCGCCGTTACCACCACGACGCTCTTCATAGCCTTCGGGTTTTTCTTGCAGGGCTTTCATCGACAAACGGAATTTGCCGGTCTTCTTGTCGATTTCAATCAACTTCACTGTTACTTGGTCGCCTTCTTTCAAGCCGGTCGATTCCATGTCATCGATGCGGTTCCAGCTGATTTCGGAGATGTGCAGCAAGCCGTCGCGGCCAGGCATGAACTCAACGAATGCGCCAAATTCGAGGATGCTGCGCACTGTACCAGTGTATATTTGACCTTCCTCGGGCACGGCGATGATTTCTTTGATGCGAGCTACGGCAGCGTCGATGCTGTCTTTGTTGGCTGCTGCAACTTCGATTTCGCCCTTGCCGTCGATTTCGTCGATGGTGATGATTGCGCCAGTTTCTTCTTGGATTCCTTGGATGGTTTCTCCACCCTTGCCGATGATTGCTCCGATGAAGTCTTTGTCAACCGTCATCTTCACGATGCGAGGCACGTGTGGCTTGTAATCTTCGCGTGGTTGCGGGATAGTCTCGTTGATGATGTTCAAGATGTGCAAGCGGCCCTCGCGAGCTTGGTTGAGTGCTTGCTCAAGTATCTCGTATGAAAGACCGTCACACTTTATGTCCATCTGTGTGGCTGTGATACCATCTTTTGTACCAGTAACCTTGAAATCCATGTCGCCGAGGTGGTCTTCGTCACCAAGAATGTCGGACAGCACGGCGTGTTTAACGTTGCCAGTGTCGGAAATGAGACCCATTGCGATGCCAGCCACAGGTTTCTTCATCTTCACACCAGCGTCGAGCAATGCGAGGGTGCCTGCACACACGGTGGCCATAGAAGAAGAGCCGTTTGACTCAAGGATATCCGACACGATACGCACCGTGTAGGGGAAATCTTCGGGGAACATGCGCTTGAGGGCGCGGTGTGCAAGGTTGCCGTGGCCTATCTCGCGGCGGCCGACACCACGTTGAGGCTTAGCTTCTCCAGTGGAGAATGGTGGGAAATTGTAGTGGAGCAAGAATCGCTCGTTGCTGTGGTTGAGCACGTCGTCGATGAGTTTTTCGTCGAGCTTTGTGCCGAGAGTGACAGTGGCAAGAGCTTGTGTCTCACCACGTGTGAATACTGCCGAACCGTGAGGTCCTGGCAAGTAGTCAACTTCACACCAGATGGGGCGGATTTCGGTTGTCTTGCGGCCGTCGAGGCGTACACCTTCGTCGAGGACGCAACGGCGCATTGCCTCTTTTTCGACATCGTGGTAGTATCGTTGTACGAGCGGAGTTTTCTCTTCGCGCTCTTCTTCGGGAATAGATTCGATGAATTCGTTGCAGATGGCTTCAAAACTTTCGGCTCTCCAGTGTTTGTCGGCTGAGCCGGCTTTGGCGATGGCGTATGCCTTGTCGTAGCACACTTCCTTCACCTTTGCACGCAACTCTTCGTCGTTCACTTCGTGGCAATATTCGCGCTTGGTCACGCCGAGTTCTTTTGCCAGCTCCATTTGAGCGACGCATTGCACCTTGATAGCTTCGTGTGCAGCCTTGAGGGCTTCGAGCAAGTCGAGTTCGCTCACTTCGTCCATCTCGCCTTCGACCATCATAATATTGTCGTAAGTAGCACCCACCATAAGATCCATGTCAGCTGTTTTCAGTTGGTCGAAAGTAGGATTGATGACGAATTTGCCATCGATGCGAGCAACGCGCACTTCAGAAATAGGCCCGTTGAAAGGAACATCGGAAACCGCAATTGCAGCCGAAGCGGCAAGCCCGGCGAGGGCGTCGGGCATGTCAACACCGTCCGACGAGAAAAGAATGATGTTGACAAACGTATCGGCATGATAGTTGTCGGGGAACAGAGGGCGCAAAACACGGTCAACCAATCGTGCCGTGAGTATTTCGTAGTCGGATGCACGCCCTTCGCGCTTTTGGAATCCGCCAGGGAAACGGCCGAAAGCCGAAAACTTCTCTTTGTACTCAACTTGGAGTGGCATGAAGTCAACTCCTTCGCCGGCCTCCTTGGCCGACACCACTGTCGCAAGAAGCATAGTATTGTTCATGCGCAGCTCAACCGCTCCATCGGCCTGCTTGGCAAGTTTGCCAGTTTCGATGGTGATCACTCGTCCGTCACCAAGGTCGATGGTTTTCTTTGTAGGTGTTACCATAAAATATTATTCTACTTGTAAAAATTCTTGCAAAGATAAGTAAACTTTCTGATAAATAGCCCAACATTAAACAATTATTGCAGTATTAGTGGATTATAAATGCACTTTTCGGACTGATTATATTTTATGCCGTCATTTGTCTGTTTCTGGATATTGTGAACTTGTTAGAGGCTTCGTGAGGTGTTTTTGTGTGGCTCGGAATGGTTTTGGGAAGCGCGGTAATAATAAAATCGCTACGAAAATACATCTAAAGCTGTTTTAAATGGTTTCTAAAACAGTATTATCCGACGTGGAAACGGATTTTTATATAACTTTGCAGTAGAAGTAAAAAAACATAATGCGCTATGAGATACCTTGATCCAAAAGCCGACTTGACTTTCAAGAAAGTGTTTGGCGAACATACCGACCTTGTTATCAGTTTCCTCAACGCCATGTTGCCGTTTGAGGGGCCAGATGACGAAATCAAGGAAGTCCAGTATTTGAATCCGGAAATGATTCCACATACGCCTTTCCATAAAGACAGTATAGTGGATGTGCGCTGCCTTGACAACAAAGGCAGGCAGTTTCTCGTGGAGATGCAGATGTTGTGGACTTCAGCCTACAAACAGAGGGTGCTTTTCAATGCCTCGAAAGCCTACGTGAGCCAGTTGGGAAAAGGTTGCGACTATGAATTGCTGCAGCCAGTATATTCATTGAATTTGGTGAATGATACATTCTCGGACAGTGAAAATTATTACCACGACTATCGCATAGTGGAGAATGCCGAGACCAAGGAGGTGATTGAAGGATTGCGTTTCATCTTTGTGGAGTTGCCCAAATTCACGCCCAAGAGTTACAGCGATAAAAAAATGCAGGTATTGTGGCTGAGGTATCTTACCGAAATCGACGAGCATACCCGTGTGGTTTCGCAGGACTTGCTCGATAATCCCGAGATAAGCAAGGCTGTGACGCAATTGGAGGAATCGGCATTCACCGAAGCCCAATTGCTTGGCTATGAAAAATTCTGGGATATAGTAAGCACTGCAAAGATGAACATAAGCAGTGCGATTCGCGACGGTCTTGAGCGTGGCATGAAGCAAGGACTTGAGCGTGGCATGAAGCAAGGACTTGAGCGTGGCATGAAGCAAGGTCTTGAACAGGGACTTGAACAAGGTCTTGAACAGGGTCGGCAAGAGGAGCGGTTAAAACTTGCTTTGGGCATGAAGTCGGCTGGCATAAGCGTTGAGACTATTGCCCAACTGACGGGTCTGACACCTGCTGAAATAGCAGCATTATAAGTGGCAATACCGAAATGAGCACGAACGGAATGACACGGCTTGCCATTATTATACCGGCTTACAAGACGGAGTTTCTTAACGAGACATTAGACTCGCTAAGCCGCCAGACGTGCAAACAATTCAAGGTTTACATAGGTGACGACTGTAGCCCCAACGATGTGCAAAGCATTGTGAACCGATATTCCGACCGTTTGCCCATCGTGTATCGGCGGTTTGATACAAACTTGGGCGGACGCGACCTCATAGCTCAGTGGGAGCGTTGCTTGGATATGACCGATGGCGAAGAGTTCTTCTGCATGTTTTCAGATGACGACGTGATGATGCCCCAAAATGTCGAACTGTTTTATCGTGTATTGGACGAAAAGGAGATAACCGACGTTTATCACTTCGACATAGATATTGTAAATAGGGATTTGAAGCCAATAAGACGCAGACGCGATTATCCCGAATGCCTCACAGCCAGCCAGTTTTTCCGGCTGTTGTATATGGGAAAGATTGATGCCCGTATGCCCGAGTTTGTTTTCAGGCGCGAGGCATTTGACAGCAACGGAGGCTTTGTGCGTTTCGACTTGGCTTTCCGTTCCGACAATGCCACGGTGATGGTCAATTCGCGGCATAAACCGATTTTGACAGTCAAGGGTAGTCGAGTGCTGTGGCGCGACAGTGGTGTGAATGTGTCGTCGAAAGGGAATATGGTTCTCAACGAACGCAGGGTGATGGCAAGCATCGACTTCTTCAACTGGCTCGACGGCTTTTTCAATGACGAAGGAATTGATTTCCCGTTGCCGCTGGTGCCGCGCATAAAGACATACGTGCGCGAGCTGTTGCTGCTTTATCCCAAACGGAAGAAGCCAGAGTTACACCAACTAATGGAAAAAATTGATTTTTTCAGGCTTAATCCAGGCATGATGCGGCTTGGCAAGATATACATGGCGCGAAAAATATTCAAGAAGAGGTTTAAAATATAGAACGATTGCGATGATGTCACCACAGGTAAGTGTAATAATTCCAGTGCATAATACCAAGAATTATTTCGACAAGTGTATGGAGTCGGTTCTTGGACAAACGTTTGGAGCGATAGAAGTGATACTTGCCGAAAACTTGTCAACCGACGGCTCGGCTGAGATGTGTGACGGCTACGCCCGTCGTGACAGCCGCGTCAGGGTGTTGCACCTCGACAAGGCTGGGCAGTCTCACGCGCGCAATGCGGCGTTGACGGTGGCTCGGGCTATGCTGGTGTGTTTTGTCGATAGCGACGACTATATCGAGAAAAATATGCTTGAAGAGCTCCATTCGCTCTTGGTGGAACACGATGCCGACATGGTGTGCAGCAACTTCGTTTATGAAAGCGATGGCAACGTGCAAGCCAACGACGATGACGACGGCAAGGTATTAGTGCTGGACAAAAAGCAGGCGACCGAAAAATTCCTTTCAATGGAAATAAACAATTCGCCTTGCACGAAGTTGATGAAGAAGTCGCTGTTTGCCAATCTCGAATTTCCCGAAGGGAGGTTTTATGAAGATCATGCGATAATGCACCGTGTGGCTTTTGGTTGTGACAAAGTAGTGTGGTTGAGGCGTTCTTTTTATTATTATGTGCAACATGCGGCAAGCACCGTGCATGTGATTACGCCCAAGAAGCAGCACGATTTTTTCATTGCCGACTATGGAAGGTATTGTTTTGTCGAGAACGAAAAATCGTTGCTTGGCAGCGACTATGTGCGGCTACTCAATCTGGAGGCGACAAGATGTTTCAAGCACTTCCGCACGTTCATGCGCAACAGGCAGAGCGACGCCGATAGCGAGGCGCGGGCAGACATGGTAGCCAAGTTGTCGGCAATGTCGGGAAATAAGAATTTAAAAAATAAGATAAGGACTCGTTTGAGAATTGTAAAAAATACTTTTTGGCTATTTTATTTTATTCACATTGCATTTAGACGAAAGTAATGAGAAAGATTGCGTTTATACATAATTCGTTCCCTGCCGGTGGGGCGGAACGGATAACTATCGACATTGCTAATTACGTCCGTGATTATGGTTACGAAACTGTGGTTTTGGCGCATAAGGCAAAGGAAGATTTCGGTGTGGAATATCCTCCACTTGTGGAGTTCCCCAACGACGAGCCGATGCACGCAGAGTCGAACACACGTTTCATAATAGACTATATCAACAGCAATGGCGTCGACCTGCTTGTAATTCCGGGGCTGTCGATACCGGGGATAGGGCAGATTAGAAAAAATGTGTCTTGCAAGATAGTTTTTGCTTTGCATTGCGCGCCATTTTGGGAAGGAGTCAGCAAGTTATATGTCAAGAAAATGAAAGCATTGAAATCTTCCAAGTCGATGTTGAAATGGTATCTGAGCACTTATCCGCGCGAGAAGCTGTTGCATAAATATGAGAAATCGACCTATAAGCATTATTTGAATGTGTATAACAACTGCGATGCCTATGTTTTCTTGTGTGATGCCTACAAGCAGCGTTTTGTCGAGAAGTTGAGGCTTGCCGATGAGTCGAAGTTGCACGTAATCCACAATTCGGAGCATATCCCGCAAACGGTGAATTTCGACAAGCGGAAAGAAATCATATTTGTCGGGCGGCTCACATACGAGGACAAGCGTGTTGACCGCTTGCTGCGGATTTGGAAAATAGCGAGCAGCCAACTGCCCGATTGGAAGCTGCGCATAATCGGTACTGGGCCAGAGCGCGAACGGCTGGAGGCTATGTCGAGGCGGATGGAACTTGAACGAGTGACTTTCGAGGGTTTCCATCGCGATGTGAAGCCGTTTTACGACACGGCATCGATTATTTGCCTCACATCGACATTCGAGGGGTGGGGGTTATGCCTCACCGAAGCGCAAGCCAATGGTGTGGTGCCAATTGCGTTTGGCTGTTCGGCTGGAGTGCGCGAAATCATCAAGCCCGATTGGGTCAATGGTGTGGTGGTGCCGCCATTCAGCATCAAGCGTTTTGCCAGCGATCTTGTGTCGCTCGCCAGCGATGGTGAGCGGCTCGGGCGTATGCAGCGCAGCGTGGCTGAGCGTGTGAAGGAGTTTTCGCCCGAAGAGACTGGCAGAAAGTGGGTTGAGCTGTTCGACAGGCTGCTTGGATAACAGTTATTGATGAGATATAATAACAATAGGGAGGTAACATGGCATTCATGATTCCCTCCCTATGGTATTTTTTAGCGATGGTGGTTATTGCTTGATGCTCCGCAGCCGGGCGACGAGCATCGAGGCTGCAGTGGCGGCACAGTCGTTGGTGCCGAGGCGATCCATCATGCGGCTATATCCGGCAAGCATCTCGCTGCGTTGCGGCGTTTCGTCGAGCAGCGGACCCAGCGACAGGGCTATCGAGCGGCGGTTGCAGAAGTGCAGCAGCAGTTCGGTGAGGATTGGTTCGTCGGCAATCAGGTTTGGCAGCGACACATATTTCACTTTCAGCAACCGTTTATACCAGTTATACACGCGCTTGCTGCCGTTCATGCGGTAGCACACCACTTGCGGAGTGCCCAGCACGGCGGTTTCGAGCGTGGCGGTGCCCGAAGTCACGATTGCTGCGCGGGCATGTGCCACCAGCTCGAACGAGCGTCCGAATAGCACCTTTATGTCGTCGCTTGCCATTCCGTTACGGCTCAGCACCTCGCGGTATTCATCTTCCTTGATGTTGGGCGCGCCGCCAATCACAGGCTGGAATTGCGGAAATTCGCGGCTGGCGGCAACCATCTCGGGCAGGTTGTCGCGTATCTCCTTGTGCCGCGAGCCGGGCAGGATTGCGATGATGGGGCGGTCGGCATCGAGGTGGTTGGCTTGCTTGAACTGCCGTTCGGTGGCAAATCCCTTGCTTGCCTCTTCCATCTCTTTCACCGTGGGGTTGCCTACATATTCCACATGGTAGTCGTGGCGGCCGTAGAAGTCGGTCTCGAAAGGCAGTATCGAATACAGTTCGGTGATGTATTGCTTGATTTGCTTCACGCGGTATTCCTTCCAAGCCCACACTTTGGGCGAAATGAAGTAGAATGCCGGCACACCCTTGCTGTGGGCATATTTGGCAACTTTGAGGTTGAACGACGGGTAATCGACGAGTATCACGGCATCGGGCTGCCATTGGTCGATTTGTTGCTTTGCCCGTTTCAAGAAACTGGCAATCTGCCCGAGGTGTTTCAGTACCTCGATAAATCCCATGAATGCCATTTCGCGGTAATGCACCAACGGCTGTTGCCCGGCAGCTTGCTCCATAAGGTCGCCGCCAAAAAATGCAAATTCGGCATTACGGTCGCATTGCCTTATTGCCCCGATGAGTTGCGCCGCATGAATGTCGCCCGACGCTTCGCCTGCTATCAAGAAATATTTCATTTTTTCTAATCGTGTTTGTCGCATTCGTGTATGCAAATATAATATAATTAGGAATTAGGAATGTGGAATTAGGAATCTTTTAGGAATCACGGGTCAATTAGGAATGCGGAATTAGGAATTAACACTTGAATCCTCACTGTTCGCAGCTAACAGGAGCATGATTCCTAATTCCTCATTGAGCGGACGCGTGTGCGTGTTTGCTTATTTGGAATATTATTTGTAACTTTGCAGCCTGATTTGGTGCGCACTATCCTATGGCGGCACGATAATCATCGGCAATTCAGCTTGTTACATACACTCAGATTTAAAATTACAATATGACATTTGAAGAATTAGGAGTCCGCGAGGATCTGCTTAAGGCTATAAAGGAGATGGGATATGAAACTCCCATGCCTGTACAAGAAAAAGTAATCCCACACTTGTTGAACGAAGACAACGACGTGGTTGCGCTTGCGCAAACCGGTACGGGAAAGACTGCTGCATTCGGTCTGCCTGTGCTGCAACGCATCGAGGTTGACCGCAAAGTGCCGCAAGCTCTCATCATCTCGCCCACGCGCGAGTTGTGCTTGCAAATCGGCGGCGACCTTGCCGACTATTCAAAATATATCAATGGGCTTAAGGTGTTGCCTGTGTATGGCGGTTCGAGTATCGACAGCCAGATACGCGCCTTGCGCAACGGTGTGCAAATCATCGTTGCCACTCCGGGCCGTTTGCTCGACTTGATAAAGCGGGGCACGGTCAACCTGCAAGATGTTCACACCGTTATCCTCGACGAAGCCGACGAGATGCTCAACATGGGCTTTGTCGATGACATCAACGACATTCTCACCCACGTGCCCGAGGAGCGCAAGATGCTCATGTTCTCTGCCACCATGCCTCCCGAGATTGCAAAGATAGCTGCACGCTTCATGCACAATCCCGAGGAGTATGTGATAGGCACTCGCAACGAGGGTGCCGAAAATGTGCGGCACATCTACTATATGGTACACGCGCGCGACAAGTATCTCGCATTGAAGCGCATTGCCGACTACAATCCTGCCATATATGGCATAATATTCTGCCGAACTCGCCGCGAGACGCAGGAAATTGCCGACAAGTTGATTGTGGACGGATATAATGCCGACTCGCTGCATGGCGACCTGTCGCAGGCACAGCGCGACGCGGTGATGAAGAAGTTCCGCGAGCGCAACTTGCAGTTGCTTGTGGCTACCGACGTGGCTGCCCGCGGGCTCGATGTTAACGACTTGACTCACGTAATCAACTATGGCTTGCCCGACGACATTGCCACCTACACCCACCGCAGCGGCCGCACCGGGCGCGCCGGCAAGACTGGTGTGTCGGTGTCGATTGTGCACTCTCGCGAGAAGGGCAAGATAAAGGATATAGAAAAGCGCATCGGCAAGCAGTTTGAATTGAAAGAGGTGCCTACGCCCGAGCGCATCATCGAACGCCAGCTTTACAACCTTGCCGACCGAATCGAGAAGGTGAAGGTTGACGAGGAGACTATCAACAACTACATACCGGGCATACAGAAGAAGCTCGAATGGTTGTCGGGCGAGGACCTCATAAAGCGTGTGCTTTCGCTTGAGTTCAATCGCTTGCTCGACTACTATAAGGATGCTCCCAAGCTCGACATCGTTGCCGACAAGAAGGGCAAGGAGAAGGGCGGAAAGAAACGCAAGGGTGGTGCCGACCTGTCGCAGGAGGAGAAAGACCGCCGCGTGGGCGAACCGGGATTCGACCGCGTGTATATCAACGTTGGCAAGGCCGACGGGTTCTTTGCTGCCGACCTTATTGGGCTTATCAACGAGAACTTGCAAGACCAGCGCATCGAAGTGGGGCGCATTGACTTGATGTCGGGCTACTCGCTCTTCGACGTGCGCAAGGGGGAGGGGCAGCGTGTGGCAAGCGCGTTGCGCAACTCCGACTTCTATGGTAAACGCCTGTATAGCGAGATTGCCGACCTCGAAAAGGACTATGCTGCCGAGAACCGTGGCAAGAGCGGTGGCGGCAAGCGCTCACGTGGCGAGGGTCGCAGCCGCGACCGTCGTGGCAAGGGTGGCATCGACCGTCGCACACGCCGTGACCGTGAACGCGGGTTCAGCTCGCGCGAGGCTCGCAGCGACCGTGGCAAGAAAGCCCCGAAAGCTGCAGCTCCCAGCGGAGAAAAGAAGATGCACGGTAACTACGACAAGTTTATAAAGAAGAAAAGAAATTAAATAGTTGGCAGTGAGTAGTTAGTAGTTATGCCGTAGAGACGCGATTCATCGCGTCTGACTGCCTGATATGCACTTAGGAATTATATTCTGGTTGGTGCATCTGACTGCGCAATACAATTTATGATAGGAGTTGGGAATTGTTGAATCCCAGCTCCTAACTGTTTTAAAGTGAGAGGGGCGGCGAAGCCATCCAATCCCGCTGTTGCAGACAGCAACACAGCTCCACGGTAGCAAGGAGCTATCAGACTGCAACTTCCCCGGCAGGACGGCTTCGCCGCCCTGCCGGGGAAGTTGCCATTGTATAATAGTGCGTATTAGATGCATCACTTGGAATGCGATTCCTCGTTCCTCATTGATGAATTGTATATTAGGCAGTCAGACGCGATGAATCGCGTCTCTACGGTGCATTACTTGGAATGCGATTGTGCATTACTTGGAATGCGATTCCTAATTCCTCATTCCTAATTCCTAATTGATTTAATCTTTGTGCCTTTTAGTTGATAGGTTAGGGTGTCGGTGAGGTAGGGTTTTACGGCGGTGTAGCCTTCTACTGTCATTGTGCCTTTGATGGTGTGGGTGGCAGTGAGTTGGCGGCTGGTGGGGTCGAAGCTGTACTCGATTGTGGGCAGCTTTATGTCGCGTGCCACATCTTCACGCCGGGTCTTGTCGCCCTTTGGAATGGAAATGAAGTCGGTGATTTGTGGCACTTTGAAGTAGCGTTCGGTGTTGAGCGTGTTCCAGTTGGTATCGTAAACCGTTACGTGGCTGTCGGCAGCAGGCAGCAGGCAGGTTGTTACCACATATAGCACCGTGTCGCGCCGCGAGGTGGCAAGCAACAGTTCCACATGGCTGCTCCCCGACGTGCGCAGCCGCAAGTAGTCGCTTGTGAGTGTGTCGATCACCGCTGTTCCGCCAAAGTTGTTTGTCATGGGCATCTGCTGCCCAGCCTCGTAGTAGTCGAGCATATCGAGCCGACGGTCGTGTGGCAGCGAGGCAAATATGCCCCCTTCCTCGTTGGCAAAAAAGTCGCGCACCGTGCGGGCTGACGACGGGGCAGCCACCATGGCTGCAAAAGCCAATGCAAGCGCCATTTTCCTGCTAAATATCTTCATTTCTGCTATGTGTCGTTTTCGATTGGTGAAGTTAAGCATAAACTTACAGTTGCACCAGTTTTTCCGAAAATTTAATACATTTTTTGCACGCTTCGACGACGGAATATGTGAGCGCAGGGGCGGCGAAGCTGCCCAACTTGCGTTAACCGGCGGTGACGAAGCCCCGAGGGGGCGAGGAGCCGTCGGACTACACCATTCCCCAGCTCAGGGCCTCGAAGAGGTCCAACGTGCCGCTTATGTGGTCATTCTTTGAGCAGATGGCTTGCGTTGTATTCGATGTCGTGTTCGTGGAATATTCTTGTTAACTCGTCGATGAGCGATACCTTGCGGTGGTGTTCCTTTTGCCCTTTTATGTAGTTGATTATGTGTAGCCTCTCGCCGAAAGAAACCGACAGGGCGCAATACGACTTTCCCCAGCCGCCAAACATCGGGAACTTGTCGCGGTTGTCGGAGATGAAGCGGTTGGTGGCGGTTTTCATGTCGCGGATAAGGTCGGGCAGGTATTCTGTGACAGGCACTTGCACGAGAATGTGCAGGTGGTCGGGCATTCCGCCTATTCGGTAGAGGAAGCAAGAGCGGTGCTTGAGAAATCCCCAAATATAGGCATACAGTGCTTGCTCATGTTCCTCGCTTATCGCCGGCAGGCTGTGTTTTGTGCGGAACACAATGTGGTATAATACTTTGGTATAGCTCATGATGCAAGGTGTTAGTAGACAAATATAGCAAAAGTCGAGCGTAAAGCAAAAAAAAGAACTTGTTCATTTTTTCGCTTTACCGAGACGCAGTCTATATTATCCAAGCAAAACTATGTTGCATTGCGCTCGTCGTGAGGTTAAAAATAGCTATAGAGCTCCGTTGGACCTCTTCGAGGCCCTGGGCTGGGGAGTGATGTGGTCCGACGGTTCCTCGCCCCGTTGGGGCTTCGTTACCGCCGGTTAATGCAAGTTGGACGGCTTCGCCGCCCTGCCGGGAGGCTGTGATGCTGTGTTAATGCAATTTGGACGGCTTCGCCGCCCCGGGCTGAGAGGGTGCTGTGTTAATGCAATTTGGACGGCTTCGCCGCCCTGCTTGGGGAGTTGCGGTCTGATAGGTTCTTGCTTCTGTGGGGCTGCGTCAATATCTGCATCGGCTGGGGTGGACGGCTTTGCCGCCCCTTTCCACAAACTCACCAATTAGAACGTAATTCCTCATTGATAAATTGTATATTAGGTGGTTAAACGCGATGAATCGCGTCTCTACGGCACGATTAACAATTGTCTATTGTCAATTGCTTTTGGTTGTGTTGTTGAGGGGTGGCGGGTGGTAGCTTTGTGGGCGACTATTGTATTTGCTATGGAGAACACTGATTGTGGAGAGTGGACTGTTGAGCGGTTTTTGGCTGAGAATGCCGAGCGCAACCGGCGGTTGCATTCTCATTACGACCCTGTTGTCGGAGTGGGGTGCTGCGGCGACAGGGTGGAGTGCCGCGTGAGGGGACGTGGCACGGTGATGGTGCCGCGGTCGATGGCTGCCGACGAGGAGTTTGCACCCGAGATGGAGTGGGAGGCTCATGCGCGGTGCCGCATCAGGCACGATTTTGAATTTTGGTGCGCTACGTGCGTGCACGTCAAGGACAAGGTGACGGCGCGCATAGTGCCTTTCGTGCTTAATGCGCCGCAACGCCGTGTGGCGGCTATGCTCGAAGAGATGCGGCTCGGCGGTCGCCCCATAAGGCTCATCATGCTCAAGGCGCGCCAGTGGGGCGGTTCGACGCTGGTGCAGATATATATGGCGTGGATACAGATAGTGTTGCGCCGCAACTGGAACAGCCTGATATGCGGGCACCTGAAAGATGCCGCTGCGGCAATCAAGGGGATGTATTCGCGGCTGCTTGCCAACTATCCGCCCGAGTTGTGGCAGGAGGAGTGCGCGCCGCGCTTTGCCGCATACGAGAAGAGCCGCAACGTGGGCGTCATCGCCGGGCGCGGCTGCCTGGTGGCGACGGGGTCGGCAGAGAGCCAGGAAGCCATTCGTGGCTACGACATCGCCATGGCTCACCTCACGGAGGTGGCTTTTTGGCGCAACTCTGAGCGTCACTCGCCCGACGGGCTGGTGCGCTCGGTGTGTGGCTCGGTGGCGTTGCTGCCCTACACGGTGATTGTGATGGAGAGCACTGCCAACGGTACGGGCAACTACTTCCACGGCGAGTGGCTGAGGGCGCGGGCTGGGCGCAGCGACAAGATGCCGGTGTTTGTGCCATGGCACGAGATAGAGATTTACCGCTGCCCGGTGGGCGACGCGTGGCTGCTGTGGCAGAGCCTCGACTACTATGAACGCCGCCTGTGGAACGACGAGGGGCTTACGCTGGAAATGATAAACTGGTATCACCAGAAGCGCAAGGAGTATTCGTCGCACGCCTTGATGAAAGCCGAGTATCCGAGCAACGACATCGAGGCGTTTGCTTCCACGTCGTGCTCGATTTTCGACCCGAGCCATCTCGACCGCCTGCGCCGCGACTGCCGTCCGCCGCTGTGGCGTGGCGAGCTTGTGGGCGATGCGCCCTCGGGGCAGGCATCGTTGCGGCAGCTGCACCCCGTGGCTATGGCGGCGGGGCAGCTTGAGGTGTGGAGCGAACCCGACATGGTGGCTGCGCCGCAAGCCAAGCAGTATGTGACGGTGGTTGACGTGGGCGGCTTGAGCGACAAAGCCGACTACTCGGTGATAACGGTGATTGATGCCTGCAACCTCGACCGCCGCCCCGAGGTGGTGGCGCAGTGGCGCGGCCACCTCTATCACGACTTGCTTGCATGGAAGGCGGCGCAGATAGGGTTGTGGTATCGCCGTGCGCTGCTGGTGATAGAGAGCAACACGCTCGAAACCGAATATACCGACGACAGCGGTGGCTACATTCTCGAAATCTTGTCGCACAGCTATCCACGCCTCTACCGCCGTATGCCGGGCGGCAGGCTCGGCTTCCACACCAATGTATCGACGAAGTCGGCAGTGGTAAACGAGCTGATGCGGCAGGTGCGCGACGGGCTGTATGTGGAACGCTCAGCCGAGGCGGTTGACGAGATGTCGTGGTTTGAACGGCGGCAGCAAGGGGGCTATGGCGCAATGACGGGCCGCCACGACGACATGGTGATGACTCGCGCCATAGGGCTGTACATAATAGCCACCGAGGCGACAGCCGCCGTGCAGCGCAGCCGGGAAACGATAAAAGAATTAGGAATGAGGAATTGACAATTGACAGTTGATAATTGACAATTAGCAATTAGTAGTTAGTGGGCAGTTTATTCAATTAGGAATCGCTGCCACCATTCATTCCTAACGACTGCCAATTGTCCATTGTCAACTATTAATTGTTCATTATCCATTGTTCATTATCCATTGTCCATTATCCATTATCCATTGTCCATTGCTAATTGTCCATTGTCCATTGTCAACTGTCCATTGTTATCGTTAATTATTTTCGATTTATTTTGTTTTTTGAAAGTATAAAGGCGTATATTTGCAAAGCACTTGGCGCGTGATGCCGGGTGTGATGTATAATTATGACGTAAACCTAATAATTGTTATGCTGGATAATACAGACATAAAGGTCCTCGAAAACGTGGTGGTGCGTTTTTCGGGCGACTCGGGCGACGGTATGCAGCTCGCCGGCAACATATTCTCGAATGTGTCGGCCAGCGTTGGCAACCAGATTTCCACTTTCCCCGACTATCCAGCCGAGGTGCGTGCCCCGCAGGGTTCGCTGAGCGGCGTGTCGGGTTTCCAAGTACACATAGGCAGGGGCGTTTATACCCCCGGCGACAAAGCCGACGTGCTGGTGGCGATGAATCCCGCCGCGCTCAAGCAACACGCCAAGTTTCTCAAGGAGGGCGGCGTGGCGATAGTCGATATCGACTCGTTCAAGAAGCGTGACCTCGAAAAGGCGTTGTTTGTCACCGATGACCCGTTCACCGAGTTGCAACTGAAAGCCCAAGTGGTGGAAGTGCCCATGACGACGATGGTGAAGGATGCCCTCGCCGACAGCGGGCTCGACAACCGCTCGATGACCAAGTGCAAGAATATGTTTGCGCTGGGGCTTGTGTGCTGGCTTTTCGACCGTCCGCTTGAGAACGCGTTGCACCTGCTGAAGGGAAAGTTTGCAAAGAAGCCAGCTGTGTATGAGGCAAACGCCAAGGTGATACGTGCCGGATATGACTACGGCCACAACATACACGCCTCGGTATCGACCTACCGCATCGAGAGCGAGAGCATCCGCCCGGGGCATTATACCGACGTGAACGGCAACACAGCCACGGCATGGGGCTTGATAATGGCATCGGAGAAGAGCGGCAGGCCGTTGTTCCTGGGCAGCTACCCCATAACGCCGGCTACCGACATATTGCAAGAACTTGCCAAGCGCAAGGACTTGGGCGTGAAGGCCTGCCAGATGGAAGACGAGATTGCGGGCATCTGCTCGGCGATAGGTGCCGCCTTTGCGGGCGACCTCGCAGCCACCAGCACATCGGGTCCCGGACTGTCGCTCAAGAGCGAGGGATTGGGGCTTGCCGTGATAGCCGAGTTGCCGCTCGTGGTAATCGACGTGCAGCGTGGCGGCCCCTGCACGGGGCTTCCCACCAAGACCGAGCAGACCGACTTGCGCCAAGCCCTGTATGGGCGCAACGGCGAGTCGCCGATAGCCGTGGTGGCAGCTGCGTCGCCCACCGACTGCTTCGACATGGCATTTGAGGCAGCGCGCATCGCGCTCACCCACATGACACCGGTGATATTGCTCACCGATGGTTTCATTGCCAACGGCTCGTCGGCATGGCGCATACCCGACTATGACGAGTATCCCGAGATAAAGCCGCCGTTTGTCACGCCCGAGATGCGTGGACGCTGGCACCCCTACCTGCGCAACGAGGAGACGAAGGTGCGCTACTGGGCAGTGCCTGGCATGGAGGGATTTACCCACCGCGTGGGCGGACTTGAAAAGAGCTACGTGACAAGTGCCATATCGACCGACCCTGCCAACCATGCCAAGATGGTGGAAGCGCGCCGCAAGAAGGTGGAGAACATTGCCAACGACATACCACAATTGGAGGTGAAGGGCGATGCAAGCGCCGACACGCTGCTTGTGGGCTGGGGCGGCACATACGGTCACCTGCTGTCGGCTGCCAACCAGCTTAACGCCGAGGGGCAGAAGATTGCCCTTGCCCACTTCCGCTACATCAACCCGTTGCCGCTGAACACGGGCGAGGTGTTGTCGCGTTACAAGAGGGTGATAGTGGCAGAGCTGAACAACGGACAGTTTGCCGATTACCTGCAAGCCCAGTTCCCGGCAACCGACATCAGCCGCATCAACAAGGTTGAAGGGCAGCCGTTCCTGGTGCAAGAGATAATAGATGGTGTAACAAAAATCATTAATGGGGGGCGATAATAATGGAAGAGACTAAAACAACATACACTGCCAGCGACTACAAGAGCGACCAAGCCGTGCGCTGGTGCCCGGGTTGCGGCGACCATGCCGTGCTTAACGAGTTGCACAAGGCTATGGCAGAGCTTGGCATTCCGCCACACGAGATAGTGGTGGTGTCTGGCATCGGCTGCAGCTCGCGGCTCATATACTACATGAACACTTATGGCTTCCACACCATACACGGGCGCGGGGCAGCCGTGGCGACAGGCATCAAGGTTGCCAACCCCGAGCTGACGGTGTGGCAGGTGTCGGGCGACGGCGACGGGCTTGCCATAGGCGGCAACCACTTTATCCACGAGGTGCGCCGCAACGTAGATGTCAACATGCTGTTGCTCAACAACAAGATATACGGGCTCACCAAGGGGCAATACTCGCCGACGAGCGACCGCGGCTTTGTGAGCAAGTCGTCGCCATACGGCACGACCGAAGACCCGTTTATCCCGGCAGAGCTTGCGTTTGGGGCGCGCGGTACATTCTTTGCCCGCAGCATCGATGTTGAGCAGGCAGTGTCGCAGGAAGTGATGGTTGCTGCAGCACGCCACCGTGGCTGCTCGGTGGTGGAGATATTGCAGAATTGCGTTATCTTCAACAACGGCATACACAACTACGTGAGCGAGCGCAACAACCGCCCCGAGCATACAATACACCTCGAACATGGCAAGAAGATGCTTTTCGGTGCAAACAAGGAGATGGGTCTCGTACAAGACGGCTTCGGGCTGAAGGCAGTGACCATAGGCGAGGACGGGTATTATATCGACGACATATTGACGCATGATGCCCACACCGAGTCGAACTTCCTGCACCAGCAGCTTGCCATGATGGACGGCCACACGTTGCCGCTTGCCATAGGCGTGATACGCGACGTTGAGGCACCGGTGTATAACGAAGCTGTCGAGGAGCAAGTGGCTGAGGTGCGTTCGCGCAAGGGCTACACTTGCCTGCGCGACATGCTTCTTGCCGGCGACACTTGGGAAGTGAAATAAATCTGATTGTTAGACAATAGTTATGCACGGGGGCGCGCAAGATTGGTTGTGCGCCCCCTGTTTTTTGTGCTTTTGTGCATGGCTTTTTCATTTAAGGTATTATAGGAGTGCCACTGTGTTCCGAGCCACACCGTTATGACACTTTAAATGAAAGAGCCGTGGGGTTTGGGAGATAAAAAACAAGTAAATTTGTTTTATTCTGCCACGATTTGCACTATCTTTGCAATTAGATGATAACCAAAGGAAATGAGACATAAAAGTTTGATACAATCGGCTGTTGCACTGTTGATGCTTTGCGGTGTGACGGCGGCAAGTGCGCAGCAGACGCAAAAGTTTACAGCTGCGAAGCATAATGAATACGGATTGGTATATTCGTTGCCGACAACGCATTTCCGTATCGAGGTTGAGATGGAAAAAACGGTGTATAAAGCCGGACCCTATTACCAGTATGCACAGCGTTATTTGAGCGTGAATAATCCAGTGACCGAGGACTCGCAATTGTGGAAATTGAAGTCGGTGAGCATAACGCCCTATGGCGTGCCCGACGAGGAAAACCGCTACTTGATTCAGCTCAAGGGAGGTAACGGCGTGTTCCTGATGATGACCGAGGACGGGCTGCCATTGTCAATCAACCGCGAGGCTGTCGAGGAGAATATTCCGAAGCGGCCGGCAAAGAAGAAGGACGAAACTTCGCTCACTGCCGAAGACTTGGTGATGGTGTTGCCGGGCGAGTTGCTCGTGAGCGAGTCAACTGCCAAGCGGGCGCAGATAGCGGCGCAAGAGATATACAAGATACGCGAAAGCCGCACGGCATTTGCCACTGGCGAAGCCGACCAGATGCCCGATGGCGAGGCGCTGAAGCTGATAATGTCGCAGCTCGACGAGCAGGAACGTGCGCTGATGGCACTCTTCTGCGGACGGGAGCGTACTGAGACGATAACCAAGGTATTTGACTATTGCCCCACCGAGGAGGTTGACCGCGAGGTGCTCTTCCGTATCTCCAAATACGACGGTGTCGTTAAGAGCGACAACTTGGGCGGAGACCCGGTATATATCTCGGTGGCGATAACACAGCAGGGTGAGTTGCCTGTTGACGAAAAGGGCGAAGTGAAGAAGTTGCCCAAGAATGCCGTGATGTATAACATCCCAGGCAAGGCGCGTGTGACATTGCGCTATGGTGGCAAAAACTTGGTTGACAAAGAGATGGACGTGTCGCAATTTGGCATCGACTTTGGGCTCGACCCGTCGTTGTTTACCAACAAGAAGTCGCCGAGCTACTTGCTATTTTATCCCGAAACAGGGGCAATCAAGGAGATTGGCACGGCAACACCGTTGCAGTGACGCACTTTGATTGACGTACACACACGAGGAGTTTTTGAAATTTAAGATATAAAACAAGGATATACACAATATGTTTTCAGGAATAGTAGAAGAAGCAGCCACGGTTGTCGGGCTTGAGCGCGATGGTGGCAATCTGCATATCACGCTGCGGTGCAGCTTTACCGACGAGTTGAAAATCGATCAAAGTGTGTCGCACAACGGTGTGTGTCTCACTGTGGTGTCGTTCCCGTCGCCGGGGTGCTACACTGTGACGGCAATACAGGAAACGCTCGACCGCAGCAACCTTGGGCTGCTGAAGGTGGGCGACGAGGTGAACCTTGAACGCAGCATGATGGTGAACGGTCGCCTCGACGGGCATATCGTGCAGGGGCATGTTGACCAGACGGCAACCTGCACCGACGTGCGGACGGTTGACGGGTCGCATTATTACAGATTTGAGTATGAAGTCAATCCCGAAATGGCTGCCAAGGGCTATGTGACTGTCGAGAAGGGGAGCGTGACGGTGAATGGCGTGAGCCTGACGGTGTGCAACTCGCAGCGCAACTCGTTTGAGGTGGCTATTATACCTTACACCTACGAGCATACCAACTTCCACAACATTGTGCCGGGAACGGTGGTGAACATCGAGTTTGACATCATTGGCAAATACTTGAGCCGAATGATGGAATTTGCTCGCGAACAGTAAACTTGGCACGGCAAGGTGAAACGGATAGGCATACTGTCGGACACACACGGCTGGTGGGACGACCGCTATGTGCAGTATTTCAAGGACTGTGACGAGATATGGCACGCCGGCGACATCGGTAGCGAGGAGCTAATCGACCGGTTGTCGGCAATCGCGCCAGTGAGGGCGGTGTGTGGCAACATTGACGGTGCCGCACTCCGCCGCCGTTTTAAGGAGGTGGAGATTTTCACTGTCGAGGGCGTGAAGGTGCTTATGACGCACATCGGCGGATACCCGGGGCGTTATGCGCAGGGGATAAAGGCGTTGTTGCTTGCCGAGCAGCCGCAATTGTTCGTTGCCGGGCATTCCCACATTTTGAAGGTGGTGAACGACAAGTGGCTGGGCTTGCTGCACATTAATCCCGGAGCGGCAGGCAAGCAGGGATGGCAGACCGTGAGGACGCTTGTGTTGTTGACTATTGACAATGGAACGTTTGCCGATTGCGAAGTGGTGGAACTGGGGAATTGACAGTTAGCAGTTGTGCCGTAGAGACGCGATTTATCGCGTCTGACGACAGCCACATATTCAATCAGGAAATAAAAGGAGGGTGTGCCATAATGCACGATGCACCTTCTTTTTTTCGTTAGCCCTAAAAATCAGTTCATGTACTTTAAGCTGCGATATTTTGTGGATATCTCTGATTTATGTGCCCCC
>CASEAQ010000057.1 GCA_949285735.1 uncultured Bacteroidales bacterium
ACCGAGGGCAGAACCACGGATGATAGGAGTGTTGTCACCGTCATACTCGTAAGACGAAAGAAGGTCGCGCATTTCCATTTCAACAAGGTCGAACATTTCTGGGTCGTCAACCATGTCGCACTTGTTCAAGAATACAACAAGACGCGGAACGTTTACTTGGCGAGCCAAAAGGATGTGTTCACGAGTTTGAGGCATCGGACCGTCAGTAGCAGCAACTACGATGATTGCACCGTCCATCTGAGCAGCACCAGTTACCATGTTCTTCACATAGTCGGCGTGTCCCGGGCAGTCAACGTGTGCATAGTGGCGGTTCTTAGTTTCATACTCTACGTGAGCAGTGTTAATAGTGATACCGCGTTCCTTTTCCTCGGGAGCGTTGTCGATTTGGTCAAACGACTTTGCACCTTCTGTCGAGATACCTGCATCGTGCAATACCTTGGTGATAGCAGCGGTAAGAGTAGTTTTACCGTGGTCAACGTGGCCGATAGTACCAATGTTAACGTGCGGCTTCGTTCTTTCGAATTTCTCTTTTAATTTCTCTTTTGCCATAACTTTTATTTTTTTATAAAATGATTAACTTGGTTGTTATATATATATTTTTCCTTTCTACCCAAAATGCCGCACAACAGAGCGGCAAACTTTGGTTTTAGAGCCGATGGCGGGAATTGAACCCGCGACCTCTTCCTTACCAAGGAAGTGCTCTACCACTGAGCTACATAGGCAATTATTATTTACTTGGAGCGGAAGACGAGGCTCAAACTCGCGACCCTCAGCTTGGAAGGCTGATGCTCTATCAACTGAGCTACTTCCGCATTTCAAAAATTCACTCGCTCTTCAACGAACTTGTGAGTGTGGGTGGTGATGGATTCGAACCACCGAAGGTGAAAACCAGCAGATTTACAGTCTGCCCCATTTGGCCGCTCTGGAAACCACCCGAGCTATTTTTTTGAGCCTCTTGTCGGATTCGAACCAACGACCCCGAGATTACAAATCACGTGCTCTGGCCAACTGAGCTAAAGAGGCATTGCTTGAACTCTTTGCCCTGCGGCGTTGCTGCGTTTAGGGCTTTTTGCGGTTGCAAAGTTACGCACAAATTTTGAATTACAAAATTTTCCCTATTCTTTTTTTGCATTATTTTTAATGCATAATAGTATATGTATTGCAAATCAAACAGTTAGACAAATAAAATATTTTATATAAATGACGGGCAGGAAGCCTTTTGCGGATAATGCTTCCTGCCCGTGTGCAGTTTGAAATGTTTTTATCCTGCTATTTTACGAATTTGCAGGGCAATTTGTTCCCATTGTTTGTGGTGACTACTGCCACATACACGCCTCGCGGCAATTGTGTCGTGGCTATGGCAGTGCCGTCGGACGACGCTACGATGCGTCCTCCAAGGTCGTAGATGGCTATGCTTGTGGCGTCGGAGCCTGTGTAGGTCACGGCGTCACGTGTCACCACCATTTTGCCGTCGGCTGCAAGGTTGTTGCCAACGCCGCTTGTGCTTAGGGCTACGCCGCCATAGAAGCCTACGTTGTCAATCGTGAGGAAATACCCGTCGGCAGTGACGAGCCTGATGGCGAGGTATATTTCTTGTCCTTCATATTGCCCGAGGTCGATGCCGTGCAATGTGGGTTGTCCCGATTCGTTCTCGACAGTCAGCACTGTGGTGAAATCGGTTGTTTCGGTACCAGTGGTCGAAACGAGCACTTCGTAGGTTTCGGGGAATCGTTCGTCGCCCGAGTTTGAAGCCCATACGGCATCAGCATCGTCACTGTTGACGCTCATGTGCGGGAATATGCACCAGCGGTCGGCATGGTCGGCTCCGTCAAGCCACGAAGCTGCTGCCAGCATCCATTCTCCATAGACTTCGTGCGTGTTGATTTCGATGAAGTTCCACGCTTCGTTTGCCGGGAAGATGTCGGACAACGATGAGTTGACTGTGCCGCCGTCTTCGGCACGAAGTATTATGCCATCGGGCAATTCAGGCGTTTCGCCATATTCGAGTTCGGCGTCGGGTTCGAAGTCATACATTACTGTGGCGTTGGCAACGGCTTTGAAACTGCGCTCGACCGTGTTGTTGCTGGCATCAGTGTCGGCGCTGTTGCTGATTTCCACTTTCACCGTGTGACGGCCTGCGAACCCTTCGATGGCTGGTGTGGCATAGCTTATTGTCGCCTGGGCTGGGATTGATGCGATGTCGTCGCTTGAAACCACTTGACCGTCGAACAGAATATCGACGTGCGTGCCGGTCATCTCGGTGATGCCGTGGTTGGTGATTGAATAAATGACATTATCGGGCGAAACACCTTGCACCAGATAGTCGCCGCCGGGCGAGAGCAGTGCCACCGACAAGTCGGCATCGGTGTTCTCTATTGCCGTCACCGAGAAATCGTCAACCGAAAGCACATTTTGATTGGCCTCGCTGTAGCAATAGAATGCGAAGATGTAGTTGCCCTCGGTGGTTATTTGCACCACGTTGACCGACTCGGTGTATTCCGACGTAGCTGCATTGGGCAGATCAACTATGGTGGCTGTCATCATTTCGGGTGTGGGTGTGGTGGCATCGTCGGGGAATGCGCCGTAGCACAGCCGCAGGTTCTCGGGATAGTCGCTGTCGCTGCTATACCAGAAGTTTACCGAGTAATAGCCTGGGGTGAGGTGCATTGCAGGCATGAATGCCCAGTCGTCGCCGGGATTGTCGCTGCTGTAGAAATAACCGAGCGACTGGGTGCCGGTGCGCGCGAAATTCGAGAACCAGCCATCGTCGATGGTTATGCCCCACTTGCCGTTTTCTTCGTCGGCAGGGTCTTCGTTGAGGTCAAGGTAGATGATGTCGCTGTTGTTGTCGGTGGACTCAAAACTGGTGGCATAGGGCCCGTCGGCGATTTCGCAGTGGCGGAAAGTTACCATGCAACTGTCGTTTTCGGGCATTTCGTCGCCATCGAGAGCAGTCCATGCTTTGATGGTGTAGTCACCCGGAGTCGATACGTCGGCAGGAGCTGCAAATGTGTGTTCGTAGGTTTCGCCTGGTCGCACGGTCTGGCTCACGGTTTCGGTGATGTCGGTTCCGTCATTGAGCCGATACCCGACTTCAAAGTTGCTGGCATCGGCTGCACCGTTGTTGCGTATGGTGAGTTTCACTTCTTGCGAGCCGAGCCGGTAGCCGCTATTGAGCTTATTTAGCCCGACAGCTTCGAGCTCTTTCCCTTCCGAAGTGGAGAGTTTCACGTTGCGCAGGGTTATTTTGTATTTCCACGGGTCGCTCTTTGCATGGAAACCGATATAAATGGGTCCATCGGTTTCTACAACGAACATTTTCGTGTATGACACAAACGAGCCATTGTCGTTGTAGATGTCAATGAGCATATTTTCCATAGCCTCCACCGTGGGCGCAGTGCCATAATACACGTCCATTTTCTCTCCTCCCGAGTTGCCTTGCATCTCGAATTGCAGCATGTACATTCCGCCATTCTCAACCTCGATTGTCGGCGAGATAAGCCAGTCGTCGGCTGCGAGGTCGGGATTGGTGGTGTAGCACCCCATTGTGCCCCAGTAATCGTCAAACTCCCATGTGTAGTCGTCGCCGTTGAGGTTGAAAACGTTCCACCTTGCGGCATCTTCGGCTGTCGATAGCGGACTTTCAAACACTGTTTCGGCAGCTTGTGCCACGGCGGTAGCCGCCACAAGCATTGCAAATAATGAAGTAGATATTTTCATAAGCAAAACATTTTGAATTTTTGCAAAAATATGTATTGTTGAACAAATTTCAAATAGTTTGGTGTCATAAATTTGCCAAATTGCGGAAATCAGTTTCATCGTGTCAACATTTTTGGCAAAACAGTAGCAAAAGCGACTCCATTACAGTTTTCCGCTAAGGCAGTACCCATTCTGTCGGGTTTTATAATCCGCTGGCTGTGGGTATAAGGATTTTTTAATCAGCAAAACGGCGATACAATGAATAAATTTTTAATTGCAATTCAACGAAAAGCCCCTGCATCCGCAGCGGGATGCAGGGGCTGGTGTTGTTGACAAAGAATATTTTATCGATTTTTGTCGAACTTTTCGAGTTGGCGTTCGAGTGCGTCGATGCACAAGTCGATAGCTTCTTCGAATGTGTCGGCGACTTTCGATGCAAACAAGTCTTCGCGGTTAGGGATTATGAGCTTGATTGAAGCCTCCTTGTTCATCGATGTTTTTGGCTTGATTACTTCAAGAGTGACATTAAACTCGGTCACTTCCTCGTTGCGGCGAGCAAGCCTTTGCGCCTTCTTATTGATGAATTCCTCTAATTTCGCGGTTGCGTCGAAATGGATCGATTTAATCTTTACTTCCATAATTTACCTCCTTTTTTAACGCCCGGGGATGGGCAAGTTTGTAATTACTTTTAAGCTCACGAAATGTGATATGTGTATATACTTGCGTTGCCGCAAGCGACTCGTGTCCCATTATTTCCTTCACGCTGTTCAGCTCCGCACCGTTGTTGAGCATCACCGAGGCAAACGTGTGCCTAAGCACGTGGGGGCTCAACTTGTGACTGCCGCCCACCCTCTCAAGGCTGCCATGCACCCTGCGATACACCATCGATGCATAAAGTTGTTTCCCGTTGGCTCGCAAGAAGAAGTGGCGCGGACGCATTATACCTGTCACCCTGCCACGCAAGTCGCGGTAAGCGGCGATGGCTTCCGACAATTCCTTGCCAAAGGGCACTATGCGCTCCTTGTTGCGCTTGCCGTGTACCTTCATCTCGCCGCGACCAGCATCAACGTCGGCATCGAGCAGGTCGATAAGCTCGGCTCGGCGTATGCCCGTCTCATACAGCATCATCACTATCGTGCGGTCGAGCACAGCCTGGTAGTTGTTGCCGTCAAACGGCGCATCGAGCAACTCATCCATCTTCTCTGCCCTCAGATACGATGGCAACGGTGTCCTGAACTTGGCAAGCTCGATGTCGGCTGCCGGATTCATCTCCACCACACCCCGTTTTTTCAGGTAGCGGTAGAATGCCCTTGCCGCCTGCACCTTGCGGCGAATGGTGCGCGCCACATCGCCTTTTTTCCCGAGGTGCACCAACCATGCACGCAGGTCGGCTGTGGTGACGCTTGCCGCATCGAACGCATCGGCATCGCCAGGCGAAAGGAACTGTTGCAATTGGCACAAATCGTTCTTGTAAGCCAAAACGGTACAAGCCGAAAGATTCAGCTCATACCGCATATACTTTAAGAATGATTCAATCGTGCCGTTCATGTCGCCCATCATTTTATGATTGCTTCGCTACGAATATATGCATAATTTTCAATAAATCCAAATTTTCGCCCCCTTTTTGCTCTTTTTCACTCACCACAGCTTTAACACCTCAACCCGCTCTGTAATACAATAATCAAATACCTGTGGACAAGCCGCACAGCTTTTCAACCATTCTAAGGCGCATAAATGTCAATGCTTTGTATTGCCAATCACAGAGTTATTTTTATTACAGAAACGGGCGGCGAAGCCGTCCAACCATGCCTTAACCGCCGGTGACGCAGCACAACGAAGTGGGCAAGGAACCGGCGGACACCACTACCTCTCCCTGTTCAGGGCCTCGAAGAGGTCCAACGAAGCTCCAATGCCATTCTTGCATGAAAGGAAATCACTCCTTGACGGTTTGCTATGCTGTTTAAACACTACCCAAAAAAGAGCAGCACCTCCACCCATTCTCGGGGAGATGCTGCTCCTTTTTATTTATTGTATAGGGAAATATCCCTGCAAATTACTTCACAACTACCTTTGCAGTGTTGTTGCCTGTGCGTACAACATAGATGCCAGCTACAACATCAATGTTTGCATCGCCGTCAACAGCCACGCTCTTAACGAGTTGACCAGTTATGCTGTAAACGTTGGCAACGCCAGTGTAACCCTTGATAGCGATTGCGCCGGCTGTGCCATATACTGCAGTAGCGTCGGCAGCTCCGATTTCATCAATCGATACAGTTTGCGGTTCGCTGGTGAACGTAACATTGATAGGAACATTGCCTCCATTTGTCCATACAACATCAATTTTGAAGTCAACCACGCCAGCCTCGGTGATTGTTCCGTTGATAGTGGCATCTGCCATTATTTGACCGTCAGCCAATGATATGCCCGTAGCCGAGCCAGTGTAAGTAGTAACGCCATCGGCAGTAGTCATCGACACATTTTCGACCACGATGTCACCCATGGAATCACCACCGCCCAAGCTGAAGTTTGGCAAGCTGAATGTGCAAGTGTTGTCACCTGTTTCTGTAATCGTTACAGTTGCTTCTAAGTCGGTAGCAACATGATCTCCCATCATTTCGATATTCAAGTAACCGCTGTATTCAACTGGTGCAGCAGAATAAGTTACAACGTATGTGTGGCTTGTTTCACCGTCGAGGTCGGCACCGCCTTGGTTGGTAACTGTGATAGTCACAGTCCTTGCATCTTGGTCGAGAGCAACTTCAGCCTTGGCAAATTTGCCCTTGGTCGTAGCAACCACGGCGTCGGCAGAAGCAGGCATATCGCCAGTAGCCGAATAGTTGTAAACACCTTCGCTCAATTCAATTTCGGTGTCACCGATTGTCAAGCCCGACAAAGTTGAATAGTAAACAAGTGTCACGTCGTCAACCGACAAGCTATTTTCCTCACCAAGATTGGCGCGGTTGAAATAATCAGATGCCGAGATTATGATATTCAACTTAGTAGGTTCGTTTTCCGACAAATACTCAATCGGATAGGTCAATTGTGTCCATTCCGAATAGTCATCAGCAAAATAGTTCTCCGACTTTGAGATAAGTTCAAAATCATCCGACTTTGTTACGCCATCGGTAATCATGCCGAGCACGTCCTTATCACGGTCAACCATCTCGGTTTCAACTGGCGAATTGCTCAAGCCTGTCGTAACAGTCGAAGTCGTAGAACCTTTCCATTGATAAAAAATCACAGATGCATTCTCCGTAGCCTTGTCTGTGCCATGCGAACGCTTTACATACAGTGAAATTGCGTCTGGCCTATTTGTAAATTCGATGCTTCCATACGAACCGCCATCGCTTGTGTCGTTAGGCTTACCTACGTTAGAAATATCACCGTAAGCCCACGAGCTGCCAAGCGTGATATAACCAGGAGCCGTAGCACCAATACCAAAAGAACCTGCAAACTTATTCTGCATAACAACCGAATGGTTTTCAGAATTATCGGTTTGCCTGTCGGCTGCTGAAGAAATCAATTCAACCTTAACATCAATAATAAAATGCTTATATACATTCGATGCCATCCAGCCTTCGGGTTGTGTTCCCACAACATTAGTTCCGTCGGGCTTGCATTCAACCCAAGTGCCATCAAACGTGCCGATGTTGTTGGGGAGCTGTTGTGCCACAGCAGGGGCGGCAGCCACCATTGCGGCTGCACATAAAGTGTAAATTTTTTTCATAATCTGAAAATTGAATATGAGTTTGTAATATGAAAACGCATAATTTAGTGATTACTCAATTTCAAAAAGAGTACAGGATATCATACTAATTTCAAAAATTCGGCGCAAAGTTAGCAAAAAATATCGGAGCAACGACACTATCCAACTCATTATTACCAAAAAATATACTAATTACACCAACAAATAAAACCTTTAACACCACTAAAACTCAATACAATGGCACTGATGTCGCAAAACTACCGGCTCAGCAACAACCGATTTGGCATTTTCCTCTAAATTTCATATCTTTATGGCGGTTACATTTTACATCAAGGCATAAAAAACTGTATTATACCAACATAGACAATAATTTACCCAACCACCCCACACACCAAGAAAAATTATGGACATAAGAAAACGCATCTTCATGGCAGTCACAATTGCTGCCTCCTCGATCGCCACAACGGCACAAACGAATGCCAACACGACAAACGACTACGCCATCAATTTTGATGCCGATGCCACAATAAGCCGCACCGACCGCCACCTCGACGGCGTGTCGCTTAACGGTTCTGCCGACGGCAACCAATCATTGACATGGGGCATGATGTCGCCAACGCCAGCCTACCACACAATGCTCGACAAATGCTTCACAGCCAAGGCAGGAGAAACACTCACAGCAATATTTTCCTTCACGGGCAACTGGATGAACGGATATGTGTACCTCGACCGCGGAAACGACGGAACATTCGACGCCACACTCAATGACGACTACACCATACCATCGACAAGCGACATAATGCAATATGCCTATGTCGAAACCGTAAACGGCTCGTCGGGCTACACCAGCGACGGCTCGGCAGTGAGCGGCGACGACCGCAATGTGCTGAATCCTCCTGCATTCACCATTCCAGCCGACCTGGCTGAAGGATACTACCGCCTGCGCCTAAAGGTCGATTGGGGCGACATCGATCCTGCCGGTTCGGAATCGCTCATCAACAATGGTGGGATGATTTTCGACACCCGCATCAATATCCACGACGACGTGTGCCGCATCTCGACGGCGGGTAGCAACGACAACGTGGTTGACGAAAACGGCACACCGCTCGACGGCACCGATGTGCAATTCGGCAAGGCACTCACTGTCAAGATGGTGCCATCCGAGGGATACTTCTACGAAGGTATAATCGTGCGGCACGGCTACAACCTGCATGGCGACAGCCTTGTGCATGGCACTCCGCAATATATCGACACCTGCTACCCAGCCTACCTTTTCGACGGCGACAAAATAACCATACCTGCCAGCATGATGACTGCCGATGTGGAAATAACGGGGCTGTTCGTGGAAAACACCGGCGGCGACACTCCAGTCAGTGACGGCGACTATCCGCTCAACTTCGACAAGTCGCTGGAAGTCACACACCCGTCGCGCAAGCTAAACGGTTTCGAGCTGACATGCACACAAGGCGGCACTTCTACCATAACCATCGATGAAAGCGCAGCCAACCTCGTATATCGCGACATGACAGCCCGCCAAGTGTCGGCAATCCCGGGCGACCAAGTGGAAACAGCCATCGACTACACTGGCAATTCCATGCACGGCTACCTATATATCGACCTAAACCAAGACGGGCAATTCCGCGCCACTCTCAATGCCGACGGCACTCCAAGCATGGCTGGCGAACTTGTCGCCTACACCTACTATAATGGCAAAAACAGCTTGGGGCAGACAATCGACGGCGCCCCCGGCAGCGTCGAAATAGGCAACTTGCCGACTTTTGAAATCCCCACCGACCTGCCGACTGGCGTTTACCGTGCGCGCCTTAAAATCGACTGGAACGACATCGACCCAGCCGGACACTGGAGCGAAGGAGGTACCAACCAAATCAACGACAATGGCGGATATGTCATCGACTTCCTCATCAACCTGCACGACGACACACACGAGCTATCGGTCTCGACCATGAACGGCAGCCTCAACGGGGCTGGCAACACGGGGCTTCCGCTCAACGTGCAATGCTTCGAGCCGCTCACCGTTGTTCCCACTCCGGCAGCCGACGGCTATGTGGCAAGCAAAATGACAATCAGGCACGGGCACAACTTCGACGGACCGCAATACCTGCACGGCAACAAGCAGTGGGGCGAATATTCGGTGCCAGCCAGCGAATACACCCTGCCAGCCGACAGCGTTAACGGCGACATTGTCATTACCGTGAATTTTGAACCCACTGCCGATGCCGAATACAAATTAATATTCAACGACGAGTTTGATGGCGCCGACGGTTCGCAACCCGATGCCGACAAGTGGAGCCGATGCCCGCGGCAAAGCTCCACATGGAACCGTTGGCTGTCCGACAGTGAGGAAGTAGTATATATCAAAGACGGGCAATTGGTGACACGCGCCATTCCCAATCCCGACCAAGCAACCGACCCCGTGCCAATGATTACAGGCGGCATCCAGTCGGCGGGGAAATTCGACTTCCTGTATGGCAAAATCGAAGCTCGCCTTCTCACCAACCCCCACACGGGCAATTTCCCTGCATTCTGGATGATGCCCACCGACCAACGCGACGGGTGGCCCAACTGCGGCGAAATAGACATATGGGAACAAATCGACAACCAAAACACTGCCTACCACACAGTACACTCAAATTGGACTTACAATCTTGGCAACACGGGCAACCCTACTTCGTCGTTCAACGAGACAGTGGCAATGGATCGCTACCACACCTACGGGTTTGAATGGGACGAGACCACACTGCGCTGGTTTGTTGATGGCAAGCAGGTGGGTAGCTATGCCAAGTCGTCGAATACCAACGCCCTCGACAAGGGACAATGGCCATTCGGGAAAGCATTCTACATAATCCTCAACCAGTCGGTTGGCAACGGCTCTTGGGCAGCCAACGCCGACGTTACGCACACCTACGAAACACTCTTCGACTGGGTGCGCGTATATCAAAAAGACAGCTACAGCTCAATCGGCAACACTGCCACCGACAATACCGCCGACATTGCCATAAGCACAACGAGCAACAGCATCGACATCATGTGCGCCACACCCACCAAAGTGACAGTGTGCGACATTGCTGGTCGTGTAATCTTCAACCATACGGTAAACAACACGGCAAGTATCAACGTAGCCCGAGGCATCTACATCGTCAACGGCAAAAAAGTGCTTGTCCACTAATCTGTATTGGGGTAGCAAAATCCACCGTAGAGACGCGATTCATCGCATCTAAAACGCTCAATAACAACACCCACAAGGGTCGCACCGAACTCTATACCGAGTAATGGCGCGACCCTTTCTTTAGTCTTTTAAATTGGAACGTGCATCATAGGTTGCGCTTCGTAGAGCCGTGGCGTGCCGCGGCTCGTCTGCACAAATGTATTCTGGCATGGCTTACGTTGTGGCTGTAAACGAGCCGCGGCACG
>CASEAQ010000058.1 GCA_949285735.1 uncultured Bacteroidales bacterium
TTCCTTTTTTCTCGAATCGACGTGGACGCCGGGAAGCCGGAGGAGCGCGGCTCGTCGCGCGGTCCCCGCCGCGCCCATTCAGGCGCGGCTCCCCTCGTCTCTGTCTATATCGTCTGTAGCATCATTTCAATGTCCTCTCCCGACCTCGTTCGTGTCGGTCTTGCAAAGGTAACAACTTTTTCCCGTCCTTGCAAGCGGCGCGGTCGCCCGCCCGCCGCTCGGGAACCGCCGTTCCCCGTTTGCGGTTGCAAAGGTACTACCAAATTTCCCCACAAACCAAATTTTTTCGCAACTTTTTTCAAACTTTTTTACCCCGTTTAACCAACCGCCTATCCCACAACTACTTCCACAAACAAAATTTTTCCACAATTTTCTGCCCTAAAACATACACCCAACCCATATCCCACAAAAACACCCCAAATTTCGAAACAATATTTAACACTATACCCACAAAAAAGCAACTACTATTGATTGCGGCGCACCTGCCTCATGCGAGAAAATACCCCCAAATTAAAGAATATTCCCAAAATGAAACCTACCCAATAAACCAACCCCTCGTTTTGGAATGAGAAAACACATATATTCCAATTCCCATAATCGGCATTGATTGCATGGGCTATTACAGACACCAACTTAATCAACAATGACACGATAATTATGACCCCATGCCACAGACCCTCCCAAAAGCCATAAAGCGCAATAGGTTCTTCACTGGCAAAGCATGACGACAGCGACAGCAACAAGCCTGTTGCCACAAACAAAGATAACTTCTTCATCTACACAAAAATAAGTTAATTATACGTTACAAACTTCTAACACAGAAAAAAATTCATACTATCCAAAGGTACGAATAATAACACAACAACATGACAAAAATGGCACAAAAAAATGCCACAGCACGCTTTAAACAGTCGCTGTGGCATAAAATTATTATTTATGGAAACTCAAAAATCACTCGCCGAGAGGGGCAGCAGGCGTGTAGGTGCGCGCACCAAGCTCCTTGTCGAGCATATACAAGCCATAGCCATTGTCGTTTATCATCTTCAGATTGTCGATGATGTTTTGTGCAGTGCTTTCTTCCTCAACCTGCTCATCGATAAACCATTTGAGCATACTTTGCGTAGCATAGTCGTTTTCTTGAGTAGCCAATGCACACAAGTCGTTGATGAGGCTGGTCACCTTCTGCTCATGGGCAAGAGTACCCTCAAAGACTTTCAATACCGAATCCCACTCGGTAGGAACAGGCTTAATCGCATCAAGTTTCACACTGCCGCCACGCGAAATGACATACTTAAAGAAAATCATTGCATGGTCTTGCTCCTCCTTGAATTGCACTTCAAACCACTTTCCCATGCCAGGACGACCGGTTGCGTGGCAGTAAGAAGCCATTGAAAGATACAAATATGCCGACCACATCTCGGCATTGATTTGGGCATTGAGAGCCTCTTCGATTTTTTTGCTTAACATAGTTTGCTTATATTTTTAAGTTTATATTTTAAGTCGAACTCACATGAGCAACCAAAAAACGCTCATAATTACAGACAGCAAAAATGTTGCCAAAGTGTGCTCACTTGAACAGTTGTGGAGCGAATATCAACAAATATTGCCGCCAATTAGCCCAAATGTGACCACGCGACGACTCATGATAGACATATTTGAAGTCCATTCCATCAAGACGATGGCGAAATTCGGTATTTATGTCATACAAAAAGTCATCTTCGCCGATGCCAATCCAAAACAGCTTGTACCCCACCTGGCTGAGGCGCGCAAGTTTCATGTCTTCATCTTTATAAGCCTCGCGGGTAGTGTTCAGGTCGCTCATCAGCCCAGCCGAAAACAGACCGATATAATCGAAATAGCCAGGATAGTTCAGTGCGACATACAACGAATGGAAACCACCCATCGACAACCCGGCTATCGCACGGTGCTGCTTGTCGGGAATCGTCTTGAACTTGCCGTCTATGAAATTGACAATTTCGGTAAATGCCATCTCGTAAGCACCATTCTTGTAATCGCCAAGCATATTTGTCATGACAGGCTTAAACCCAAGATTATCCGCAGTTTCGCCTGGAGCTGCCTGCTTGCTGAAGTTCCCGTTGGGCATGACAACTATCATTGGCTCGGCTTTTCCCTCGGCAATAAGATTATCCATTATGCGAGCCACATGCCCAAGCTCCAACCATGCCGTTTCGTCGCCGCCGCTGCCATGCAACAAGTAAAATACAGGATATGCCTTGTCGGTTTCGCCGTAGCTTGGCGGCAGATACACCGACAAACGACGGTCGGCACCAGCTGCATCAGAATGATACCACGTCTCGACCACGTCGCCATGCTTGACATTCCTCACCTGATAATAGTCGGCACTGCCGCCACCAACATAAAATATGCTGAACACATTGCCCACGTCGCGACGAGTGAACGGATTTACGGGGTCGATACCGACAACACCGTCAATATCAAAACGATAGGTGTACATTTCCGACGGCAGTGCCGGTGTCGTATAGCTCCACACACTGTCGGCGCCCAATGTCATCGTTCCCTTGCCGCCATTTGTAGCCCAGTCGCCAACCACTGTCACATGCTTGGCTGCATCGGCCCTGAGGCGGAAAGTCACCGACCCGTCGCCATTCACCTGCGGCGAAACCACAGCACCTTCGCGGTAGCCAACATTCTGCTGCGCCAGGGCAACAGTAGCCATCATCATAAAAAACAATATAATACTCGTTTTCATACCATTACTTTTTTCTAAAATCAAGAACAAAAATAGTACTAAACTTTCTCATTTCAGCCACACTTTGTGCAAAAACATCAAGCAACCGAAAACTTTCATTCCTTAGAAACCGTTTTAATAGAAATGCACCGCCAATCCCATTTGCCGCGCTTCTTATTATACTCGTATAGCACGGCGGCAGTAACGCAATCACCGTTTGTCAACTTATGCTCCGTCACCATAGACATGGGTATATGTGCCCTGCCTCCCTTAAAATCAATACTGTAAAAAGTACAACCCACATTGGAGCGCACATTGCCGTTAATAATCTTATAAAAGTCGCAACCGCTTATTTTCCCCTTATGCGGCGCAGCAACTGCCACGTCGAGCCTGCCGCCATTGGCAACCCCATTGCTGATGCGCAAGTTGAGCACGTCGCCAATGCGCACCCTCTTCAACAACTTGGCATACTTGAAAAATCCAGTTTTCTCCCTGCCATACACCACATTGGCAATCCCCTTGTCCTTATTGACAAACGACACCACGGCAAGTACTTCGTCGAGATTGCCGTAGAGCAACTCGTTGGTAATCGAGACATAATGAGTCACCATCTTGGGGTGGCAGCAAAGGTTGGCAATGACGTATGGCAGGCTCTGGCTGTTGTTTTTGTCGTCTTTCAAGTTGAACGGCGGCAACGTGAGTATGGCTTTCACCCGATACAACTCTATGGTATCGAAAAAGTCCTTCAAGTCGATGTTGTAAACATATCGCTTGCCCGTGTGGACTCTTGCCCCGTCGGCAATGCTCTTGCCCGGCACAAATCCGCAGGCGTTGGCATTAGGTTCATAAAATGCCTGAAAAATGATGTTCAGGCAATATTGTATCACTTTCAGCCCACGGCATGGCGCACTTATCGTGCGCATCTTCCCCGACTTCTTCCTTATCTGGAAAGTACGGTAGCGGCGCGCGCCCGATGCCTTGACGTTTTTATAGTAGTTGAGCGACTTCATGGTGATGGGCTTGAACACGCTCTCATCGACATCGCTGCACAATGCGCTGCGATACATCTTGTTAAGCAGCGCGAGCAGGTCGTCTTGCGTCTTCATCTTGTGAAAACCGTCTATCACCATTTGTCGAAATTCGCTGTCGCTCATAATCGTTTTGTTCTTGTTATAAAAAGAATTGAAACAACCGAGATTGCCGCAAAATTCTTTGTGTATGAAAGATAGCTGTATTGTTTTTTAAAGTCATGGCTTATAGGTTATAAGCACCACAAACAACACAATCAACTCTCGAATCTCGAATATCACCCTTATCAAATAGATGACATCAATTGAGGAGATACGTTCAACTTGGAGCCACACTCTTGCGAGGCAGCCACCAAGCCACAATCCGTTCTGCAACAAGCCTCTTGCGAAGCCCGATGCCAGATTGCATGAAGTCAATCGGCGGCAATCTCAGTGTTTCAATGATCTCTCGTTTGTGTTTCGTTTACGTTGCAAAGATAGCACCCCACATGCGAAACTGATTTTCATAAGTGAAAATAATTCTGCAAACTCGCATTCAGGTTCTTTTTCATCACTTCCTGCAACGACAGCGGCGACAGCACAACCACATCGCAACCAAATGACAACAAGGTATTTACCAGTTCATGATTGACAGCCACCTTGATACTTATCGCCACAAAGTCGGCTATCGGCTCGGGCAAATGGTAGTTGTGCAACCTCCTTTGCGACGGGTGCAACGGGTTGGTATCGACATAGGGGAAACGCGTATCCCTCACGGCAATCACTATCTCCTCGACAGGCTTGTCGGCATATCGCGTCACACCTATTATATCGTCGAAATAGTCGTTGAAATCTACATCGGCAGCCACATATTCCTCAGCAGGGGCTTCGGCGATGCCTACTATACGGTCTATCGAAAACGTGTATAGTTGCCCCGTCTCAATCATGCCGAGCACAAACCACCGCCTGTTATACTGCTTCAGGAAATTCGGGCTCACCATGTGCACCTCCTCTTCCCTGCCAAACGGGCGATAGCGCAACTCGATTACTTTCTTTTCGGCGGCGCAATTAAACAACTGCCTCAACAATTGCGAATTGCGCAAGTCGGGATTCTCCTCAAACGCCACTATCGGGTGCTTGTGGTCGGTGTGCAGCACATCGTTCAAGTGCATTTCAAGGTCGCCCAACCACCCTATCGCATTCCCCTCGAAACGCGACACCAAGCCAAGCAACTGCTGCAATATGCCATACTCCTCACGATTGATGGGAAGCCCGCTATCGTGAAGTGTGGGTCGCGGTATTTGAAATATTTGCGGCGGTCTATCCAATATTCCTCAATGTCGGCGGCATAGCCGTTGTCGCTGCGCATATATTCGAGGTCGTTTTGAATGGTGCGCATCGACACCCCCTCGCTATCCTTCAGGCTCAGCGCATCATTGCAAGCGTCGCGCAACTCCCTCAGCCCATAGTGCCTCGACTGGTCGTGCAAACACTGGTCTATCGCCAACAATCGGGTTAAAGCATTCTTAGTTTTAGGCATAACACACTCTTTTCCCTCAAAAATACAAATTTTCTCATTTCCTTGCAATAAACCCTCGCCACAACTCGCTTGCAAACCACGCCTGTCACATCAAAGCGCAGCAACCACCTTGCGGATATTATCCAAGCGTTGCATAAACGACTTGTCCTTCCAGGCAACGCGCATATTATACCTCACCTGAAGCCGAATCAATGGTTCGGCATCTACCCCCAATGCCGTCTCAAACATCATAGCCGTCTTCTCAGTGACTGGCGACGTGCATTTAGTATCTCGCAAAGCCCTCGAAGTGGCAAGGAACTCTCTAATAGCTCCAACCTACCACAATGTCTCTCGTATATAACAGCAGAGGCGCACAAACCGTGCGCCCCCGCAAACGAAATCAACAAAACTGTATAACTTAACGCGAAATCACTTTCTGCGTATAAACCGTGCGGCCACCATCTTGCAGAGCCACGAGGTATATGCCTCTGCCAAGATTGAGGTCATATCGCTGGGTACTGTCTCCGGCTACAACAAACGAAGCTGCAACACGCCCCGTAAGGTCGATTACACGCACTTGCTGCCCCTCACGAGTGCCAGTCACGCAAAGTTCGTTGCCCTTCATCACTATACCATATTCCTCTGCGCCTGTGACATCGGCTACACCAGTCGTACCGATAGTCACACCATTGTTGTCGGGATTGCCATCAACAACAAACACAACATTCAGTTCAGCTTCATATCCACCTCCGCTGACCGTAAATGTCGCACTTGCTTCGCCATTTTCAAATAGCGAAGCATTATTAATATGGAAACCTTCCCCTCGGATATTTTGATATTTGCTGTTGCCGTTAACGGTAAATGCCGGAGAAACATCTGCCATAACACAATTGTCGGTACACATTCCGAATAGAGAACCTTCGGGCTGAACATTGCTCCTACGGACAACACATTCCACAGGAACGTCCGAATCATTGTAAACATCTATTGTAAAACCAATTGTAAATGTCATGGCTTCATCATTCACCGTAATCGTCTCACCATCGGCAAGGGTCTGATTGTCATACACCCATGAAAGTTGCGCCATCGATGTAACGACACCGATAGCCAACGCGCTAATCAAAGTAAAAATCCGTATCTTCATAAGCATCCGTTTTTTAGTTAATATATTAATCTCAAATCTTCAAAAAAAAAGCTATTGTCACAAAGCCATCTCGGCAGCCTGCACCACATTGCCACGTGAGGCGGTTTCATACACAAATGCCACCACCTTGCAATTTTCGGGCACACAACCGTCGCCTATCGTGTAGCTATAACTGCGCTCCACGGCGTTGCCGGCGGCTATCGAGCCAATCTCCTCGCCCCACACGCCATTGATGGCATCGCGCAACACGTGGTTGTGTACATACTCGTTGTTGATGCCGTCGGGCGAGAGCTGCGCCCCCACCAAGCCATCTTCCACAAGCCACAATTGCAACGACGTGCCATAATCGACGGCATAGGCGGCAACCACCGTCACGTCGATCGACAAATCGTTGCCAGTGCGCGACACGCCAAGCTCGATGTCAACAGGCGCGACCTGTGCCGCACGGGCTATCAAGTCGGCTTGCCACATATCATAGTTTGAATTGATGGCAACGCTACCATTGGCAATCTGCCTGTCCATCATGCACGACGGGAAAGCATCGGGTCCGAACTCCTCATAATAGGCATTGCCAGCCTCGGTGGTAAAATCCTCGGGGAAAACGGGGTTGGCTGCCGCATACGAACCGCAATGTATCGACACCGGTATCACATGCCCCTGCGCCCACTCTTCAAGCCCAGTCACCACCTCGGCTCCCGTGGGGCAATTGATGCACAAGTGGCCCGTGAACTCTTCGAGCAACACCACCTTGTTGGTAAACTGGAAACTGTCCTGGTCAACAGCCAACAAGCGGTCGGCTTCGTCGATTTCGTCACAAGCCGCCATCGCCAAGGCAAGCCCTGGCAGCAATATCATGCTCAATATTCCTTTACAGTCCATATCCGTCTCCTCTAAAAGCTATAATTATAAGAAAGTTGCACACCCTTGCTTGCCGGCACATATCGGCACACGCCTCCCGAGCAGTTATACCCGGCACGAGTGCGCACATATCCACCCGACACGCGGTGGGCTTTGTGGGTGAATGTTGCCAGCGCCGAATAGTAGTGCAGATCGGTGTCGCCGTTGTTGAACATATCGCTCACAGTGAACATCAACTTGCGGTTGACCGACAATTCGAGCAATCCATACATCCAGTCGCCGTAGTCCTGCTTGGTGTGCAGGTATTGCAGCTCCATGCGCAGCTGCAACTTGTTGTTGAACTTGTATTGCGACTCCACCACGGCGATGTTAGACTTCACCATGTCGCCATCGTTGGCATGGCCCTCCACCACCATTTGGTTGTATCGCTGGTTCATATACATTATGTTGGTCTTGAAGTCGGAAGTCCACTTCTTTTCCATCGAGATGTTTATGTCCTGGTAATACACATTCTCGGCACCCTCCACGCGGTGCAACGCACGTATGTGCGAGGCGTTGAGCTTGAGTGTCGTGCCATAGCGTCCGCCAAGTGCCGTGTTGCGCGGGAATGTGTAGCGCACCTCGCCCTGATACGCCCATTCGCCCAACGGCTGAGTGGCATAGGGGTACATGGCAGCCAGCGCATAGGTGTGCTGGTAGGTGAACGCCGGCAAGTGGTTGATAAACGACGATGTGCCAGTCATGTCGCGGTCGCTGCGATACGACATGTTCTCGCTGCGCTTGGCTTGCAGCAGTATGCTGTAACCTTTGCCCGAATATGACGCCGACAGCAATGCCGCACTACCGCGGTCGTAGCTGTAACTGTTGTCAAACGACGGGTCGTTGATTTTCCACGCATACTCGGCAAGCACGTTCAAACCCCACTTGCTGAACTGCGTGCGCACGTCAAACGCCGGAACCGTCTCGGGCAAGTTGCGCATATACAGCTGCCCGTCACCGCCCATCACGTAGTGTGGCGTGTTATCCTCGTGCTTGCTCACATACGATGCTCCCACGAGCCAAGTCGCACCCCTCTCGCCCAGCTTCCGCCACCACTGGTCGATGCTCAGCTCGGCATCGGCACCCCACACCCAGCTGTCGTTGTGCTCCCAGTATCGGCGTTGCTTGCCGGCAAGCATTTTCACGTTGATGCCCTTGTAGGGGCGCAACACGATGCGGCCGCCACGCAACGAGTTGTCGATGCCAAGGCTTCGCTCCTCGTAGGTGCGGAATATCAGCCCGCTGCCAAACTGGTCGTAGAAGTCACCCACAGTCACCTCCCCCCATTTGCAACGTCCCGTCACAAATATGTTGGGAACACCCCAGCCGGCAAAGTCGCGCTCGAAGCCGGGCAACGGATAATCGAGATATTCGAGCCTCGCCCCGACGGTCACATATTCCTTATACGACAACGCCAAGTTGAGGTAGGTATTGGTCACCACGTCGCCGGCATACGGCTCTGTTCCTATCGAGGCATCGTCTTGCGGCACCAGAATGTCGCTCTGCAAGCTGCCAGTGAGCGAAAAACCGTTCCACTGCACACCCTGCGCCATGCCTCCCGATACTGCGGCAACAGCAAGAATCGCCGACACCGCCCACGTCCGACCGTCCATAACGCGTTATTTGCTATATTTTCTTACTACCTCAATAAGCTCTTCCTCGCCACCGTCAACATATCCCGTGTGGGAATAAACGATATTACCGCTGCCATCGAGCACCAATGCATGCGGAATGAGGTTTATGCCCAAAGCCCGTTTCAAGTCGCTATTGGTGTCGAGTATCACATCATATTCCCAACCCGACCCGTCAACGAGGGGTTTCACCTTGTTCACGTCCTGAGCCTGGTCGATTGATACTGCCACCACCTTCACTCCTGTCTCGTCTTGCCAGTCGGGATAGTTTTCATGTATTGCTTGCAACTCGCGCTGGCATGGTTTGCACCAGGTAGCCCAAAAACACACAATAATGGGCTTGCCGCCATTGTCAAGCTGAGACACATCGACGGTTTTCCCATTTATGTCTTTCAATTGACAACTGGGCATCTTAGTTTGGGCTAAGCCCAAAAACGCTGTGAAAACGGCGAGCAAAATGAGCAGAGACTCTTTCATAGTTATCATATTTTTTAATGAAACAATATGTTCGTTATGCAAACGTAGTATATTTTTCCTTCAAATGCAATAGACAACAGCCGTCACCATTATTATTTTTTAATTAAAAAATCGCAGAATTTGCAATTATCTTGTAATTAGACGGTTATTCGGAATGCTTGAAAATTGGGTAACGAGATAGCAACCGTTCGTATTTCTGAGTTGTTCGTATTTCTGAGTTCTTCATTATTATGCTCCAATGTGATAACTCTGATGGTACAAAGGTAATAAAAGAAATGCAGACAAGGAAATAATAGTCCTTCATTTTGGTTATTACATTATATTTTGAGTACTTTTGTGTTATAATCAAAGTTTTTACAAAAGCCAATGAAATACAAACATATAATATTCGATGTTGACGGAACTTTGCTTGACACTGAATTTGCGGTTTTGCATAGTTTACAAGATACTGTAATGCAGTATTCACATATATCTATCCCAATAGATAAGTTATGCTTTGCTTTGGGAATACCCGGAAAAGTAGCGCTTGAAAGATTAGGTATTGAGGATACAATCGGAGCTAACGAATATTGGAATGAGATGATGCAGAAATATCACAAAAGTATAGGTCTGTTTGATGGAATAAATGATACTCTGTCAGCGTTGCGTGATAAAGGTTATCGTTTGGGGATAATAACTTCTAAAACGAAGTCTGAGTTTGAAATGGATTTTGTACCTCACGGAATTAGCCACTACTTTGATTCCATTATATGTGTGGATGATTCACCTAAGCCTAAGCCATATCCTGACCCCATATTGACCTATCTGAATCGGAATCAAATCCTTGCATCAGAAGCCATATATATTGGCGATACGGAATATGATAGTCTATGTGCCCATTCTGCAGGAGTGGATTTCGGACTTGCATTATGGGGATGCCGTAATAGTGCAGGCATCAACAGTGAATACAGATTCAATACACCCAATGAAATAGTAATAGAATATGGACAAGAAACTTAGCAAATGGAAAGTTCTCGATAGAGAGTACATCATTCAAAGACCGTGGCTTACGGCAAGACGGGACAAAGTAGAGTTGCCTGACGGACGTATCATAGAGGAGTACTATGTCCTTGAATATCCAGACTGGGTAAATGTAATCGCCATAACTAAGGATGGTCAATTTATCATGGAGAAACAATACCGTCACGGATTAGGCGTGAATAGTATCGAACTGCCTTGTGGAGTGATGGAGAAGGGCGAACAGCCTCTTGAAGCGGCTCAACGCGAACTGCTTGAAGAAACAGGTTACGGAAATGGCGAATGGAGTAAGCTAATGACCATTGCTCCTAACCCTGGTTCAATGAGCAACTTGACACATTGCTTTCTTGCAACAGGTGTAGAAAAAATATCCAATCAGTCGTTGGACGAAACTGAAGAATTGACGGTGCACCTCATGAGTGAAGAGGAAATTAAATCATTATTAGAGAACGACCAAATCTATCAATCATTGATGGTTGCTCCACTATATAAATATTTCAGTCTAAAATAGATATTATTCAATAGTACATATAAAGGTCGTAATAACTTGCTTGTATAAGGCTTGTTTTACGACTTTTATTTTAGAGTTTCAGCCCTCGTTTTTGGCTTTTGCTTGTCGGCAATCCTAAGGCTTCCACGACTTCCCCTATTCGATAGAATTTCCCAATCTGCGACCATCGGGAGCGGATTGCCTCCACCTCAGAGTGGAGCGAGGTTTTCGGGTGCGAATGTCGGCTTGACGGCATTTTTCGGCATCCCGAAAGATAACCTCGCTACACTTCCAAACCGAGGGTTTGCTGCGTCCACCGTCATTGACGGTTTTTGATTGTTCAGATAGCATTTCCTGATTCAATTAACAAAAGATTGTTGTCATATACAACCAACAGATTGCGGTAGGTAGGATTACATTTCTGGAGGGAGTGCAGTTTCTCGTCTGCCCAATTTTGATGATTCCTAAAAAACATCTCTCCATATATAGAAGCAGGAACAGCGTACAAATCGGGTTATCAATTGTAGAGCCTGTTTATACGCTGTTCTTTTCTGTTAATTACTTTTCCGTCGGTCGATTGTTTCCGTTGCCGTCTGCATTGTTAAGTACAGGGATTGAAAGATGAAAGGTTTTCGGGATGAATACTCTCCGCAGGAGGCAGATTCTGCCCGAAACGACTTGTCGCCCGACCTTTCAACTTTCAAATACGGTCTGTACTACCTTTGCAGGCGAGCTTAGGAAACGGTCGAGTGACGGAATGGAAATACTGATTGAAAATTGAGCCACCTTTTCTAAACTTGTTTGCGACCTCTCGCATTCTTGTTATCTCACTTTCTCGCAGGCACTCCGCCCTGCCTGCCGTTGTGCCGTAAGGTCGGCATTACGGTATGCAGTCCTGCATTGTGTTTCGCCATTGCCCTATGTCTTGCGGTTGGGGCTTGTTCCGCTTCTCGGATTGGAACTTATACATACGGTTTTGTTGTCGATGAAAATTTGTTGATTTGATGAATAGAGGGTGTAAGGTGCTTATATTCAAAGTGATATTCTCTCAACACATTCTCAACAAATCACTCACCAAAAGAGAAATCAACGAATGTAGGTCGCTTATGTCTCAACGTACCTTTTGGCTTGTTGAGATTTTGTTGAGAGTGTATATTGCTTATTATCAATACATTTATTACCATATTCAACAATTCAACAAAAATAAAAAGGTGTTACAAGGATTTGCTTGTTTCACTTGGGCAAAAACAATTTGCGGACGATAAGAGATTATATCGGTTTCTCTTTTCGCCCGCAAGTCATCTTCAAGGTATCGTACCCTAAATAGCAAACCGTCCGCTAATCCTGCTCTCGAACATCGATATGTCGTGTTCAAGTTTGATGTTGGTAACTTTGGCGTATCGCTGTGTTGTGGTTATATTGGTATGTCCGAGAATCTTGCTTACACTCTCTATTGGCATACCATAGTTCAAGGCTAATACTGCGAATGTGTGCCTACTCAGATGGAACGAAGTTCGCTTCTCAATACCGCACATTTTGGCTACCTCCTTGATACGTTTGTTTATCGTGTCGTGGCTGCCGATGTTGAATAGATTGTTACTTATTCTGTATGGCTCATATCGCTTGATAATCTGCATAGGTATATCCATTAACTTGATTTGGAACGGTACGCCTGTCTTTTGTCGTTTCGATACAATCCAAGGAGAACCACCAAGCATTGTGATATTCTCCGTTGTAAGGTTTTTAATGTCGATGAACGATATTCCAGTCCAACAACCGAACACGAATAAATCCCTTGCCAACTCCAAATCGGGATTATTCAATTCAATAGTTGTAAAGGCTTGCAACTCTTCTTCTGTTAAGAAACCTCGTTCCTTGTGGTCGGGGTCAACCTTGTATTGGGCAAATGGGTTTCTTGCTATTTTCCCATTGTAGTGAGCAGTGGTTACAATGTGCTTCAATGGTATGGAGTATATCCACACTGATGACTGAGCCAATCCTACCTCATTTCTCAGATACAAGCAATAATCACGAATGAAATCTTCTGTTAGTTCATTCATTGCTATATCTGTACGCTTGTAGTGTACCTTGATAAACTCCGCAAGATATTTTCTTACGGTGAGGTACTTTTGATATGTACTCAGAGAACGATCCTTGCCAACTCGTTTGGCAAAGGCTTCGTTCTCCTTGTCAAATGCTCGGAGCAAGGTTTCATACTCTGTTCCTATACCCTGATAGGCATTGCGTACCATTTCGGCAGTTACGAACGCTTCTCTATCCGAAATGCGTTGGTAGTGTTTGATGATTTGAGCCTTGATGTTATCCAAAGCCAAATTGATGTCTCTCGATTCTTTGCTTTTGCCCTTTGCTCGGTTGCCTTTCACATCCCATAGGTCTTTATGGATGCTCTGCTTGCAACTAAATTGAGCCACAGAACCGTTGATTGTCACTCGTCCCATAATGGGGACAATACCGTTTTTCTCCTTGCTCCCGTTCACGTAGAACAGCACCTTAAATGTACTTCGCATAATCTAATCTTTTTTGGTTACAAAATTAGTTATCAGCGAGTTATACATTGATATGCAAACTAACGCAGAACGATGAAACGTGACGACACAAAGAAAAACTTTACTTAGTTATCGGGTAATGATTTGAAAACCGTACACCCTCATTACCTTTCATTTCCTTGCTTTTTTGCTCTTGTTACCTTTTCCGAAGTTTGCGGTGTAATGCGTTATCGGTCAGTGATAAACGCACTTTTTCACTTTTTTTGCTCCGAGAACCGTAATTTTTTG
>CASEAQ010000059.1 GCA_949285735.1 uncultured Bacteroidales bacterium
AAGGTTGCTAAAACGGCGAAAGTACTCTTTCTTTTTCTTTTCGTCAGGAAGTACACTTTTAGTACGCCCGATAAAAAGAAAAACCCTTGATAATCAGTTGATTACCAAGGGTTTGAAGTACCCAGAGCCGGGATCGAACCGGCATGGAGGTGAATCCACTGGTGTTTGAGACCAGCGCGTCTACCAATTCCGCCATCTGGGCTGATTTGCGCTGCAAAGTTACAACCTTTTTCCGACAATGCAAAATTTTTGTCGAATAAAACCCGATTTGTTTCAAAATTTATGCCGCAGCATGGCTTGAGCCGTCATTGATTGGCAGAAAAGTCGTATTTTTGTGCAAATATTATGGCAGTTGAAAGGCTGTTTTGATGTTTTGTTCAATGAAACACGGTTTCGAGGCGGCTTTGATTATTGTTTTCACAAGTTTGGCAAATTGAACGTTGAAAACGATAATCGGGGAACGACCAACGCGAGCCGCACATTAAGCATGAACAAACAAGGACGAATCAGCCACACTCTGCTCAAAATTTTTTTCATATAAAAGAAGCATGGCAGCGAGCAAAGGAATCAACAAGACCAATGCGGCACGGTTGCTCGACCGAGCCAAAATCAAGTATGAACTTGTGCCATACGAGGTCGATGAAAACGACCTTGCGGCAACCCACATCGCATCGCAATTGGGCGAAAACATCAAGCAGGTGTTCAAGACACTCGTCTTGCATGGCGACAAGACGGGCCACTTTGTGTGTGTCGTGCCCGGCGATGCCGAGGTTGACCTGAAAAAAGCAGCCAAGGTGTCGGGCAACAAGAAAGCCGACTTGATACCGATGAAGGAGCTGTTGCCCACCACGGGCTACATACGCGGCGGCTGCTCACCCATCGGAATGAAAAAGGCGTTCCCGACATATTTCGACGCTTCGTGCGCCGATTTCGACTACATATACGTCAGCGCAGGGGTGCGCGGATTGCAATTCAAAGTCAGCCCGACCGAATTGGTCGAATATGTGCGTGGCGAACTTGCCGACTTGACGGCAGAAAAAGAGTAACCGAACAATGGGAAATACAATAGGGAAAATATTCAGGCTCACCACCTTTGGCGAATCCCACGGGGCAGCTATAGGGGGCGTCATCGACGGAATGCCAGCCGGGCTGGCAATCGACACAGCTGCCGTGCAGCATGAACTCGACCGCCGCCGCCCCGGGCAATCGTCGATAGTGACGGGGCGCAACGAGGGCGACCGCGTGAGATTCCTCTCGGGCATATTCGAGGGGCACACCACCGGCACCCCGATAGGCTTCGCAATCGAGAACGAAAACCAGCGGTCGGGCGACTATGAAAATATGCGCCACACCTTCCGCCCGTCGCACGCCGACTACACCTACACCCAAAAGTATGGCATTCGCGACCATCGCGGAGGCGGACGCTCGTCGGCTCGCGAAACAGCCGCAAGAGTGGTGGCTGGAGCGGTGGCACGGCAGGCACTGGCAAAAGCCGGCATCGAGATATATGCCTACACCTCGCAAGTGGGCGACATCGTGCTCGACCGCGACTACCGCAAATATGACCCCGCCGCCATTGAAAGCAACATCGTGAGGTGCCCCGACGGTGATGCCGCACAACGCATGATAAGGCTCATCGAGCAGGTGAAAAAAGAGGGCGACACCATAGGCGGCACAATAACAGGTGTCATAAAGGGCGCACCGGCAGGGCTGGGCGAACCAGTGTTTGACAAGCTGCACGCCGCATTGGGCGCGGCAATGCTCGGGATAAACGCCGCAAAAGGGTTTGAATATGGGCTTGGCTTCGACTTCGCCCAACGCCGCGGCAGCGAGGTAATCGACAACTTCCACACCACCCCGGGCGGCAACCTTGCCACCGGCACCAACTACTCGGGAGGCATACAGGGGGGCATATCGAATGGCGAGGACATATACTTCCGCGTGGCGTTCAAGCCCGTAGCCACACTGTTGCGCAACGTCACTACGGTTGACGACGAGGGGAACACTGTCACCCTTAAAGCCCGCGGACGGCACGACCCGTGTGTGCTGCCTCGCGCAGTGCCCATCGTGGAGGCCATGGCAGCAATCGTGATGCTCGACTTCTTGTTGCAAAATCGTTGTTCTCGGCTATGACAACGGGCTATCGAGACTTCGGAACTTTCCTGCGCGAACACTTTGCCGGCAAGGTGCAGAAGATTTCAATCAACGCTGGTTTCTCATGCCCCAACCGCGACGGCACAAAGGGCGTGGGCGGCTGCACCTATTGCAACAACCAGACGTTCAACCCCGAATATTGCAACCCTCGCAAAAGCGTCGCCGAACAGCTCGCCGAGGGGCAACACTTCTTTGCGCGCAAGTATCCCGAAATGCAATATCTTGCCTATTTCCAAGCCTATACCAACACCTACGGCTCGCACGACCACCTTTGCGACCTCTACGAGGAAGCTCTCTCGGTGCCCGGCGTGGTGGGGCTCATAATAGGCACCCGCCCCGACTGCATGACCGACGCGACACTCGATTACTTGTCGTCGCTGGCACGGCGAGGGGTGTTCACGCTTGTCGAATATGGAGTAGAAACTTCGCGCAACGACACGCTGCGCACCATCAACCGCGGACACACTTGGGAAGAGAGCGTGGAAGCCATCTGCCGCACTGCAGCGGCTGGCGTGATGACCGGCGCACACATCATAGCCGGCTTGCCAGGCGAAGATGCCAGCGACGTGATTACCACAGCCCGACAACTGTCGAAGTTGCCGCTAAGCACCGTCAAGCTGCACCAGTTGCAACTGATACAGGGAACTCGGCTCGCCCAACAGGTGGCAAGCGGGCTGCTCAGCGTAAAACAGTGGAGCGTAGAAGAATACATACAGATATGCCTCGACTTCATACGCAACCTGTCGCCAGCGATAGCCATCGAACGCTTCACCTCGCAATCGCCCGACAACCTGCTCATCTCACCCCGTTGGGGCTTGAAAAACTACCAATTCACAGCCCTGTTGCAAAATGCCATCGCCAAGGGCAATGTGGTGCAGGGTTCAGCCCTCGCACATGAGCAAAGTGCCACATAGCCTACACTGTTCCACTTGCAGCACAAAACAATGCTGCAAGGTTGCCTGTTTGGCATTTTTAAGCTAAATTTGCATAGTTTTATTCATTCATCATCTATATGACCAACAAACTTCGCTTTCAAGCCATTGCGATAGCATTGGCTGTAATGATTCCTGCAATTGCTACAGCAGCCGAAAGTTTAGGTAATTTCTCTTTTGACTTTTACGGGCAAGTACGCGCCGACCTCTTTTACAACAGCCGTTCCAACTCGGAGACCGTCGATGGGCTGTTCTACATGTACCCACGCGACCACGAGTATGACTCGTTTGGCAACGACCTCAACGCCAAGCCCGACGGCAGCCTCTACACCATGTATTCACGCCTTGGCGTGAACATCACGGGTCCCTCGATTGCCAACGGTAAAATTGCCACATCGGGTTGTGTTGAAATAGATTTCCGCGGAGGCGGCACCAACTACTACATGATACGCTTGCGTCAAGCCTACTTCAATCTCGCATGGCGCAAGTCGCAATTGCTCGTGGGGCAAACGTGGCATCCGTTCTATGGCGATGTAGCCCCCGAAATCCTCAACCTCAACATGGGCGCACCCTACCAACCATTCAGCCGCGCGCCTCAAATACGTTACCGCCTCACCGACCGCAACTTCCGCCTCACTGCAACATTGCTCTGGCAGTCGCAATACCTGTCGGCAGGTCCAGCCAACAGCATCAACGGCACCACCGCCAGCAGCAAGAGCCAAAGTTTCATCAAAAACAGTTGTGTGCCTGAAATCACCGTCGGAATCGACTACAAAAACGACAAATGGATTGCCGGCATCGGTGCCGACCTCACCTCGATTGTGCCGCGCACCCAAGCCGAATTTGAAGACGCCCAGACTGGAGAATCGAAAGTAGCAAAAGTGACCGAACGCATCACTTCGGTATCGGCAGAAGCCCACATAAAATATAAAAGCGGCAAGTGGCTCGTGGCTGGCAAGACGGTGCTTGGCAACAACTTCACCCAAGCGAGCGGAGTAGGAGGATATGCCATCACAAGCATCGACAACGTGACCGGCGAGCAGCAATACGCACCCGTAAAGGTGTCGTCAACATGGCTCAACATAGCCTATGGCAGCAAGTTGCGCCCCGCGCTGTTTTTTGGTTATCTCAAGAACCTTGGCGCAGGCGAGACCATCCTTGACAATAAAGTAATTGGCTCAGGAATCGGAGAAGGACTTGGGCAACTTGCCACCGCAACTGCCGAACTCACCTACAACATTCCCCACTGGAAGTTTGGTGCCGAATACATGTTGTGCAACGCATGGTATGGCACTGTTGGCAATAATGGCAAAGTCTCCGGCACACACTCGGTAATGAACCACCGCGTGGTGATGACGGCAATATTTCAATTCTAAAATTTCGACACATTGGGAAAAATAGGAATGGTATATACGGCGATATTCGCCGCACTGCCCACGTTTGCCGTTTATGCCGACGATGACAAAGTGGAGTACCACTGGAATGTAATTGCCGATAACGAGGGGCTGTGGAACATGACAGCAGGACGTGGCGCATGGAATGGATTGCTGACCGTCGAGGGTGGTGTGTCGCCATGGGAGGACGGCATGGTCGAGGCCTCGGCAATAGCGAGTTACACCACAGGCACTGTTATAGACGACATTCAGGGTGTGAGCAACCTTGATGCAGGCGAAAGCAGGGCGTTCAGATTGTTGAAACTCGGCATAGGGCAACAATGGGGCGATTGGACTCTGTTTGCCGGGCTGCGCAACATCGACTATGACTATTTTACCACCAATTATACGTCGTTCTTCACAGGGTCGTCATACGGCAACTATCCTACCCTTTCAATCAACCACTTGCTGCCGACTTATCCATTGTCGGCGTTGGGAATACATGCCGAGTATGAGCCAACCGACAATATTGTCATAAAGGAAAGTTTATATACGGGTTCGGCATCAGACCGCTTCGACAGGCAATTCCGCATACGCCCAGCTGATGACGGTTTCTTTAACATTGGCAGTGTGACTTACACTGCCGATGCAGAGGACGAGGATTTCACCCCGGCATCATATATGCTTAGTTATTCCATTGCACGAATGCCTGAAGAATATGGAATGCAGATGCACTATGCTCTCTTTGGAAACATTGAGCAGCCTGTTGCAACGGTGCGCGGTATGCAGTTGGGTGTAATGGTTCAAGGAAGTTGGTGTCCTGGCGAGCCTATGTGCCGCGGATATACTGCACTGGCAATGCTCGGTGAATGGCGTGGCGGCATGATGGCTGGAATTGCCTGCAACAGAGTGTTTGCCGTCGATGGCGACGAGTCCGACTTGGAATTTACATTCAGCTACCCATTCCTGCGCTACTTCACCCTCACACCGTCGCTACACTGCGTTTTCACCGAGGGAAGCCGCTGCAACGTGGTGGGAATGCTGCGCGTGTCGTTCGCCATAGGGCAATGAAAATCGGAGTTATCATTCATTATTCGGTAAAATGAATGGGGTAGCAAAACAGAGTTTTCTCCCTATAATGTTACCCCATTCTTGATGCGGCTTACAAGACAGTTATGTCGTAGGCGGTGGAGAAGCTTTGTTGCGGTGCGAGGATTTGCGTCCAGTCTTTTTCGGCAAAGTCACCGCTGAACTCCTCACGGTCGCAGCGGCCATACCAGGGCTCAATGCACACAAATGGTGCGTAGCTGTCGTGTGCGGGCGACCATAATCCCACTACCGGGGCATCGAATTTCACGCTCAAGTAGGGGCATTGCTGGCGGTCGAGCAATGTAACCTGGTGTATTTGGCTGTTTTCAAGCACTAATGCGTCGCCATTGAAGCTGCTACGGGTTATTGGCAATATGCCGCCGGGTGCGTTCAAGGTTTCTTTGTCGTCTTTCAAGCAACCTTTGCGCCCTATTAGCGATAATTCAAGCGAATCACCCATGCTGTCGAGTTTGAAGTATCCTTGCACATCGGCATCGGGGTCGTAGTCCATGTAGTTGAATGCAGGGTGCGCCCCTATTTGGAATGGCATTTCGGTGTCGGTCGAAGTGTTGCGTACAGTCCAAGCAACTTCTATTGTCCAGTCGTGCAGCCAGTAGCTTATTTCAAGTGCGAATTCACGTGGATACAGGTTGAGGGTTTCTCTACTGCTTTCAAGGCGGAATTTGGCATGTGTGCCGTCGTTTGAAATGAGTGAGAACTCCATGTCGCGAGCAAACCCGTGCTGCGACAAGTGGTATTCGCTGCCATCAATGCGGTAACGCCCATCCCACACACTTCCGACGATTGGGAACAACACCGGTGAGCGGCGTTTCCAGTAGGCAGGGTCGCCATGCCACAAGTATTCATGACCGTCGCTGTTGCGCGTTATGCTTTGCAATTCTGCGCCGTGGCAGTCGATGCCCACGGTGAGGTGTTCGTTTTTGATAGTTTCCATAGTTTTTAGTAGTTTAGGTACATGCAAATTTAAGGCAAAAACGGCATAAAACAGTGAGTTTGCATAGCAATTAGTACCTCCTATCCACACATTAAAACTTTTATTGTAACAGCAACAGATTTGTTTCCACCCTCCCCCCGCCATCACTCAAATATGGCAGGGGGAATAAATCTGCATCAGTTTTTTCAATAGGAAAGACCAAATTCTTAAAAACCAAACAATCTTTTTTACCTTTCGCGGGCAAAAGTACATACATTTTATCATTTTGCAAAATATTAAAGGGAATATTTTACAAAATGCAAGCAACAGAACACATCCAAACGACAATATAACTCAAACAGCCAACGACTTATGGCAAAATTCCAAACCATGCAAAAAAAATTTAGCCAACCAGAAATGAGAAATCGATACAGAAGCGATTAACCACAAACACGATTTACAATTGATTGAACACTTTTACAATATTTTTCAACACCTGCATCCAACTCCAATAAAATCCTCATATTGTGGCAACTCTACCAGCCCGAAATGCCATTGGCAAAGCCCTTCACGAGTTGTCGTCACAACAATTTTTTTGCGATTAACGAAATTGTGATTACCTTTATACTCGTCCAAGCTAATGGAAAATGGATACTCCAAAAACAAAACAAGAAAATCCCGACCCTGACACGCATTATTTGCAACTGCTTGCAAGGATTTTTCCCAATGCGGCGGCTGCAAGCACCGAAATTATCAACCTTGAGGCAATACTCAACTTGCCCAAAGGCACCGAACACTTCCTTGCCGACCTGCATGGCGAGTATGAAGCGTTCCAACACGTGTTGCGCAACGCCTCGGGAAACATCAAGCGGAAAGTGCGCGAAATATTTGGCGAGACACTCACGCAACGTGAGCAAAAGGAGTTGTGCACGCTCATCTATTACCCCGAGCTGAAACTCGAACTTGTGAAACAGGAGACCAACAGCGACGACATCGACGACTGGTATTTCATCACGCTCAACCGCCTTGTGATGGTGTGCCGAAACGTGTCATCGAAATACACGCGGTCGAAGGTGCGCAAAGCTCTGCCCGACGACTTCGCCTATATCATACAAGAACTGCTGCACGAAAGCACGGTTGACCCCAACAAGCAGGCATACGTTGACGTAATCGTGAGGACTATCATCACCACCCACATGGCTGACGACTTCATAATAGCCCTGTGCAACCTCATTCAACGCCTTGCCATCGACTCGTTACACATATTGGGCGACGTGTTCGACCGCGGACCCAGCCCCGACAAGATAATGGAGCTGCTTTGCAACTACCACAATTGCGACATACAGTGGGGCAACCACGACATATTGTGGATGGGTGCCGCCGCGGGAAACGACAGTTGCATAGCCAACGTGCTGCGTTTGGCGCTGCGTTACGACAACCAGTCGGTGCTCGAAGACGGTTATGGAATCAACCTGCTGCCACTTGCCACGCTCGCCATCGAGACCTATGGCAACGACGACTGCACCATATTCATGCCCCGCGAAAACGAGGACAGAAACTACAGCTACAAGTCACGACGGCTGGCTGCGCAAATGCACAAAGCCATATCAATAATACAGTTTAAGACCGAGGGTGCAATCATCAAGCGCCGCCCCGACTTCGAGATGGACGACCGCCTGCTGCTGCAAGGCTTGGACCTGGACAGAGGAATTGTCACCATCGGCGGAAAAGACTATGAGCTGACCGACACCAATTTCCCCACCATAGATCCCAACGACCCATACCGCCTCACAGCCGAAGAACAAGACGTGGTTGACAAATTGCGCAACTCATTCCTGCACAGCGACAAACTACAAAAGCACATAAGCTGGCTCTTCCGCAACGGCTGCATATACACCGTCACCAACAGCAACCTGCTGTTCCACGCGTCGGTGCCGCTCAACGAGGACGGTTCGCTCAAGGAGGTCGAAATCAGGGGCGAGAAATTCTGCGGCAAGGAATTGCTCAACCGCGTGGGCAACTTGATGCGTGAAGCCTACTTCGGGTGTGACAACGCCGAAGAACGAGCTTTTGCGCTCGACTATATGTGGTACTTGTGGTGCGGGAAAAATTCCCCGGCTTTCGACAAAGACAAGATGGCGACATTCGAGCGTTACTTTGTCAAGGACAAGGAAGCCCACAAGGAAGTGAAAGGCTGGTACTACCAGTTGCGCAACGACGAGGCTGTGTGCGACCGCTTGCTCGACGCATTCGGCGTTGAAGGGCGACACCGCCACATCATCAACGGCCATGTGCCCGTGCGCACCAAGATGGGCGAACAGCCCATTCGCGCCAATGGCAAGCTGATGGTAATCGATGGCGGATTCTCCAAAGCCTACTGGTCGGAAACAGGAATTGCCGGCTACACGCTCGTGTTCCATTCACGCGGGTTCCAACTCGTGCAGCACGAGCCGTTTACATCAATCGAAGAAGCAGTAAAAGAAGGAAAAGATATTAAATCTACCACACAGATTGTGGAGATGAGCAGCCAACGAATGCTGGTGCGCGACACCGACAAGGGAAAGGAGTTGCGGACGCAGATTGCCGACCTCAACGCCCTGTTGCAGGCATTCCACAACGGCTCGATAAAAGAACAGGATTCAAGTATGAGCCAAATAAGGCTCAAACAGTGATCGCTTTACACAATTAACTAACCAACAAACAGACCTAATACAACCTTAAACCAAGGGAGCAGCCCTAATGACGTGAGGCTGCTCCTTAATTTTTTATTATTGCTGTCCGCAAAAAAATACGGGGCGGCGGAGCCGTCCAACTATGCTTTAACCGCAGGTGACGCAGTCCAACGCAGTGGGCAAGGAACCGTCGGAACAGCCCCACCCCCCCTGTCAGGGCCTCGAAGAGGTCCAACGGAGCTCCATTGCCATTTTACTTGGAAGAAAAAATGGCGGTTTGTAATGCTATTTAAACTACCATAACGG
>CASEAQ010000060.1 GCA_949285735.1 uncultured Bacteroidales bacterium
CTGTTCGACAACTATCATTTTGCCAGTTGCGGAGCCGTATTAAAGCGAAAAAAACAAGTGTTAAAATAAACTTTAACACTTTATTAGACACCAGTGCAAGTGGTATCCGTCATAGATGTAGTCGATTGTCTTGAAAAGGTCGTTCCAATTCAGCAAAGAGTCAACAGTGACCTCTTTGTCGGCTATTTCCTGCATACGCTTCAGCAGTTCTTGGTTGGCGGTTGTGGGGTTTGACGCAGCTATGCGAATCACTCCAAGTTGCTGCAACATGATTTTCTTAAAGAAACGGTCGTCTTTATCGTCTTTGTCGTGTTGCGACTCGGCTATCAGTCGTCGAAGTGTTTCGAGTTCTTCTTCCTTGTCGGCAATTATTTTCTGTCTGTGTCGGGAATACAAGATGAGAATCACAACGAGTGCCACTACGGCTACAAATGCGTAAGTGACGATGAGCTGTTTGCGCTGGTTGTCGATGGTGAGGAGGTAGTTGCTTTCCGATAATGCCCGGTTTGCTTGCTCCTTTGCGTTGGTTATTTTATGCTCATTCTCGGCGTTGCTCTGCAAGCGGTTGATGAATGTGGCTAATTCCTTGAAATTGAAATTGCGTGTGCTTGTGTAGTCGAGAAGTATGTGCATGACTTGGAAATAGCTTGCATAGGTAAGGTCGTTTTGAATATCGTCGGTGATGAAATCATCGGCGAGTTGCATACAGTGTTTTGCCATGTTTAAATCGTCGAGCAGGAAGTAATAGCGCGACAGGCTGGCGTATGAAATTGAAGTCTTTGTGCTGTCGCCCGACACCGAGCGCAATACCTGGTTTTGTAATTCAATAGCCTTGCGCTGGTTGCCGTAGTCGCTCAATATGTCGGCATAGCTTCCGAGTGCAGTTGTATTGTAATGAATTGAATCGCGTGCGGTAGTTATGTATCTATCAATGTCATTGAGTAGTGTTTCGGCTGTTGCCGCATCATTAAGGTAATATGCGGTGAGCCCTAAGTTGTAACGGATCAAGTAGGTCATCTCGTTGTTGGGGTTGAGGTCGAGCAGCATCTTGGTGTATTTGTACAATTGTGCATAGTTGTAATCTGCCTCGGCTATTTTGCTCAAATTGTATAGAATAGCCGTTTGCTCCGTCTTTTTAAATTGTGGAATCGCATTTTCGAGAATGTCGTGTGCCGTAGTTTTTTCATTACACCACCAATAGTGCTGTGCTGCCAGCAGCGTGGCTTGTAATAGCCGTGCAGTGTCTTGTGGAAAGGAGGTTGTGTAGTATTGGTATGCCTCGCGCAGTAAGCTGTCTTCGGTCAAGGCTTCACCACGGTTTGCATGGATTGCTCCTAACACGAGTGCATAGCGTGCTTTTAGGTCGGGGGCGAGGTTCTGAGGATTGTGTATGTTGGAAATTATGATTGATGCGCTGTCGGCATTTCCTGTGTTGACAAGTTGCTCGGCATTGGTTATGGTTTCATCATTTGAGGTCTTGCAACTAATAAATAGGGCAAGTGCTATTAAGAAAAATGCAAGTTTCATGTCGGAAAAACATCTTTGTTGTGTGGCGACAAAGGTAGTAATTAATGTCGGAATTTTGAAATATAACTATTGGAAGTCGGCATATAAACTTTTTTGAGTTTATGTGTTTGTATGGTGTTTGTAATCAACAAATTGTAAAACGGGTTGCAGTTTAGATAGTTGCTGATATAAACGCAAAAAACGGGTGTTTCGGCATAATTTTGTGTCAGAAAAAACAATTAAAGACAAACGATTATGAGGAAGTATTTATCAATTATCTTGCTGCTCGTAGCAGCAGTTGCAACAGCGGTGGCTGGCAATAAAGTAAGAGGAACAGTGACTGATGGAAGTGATGGCAGCGCGTTGATTGGGGCGAATGTCGTATTGAGAGATACGGCAATGAAGATTGTCGCTGGCGTGCTAAGCAACGAGGAGGGCAGGTTTGAAATAGAAGATGTGGCAGATGGCACATATGTGTTGCAGATGTCATATATGGGATATGATGCACAATCGTTGTCGCTGACCAATCTTGAAGGCGACATTGACGTTGGCAAGGTAGGGCTTGTGGTCTCGGCAACGGCTCTTGACGAAGTAGTAGTGGAAGGCGATGCGGTGATAAACAAAGTGGATCGACAACTGATTTTGCCAACGGAGGCGCAGCGCAAGGCATCGACCAACGGCGTGTCGCTGTTGCAACATTTGCAAATCCCGAGTTTGACCGTAAATCCTATCGACAAAAGCATAAAGACTAATTTCGGTGCTGACGTGCAATTGCGTATCAATGGCGTGGAGGCTACCAAAGAGGAAGTTGTGGCGATACGTCCTGCCGATGTGGTGCGAATTGAGTATCACGACAATCCCGGTCTGAGGTATGGCAACGTTGCAGCTGTGATAGACTATATTGTGAAGAGGAAAGAAACGGGCGGAAACATTGCAGGAGACTTGACCAATGGTGTGAAGCCGTTGGGGTATGGCGATTATAATCTGTCGGCAAGGTATAACCGCAACAAGTCGGCATTTAGCGCAGTGTTCTCGTGGGAGCGGCGCGATTTTGATTGGATAAGGGAAAACCGCGAGACATTTGTGTATCCCGACCACACGGTTGAGAATCGCGAAGTGGGGAACCCCACCAAGATAAAGTATGACAGAATGAATTTCAGCCTGAGTTATAATTACGCCAATGATAAAAGTATGTTGAATGTGGCATTGCGTGATGTGTATGACAACACGCCCAACTCGTTTTCCGACCGAAACAGCATTCTTTATCAAGGTGATGCCACATACACGGTTATCGACCGCCAGAAGTCCAAGTCGCATATACCGTCGCTCGATGTATATTACCAGTTGGATTTGAAAAATGACCAGCATTTGTATTTCGACGTGGTGGGTACATATCTCAGCAGCAGCAACGACAGGCATTATTCGATGACAGAAGATGGCGGAGAGCCAGCGGCATTTGCTTCGGATGTTGATGGCGAACGCTACTCGTTGATTGGCGAGGCTATTTATGAGCGGACATTGTGGAAGGGAAATTTCACGGCAGGCTTGAAACACAGCTACTCACACATGAACAATGTGTATGACGGTGACATCAGCAGCAAGGTGAGCATGAACACGGCAGAAACATACGCGTTTGCCGAGTATCGTTCGCATATCAACAAGTTTGGCTACTCATTGGGGATAGGTGCAATGCGAACTTATTATGAGCAGGGAGAGCTGTCGCAGGAAAAATATATAGTGAGGCCGACGTTGACATTGTCGTATAATGTAACCGATAATATATTTTTGAAATATAATGCCTATATGTCGGGGTATGCACCTTCATTGTCGGCATTGAGCGATGTATCGCAAGACATTGATGCCTACCAAGTGCGTCGAGGCAACCCCGACTTGCATAGCGTGGTATTCTATACCAATAGCCTTTCAGCCAGTTGGCGTAGCAAATATGTCAATGTGGAATTGTATGGGCGTTACAGCTATGACGACAATCCCATAATGGAAGAAACATTGCTCGACGATGGGCGGTTTGTGAGGACGTATGCCAATCAAAGTGGATTCCATCGGTTGAATTTGCAGACGACGGTGCAGGTGTTCCCATTCAAGGAATATATTGCTGTGAGGCTCACGCCGTTCTTCAACAGATATATAAGTAACGGCAATGATTACACCCACACGCATTCAAATGCAGGTTTCCGCGGAAGCATCATGGGAATGTATAAAAACTGGGTTATGATGGTTGAGATGAACACGAGCTACCACAACTTGTGGGGTGAAACGGTGGAACGTGGTGAGAAGCTGCACTCGGTTGTTGTCGGATATAACACTGAGAAATGGAGCGTGCAGATGATGGTGATGAATCCGTTCACCAAGCGTTATGAGCAAGGCGTGGAGAATCTGTCGAGTGTGGCTCCATATAGCCAGATAGCCTATTCCGACGATTTCAAGCGCATGGTGATGCTGAATGTTTCGTTCAATCTCGATTTTGGCAAGCAACGCAACATTGGTGGCAAGCGCATCAACAATAGCGATACCGACACGGGAATACTTTCGGGAAGCAAGTAACAATTTTGCATAAAAATCAAATCCCTCCAAGCATTGTCCGCTTTGGAGGGATTTGATTGTCTGTAAGTGTGTGGAAGTGTGGATTATGCTTCGTGCTTGTAGTAGGCAGCGTAGTCTTCGGGAACAAATTCGGTGATGAACTTGTGGTGACGGTTTACTTCTGCCTCGCCAAAGCGTACATACACGTTTGCCGATTTGGTGAAGTCGGCGCAGCGGGTTGCGTCGCCGAGCAGCAGGTAGCCCATTATTATGTGGCCAGCCATTTCCACCATGCGGCGAGCTTGGAAGTCGGTGTATTCGCTGTTCTTGAGCGAGGTAACCTTTTGCACGGCATCGGCATAAAGCTCGGTCATTGCAGCAAGGCGTTCTTGCAGCGGCTTCAACTCTGCAGCGTAGTTTTCGGCTGCATATTCATTGATTTTGCTGAGGTAAGTGCCAGTGGTGACGTGGCGGATAGCTGCCACAACCTGCAACTGTGTCGTACCTTCGTAGATAGATGTGATGCGGGCGTCGCGATAGATGCGTTCGCAAGCATAATCTTTCATGAAGCCCGAACCGCCGTGAACCTGTATGCTGTCGTAGGCATTCTGGTTGCAAAATTCGCTGCCCATGCCCTTTGCCAGCGGAGTGAATGCGTCGGCGAGTTTTGAATAATATTTCATCTCGTTGCGTTCCTCGGGAGTGAGGGTGCGTTCACGGGCGATGTCTTCGTAGGTCTTGTACATGTCAACGAAGCGCGTTGTCTCGTAAAGCAACGAACGAGAAGCGTCGAGCTTGGCTTTAATCATGGCGAGCATTTCGGCTACAGCCGGGAACTCGATGATTGCCTTGCCAAACTGGCGACGGTCGAGTGCATAGTTGTATGCTTCACGATAGGCTGCTTCGCTCACGCCCACCGATTGGGCTGCAATACCAAGGCGGGCACCATTCATGAGCGACATCACATACTTGATGAGGCCCAAGCGGCGCGAACCACACAATTCGGCTTTCACGTTCTTGAATACGAGTTCGCAAGTCGGCGAGCCTTTGATACCCATCTTGTTTTCGATGCGGCGCACCGTCAAGCCCGGTTCGTTCTTGTGGTCGAAGATGAACATCGACAATCCACGACCGTCGTGAGAGCCTTCTTCGGAACGAGCCAATACAAGCCCTATATGACCGTCACCGTTGGTGATGAAACGCTTTACACCGTTAAGACGCCAAGTGCCATCTTCGGCTTGTGTAGCCTTGAGCATCACGGCTTGCAGGTCGCTACCGGCATCGGGTTCGGTGAGATCCATTGCCATAGTTTCGCCGGCGCAAACGCGTGGGAGGAAACGCATGCGTTGATCCTCATCGGCAAACTCATAGATGGTTTCGGCGCAGTCTTGCAATCCCCAAATGTTGACGAAGCTGGCGTCGGCACGGCTCACCATGTCGGCAGCCATGATGTAGGGCACGAGCGAGAAGTTGAGCCCATTGTAGCGGCGAGGAAGCGAGATGCCCATCAAGCCGGCTTTTACGAGAGCATCAAGGTTTTGCTTGGTGCCTTCGGCATATTCGACGTGTCCGTCAACCAAGTGCGGACCTTCATGGTCAACACCTTCGGCATTGGGGGCAACGATTTCGCCCGAAATTTCGCCTGCAATTTCAAGGACTTTCTCGTAAGAGTCCATTGCGTCCTCGAAATTTAGCGGAGCGTAGTCATATTTTTCACAATCGGTGTAGTTGCGTTCTTTGAGCGCAACAATCTTCTGCATCAAAGGATGGTGCAAATGATGCTTCAGGTCTTTATTATCGTTATAGAAATTAGCCATCTTTCAGAGCGATTTACTTAGAGTTCTTTTTATAATACTTGATGAATTTCGGAACGACTTCCTCAATGTCGCCGGTAATCACATAGTCGGCGATAGTGTTGATGGGAGCCTTGGGGTCGTTGTTGATAGAAATGATAATCGAGCTTTCTTGCATACCTGCAATGTGCTGGATTTGCCCCGAGATACCACAAGCGATGTAGAGCTTGGGGTGAACGGTAACGCCCGTTTGTCCGATTTGGCGTTCATGTTCGGTGAAGCCGGCATCGACAGCTGCGCGAGATGCTCCGACCTCGGCACCGAGAGTCTCGGCAAGCTGGAACAGCAGCTCGAAGTTTTCCTTGCTGCCTACACCATATCCGCCAGCGACGATGATTGACGCATTCTTGATGTTGATTTTCGACTTTTCGATGTGGCGGTCGATGATGCTTACGACAAAGTCGGTAGGGCTAACATATTTGTTGGCATCGAGGTCGATTACAGTGCCTTTATAGTTGGCATCGAAAATCTCCTTCTTCATCACACCCTCGCGCACTGTAGCCATCTGTGGGCGACATTCAGGGTTGACGATAGTTGCCACGATGTTGCCTCCGAATGCAGGACGAATCTGGTAGAGCAGGTTGTGATATTCCTTGCCAGTCTTGGCATCGGTGTGGTCGCCGATTTCGAGCGATGTGCAGTCGGCAGTCAAGCCGCTGTGCAATGACGAAGAAACACGTGGACCGAGGTCGCGACCTATGCTCGATGCACCCATGAAGCATATTTGCGGCTTGATTTCCTTGAACAAGTTAATCAGCACCGATGCATGGGGTTGCGATGTATAGGGATAGAGGCGGGCATCTTCAACCTTGTAAACGGTGTCAACGCCATAAGGGAACAATTGGTTTTCGATTCCTGCGAGTTTGTCGCCAATTACGAGGGCTTCGAGTTTCACCCCTAATTGAGTGGCAAGAGTGCGGCCTTTGGTGAGAAGTTCCAGGCTGATGTCGGCAACTTTGCCATCTTCATATTCGCAATATACTATTAAATTATTGTTGTCTGCCATAGTTTTAATTGTTTAAACAAGTTTCTTAGCCTATTGTGTGGTTGGCAATGAGGTCTTTAACAAGGTCTTCGATTGCGGCATCGTCTTTGCCTTCGATGGTCTTGCTTTCCTTGGCTTGGAACACCACGTTTACAATGCCTTTAACCTTTGTCGGCGAGCCGGCAAGTCCGATTTGTGCCGGATCGGCATTGACTTCGGCTGCACTCCATTCAAAAAGGTTGAGGTAGGGGCGGGCTTCGACGAGCTTTGCCATTTCCTCGGAAAGTTGTGCTTTCTCGCTTGGAGTCACGGCATACTTGTACTTCTGCACAAGACGTGCGTTGCGCGGGCGGCAAGGAGTTGCCGAACCGTTAACAGTGACAACGAGTGGCAACGGGCATTCTACGGTTTCAACGCCATGCTCAAGGCGACGCTTGATGGTTGCTTTGCCATTTTCAACCTTTACATCTTCGGCATAAGTCACTTGCGGCAAACCGAGCTTTTCGGCAACTTGCGGACCAACTTGCGCGGTGTCGCCATCGATAGCCTGACGACCGCCGATGATGATGTCGAAATTGCCGATGTGGCGGATAGCAACCGACAGGGCATATGAAGTGGCAAGAGTGTCGGCACCGGCAAATGCACGGTCGGTCAGCACGATGCCAGTGTCAGCACCACGGTACATGGCTTCGCGAACGATTTCGGCAGCACGTGGAGGGCCCATCGTAAGAAGTGTGATTTTTGAACCGGGGTTTAAATCTTTCAATTGTAGGGCTTGTTCCAAAGCGTTTAAGTCCTCGGGGTTGAAGATGGCAGGAAGCGCGGCACGGTTGATTGTACCGTCTTCTTTCATAGCATCTTTGCCTACATTACGAGTGTCGGGCACTTGTTTTGCCAAGACAACGATATTCAAACTCATAAAAATAGATATATTTAGATAATTATTTGATAATTAGTCGTTTTATGTAATGGCTCAAATGTGGTAATCCATGAGTCTGTTTTAGCTTTACAAAGTTAGGGAAAATCGTTGAAATATTATACAAATTAAGCAATTTATGACAATTTTGCTTGAAAATTAAGAATTTAGAGCGTTTGTGCAGCGGCGTGACGAAGTGCTGAGTTCCAAAGGTTTCTTAAAATATTTGCCAGTTTGGTCGGTGTGTGGAAAATTATTAAATTTGTTGATGTATAGCCCGAAGTTTTGAAAGTTGATTGCATAGGGCTGATTGAAACTTGAACTAAACGTGTTACATTAAATGGTAAAAAAGGAATATGTGCAAGCCAACAAGGATTGGCTTCAGCGAAAATCTGGTGAGGAGGGCGTGAAAGCGTTGCCCAAAGGCGTGTTTTACAAAGTGCTGTCGGAGGGCAGGGGTGATGGCAAGCACCCGTCGCCGAGTAGTGTGGTTACTGTTCATTACACGGGCAGAACGATTGACGGGAGGCAATTTGACAGCAGCATTGGCGACGTGCCGTTGGCAATCAGATTGAGAGACCTCATCGAGGGTTGGATTATAGCCTTGCAACAAATGTGTATTGGCGACAAATGGGAGGTGTATATCCCTGCCGAAATGGGGTATGGGAAATTTTCACAACCCGGGATTCCCGGTGGCTCTACGCTTATTTTTGAAATAGAACTGTTGGGCATAGCTTGACAAGGGGGCATTTGTGGTAAACGATTTAGAGATAGACTATGATAAAGATTTATGGAATGAAAACTTGCCCCGATTGCACATTTGTCGAGGCGCAAGTGGAAGGAAATGAAGGATATGAAGTTATAGATATTGGCGCGCACGTGAGGGATTTAAAGGCTTTCTTGCGGCTGCGTGACAGCGACAAGGCTTTTGATGGGGCTAAAAAGATAGGAGCCGTGGGCATTCCATGTTTTGTGCTCGATGATGGCTCGGTGACGCTTGTGCCGGAAGAAGCTGGTTTGCAATCGCGCCCCGTTGCCGATGGGGCAGCTTGCAGCTTGGACGGCACAGGGTGCTAAGAAAAGGGGCAAGGAGGCGACTGGAGGAATGGCAAAGATTAATGAGATCACTCATCCCTTTTATTCTTTGCTATTCCACAGCGCATTCATGCGTTCCCGAATTTTGTATTCGGCTGGGTTTTGACCAGGATTGTAGAATGTCGGGTGGTTGTTTTCAGCAGGCATAAATTCTTGTCGCACGAAGTTGCCCGGATAGTCGTGTGCGTACTTGTAGTCTTTCCCGTACCCGAGTTCGTCCATCAGCTTTGTAGGGGCATTGCGCAAATGTAGCGGAACGGGAAGGTTGCCTGTTTGCTGTACATATTGCAGTGCTGAATTTATTGCCATGTATGCCGAGTTGCTCTTGGGCGACGTGGCAAGGTATATTGCGCATTCCGACAAAATTATGCGCCCCTCGGGCCAGCCAATTTTG
>CASEAQ010000061.1 GCA_949285735.1 uncultured Bacteroidales bacterium
CCCCTGTCAGGGCCTCGAAGAGGTCCAACGGAGCTCCATTGCCATTTTACTTGGAAGAAAAAATGGCGGTTTGTAATGCTATTTAAACTACCATAACGGCACCTTGCTGCTGTATGGGTTTCGTTCCGAGGGCTCCTTACGTCGCCCTCGGCATGGTTGAACGGCTCCGCCGCCCTCGGTGCCATTTTATTCCGAGTTGCACCGTTATAACACTCTAAATGAAAGAGCAGCAACGTTTTCCACACATTACTTGCCGGGCTACAAGTTTTTATGTAATTTAGCGACGCTTTTATAATAAGTCATTTGAACGACACCAAAAACCTAACAACACTCCGTTTGGCTTTATGCAACAAAGACATACCGACAGATTAAAATACTTTTCCGAGCTGGCTGCGACCACCAAAGAATACTTCTTGCCATATATTAAGCAATTCCACAACATAAACGCCTCTTCCGAGATATTGGAAATAGGCTGCGGCGAAGGCGGAAACCTACTCCCCTTTGCCACAATGGGCTGCAAAGTGACAGGAATCGACATATCGGTCAACCGCATTCGGCAGGCAAAAGAGTTCTTCAGCCAAAAGAATTGTGATGCGACTTTCATAAACTCCGACATATTTGAATATAAGTCGGATGCGCAATTCGACGTTATATTGTGCCACGACGTGTTTGAACACATCTCCAAGAAATCCGAGCTTTTGGATTTCTGCCACAAGCACCTCAAGCCCGGCGGCATAATGTTTCTCGCTTTCCCGGCGTGGAGAATGCCATTTGGCGGACACCAGCAAATAAGCCACAACCGCGTCATATCCCACATGCCTTTCATCCACCTTTTCCCAAAGTGCATTTACAAGGGGCTGCTGAAATTGGGGCACGAAACCGACGACTGCATTAAAGAACTCATGAGCATCAAAGACACATCGGTATCAATCAACCAGTTTCACCGACTCATGAAACACAGCAAGCTCAACATCCTGGACAAGCAATTCTGGTTTATCAACCCCCACTATAAACAAAAATTCGGGCTGAAACCACGCAAACTAAACCCAGCCATTTCCAAGCTCCCATACTTCCGGGATTTTGTCACCTCAACATTCATCTGCCTCCTGCAACCCCAATCATAATGGGCAAAGCCGTTAAACGTGCCGCCAATTATTTCTACCTAACTGATAAAGAAAAAGTCGGACGCACTTCACAAGATGCGTCTGACTTTTTCTTTATTCCTAAAGCATTTATGCTATGCCGAACTCGGTTTTCAGTTTGTCAACGTAGTCGAGTTTTTCCCACGTGAACAATTCCACTTGCATCGTCTTTTCGCCTTCATATTTCGATTTGAAGTGTTTCTCAACCACCTGCGGCTCTCGACCTACGTGCCCATAAGCGGCAGTTTCTTCATAAATGGGGTTGAGCAACTTCAAGTCGCGCACGATGGAACTCGGGCGCAAGTCAAATATGCGAGCAAAGCGTGTGGCAATCTCGGCATCGGTCATGTCAACGTGTGCCGTGCCGAATGTGCTGACAAACAGGCTCACAGGCTCGGCCTTGCCAATGGCGTATGCCACCTGTACAAGCATTTCGTCGGCAATACCGGCAGCCACGGCATTCTTGGCAATGTGACGCACGGCATATGCAGCCGAGCGGTCAACCTTCGACGGATCTTTGCCCGAGAATGCACCACCGCCATGCGCACCCCTGCCGCCATAGGTGTCAACGATAATCTTGCGTCCAGTCAATCCGGTGTCGCCATGAGGTCCACCGATGACAAACTTGCCTGTGGGGTTAACAAGCAATATCAACTTGTCGTCGAACAAGGCTTTAACCCTTGCCGGCAACTTTTCGACCACGCGCGGCAACAATATGTCGCGCACGTCGGCATATATACGGTCGTGCATTGCGTTGTCGGCAGCTTCTTGCGCCTCGGGCGTTTCGTCAACGGGTTGCACAAACTCGTCGTGCTGCGTACTGACAACAATCGTGTGGATACGCACAGGCTTGCGGTCTTCGCCATACTCCACCGTCACTTGGCTCTTGGCATCGGGGCGCAAATAAGGCATCGCCACACCCTCGCGGCGTATTGCGGCGAGTTCGCGCAACAGCAAGTGCGACAAGTCGAGCGTCAACGGCATGTAATTGTCGGTTTCGTTGCAAGCATAGCCAAACATCATGCCCTGGTCGCCGGCACCCTGCTCCTCGGGGTTGCTGCGCTCCACACCACGGTTGATGTCTTGCGACTGCTCGTGCAATGCCGACAACACACCGCAAGCATCGGCATCAAACTTATACTCGCTGCGGTTGTAGCCAATGCGGTTAATCACGCTGCGCGTCACATCCATAAGGTCGATGTAGGCACCCGATTTCACTTCGCCGGCAATCACCACCTGCCCCGTTGTGACAAGCGTTTCGCAAGCCACCTTCGACGCTGGGTCGTAGGCAAGAAATTGGTCAAGAACGGCATCGCTGATTTGGTCAGCCACCTTGTCGGGATGGCCCTCCGAGACAGACTCGGACGTAAACAAATAATTCATTTTTCCAAACATTTTTTTGCTGTGGAAAAATGCTAAACGACTTTTACACTAAGTTGAACCCAGGGAGGATATTCAATTGAGTTAAGAATCGCGATTTTAGCATTTTTTTGTGTGGTTGCAAGCAGCCAAATTTTTCCACATGAAGTTAACAAATCAAATTTCAGACTGCAAAGTTACACATTTCCTCCCACCCCCACAATCCCCCACCCCCAAATTCCCCCAAAAAATTCGACAGACATTTTCAAAGCCGAAGGCGCAAATCTCAAAGCACTGGGAATTGCCCAAACGCCGAAATATCACGTGGAAAATATGCTTACGGAGTTGCAAAGGTTACGCATATTTGCGTATAAAACAACAGTTCCCGCCCTATGAGCTATGGCAGGAACTGTTATTGTTTCATTCATATAGGTAAAACATTCGTTCCATGGGCTTCCATTTTTCAGCCGAGGTTATGCCTGGGCTTGTCTCTTGAAATGTTGCCACAAAGTCTTCCCATTCTTGTTGTCGAGGCAGGGTTGCAAGCCGTGCCATTGCGCTGTCCCAATCAAAATCGAGGGGCGTTTCGACAATCATGAATAATCTTGAACCAAGAATATACAATTCCATCTCAAGAATGCCCACTTGTCGTATTCCCTGCAGAATTTCGGGCCAAGCCTCGTCACGACTGTGTCGCTTGCGGTATTCGGCAATCAATTCGGGGTTTTCTCGCAGGTCTAATGTTTGGCAATAGCGTTTTGTCGGTACGCCATGTTGCTTTACAGGATATCCTTCCATAACTATTTTTTCCCTTTATAAATATACATGCAAAGTTACTCTAAGTTATTGAACAAACGACATTTTCAAATAAATTAACACAGTCATACCCTACATTTTGGAAAATGAGCCACGGGGGTATGTTGGTAGGCTCAGCCGCTTGTGTCTGTTCAATTGGCATCAAAAAACAAAAGAGTTTGTTTTTTATGCACTCAACTTGCATTAACTTTGCTTTCAAATTTGTGTCGAAGTGAATAATGAAGCAAGAATAACCCAAATTCTCGAAGGACGGGGCTTTAATGTGGTTGCGGCAGTGATGCTCGCCGTGGCAGCGATGGTGTGTATAGCTTTGGGGAACTACCGTGTGAGCGATGTTGATAGCGGATGGTGCTTGCCGTCGTGCAACCTGTGGATTGGTGGCGGTTGGCTGTCGATGCTGCTCAATGTGGCGTGTGTGATTTCGATGGGATATTTGTTGAAGCACCTTAACCGCCTGCACGGGTTCATCAGGGCAAACGCCTCTATTGCATTGTCGGTGTTCTTGATGCTTGAGATTGCTACCCCAGTGGTGCTTGCTAATTTTTTTGAGGGCACGGCGGTGCTCGTTGTCGTTGCAGTAGGCGCATCGTTGCTTTTCGACACCTACGACCAACGCGTTTCGCAACGCAGCGTGTTCCTGGTTTCGGCATTGCTCAGTTTCTACACCATGTTCCAGTTCATGTCGTTATACCTGATAGCGGTTTTCATGCTTGGATTCATGCAGATGCGGGTATTACGGTTGCGAGGCTTTGTAGCCATGTTATTGGGTTTGTTCACGCCCTACTGGATTCTCTATGGTTTCGGCATTATTTCTTTTTCCGACTTTAATTTGCCCGAAGTGCGCCCCGTGTGGCAGTTGACCGATGTATCGTGGCAACTTGTCATAACATGCGCGGCAACGGCTTTCGCCACTTTGTCTTTGATGATGTCGAACATGATGCGCATCATCAGTTACAATGCCAAGCGCCGAGCCTGCAATGGCTTTTTCTCTGTTCTCACGATTGCCACAATAGTGATGATGTGCATCGACAGTTCCAACGCTATTTCCTACCTGCCTACACTCAACTTGTGCTTTGCCGTGCAGGCGGGGCATGCGTTCACCATAAGCAACAACGAAAAGCGTTATATTCTTATACTGGCGTTGTTTGCCTTGTGCCTCGGCATGTATATTTATAATATTTTATGACAATGAAGATAGTAGTAGAAAATCACATACCCTATATAAAGGGATTGCTCGAACCATTTGCTTCGGTCGAATATTTGCCTTATCAGGAAATAACGGCTGCGGCTGTCGCCGATGCCGATGCGCTCATCGTGCGCACCCGTACACGGTGTGACGCCGCTTTGCTCGACGGAAGCCGTTGCTCGATGGTGGGCAGTGCCACGATAGGCACCGACCATATTGACCTTGACTATTGTCGCCGCCGGGGCATAGCTGCATACAATGCGCCGGGGTGCAATGCTCCCGCCGTCGCTCAATACGTGGTTTCTACCATTGGCAGACTTATGCAACGAGATGGCATCGAAGACCCAAGCGAACTCACAATTGGAATTGTCGGTGTGGGCAATGTGGGTAGCATCATTGCGAGGTGGGCAAGGGAGATTGGCTTTAAAGTGTTGCTTAACGACCCGCCACGCCAGCGGGCAGAGAAGGATTTCCACGGTGTAGGGCTTGACGACATAGCACACGAAGCCGACATCATTACGTTCCACACTCCATTCACACGCACAGGCTGCGATGCCACTTGGCATTTGTGCGACAGCGTGTTTGTAGAAAAGTTACAGCATTGCCGCCTGCTCATCAACTGTGCGCGTGGTGGCATTACCGACACGGCTGCGTTGCTCGACGGGCTGCAAAGCGGAACCATTGGAGATGTAGCCATCGACTGCTGGGAAAACGAGCCTGCCATCGACCGCCGTTTGCTCGAACGTGCATTTGTGGCAACGCCGCACATTGCCGGATATTCGGCTGAAGGGAAAATGAGGGCCACGGCAATGATTATAGAGGCATTGAATGCCCACTTTGGCATAAATGCCAGTGTGCCGGCTGTTTCAGCTCCGGCAAAGGGTGCCGTCGATGTGACGCTCGACCGCGTAATGGGCAGCTACGACCCACTTGCCGATACTGCTCGACTGAAAGCTGCGCCATGCGACTTTGAGCAGCAGCGCAACGAATACAACTTGCGCCACGAGGTGGTTTAGTCGGTTTCTAAAGCTGTTACCGTGGTAATTAACTGGAAATATCATAATTTTGCGGCAATTTCGACGTTAAATAAGATAATGAGAGAATTTTGCCGCTATATAATCGTTGTATTCCTGCTTGCATTGTCATGCTTGTTTTCGGCAAATGCCCAAGATACGCCCGAAGTAACCCCGATTTCAGGATTACAACGGGTGTATAAAGGAAAGTATCACTTTGTCGATGAGGCAACGGGCGATACATTGTGCATGGTAGTGATGAATCCCATCACGGTCTATCCGCCCGAAAAGTTCAAAAGCAAGAAAGACGAGGAATTTTATTGGCGCACGGTGCGCGACGTGAAGAAGACGCTGCCGTATGCCAAGTTGATATGCTCGACCCTACTCGAGACTTATGAATATCTCGAAACATTTGAAACCGAGAAAGAGAAACAAGAATACCTGAAAGACTTTGAGGGAGCAATATTCGAGCAATACAAGCCTGTGATGAAGACATTCACGCGGTCGCAAGCCAAGATACTCGTCAAGCTCATCAACCGCGAGACCCACCAGTCGTCGTTCAACATCGTGAAGGCTTTCCTCGGCTCGTTCCGTGCCGGTTTTTGGCAGACGTTCGGGCGAATGTTCGGCGTGAATATGCGTTCTGACTACGACCCCGAAAACAACAAGGAGGATGCCATAATCGAGCGCATTTGCATCCGCATCGAGACGGGGGCATTGTAGCCATTAGTCGTCGGCAGGCTGCTGAACGGTTGCTATTTTCGCATCGCGCTGGCGGCGGAATGTGTTGAACGTCTCGAATATGTCGGCAAGCGAGATGGTGGCATTTTCCACCTGCCGTTCATATAGTTGTGCGCCTTGCCGCGAGCCAGTCGTGTTGTTGCCTTGCAACACGCTGCCCATGCCGCTTATCTCTTCCACCAATTTCATTTGCAACGACAGCAATTCATACGCACCGATGTTAGTGTTGTTGGCTGCAATCTGCTGTGGCAGATTGTTGCAACTTCCTTCGGAGTATGGCAATATACCGTCGGTGCTGCGCCAGATGCGTTTAAGGTCGTTCCACGTGAAACCCTCTGGCAGAGCCGCATCGGGAAAGAGCAGCACCCCCTTCGCACTTGCGCCCATCACGTGGTCGATGAGCGTGATGAGGCGGTTGATGTATTTCTGCTGGTCAATTACGTCCTCGACAAATGAATGCACCTCGCCATCGGTGAGCGGATATAGCTTTATGGCAAACGGGTGCGAGCCGTGCCCGTAGGGCGAAGTATAGTGCACGAGGCAATGCCCGTCGGGGGCAAACCATCGGCAGTGCCAAGTTTCCTCAATGCTCCACAAAGCTTCGATTTCGACTATGCCGGCGGCTCGCCGACGACTGTTTTCCTCGTCGATGCTGCGCTGCTGCTCGATGCCAACGCTGAAGAGCGTGCCGTTGGCACGGTCGTGGCATTCGAGCACTTCTTGCTGTTCGAGCGTCCACACTTCAATCGCCCTCACCAACCCGTTGGCAGCTGCGAAAAAGTTGCTGTTTTGCTCGGCATCGTCGCCGAGTGAAGTGCTTGTATTGCCTGGAATTTCAAGCTCTGAATATATCTTCCTTATTCGAGTGGCACGCGAGCGGTCGCCCTGCGACAGCCGCTTTATGAGTTCGCCTATGTTCAAGTCGTGCAGGTAGCCGGCAATCTTGCAGTCACGGCAATGCACATCTTCCATTATGTTGGAGAAGAAACGGTTCACATTGAGGTTTTCCACACAAGTTATCCCCATGCTCGTGTCAATGCGTTGCAGGCAGCAGCCCGAAATTAGAAATTCTTCGAGGGCGCGGCTGTCGAGTTCATCAATCAGGTCGTTGTTGCCATCGGTTGCTGCAATGCTGTTGCGGAACCGCCCCACCACGCTTCTCACAAGTCGGCGTATCACATTGTTGGTCAGAGGTTCATGCCCATTCTCACGCAAGTGGCTGTATTCGCTGCATAGGTGTCCGTTGGCATCGGTCATCATGTCGCCCCACTGTGAGCCATAAGTGAAGTTTTTGTTTCGGCGACGCTTGCGGCGGAAGTCGCTCCAGTCGTTCCAAGCCATGTGTGCAACTTCAAACACCCGATGGTTGGCATTGTTTTCGCTATCGGTAATTGTGCTTTTCATGGTTGTGCTATTGGTTTTGTTTGCGGCAAAGGTATGCTGCGGCGTGTCACTTGATATATCCAAAAAGGAGAGAATCGGGTTGGCAACTATTTTCTTATCGCCGCCTCGTGTCATTGTGTTCCGCGATGCGCTCCTATCACGGTTTTAGATGAAATAATTGAATATTAGCCAATATTAACAATCCAAAAGTGTGATTGTGAAAAATTATTTGTTTTTTTGTGAGTTAAACAGTATTAAGGATAAATAACTAAAATACATTTAACGGATGTTTCTTAAATTTAAAAGTGCATTATTCATCATTGCTATAATGACGTGTGCGCTTACTTCGTGTGTCGAAGATGAAAGAAACCCATTTGAAAACAGTGGGTACGGACAGGGAGAAAGTTTTGATGTTAAGTTGCCTGGGGAAGGAACGTTTTACGTTGGTTCGGAAATCGAGTTAAGGGGCAGCGGTTTCACATCGGGTGATGAAATCTATGTGAGTGACTATATCAACTCGTCGGAGCTTGTCGAAGCTCGCGTGGTGAGATATACCAGCGACAAGCTGTTTTTCATCATGCCCGACAGCGTTTTGGAATATGGTAACGGCGATGTCGAGGTGTTGTTGAGGCGGAATACAGTGTCACATAGGTTGGGTACGTTGTATGTGA
>CASEAQ010000062.1 GCA_949285735.1 uncultured Bacteroidales bacterium
TGCACGACCTCCCAATTTTCGTCAAATCGCGCTCCAAACACAACACCTCCCTCGTCAATCATCTTTTCGGCAAGCAGCGAGAAAATTCCACCCGAGGAACTCGACAATCGCACCTGTTCATCTTCGTTTTTGGCAGCATACACGTCCAACGGCTCTCTCTTGTCACCTTGGTTCAACACAGGGCATACCTTTTGGCACAAATTGCAATCGATGCAGAGCGATGCATCAACCGTGGGATAAAGAAAACCCTCGCCGTCCTCCTTCATCGAAATACACTGCTTGGGGCATATTGCCATACAAGCCGCGCAACCACAACAATTTTCTACATCAGCAAACATCTACTCGACAAATTTATTTCTCATACTCAACAACCAATGCAAAATTGCTAATGTCTTTGTCTTGGCTGTCCAATAATATACCGAATCGTGCCAATTGCTGTACTCTGGATAACGCCCTTTTATTTCCTTATAGAATTTAATAATCTCTGAGCACTTTTGATATTTGAGAGCCAATCTGAATTTCAGTCTCAAATATTTATATTCAATTTTACTGTTATACTCATTCCTCTCGTAATCGGGCATTCCTTTTATTCGTTTCAACGTTTCAAGCAAAGTGGTTTCGTAAACGTCGAGCCTCAAAATTTGTTGTTCATACCCTTTAAAACCGCCACGACTATGAGAATCAGCCCTTTCTAAAACATTGTAGAGTACTTCTTTTATCGTCAAACAACGATACGAATATAACACTGGGAGATATAATTGCCAATTTTGTCCGGCATATTTCGACGTATATATGTCAAGTCCTGTAGTTTCCCTTAAAACGGACATACGGACCATATAAACGAGTAAAATAAAAATCGCCAAGCAGACATTTGCAAAAGAGGGTGTCATCTTCCTCTGGCGCATCTTCTCCCTGTATGCGTATTTCATATAAAGTTTCCTCGCCTACGACACGCAACATCGCCCTGACCATAGCAATTTCTGGCGAAGAATGCTCCAATCTGTCAACTAATATTTCTATTGCCTTATCTGATGCGTAATAATCGTCGCTGTCGGGCCACACCAAATACTCGCCACGCGCTATGTGCAAACCATTTTGTATAGCGACAGATTGACCACTGTTTTCTTGATATACATACTTCAGCTCATAGCCTTTTTTTGCAAATCTCGGTATGTAGCTTTTTATAATTGAAGCCGAATCGTCGGTAGAGCCGTCATCGACAACCACCATCTCGATGCATGGATAAGACTGCGACAGCACAGAATCCAACAATCGGTGTATATATCTGCCTGTATTATAACAAGGGGTCAATACCGATACTAACTTCTTTTCCATAGTTTTTCACGCAATGAGCGTATCAATTCTTTCCTGTATTGAGGTGAGAACAAAATGTAGTATGCCGAAAACGACAATAGCACAACAGTAACCGCTACACTTAATATCAAGCGCAGCCAGCCCTCGCCAACAACATAATGAAGCGAATAAACGCTTGACAGCAACACCAAAAGAATCAATACATACTTAAGGAAATTCCCGAACAAGAACGACTTGAAAGAAAATTCCTTAACATACAAGCGAATAGTCCAAGCATTGGACAGCATTCCCACAATTACCGCCAACACATTCACGAAAAATGGAATCCACGGCTCGCCATCAAGACGGAAAGCCACATATGAAACAGGGATAACCAACAAATACAGGCTTCCATTTATAAAACTGGGGCGGAATATTTTTCCTGTTGCGTGGACAACCGAAACCAACAATACCGAAATATTTGCGAAAACATTAAACAGCAAAGTATAAACGCAAAATATAACTGTATAGTCGGGAACTATCTTCAACCACAGTCTCAAGACGAAGTTGGCTTCGCATATCAAAGGAACAGACAACAAAGACAGCAATACAAAACTCAAAGCCATTGCATTGTTGAGCAACCGAAGCATTGCGTCATAATCCTTGCTGGCATATAGCTTAACGATTTGTGGACGAGCAGCAACTACAAGATTATTTGCAAAAGCCATAACAGCTCCTTGAACTTGCGTCGCAATTCCTGCTGCAGCATTCATTACTGGTCCGAAAAATAAGTTTAAAAGCATCGACACGCCCTGCGTCCGTGCCATGACACTTGCATTTCCATACAAATCCCACCCCGAAAAGCTCAACATGGGTCTCAGTATATTTTTCTTCCAAATAAAATGGAATTTAGTCTCTTCGTAATTCCGAATGCAATACCATCGGTATATGCACATAATTACAAAAGACACGATAAATACCAAAATGGCATACACAAACAATTTATCGGCATCCAGCAGCATCAATAGAAAAACAATCAACAAGCGTAAACACACATTCAAAATCTCAACATACGCGTAAACGTCCATCTTTTCATGAGCTATGATGCTTGCATTGTAGGGAACCTGTGTAATGCCCAACATTGTGGATAATACCGAAAGTTGGTAAACCACATGTGCAACCGGCATTCGAGATTCTGGAATCACCAACTTGTTTATAAGGAACCATAAACCTACAGTTTCTGCCAAGAGAAAGACAAACAGGGCAATACCAATATGGATAATCAACGCCGTCGAAAAGACTTCTTTCAATCGCGAAAAATCTCCACGTCCAAGTTCAAACGTCAAAAAACGAGATGTGGCACCGCTCATCGACGCATTCAAAAAGCTAAACATGGCAACCACACCCCCCACTACGTTGTAGATTCCGTAGTCTTCCACGCCGAGGGTGTTGAGCACCACGCGCGAGGTGTAGAGCGACACCACCATGCTCAGCAGCATACGCCCACGCGCGAGGTGTAGAGCGACACCACCATGCTCAGCAGCATACGCACATAGAGCATCAACGTGTTCTTGGCTATGCGCTTGGTGTTTTCAGAATGCGACTGCTGCGTTTCGTACACGGCTTTATTTCCCTCTTAATCGACTCCAGAACGATGGCTTTGCTTGGGCTGCGTTGTAGCGCACCTCGTCGAGGTAACGCTCATAGCTCCAGCGGTTGTGCACCATCTCATATATCGCGCCCCAGTCGGGCAACTTGCCAAGGTTGCAATCGTCGATAAACAGGTCGGCATTCACCTTGCGGCAGGCAGTGGCAGCCTCGCCGGCTGGCTGCTCGTCGGGATGGTTGGCATTGACGGCATAGAACTCCAGCCCGCGGCTACGGCAATATTCAACAGCCTCATCGAGCAATTTACCTTCGCGTACAGTCCACAAGATTAGCAGGTTGCGCTCGGCTTGCAACTTCTTGAGCGTGGCGATGGCAAACGGTATTTCTTTGCCGATTTCGGGATAACGATGTTCAACAATCGTTCCGTCAAAATCAACAGCGATAATCATAACAACAAATGGAAAACAACAAGACATTTAGGAGGCAAGCACAACCATCTTCATTGACAGCCAGGCACTTCTTTCAATCCTGCAAACTCTCGCAAAACATTGAGAAATAAGCAGTTACAAGCAATAATCCTAAAATTTCTGATTTCACACTGGAACATCTCAGAGTATTTCATTTTATCATACCAGGCACTTGGGCGCCAACACTCTTACGCTAAATTTTTTCGACTATCTCCTCCTATGAGACAATCTGAAAAAATTCCTAATCCCAATGGACAGTTTCACAATTAAAAGACATTCTTCCTCCTATGAGATAATCTTTTGATGACAAAGGTACTAAATAATTTTATCCCACCAATATTTTTTGACACTTATTTGTGTTCCAATTTTCCAAATTCTGACTTTTGTTGACTACAATCTATACCATTTATCGGAGTAAGTAGTTAATATTTAATTATTTCACGAAAAAGATTGTCTCATAGGAGGAGACCGTCTTTTTCGTGAAACAGCAATTCCCACCCAATCGTGGGATTACAGACCTTTCAGAATTTTCCTATTTGCCTTATCCACTTCACTCGATTTAATCGAATCAAGATAGATTTGCGTAGTTGCCTCAGAATCATGACCAAGCCCCTCGCTTATGACCGACAGCGGCACATCTTTCCCCCTTGCGATAGTCGCCCAACTGTGACGGCTATAATAGAGCGTCAGCGGCACCGAGATGTTGACCATGCCCGCAATTTTCTTTAGTTTGCGGTTCACTTTCAACATCTGGTTTTGATATTGCCGCCGTTCAGTGCCATCCTCTTTCCTGATTATGGGCAGCAAGTATTGCGTCTCGCTGTCGCCATACTTATCGACAATCGCCTGCATCTGCCCCGTCCATTCGATGGTGAGCAGTTGCCCAGTCTTCTTGCGGCGGTAGGTGATATAGCCGTTGCGCAAGTCCGACTTACGCAAATAAGACATATCGACAAACGACATTCCGCGCATGCAGAAGCTGAAGATGAACATATCACGGGCAAAGTCGCATACGGGCAAGCCCGACAAGTCAAGCTCCTTTATCCGCTTGATTTCGCCAAACGAGAGGCTACGCTTCACCGTCTTGTCAATACCGCAATACACGCGCTTGAACGGGCGGCGGTCTTGCGTCAGCCCATGCTCGACAGCGAGCCTGTATTGCGTGCGCAATATGCGCATGTAGAACGAGGTGGTGTTGCGCGACAACCCACGCTCCCGCATGTCCATCTCATAAAGCTCAATCAGCTCCGAGTCGATCATGTCGAACGTCAAGTCGATGCCGCAGCGGAATTGCATGAAGCTGTTCAACGTGGCTTGGTAGGTCTCGCTGGTGCGTATCTTTCCCATCTGCCTCTTGTATATGATTTGGGCATTGATGAAATTATACACACTCGTCGAGAACCCCGAGATGCAAAGCAGTTGCCGCAACTTGCCCTCAACCTCGCTAAAATCGCCACCACGCTCCATTTCGCCCAATGCCTTTTCGAGTCGGCTAAGCTCCCACCGCGTGTGCGTCCTGATGGAGCAAAGCACTCCGTGGCGTTCGGCTGATGACGATGTTGGCAACACTATCTGGCTCGACGCGCTATCCCACTCGTCGTTGAAAATCCTATATCGACTCTTTATCCTGCGGACAACGCGGTTGCATATGACTTGATATACCAACGAACCCTCTTTTAAAGGATTCGCCGAAGGTCTGAACTTAAGTTTAACTGAATACATATATCTACATTTGTTTGGTGGTCGTATGTGACAAAAAATCAGACCCTATTTTTATAGCACTATCCTACTCCAAACAAATTTACTCATATCATGCTCGTATCTGTCGCCTCATCATAATCCAACAACTCCTCATGCTCTCGTACCGACAACGGCACATGCATACAAAGAGTACGACTTGCCGGCAATCGTCCACGGCAAGCCTAAAGAGACTATAAATATAGCGATAGTTTACGAGAAACACACATTTTTTGACGAAACAGGACGCACCATGTGAACAGTGCGTCCTTTCAATATCCCACTTATGCCGCGTGCGGCACGAGCGCGAACCATTAATTAATCTCAAACCGCAATCCGACTTGAAAATTGAAATTAAACTGCTTGTCCTTATAAATCGTCAGCACGTCGCTGCCATCGTCGAAATAGTAACTTACGCCTGGCTCGACATATATGCCGAGGTTATCAATAAAGTTGTATTGGAATCCCACGGCACCAGCCACCGACCATTGCAGGCGGTCAACATCAACATCTTCCGAGTCGTGGTCAACCACGCGCCCACTGCTGATATAATCTGTTTCCGACTTCCCCGACAACGGTATCTCCATCATGCCGCCAGCCGTGGCGTAAGCCCTGAAGTGGTCGTTGTGCCACACCGTGAAATTCACCTTCAACGGAATGCCAAGGTAGTGGATTGTCTGCTCAGTCGCATAATGGTCATTTTCGCTTCCCGACGTGAGTTCCGACTTCAGCCACGTGTATGACACGCCGCTTTCCAGCCCCCAACGCTCCGAAAACGCATATTTAACTGATGCTCCGAAGCGCACAGGCTGGTGATGTTTTATTTCTGTTCCTGTTTCAACGCTCAAATTGTTAAACATGATATTTGCCATTGCGTTGGTAGTCCACGTATCTTGCCGCGGCATTGTACTGAACGGGGTGGCACCGAGCGTAAGGGAACTGTAACCAGCCGACGAATTGTTGTTACCTGTCATGTTCGAGGCATACAGTCCTGCACTCCACTTGTTGCCGTTTGACGATGACGCGTTGCAGTTCTTTGACTTATAAGCATAGTGTTCGCCACTACTGTTGCCGTTACGCTTGGCATAGTCGTCCATCACCGAGCGATTATGTTCCCGCTTCCCTTCCTTTTTTGGCTTGCTTGCTTCCGTCTGTTCGGCAGGTCGTGGCATTGTCACCGTTGGTTCTTCCTCGACAACATTGCCGTCATTTGCAACGCCGCCATCTGTCACAGCCTCACTGCTCGCAGTGTTGGCAACAGCATTTCTACTTCCAATCGGTTCGCGTCTATCGCTCTCAACAACTGTTTCCTTTGTTGTCGTCACTTCTGCCACCTGCGGCTGTTCCGCATCGGCATTGCCAGATGCAACATTTCCCTTTTGCTCAACCCCCAAGGTTGCCACTTGCTCGCTTTCGATTGGCGCATCAGTATAAAGAGCCACAAAACCGATAGACAGCAACAGCAGCACTGCTGCGGCAACAGCAGCCCACCGCCGCCACAACGGAACAACTTTGACATTGTTGCGGCTGGCGTCGGCATTCCGCTTTCCGTCCAACGACCGCTGGATGTCATCCCACAATCCCGCGGGAGCTTCACGCTCATACCCCTCGGAACGTTTCTTCAAGTCTTTCAGCCATTGTTCTTCCATAATCCGCTTCTGTTTTGTGTAGTCAAATACTCTTTTATCTGTTGTGCCAACATGGCTTTTGCCCGGTGCAATTGCGATGCCGATGTGCTCTCTTTTATGTTCAACATCTTTGCAATATCCTTGTGGCTCTTCTCTTCAAATACATACAGGTTGAAAACGCTCCTGTATCCGTCGGGCAAGTGCCTTATCATTTCATATATCACGTTCATTGGCACATTGCCAATGTCGGGTTCCTCATAGTCGTCGGCTTCATCTCTGCCGCCTCCTGTTTCAAAATCGCGGTCATAAAGCTGCTCACTCCGTTTGCGTACCCCCAAAAAGTCTATCGCCTCGTTGACGACAATCCTCGTCATCCATGCTTTCAACGACCCTTCACCACGATAGCTGAAGTTGCCCAACGTCGTGAAAATCTTTATGAACCCCTCCTGCAACACATCTTTCACGTCATCTTCCTCGGGAAGATAGCGGGTGGCAACCGCTGTGAGATGCCCCACATAGCAATCATACAGTCCTCGCATTGCAGCCTTGTCGCCGCCAAGGACTCCATCAAGCAAATCCTTTTCGTTCAACCTCTTGCCCATTGTGCTATGTCACATATCCTCACAACCATTTGCCGACAATAAAAAAAGTTGCATGGCACACATTTGCGCCATTGCGCACGCGCCATGCCATGCAACCCATCACCTTTTCAAATTATAACTAACATTTTTAACTCTCCTTAGATAGACAAGATAAACCTTTAAATGATGTTGTCCTGCTCGTTCTCCCTTACTGCTGCCCTACACACCTTTTGTCATATCAAATTGGTAGGAAAGAGAAGCAGGTATGCCCACGTTTTCACCGTCGAGCGACACGCTTTCAAGCAGCAATTCAAACGACATCCCATTGCTCGTGCCGTTGTAATGACCTCGCTTTGTGGTGTACAGTACGGCATTCACCGTGTGCGAACCGCCGCCATAAGTCACATCAAACTCCAATGGCTCGGGCGTCAATTCGAGGAACAGATTGAAACCGAACACGCTTGCAGTGTACCCTATGGCGCAATCCACCGTCTCGGCAGTAGCCGTTGCCTCCTCGAAGTGCTCTTGTGGCACAACTATCTTTATAATTGAATCGACCGGGAAATCAGCCACGACTATATCGTCGCCAACAGTCAATGTTTCGGCAACTGCTTCGCCGCTTCCCACGACCAAAGTGCCCGTGAAATCACCTTTCACGCTATCGACTGTTACAGGCTGTATCGACTCTTCTTCGTCATCGCCGCAAGCCGACATAGATAGTAAAAAAGCACACAGTGCAAGTGGCACAATCAAATAATGTTTCATCTTTCTCATTTCTTTCTCTCTACTCTATATTTCGTCAATTAACAAAAAAAGTTATTATACCATCACGTGTAAAATAAGCTGTGTTGTGTTCTCACACCTCCCGGATTCATCTCCCATTGCACTGTATGCTCTTCACGTTCGCTGTATTTTATTCCAAGTTCAGCATTAGCGATTGCACGTCGATTGGAGCATTAGTTGTTCCATTTTCCGTGCTACGCCGTGTGCAATAGTCGAATGTTACCGACTTCTCGGCTTCATAACCCTTCCATTTCAATGTCAACTTAACGGTTTCGCCATTCGTGTCGGGCAGGTCTTTCAAGTTGAAAGCAATCATGCCATCGGTATATACACCAGTCACGTCTCCTCGGGCATCATGGCGCAATTCCACAGTGTACTGGTCGTTGGGGTCAACGCCTGTCAACAAGTTCACATAGTGTACACTACCCGTGCGGTTGGACAACGTGCGGAAACGCAGCGTCAAATACCCGTCCTCGGCTATCGTCACCCAATCGTTGACTATCTCAATCGGGTCTTTGCCATATTTCTCGTCGTTCTGCTCGCCAAGCGTTGGCACAGTCGATTTTGTGCGGATACTGTCCATCCAGTTCACAATCACGTTCATTGTGTACTTGCCCGTCGAGCCTTCAACAGGGCTAAACCCCACCAATGCCCTCACCTCCTTGTCGCCATAGGGCGCGCCGTTGAAATTCACTGGATAAAGCGTCGTACTATCATCAAGCCACAAATAGCAGTCATTTTCGCCCACAGGCTTCACAGTAACAAGTCCGACGTTCCCATAATAACCAGCATAATAATAGTCATCATCATCGTCATCACACGATGTCATCGGAACAACGCTTATGCCCAATAAGAACATTGGCAATAATAATTTCTTAAAAATATTCATAGTTCATTCCCTCATTAATTGTATTTACACAATAAACTGGAAAAACATGAAACCTTGCACGGGTAAGTTACAGCTTAACACACATTAACACAACTCAAGAAAAAACGAGTGTGCCAAATATTGCATTTGGCACACCCACCTTTTCAAAAGCAAAGATTATGAATATCTTTTTTATTGGCTTACTTTGCAACACGACGCTCTTTGATACGAGCCTTCTTGCCAGTCAAGCCACGAAGATAATACAATTTTGCACGGCGTACTTTACCATATTTGTTGATTTCAACGCTGTCGATGAACGGCGAATCCATCGGGAAAATACGTTCTACGCCGATATTGTCGCTTATTTTCCTTACGGTGAAACGCTTCTTGCTCCCTTCGCCAGTTATCCTGATGACAACACCACGATATTGCTGTACACGTTCCTTGTTACCTTCCTTGATGCGATATGAAACCGTTACAGTATCACCTGGGCCAAATGCAGGAAGTTCTTTCCCGCTCTCAAAAGCCTGTTCTACAACTTTTATTAAATCCATTGCTGTTTTTATTTTTTTGTCCTCGCAATATTAACAAGCAGCTTCTTGGTAAATCCTTTCCTGTTTACACGTGTCTTGCCAGAGATTGCGGAGCAACACTTGAGTTAATAATTAGTATAATTCACTTATAAGCTATGTTCCCAATCACTCTCCTGGCTTATGCAACAGGAGCTTTTACCTTGTCAACGATAGCCTTGAAAGCCTCGGGGTTGTTGAGAGCCAAATCGGCAAGAACTTTTCTGTTGATTTCAATGCCGGCTTTGTGCAAAAGGCCCATGAGCTGTGAATATGAAAGCCCTTCAAGACGTGCAGCAGCATTGATACGCTGTATCCACAATGCGCGGAAGTTGCGTTTTTTGTTCTTGCGGTCACGATAGGCATAAACCTGACCCTTTTCCCAAGTATTTTTGGCAACGGTCCATACGTTCTTGCGAGCACCGTAATTTCCCTTTGTAAGTTTTAAGATTTTCTTCCTACGTGCTCTTGATGCAACATGATTTACTGATCTTGGCATTTTACTGATGTTTTTGAATGTCAGCGGCTTTTATGCTCTTTTACTTATGCTGAGACATTCGGTTAATAATTGATTTTAATTATCAAAAGAAAACTCTTTTGTTCGCTCGGCACGCGCGTGTCGCCACCCACATGCCTTGCTATGCGACTTCTCCTGTGCGAGTCGGTTACTTCAACACGAGCAACTTCTTCACGTTTGAAAGGTCAGCTGTCGAAATCATGGCAAAGTAGCCAAGGTTTCTCTTGCGTTTAGTCGATTTCTTTGTCAGAATGTGACGCTTGTAAGCATGTTTTCTCTTGATTTTACCTGATCCGGTAAGGACGAACCTTTTTTTGGCACCGGAGTTAGTCTTAATCTTTGGCATTTCCTTTTCTTATTTTTAATTTTGATTTATATTAACGGGGCATGGCACTTACAAGCCATGACCCCTTTCATATCACAAAGACAATTTGACCAACTTGCGAAGAATGGGGAACACCGTCACTTTGCAGCTTTTTTCGGCGTAAGCAAGATTGTCATTCTCTTGCCTTCAAGTATCGGCATCTGCTCCACCTTGCCAAGCTCCTCAAGGTCGTTGGCAAAGCGCAACAATAGCACCTCACCCTGCTCCTTGAAAAGTATCGAGCGTCCGCGGAAGAACACGTATGCCTTCACCTTTGCCCCTTCTTTAAGGAATCCCATTGCATGCTTCAACTTAAAGTTGTAGTCATGGTCATCGGT
>CASEAQ010000063.1 GCA_949285735.1 uncultured Bacteroidales bacterium
GCTCTTGTTACCTTTTCCGAAGTTTGCGGTGTAATGCGTTATCGGTCAGTGATAAACGCACTTTTTCACTTTTTTTGCTCCGAGAACCGTAATTTTTTGTAAAAAAACTGTTTTGAATTTTTACAGGAAAAATTTTAAGAGAGGTTCTTTGTTCAAAACAGTTTCCAAACCTCGAAACACATTATTATAATATAACCAAAATTTCCTCAACTATACTTTCTCTCCATATACACCAGCCTCGGGCATCAATGAAGCCAAATGCAGTCAGCCTACGGCATGTTCCGCAATTCATGCCTGTCAAGAAAAAAAATTCATTTGCAAATATTTTTTGCTTAAAAATTGTTGCATACACAAATAACATCACTTACATTTGCAAACGATAACAAATACCATACTGCTTTAGTGCATCTATAATATATAAAATAAATGCTTATGAATGTAAAATCTCTACTCAAGTCAACACCTGCAGCAGCCATGCTGTGTGCAGCGTTCGTCACCGCATCGGCGGCGATGCCAACAAACCTTGAAACGTCCTTAGCTGTTTCGGAAAACCTATTGCAAGCGAAGCCATTGCCCCAAAGCACTGTGCGCCCGCTCGACATCAACGAGGGCGAAACCATTTTCACCTACGCCCCCGACGGGTTATCTTACGTGTATGGAGCACGAGCCGCTGGCGACTACGACGTGGCTATACGATTAGACGGCAATTCCTTTGCCGGAGCCAAGGTCACAGGGATACGCTTCTACCTGCTCGACGACCAATATACTACCAACGTCAGCGGCTGGACTTCGACTACGCTGGGCGACACGCCTACTGGCGAAGAGGTTGACGTGACCGACATCATCGTGCCTTCATCCGAAAACGACTGGAACGAAGTGCGCTTCAGCACTCCCGTCGAGGTGCCAGCCGACGGACTGTATTGCGGCTACTCTTTGACCATAACAAGATACGTCTCCACTATACAGGGCACTGGCTACCCATTGGCTCTTGGCGACGAAAGTTCAATCAACGATAACGGCTTCTTCTTCCGATTCACTGGCTACGACTGGGAAAGCATTCCAAATGTGGCATCGCTGTGTATGCAAGTGATACTGACCGACGTGCCACAAGGTGCAAGCATCAGCCTGCCCGACTATGTGATTGTAAAGCCCGGCGAAGCCCCGCAAGTGACATTGTCGGTATATGACCACAGTGGCAGTTCATCGCTATCAATCGAGTACACATATAGCATTAACGGGCAAAGCGGGACTGGCACTGCCACCAACAACAATGCCAACACGCTCCTGGGCGCAGCCAACGACTTCGACATCGAGCTGCCGGCAATTGCCGAAACCGGCGAATATCCGCTCACTGTGGAACTTACCAAAGTAAACGGCAACGACAATGCCAACGACAATGCACAAGCAACAACGACAATAGCCGTAACCGACCTCGACATCACGCACCGCGCAGTGGTGGAAGAATACACTGGTGCATGGTGTGGCAACTGTCCGCGCGGCTATGTGGCTATGGAATATATGGCTGAAAAATATCCCGACGAAATATATGGCTGAAAAATATCCCGACGACTTCATCGGGCTGGCTTACCACGTCAGCGACATAATGGAAGCGTCAAACGTAACCGAACCACAGAGCGTTCCGGGTTATCCTGCGGCATATCTCGACCGCTCTGGCAGCTACATCGATCCCTATTTCGGTTCGGGCGAAAATGAAATGGGTATTGAACAAGACTGGCTCGACCGTTGCGCACAACTTACACCGGCAGCAATCGAGGTAACGGCAGACATGACCGAAGACGGACAATACATCAACGCAACAAGCCGCACGGCATTTGTCCTTTCCGACACCGAAGGCTTCACAATTGCATACGCCCTGCTTGCCGACGGCCTATCAGGCACCGGTTCGCAATGGGAACAAGTCAACTACTATAGCGGCTACTCAAGTACCCTCGACATAGACACCTGGGATATATTCTTCAACGGTGGCTCAAGCGTGGCAGTCGAATTTAACGACGTGGTGATAATCGCCCCCGACAGCCGAGGCGTGGCAGGCAGCGTCCCCGAAAAATCCACACTGGGCGAATGGAACGAACACGAATACAGCTTCACCGTTGCCGATGCCACAAGTTTGTATTATGGCACATCGCTCGTGCAAGATGTGCAAAAACTGCGCGTGGTGGCAATGCTGATTAATGCCGACGGCGAGATTACCAACGCTGCCCAGTGCAAAGTAACCGTTCCGCCAAGTGCAGTCGGAAACATAAGCGACTCGATTGAAGAACCCGTCGAAGTGGCACGCTACTCAATCGACGGCCGCCTGCTCACCGAGCCAGAGCGCGGTGTGAACATCGTGAAGATGTCAGACGGCACTGCACACAAGGAGATTGTAAAATAACCGCCGCAAGGGCAACGTAAAAAAAAAACGACAGCCAGGGGCGCAATCACAGCGATTGCCGCCCCTGTTGCTTTATATATCCCCATGCAGCCACGCAACACAAGCCCCACCTACGACGTCACGCAGTTATTTTCTTTAGGAGCTCTAAAAAAAATGCCACTCATAATATCTGTTATTTTTACATAAAATACAGAAATCCGGACCAATAAAACAGAATGCGCAAAAAAAGAATTAAAACGGAAATCAACCAAAATTCAAACACATTTAAGCCTTTTAGGCAACCCACAAGACAATATCCACACATATCAACATTTCTGCCACAACAATCATCCTTTCGGCAAAATCTTTTTTAGTTAAAAACGCCAAGCAATGATACACTAAACGCAACTTTTGTTAAGTTTTTTTTCGTTTTACTTGCTTATAAAATTTGTAACTTTCTTGCGATTTATTAAAAGCCATGCACATGATACAAAAATTACACTACTTTTTCATTATTTTAAGCCTGATATTCACATTTAACTTATCGGCTCAAGAAACTACTTATGAAGAAACCGTGTCGTATTGCGGTACCGAAATGCAAGAACAAGGATTGGGAGGTTCTGCATCTATCGAATTAGGATGCGCAGCATATTTCCCCCAACTGTCCGACTACACTGGCAATGAAATATCGACAATCAGAATAGGTTTCGTCGGACGCGCCTCCAATGTATATGTATTTGTGAGCGAGTCGCTCGACGAAGAACCGATATATCGCCAGCGGATTTCAGGCGCATCAGAAGGCTGGAACGATGTCGCTCTTTCCACTCCGGTACAACTCGACGGCTCTCCGCTATATGTGGGTTACACCTGCACCGTGCCTGGAGGCGAATTTTCGATAGGAATGTCAACACTCGACCCCTGCGAAAACTCTTTTTTCCTCGACCAGGGCAATGGATATGAAGACGTGAGCAGCCAATATTCGCCACTGGCGCTCCAAGTAGTTGTGAGCGGCGACAATTTCACCATCAATGCGGCTTCCATAACGCATGTGCAACATTCGTTCATCGATGAACAAGCCGCAGGCGAAACCATCCCGTCGGTCATAACAGTCGCAAATGATGGAGCCGAGACCATATCGAGCCTCACCGTACTATATAATATTGAAGGAACTGAAAACACAGCCGACTTTGAAGGTCTCGACATACCTCGCTATGGCAGCAGTAACATCACTGTAAACCTGCCGTCGCAATCAGCAGGCACACACGATGTGAGCTATACCATTACATCGGTAAACGGCAAGGACAACGAAGCCGAAACTTCCACATACGTGGCTGCCAAGCGTGTACACATAATGACCGAGACATTCCCACGCACTATAGTATGCGAAGAATTTTCGGGAAACCTATGTGGGTATTGCCCAGCCGGAATAGTGGCAATGGAACAATTGGTAGAGAAATATCCCGACAATTTCATAGCCATCGTGGCTCACTACTACAACTCCAACGACCCAATGTACATAAGCGAATATAGTCCTATCATATCATTCGGCAGAACAGCACCCAATTTCGTAATAAACCGCAGCAAGGTAACCGACCAGGCATTTCCCGAAGACGGCACGGCATCGGGACGCAACCTTGTCGAAGACCTGTTGCTGAGCGAATGGGAAGAAAAAGTGTGCGGAACGATACAAATCACAGCCGACAAAGAAACCATAAGCAACAACAGGCTCGAAGTGAATGTTTCGGCATCATTCAACCTCGACATGGCCGATTCTCCGTTCGAGATTTGCCTTGTTGCTGTCGAAAACGGGCTATCGGGTGGTGAATATTACCAACTTAACAACTATTCAGGAGGCTCAATAGAAATGGGAGGATGGGAAAAATTGCCAAACATAGTTACCGACATAGTTTACAACGATGCCGCCATTGCATTGGTTGACTTCTACGGGATAGACGGCAGCCTGCCCGCCGATGTGACTTCGGGCGAAACCTACGAATACACCCACGAAATGAACCTCTACCGAGCCAAGAACATCGACAATGTGGTAGTTGTGGCATTGCTCGTCAACACCGAAACTGGCGAAATCATAAATGCAGGCAAATATGCCCTTAATACGACCTCGGGCATTCAGGATGCCGCTTCGGGAAATAATGAATATGTCATAGTCGGCAACAGGCATGGCATTAAGATACTCAGTGGCGCAACCGCACCGCGCACTTACAAGTTATATTCGACAAATGGCATCATTGTTAACACGACTCAGTCTGCCGCAACAAATGTAACTCTCGAACAACCCGGACCGGGAATATACATTTTGCAGATTGAAGAGCAAAACAAACAAATGCATACACAAAAAATAATTATCAATTAACAAACCATTAACTAAATTAAACCAAACATGAAAAAGCAAAAATTACTCTCTCTTGCAATTGCAGCAGCAGTAGCAACGGGGTTTGTTCAAGCTCAGGAAGTGCAATACACCGTACCTGACAATGCCTATTATCGCGGATACTATTACGGCGGTGATGGCGTTCCCAACGGTCCCTTCGAACTTGTTGTACCACCGTATTGTGATTTGAAGTTCACCCCCGCTGATGAAGAGCAAACAGACATTCAATGGTCGATCAACTACACAGAAGGGCATCCAAGCAGCGATCCAAACTATGGATTGCCCACAGGCGAAGCTACGCCGGTTGAAAGTGAAGAAGATGGCAGCTACATTTATCACATCGGCGCAGCCAATGGTGGTGTAAACGGCGAAAGTTTCTATCGCTTCCCCATACTGACACATGGAGACGAAAGCTATGACCTGTCGGAACAAAATGGAAAGACCGGTGGAAGTCAGAATTACTACACGCGTGCAGGCATCACCGCTACAAACGAAACCACAGTTCTGACTCTTTTGAACTGGGGATTCAACAACCCAGATGACGGCTTTTCTACAATATTCATGGGTGGCATAAACACTGGAGAGACATATCCTGTTGCATACACAAACACCACTTCAGGTGAAGCCTCGAGCTTGACTAACGTTTGCGACGGTGATGAAGGTTCTTATTATGCCACACTTGGCCCGGCGCATGAAGGAGACTTTATTATAGTCGATTTGGGCGAAATTGCCGTCAGAAATAATATACGCATAATTTTTGCCGACAGCGAGCATATACTTCAAGGAACAGCAACAGTGCTTTGCGGTGAAACGAGCGTATCCAACGAGATGACTACTGTGGGCGAATATTCACCCGAAAAAGTGCAAGATGGTGTATTTGAATGTGACGTAGATGGCGTATCGGGCAGATATATTTGTTTCTACGTTAATACGGTAACAAGTGAAACTCCAAAACCATACTATGCTGAATTTGAAGAAGACAATATGAGATTCTTCTGGAAGCCAAGTACCGAAACTGTCATATTGTATCCGAAAGCCACAGCCACAGAGCCTCACTATGGCGACCGCGACGCAAGCAAATTGCTCGACGACGATGTTTCAACATTCTACCACAAAAACGGTACTCAAGAAGTTGGTGATTATGTAATGCTCGAGTGCAAAGATGTTATGGCTATGAATAAAATAAAAGTAGCTTTTAACAGCACCGACGTTAAAAATGACATGCCATTGGAATCTGTACTTGAAATATCCCAGACAAATGATGGCGAAGATTCATGGACCCAAATAGGTGACCCAATCAGAAGGGAGGATGCCCAAGCCAACAACCAATATACATACACTTTTGACGCACAAGGAGCTGAAGCCAAATATGTAAGGTTGCGCATAACAGAGGCTGCCGCCAACTGGTTCTCAGTAGCCGACTTGATTATCGAAGGGTTGGAATATGAAACCGAAGAAGTGGAAGTAGAAAGTCCGACACCGATGATGGGTAAAATCATTACTTACTATCCACGTCCGCAAGACCCATTCTATCTCGACCACATTACAATGTTTGCCACCACTGTCCGCAACAGCGGTTCAAATACGATTATCCCTGCAGGACAAAGCATAAAGGTAGCTATCATCAAGCTTGAGCGTGACGAAGAAGACAAAGTGACATACGGCGACACAATTGCAAAAGCGACCATAGAACCGAAAGACCTTGAAACTCCTTATATGTACGCTTCAGGTCGAGACGTATATGCAATGAATGTTAATTTCTATACCAATCCTGAAGGAATAGGCGTTCCCGAAAAAACGGGAGTACTGCTCGACAGTGAATATGCAATACATGTATATGACTTGACCGAAGTTCCTGGATTGAACATAAGTTTCTTGTTTAATGACGCACATATCGACAGAGGCATTTATGGGTTGATGCAATTCACATATGCTGATAGTGATACAGAAAATAATTTCGGACAATTGAATTATGCATGGCAATTGACTGGCAGGTATATCACCATGCGCCCGGCAACCAACGACATAATCGAATGCCAACCCGAAGGCGGCATAGTCGAACTGCAGAATGCCGACTTCTATTCGTCGGTTGACTTGGAATCGATTGAAATCGATGCACCCGACTGGGCTAACATTGAATTTGGCGAGATGACAGAAGGCGACATCAAGACTACCTACACGATAACCGCAAGTGCCAATGAAACAACCGAGGAACGCAATGGCACAATCACATTGACATCGCCCGAAGGTGCAACTTGCACAATCAACTTGCACCAAGCCGGAGGTACGGTGGGAATCAGCTCATTCGAAGAAAAAGCAATCAATGTGACCCGCAGCGGCAACAACTTTGCAGTAACGTACCCCGAAACGATGAACCGCGTGACGGTTTACAACGCAACCGGCATGATGGTTGCCGACTATGAATTGCCAGCAGGCGGCTATTTCGTGATACCGGCAAGCGATTTCAACGCTGGAATGTATATCGTAAAAGTGGCAGGCGAAAATACCGTCAAGACCATAAAGATAGTGAAATAACGCACACACTCATTTCATTTTTTCCAAAGCGGTGGGGCTGCATCAGCCCCACTGCTTTTTTGTTATTACACGCACCCATTATCCATCCACCGCAGTACGCAGCTATGTTGTATGGAACGCACGGCTCGTGCGCCCGACAAGCAATGTATTTGCAGTCCGTGGCGTGCCGCGGCTCGCTCACTGCCACCACGGCGCAAACACCGCCAACCACCAAGCAGACGAGCCGCGGCATTATAACAAATTATTGCTGTCTGCTAAAAAATACAGGGCGGCTTCGCCGCCCCTCGCGCTATTTTTTATTAATGCTCGATAAAAGCATATAAATATTTAACTTTCAGTATTGTAGCCATTGACACTCCCCTTCGTGAAGATTGCTCATAGTTAGCATTAAATCAACGTACTACAACTTATTCAAGGATTTTTAGCGGACAGTAATAATAACAAATAACCATATTGCTACTACAGTTCCACACATGGGTGCACTTCTCGTGCTACTAATCACAATCTAATAATGGCAACAAAAAAATCTCCTGCAGCTTTCGAGAGCCACAGGAGACTATCTTCTCTCCCTTCCTTAGGAGTAGGGAATCTGTTCGGATATTACTTGCTGAGGGCAGTAGCAACGTCAACAGCAACTGCAACGGTGCAACCTACCATCGGGTTGTTACCGATGCCGAGGAAGCCCATCATCTCAACGTGAGCAGGAACCGAAGACGAACCTGCGAATTGAGCATCGCTGTGCATACGACCCATAGTGTCGGTCATACCGTAAGAAGCCGGACCGGCAGCCATGTTGTCGGGGTGCAATGTACGGCCTGTACCACCACCAGAAGCTACCGAGAAGTAAGGCTTGCCAGCAAGCACACGCTCCTTCTTGTAAGTACCAGCTACCGGGTGCTGGAAACGGGTCGGGTTGGTCGAGTTACCTGTGATTGATACATCAACACCCTCTTTCCACATCACTGCAACACCTTCGCGCACGTCGTCGGCACCATAGCATTTTACCTTTGCACGAGGACCCTTCGAGTATGGGATTTCCTCGATTACATTCAATTCGCCAGTGAAATAGTCGAACTGGGTGCGAACGTAAGTAAAGCCGTTGATACGAGAGATGATTTGTGCAGCATCCTTGCCAAGACCGTTAAGGATAACGCGCAACGGTTCCTTGCGCACCTTGTCGGCCTTTGCAGCAATCTTGATTGCGCCTTCGGCAGCGGCAAACGATTCGTGACCAGCCAAGAATGCAAAGCACTTAGTCTCTTCGCGCAGGAGGCGAGCAGCAAGGTTACCATGGCCAAGACCCACCTTGCGGTCGTCGGCAACACTGCCCGGAATGCAGAATGCCTGCAAGCCGATACCGATTGCCTCGGCAGCGTCGGCAGCATTCTTGCAACCCTTCTTCAATGCAATGGCGGCACCCACAACGTATGCCCACTTTGCGTTTTCAAAGCAGATGGGCTGCGTTTCCTCGCAAGTCTTGTAGGGGTCGATACCAGCCTCTTCACAAATCTTGTTGGCTTCTTCTATATCTTTGATGCCGTATTCATTGAGTGCAGCAAGAATCTGCTTGATACGACGGTCTTGTGATTCAAATTTTACTTCTCTTAACATAGTCTGTTTCCTCCTT
>CASEAQ010000064.1 GCA_949285735.1 uncultured Bacteroidales bacterium
AAAACACCTCTCCCCCGAACCGTGCCAAAAAGGAGAAATTATGCGCTAAATTACACACTCAGGGGCGAAAAATCACAAAAAACAGAAAAAAATCGCAGTTAACGGCTCTAAAATTTTGCCAATTCAGGAAAAGTCTCTATATTTGCACTCGCTTTTGAGGCGCTGCCACAAGCAAGGCCCATTCGTCTATCGGTTAGGACGCAAGATTTTCATTCTTGAAAGAGCGGTTCGATTCCGCTATGGGCTACAAACAATAAAAGAACAACATCAAAGTAAGAAATGGCAAATCATAAATCATCGCTTAAAAGAATCCGTCAGACTGCTACGAGAAATCTTCGTAACCGTTACTACGCTAAGACTTCGCGCACTTTGGTACGTCGTCTTCGTGCTATGACCGACAAGAATGAGGCTGCTGCAGCTTTCATCAAGGTTTCTTCTTTGCTCGACAAACTTGCTCGCAAGAACATCATTTCTAAGAACAAGGCTGCCAACTTGAAGTCGAAACTGCAACACCATGTCCACAAACTCGCTGCCGCTGCTTAATTTCCTCCAAAGGAACAGCACAGCGTCAGTGTGTCGGGTTGCCCTCTTGTCAAAAGGAACAATAGAATAGGCTCATATCGTGCCTCAAAGCCTCCACAATGAGGGGCGCAACACAAGGCTGGACGGAATAAAAGAGATATGGCCCATTCGTCTATCGGTTAGGACGCAAGATTTTCATTCTTGAAAGAGCGGTTCGATTCCGCTATGGGCTACAAATGCCAAGCTAAGGTACAACCACCTTAAGTTTGGCATTTGTTGCATTATACCATATATGAAACGACAAGACGGCGAGTAAAGCTGAGTCAGCGTATATTCCGCTGCAGGGCGGCGAAGCCGTCCAACACCACTGATGCCGACAGCAACACCGCCCCGCATGGCAATGAACTTATCAAACTGCAAGAGCGAACCCTCCTAACAGGGCGGCGAAGCCGTCCAACTTTGACGTAACCGGCGGTGACGCAGACCCAACGGGGCAAGGAACCGTCGGAACGAAACCCACCACCCAGAATGGGCCTCGAAGAGGTCCAACGAAGCGACATTGCACTACTCCCTCAAGCACGAGGAACGGCGAAGCCGTCCAGCCATGCTTAAGTGCGCAACCTGTAGAAGCGCGCCCTCCCCCACATATATTGCGCCTCGGAGGGGCGCAATATACCCTCTTGCAGAGCTTCTTCAATGCCCTCAGTCTTAGCACACCACGTCGCAAGTAAAAAAGAACTGCTCGCGAAGCCGCTGTAGCAAAACAGCTTCACGGGCAGAACGACAGCACTCGTAAATCATCGGGTACCGCCAAATCACCACATAATCATTACAACATAACTTTCATCACCTTGCCACTCGTCCTGACGATATACACTCCATGCCCCTGCACCGGAATACTCGTGGCATCGCCGCTGTAAACAAGATGACCGCCGGCATTATATACCTCTACGTTGGCACCATCGGCGATGCCTTCAACCACTATGTTGCCATCCACCACATTAATGCCTATGCCGCCATCTTCAACAAGGTTCACTGCCGACGGGTCGAGCGTGTCGTGCAAGTTGGCAAAGTTGCCCCACGATGATGCAATGTAGGCATCGAGCGTGCCTTTCGGCACATACACGTTGGCACGCAAGTATTGCTTGGTGTCGAATCCATCCTCTTCGAGTTCGGGCGGCACGTTGGTAAGCACGTTTATCGTCATCAACGCCGTACACCCGCCGAATGCGCCTTCCTCGATTTCCTGCAACGATGCGGGGAAAGTGATTTCGGCAATCTTCTCGCAATCTTCAAAGCAACCATATTCTATAGTTTTAAGACTATTACCCAGCGTCACCGTGGCAAGGTTGCTACAGCCATTAAACGCATAATACATGATGGTTTCCACCTTGTCGGGAATGGCGATTGTTGCGAGGTTGCTACAGCCGTGGAACGCGTTTTCTTTTATTATGGTTAACTCTTTCGACAGTGTTGCGCTTCCCAATCCCGTGCAGCCTTCGAATGCATAACTTCCGATTTCAGTCACACCGTCGGGCAATGCTATGCTTTTCAAGTTGGTGCAATTCCAGAACGTGTATCCCCACAACGACACTAAGCCGTCGGGCAACGTGACCGATGTGAGATCGGCACAATTGGAAAACGTGTAACTGAGTTCTTTTATCCCGTCGGGCAGCACAATCGACCTCAACCCCGAGGCAGCAAATGCGCTACTGCCCACTTCTGTCACGCCGTCGGGCAATGTCAACGAGGTCACCCCCGTGCATCTCGAAAATGCGCTCGTGCCAATCTTGGTTACACCATCGGGAATGTCGATTGAAGTCAGCCCCGTACAGCCGTCAAATGCATAGTCGCTGAGCGCAGTCACCTTGTCGCCAATGGTCACATTGCGCAACGTGGTGCAATCCTCAAACAAGCTATATAGACCGCGACCATTAATAACAGCCGAGATGTCGCGTCCAATGTGGGCGGTTTCGATAGCAAAAGAAGTATTTACCTCCGACCCGTCAACCACAATCGGGGTTTCGGAATCCTTGAATATCACTTCCTTCAGCCCTGTACAATTCTGTATCGACGTAAGGCTGAATTCGGTCAGCCCCGTGCCTACTGTAAACGATGTTATTCCAGTGCAACCGTCAAAAGCCCCCTCGCCAAGCGATGTAAGAGCATCGGGCAACACCACTTCACCCGTAATGCCACACAAGCCAAAGGCATAATCGCCTATCGACTCAAGTCCGCTCGGAAATTCTATGGAAGTCAACTTCATGCAGTGGACAACTTGGCTGCCTATAGATTTAAGTCCGCTCCCGAAAGTTATTGACTCCAAATTGTCACATCTATTCAAGGTATAATCATAGATTGCGGTCACTTTATCGCCGAATGTCACACTCTTGAGCGATGGCACGTCTATAAACCCTATGCCTTCATAAAATTCCCCATTGCCATTTTTGCGTCCAAAATTCCGCCCTACATACACAGTTTCAAACCCTGTATTATTCGTATTTACATCACGCAGCACCTCAAGCGGCTCATCACTGTCTTTGATTATTAATTCCTTTAAGTTCGGACAATTTTGAAGCGAATTACTACAAATAACAGTGATGCCGGTGCCGATTGTAAGCGACGGCAAGTTGGTACAGTTACGGAATAAATTTGAAGCAAAATTTCCCTTGACACCATCGGGTATCACCACGGGCTTGTTGATGCCACTGCACCCTTCAAATGCCATATCTTCAATCGTGGTCACGCTTTCGGGTATTTCTATTTCGGTCAACGAAACACTATTTTCAAATGCGCTGTAACGTATTGTAGTAATCGTATTCGGCATTTTGACCGACGTAATGCCGCTCCTGCCAAATGCTACTTCACCTATGCCCGTGACCGTGTAGGTTATTCCGTCATGCACCACTGTGGATGGTATCACGATGTCTCCCGAATACTTGACATCGTTATTGTAAGTCACCGAAACCGTGCCGGCAGTTTCATTGAAGTTATAATATAACCCTCCCGACTCGAAGTCGTAGGCAGAGGCATGAAGTCCTGTTAGCAGTGCGGCTACGAACAGCACTGCTTTTAAAGTAAAACGTTGTTTCATATATGTCATGTTTTTAAGGGTAAAGTCAAGGTAATGCCACGCCCCGACATCGATGATGCCACAGCAGCGGTGTGAAGTCCCAAATTGTATCGACATTGATTGTTCCATAGCCTGTTGCGTACTATAATTCCGTCTCTGCGGTTGCGACTTAAAACCACCCAACCACACATTCTGCAAGACGGGACGCAGACAATAAACATTTAACAAGGATAAGAGCCGTCCCATTGCTTTCAGCCGAGCCATGACAGCTCACCGAATTGCCAAGGCAATGTAATCTCCTTTCAGGACTATGGAGTTCTGATTTGCACCGTAAATTTACACACAAAACCGCCACCCACAAATTAATAGAGCATAATTTTAGTTAACAGCGGCTCTCGCATTTAAAGTGTGACAACGATGTGCGGCATGGGGCGCGCGAAGCCAGTCCAACACCACTGATGCCGACAGCAACACAGACCCACATGGCAATGAACTTATCAAACTGCAAGAGCGAACCCTCCCAGCAGGGCGGCGGAGCCGTCCAACTTTGACGTAACCGGCGGTGACACAGCCCCAACGGGGCAAGGAACCGTCGGAACGCCCCCCACCACACAACTGGGGCCTCGAAGAGGTCCAACGAAGCGACATTGCACGGCTCTTTCAAGCACGAGGGGCGCGCGAAGCCGTCCTAATACAAAACGAACCACTCCCCAACACATATTGCGTCTCGGAGGGGCGCAACACAACTATGGAGCTTCGTTGGACCTCTTCGAGGCCCTGAACAGGGGGATGCCTGTCCGCAGGTTCCTTGCCCTAAAGGGCTTCGTCACCAGCGGTTAGCGCATAGTTGGACGGCTCCGCCGCCCCCAGTGTCGCAGTATTCCGCAATCACACTTTAGATGAAGAAGCAGCACATTTCACAGCATAGACGTTTACCATCGGACAGCAATAAAAAAATCCGGCTACGCCTCTCGCGCCACCGGATTCCTAACCTATGATTCACTTATTTGTTGTTGCATTAAACTGTATCTTGAAATAAGAAAATCATAGAAACCAATTGTTAATCTATGAAGTTCCCATTATTTTATCGGGTGATATTCTACAAATGCCTCCATAGCCTCATAGCAAGCAAGACCAAGGTCGCTATACAACTGTGCAGTAGCACGGTTGCGATCCTCGGCACGTTGCCAGAAGAGGCGGTCGTCGTTGCCAAGGAACGGAGCGTTCTCCATCTGCGACTGGTGCTTGAGGATTGAATTTCGCTTCGAGCGCAATTCCTCGGGGCTGATGGGCACTGCCATCTCGATGTGGTCGATTTCCCATTCTGCCCATGCACCACGGTACATCCAAATGCGGCAATCCTTCATGAACGGCTCGTCGAGCAACTCGTCAACAGCGGCAAGCACTGCGTCGGTGCACACCTTGTGAGTGCCATGAGGGTCGGCAAGGTCGCCAGCCACGAAAATCTGGTGCGGCTGCACGTCCATAATCAATTTCTTCACTATGTCAACGTCAACCTGCGTGAGGTCGCCTTTCTTGATTGTTCCAGTTTCGTAGAACGGCAATTCGCAGAAGTGGATATTCTCGGGCTTCACGCCGATGTAGTTGCAAGCTGTCGTAGCCTCGCACTGGCGTATTTTGCCCTTCAAGTAACGGACAATCTCCATGTCGATGTCACCCTGCTTCTTGTCTTTGAGGAAGTTGTGTATCTCCTCGCTTATGCCTTTGTACTTCTCGGTGTCGATGCCAAAACGCTCGCCGATGCGATCCATCAACATCACATAGCGGAACATATCCTCGTCACCAACGGCAATGTTGCCCGAAGTCTCATACGCAACATGCACGTCGTGGTGCTGATCAACAAGACGCTTCAGCGTGCCACCCATCGAGATTACGTCGTCGTCGGGGTGCGGGCTGAACACAATCACACGCTTTGGATACGGCACTGCACGTTCCGGACGATAGGTGTCGTCGGCATTGGGCTTGCCACCGGGCCACCCAGTGATAGTGTGCTGCAGGTCGTTGAATATCTTTATATTCACATTATAAGCCGAGCCATAGTAAGCAAGCAGCTCGCTCAAGCCATAATCGTTGTAATCCTTATTGGTGAGTTTCAAGATTGGTTTGCCGGTTTGTCCGCAGAGCCATACGATTGCGCGGCGAATCAGCTTGTCGGTCCATTCACACGAAGTCACCTTCCACGGGTGGCTGATGCGAGTGAGTTCGTCGGCTGCCGACAAGTCAATCACCAACTTGGCATGGTGGTGCATCTGCAATACCGATGCCGGCACTTGGTCGTCGATTTTACCTTCAACCGTGCGGAACACTATGTTGGAGATATTTTCGCCCCAAGCCATTGCTATTACGCGTTTGGCTGCAAGAATGTTAGACAAGCCAAGCGTAATTGCAGTCGTCGGCACATCGTTGCAATGGTACGATTCCGAAACTTTCTGGCGTATTTCATTGCTCAAGCGCATCAGGCGGCAAGCCGAGTTCATCGACGAACCTGGTTCGTTGAATGCCAACGTGCCGAGCTGCCCAATCTCGCACACTGCAAGGTCGAGGCCGCCACACTTCTCGATGTCTGCCTCATAGTAGTGGCAGAATTGCAAAATATCTTCGATAGTGGTGTTAACGTCAAACTTGTGGAAATTGCCTGGCAATATGTCAACTTGGTTGAGGAATGCCTCGCGCAACCGTGCCGTAGTGCTTGGCGTGCGATTCTCGTCAATTGGGAAAAACTCATACAGGTTGAACACTATCACATTCTTGAAGCTCACTTCACCCTGCTTGTAGAGGTTGACGAGTTCTTCATAAATTTTCAAAGTGTTGTCACCAGTGCCAAGCCCAAGCACGCATTTGCCTGTAGTGTCCACAAAGCGGCGAATGGTGGCAGCAATTTCTTTTGCCACATATTCGGCTCCCTGACTGGGAGTTTCGAGTATTTTGGTGTTCAGTTTTTCATTGCGAGTGAGCGAGGCAAGCTCTATTTCACTCGTAGGGGCATAGTACTTCTTTGGTACTCTGTCCAACTTAATCTGGGAGCTAAGGTTTGTTTTCATCTATGATTTAGTTAGTGGTAAATCGTTATGCAAACTTACATTGAAAATTGTAAAGTGCTTTATAATTTAACGCACATTCTCAATCTGGAACATAAATTAAGAGACTGCTTAAATTTTCCATTCAATGATTTGAGCAGTTCCAATATACACTACCGTCCTACAAGCGCAGGACGTCGCCCTAGTTGTGGAATTTCCCCCGCAGCCGAAGGCTCAGCGATACCTTATTACGCCCCAAGCATTGTATAGTCATAACTTACGTCGTCTCAAAGGACAAAATTAATCATTTAATTCCAATAAGCACAATTTTACCCAATAAATATTCCATATTTTTTCACACCAATTCTCTGACATGCACCTCATGCGACAAAAAACCGACAGTTTTGTTTTGTTCTGCGGCGGCATTGCACTACCTTTGCACCCGAAATCAATCATTTTTACTTATATACACTCGAAACTATGGCTCTTCAATGCGGCATCG
>CASEAQ010000065.1 GCA_949285735.1 uncultured Bacteroidales bacterium
TGAGCAAATGTAGCTTCAGGTGTTACTTCAGATTCGTTTACTCCAAGCTTTTCTACAATTATTGCTTTTACCTTTTCTGCAATTTCTGACATAATGATTTAAATTTAAATAGTTATAATTTGGATAATTAAATTATTTCGCGGCACAAAGTAAGCAATTTTAATTCAGATATGAAAAATTTTAACGCCTTAAATTGGATTTTTTTGCACACATCTGCTATTTGTGTGCAATTATATTCCTTGCTTTCAGCATTTTGACCTTTCATTTCCTCATCTCGATGCTTCCTCGTTTGTTGGCTGTCATGCTCTCGATGGCTGCCATGTGCAGGTTTTCACAGGGTCTGCTATGCTGCCAGCCGTGTGTTGGTCGTGAAGTCCTTGAAATTAGGCTCATGGTGCTGATTCCCAGCCCAGCGCACGACGTGCATTCTGCATATCAGGCTGCAAAGTTACTTATTTTGTTGTAATCTCCAACGTTTTTTATCAAATAATTTATTGGCCCAATCCACGGCTCGTTCATTTAAAGTGCGTTATGGAACACCGCAACAACGAGGACGGCGAAGCCGCCCTCTGTGACACTGTATTCCGAACTACACCGTTATAACACTTTAAATGAAAGTGGCGTGTGGGCTAATCAGTCCAATTGGAGTTAGAAAATAGGATAGGGATAGGTGATGTTCCACAGGAAGAGCGGATGCCCTGGCATGGAGGTGCCGGCACTGCAGCGGTCTTTCTGTTCGATGACTTGTGCAAAGCCGTCCAGGGAAAGTTTTTTCATACCTACCTCGACGAGTGTGCCCACTATGGCGCGCACCATGTTGCGCAGGAAGCGGTCGGCTGTGATGGTGAACACCATTTGGCTCCCCTCGCGTTCCCAGCGGGCGTGGCTCACGGCGCAGATGTTGGTCTTCACGTCGGTGTGCAGCTTGCTGAAGCTGGTGAAGTCGGAGTAGCGCGGCAGTGTGGCTGCGGCTTCGTTCATCAGGTCGAAGTCGAGTTGTGGCGGGTGTTGCCAGCTCAGCGGGTACAGGAACGGTGACTTCTCGGAGTGGGTGAAATACTTGTACGTGCGCGATGTGGCATCGAATCGTGCGTGGGCGTCGCTGGCGACGGGGAAAATGGAGTGGATGGCTATGTCGCGCCCCAACAAGCTGTTGAGGCTGCGCACGAGCCGCGTGGTGTCGCCGCCGGGCAGGGTGTCGCAGTCGAAGTGTGCCACCATCATTGCGGCGTTGACCCCCGTGTCGGTGCGGCCTGCCCCGGTGATGGCTGCAGGAACGCGCAACACCGTAGCCAGTGCCTGCTCGATGGTGGCTTGCACGGTTACGGCGTTGGGTTGCGTCTGCCAACCGTGGAATCCTGCTCCGCGGTAGGATAGGCGAATGAAGTATCTCATCAGTCTTTTTCGAGGTAGGTGTAGCCATAAAGCCCCGAGCGGTAGTTGCTCAAGAACTCGCGGCCCTCTTCGGGTGTAATCTTGCCTTGTTTCATCGACTTGGTGACCCATGTCTCGACGTTGCGCACGAGCCTCTTGGGGTTGAATTGCACATAGTCGAGCACTTCTGCTACGGTTTCGCCGTCGATAACCTGGTCGATGTCGTAGTGGTCTTTGTGGACGCTGATGTGCACGGCGTTGGTGTCGCCGAAGAGGTTGTGCATGTCGCCGAGAATCTCCTGGTAGGCACCGACGAGGAACACCCCGAAGTAGTAGGGTTCGTCGGGCTTCACGGTGTGGACAGGCAGCGAGGTCGATGTGCCGTGCATCGAGATGAAGTTGGCTATCTTGCCGTCGCTGTCGCAGGTGATGTCTTGTATCGATGCCATCTTGGTGGGGCGTTCGTCGAGCCGCGCTATGGGCATGATGGGGAACACCTGGTCGATAGCCCAGGAGTCGGGCAGCGACTGGAACAGCGAGAAGTTGCAGAAGTATTTTTCGGGGAGCATTCGTGCCACTTTGCGCAGCTCTTCGGGAGCATGTTTCATGTCGGCGGCGAGTTCGCTCACGTCGCGGGCGATCGACCAGAACAGTTTTTCAATCATGGCGCGGGTGCGCAGGTCGAGCAGCCCGAGGCTGAACAGGTCGAGGGCTTCTTCCCTTATCTGGAGTGCGTCGTGCCAGCTCTCGAAGAGGCGCGGCTGGTTGATTTTATCCCAGATGTCGTATAGCTCGCGTGCCAGTTCGTGGTCGGTGTCGCTTATCTTGTCGGAACTTTCGTCCCATTGTGGCAGCCCAGTGGTTTGCAGTACCTCGAACACCAGCACTGAATGGTGGGCAGTGAGCGAACGGCCCGACTCGGTGATGATGTTGGGTTGCTTTAGCCCGTTTTTCTCGCAGGCGTCAACGAGTGCCGATACCGAGTCGTTGACATATTCCTGTATGCTATAGTTCATGCTGCTCTCGCTTGCGCTGCTGCGAGTGCCGTCGTAGTCAACGCCAAGCCCGCCGCCAATATCAACGAAGTCGATGTCGAAGCCCATCTTGGACAGTTGCACGTAGAATTGCATTGCCTCGCGCAGGGCGGTCTTGATGCGGCGAATCTTGGTGATTTGGCTGCCGATGTGGAAGTGGATTAGCTTGAGGCAGTCTTCCAGCTTGTTCTTCTTGAGAATGTCGATGGCAGTGAGCAGTTCGCTCGAATTGAGCCCAAACTTGCTTTGGTCGCCTCCCGACTCTTCCCATTTGCCGCTGCCCGAGTTTGACAGCTTGATGCGCACGCCGATGTTGGGGCGCATCTTCAGCCGCTTGGCAATCTCGGCAATCAGTTGCAGCTCGTTGAGCTTCTCTACCACGAGTATGATGCGGCGGCCCATCTTTTGGGCGAGCAATGCCAGTTCCACATAGTTTTCGTCCTTGTACCCGTTGCAGATGATGAGGGAGTTTTCCGACGAGTTGATGGCAAGCACGGCGTGCAACTCGGGCTTTGAGCCGGCTTCAAGCCCTATCTTGAACTTGTTGCCGTGGCTGACGATTTCTTCCACCACCTGTTTCATTTGGTTTACCTTGATGGGATAGATGATGAAATTTTCGGCCTTGTAGTGGTATTCTTCGGCGGCTTGCTGGAAACACCGTGAGATTTTCTCGATTCGGTTGTCGAGTATGTCGGGGAACCGCAACAACACGGGTGCCGTGATGTCGCGCACTTGCAATTCGTCCATTATCACTTTCAAGTCAACCGGCACGCAATCTTCCTTGGGCGTGACCGACACGTGACCCTTGTCGTTGATGGAAAAATACTTCAACCCCCACCCATTAATGTTGTATAGCTCTGCGCTGTCTTCGATGCGCCACTTTCTCATGCTCGTTGTAGTTTGTGTACTTTAGTGTTTGTGAATAAAAAAATTATAGTGCAGTTGCATAGAACCGCCGAGCAAAATTAATGATATTTTATCTATTTACTATTATATAAGACACATAATTTTATTATCTTTGCGTTATAAAACGCATGGCGACATCGAGTGGCGTATGTGAGCGCATGGGTGTTGCGCCATGTGTGGGTGATTTTCAAGGAAAAAAGATTTAGTCACTTATAAATTTAACTAAAATGGTAAATTACAAGGATCTCGGTTTGGTGAACACTCGTGATATGTTCGCCAAGGCTATCAAGGGCGGTTATGCCATCCCTGCCTTCAACTTCAACAACATGGAGCAGTTGCAGGCAATCATCAAGGCTGCTGCCGAAACTAAGTCACCGGTAATACTTCAAGTATCGAAGGGTGCGCGCAACTATGCCAACGCTACCTTGCTTCGCTACATGGCAGAAGGTGCTGTTGAATATGCCAAGGAATTGGGTTGGGAACACCCGCAAATCGTTCTTCACCTCGACCACGGCGACAGCTTCGAGCTTTGCAAGTCGTGTGTTGACAGCGGTTTCTCTTCGGTTATGATCGACGGTTCGCACCTCCCATACGAAGAAAACGTAGCCCTCACCAAGAAAGTGGTTGAATATGCACACCAATATGACGTAACCGTTGAAGGTGAACTTGGCGTGTTGGCTGGCGTTGAAGACGAAGTATCGTCTGACCACCACACCTACACCAACCCCGAAGAGGTTATCGACTTCGCTACACGCACTGGTTGCGACAGCCTCGCTATCTCTATCGGTACTTCTCACGGTGCCTACAAGTTCAAGCCCGAGCAATGCACTCGCAACGCCGAGGGTCGCTTGGTTCCGCCTCCATTGGCATTCGACGTTCTCGACGCTGTAATGGAGAAGCTTCCTGGTTTCCCAATCGTGCTTCACGGCTCGTCGTCGGTTCCACAAGAGTATGTTGACATCATCAACGCCAACGGTGGCAAGTTGCCCGATGCAATCGGTATTCCAGAAGAAGAACTCCGCAAGGCTGCAAAGAGCGCAGTTTGCAAAATCAACATCGACAGCGACAGCCGCTTGGCTATGACTGCAGCAGTCCGCAAGGTGTTCAACGAAAAGCCACAAGAGTTTGACCCGCGCAAATACCTCGGTCCGGCTCGTGACGAAATGGAAAAGCTCTACAAGCACAAAATCATCAACGTGCTTGGCAGCGACGGCAAGGCTGAATAATCAAGCCATTGCGCATAACTGACAAAAATAACTGGCGCGCCCACGTGTGATGGGTGCGCCAGCTTTTTTTTGTGCCAACCATTCTCGTGAGGCGGGTCATTCTTTTGCCGTTGCCAGTAAGTAGTAGTCTCCATCGCCTTGGTAGTATAGAATCGGCAACTGGCTGGAAGGGATTTCCTCGTGCACCATGCAGCAGTTCATTCTGTGGGGGATTTTGAATGCCTCTTCCATATCGGCTTGGGTGATGGGATTGGGGCGGAAAATGTAGTTTTGGTAGGTGCGGTCGTCGCACAAGTCGGAACTGTCGAACACAGGATAGCGTTCATAAACTTCGCCAATGTGAATGTCGTCGTATGATTCGGCATTTTTTGGTGTGAAGCAATTTAGCCCAAAAAAGGAGCCATAGCCCACGATTTCGCAATGGCGGCTGATGTCGATAAGACTGTTGAAGGTGTGCCCCAGAATGGTTATCTTGTTGTGGATGTTGTAGCATTGTATGTCGTAGGGTGCGACGGGACTTTCGCATTCAAGCGACTTCCGCAGCTTGTCGAGCGTTTGGTAGTCGATGCCAGGGGCTTCGTCGCTCAACCGTTCCATGAGGGAGTCAAGTCCGAAACTACGCCAGTGGTCGCGGTAGCATATATTGTATCGCACTATATCCTCCAAAATGTAGTCGATATAGCGACTGTTTCTACTGTGGATAAAAAAATTCACAGCCTTGTTCAAGGAGTCGAATTCCCCTTTTTCATGATGCGGGAAACAAATTCGTGTCATATCTGTTATTTTTGATGGTTGTTTAAAGACTGCTAACTGTGTGGGCTATTGCGCACGGTGTATATTCGATTTTGCCCATGGATTGTATTGCCTCGAAATGTAGATTGCACCTTGCTGGCTGGCGTGATTGCTCTGTTGTCGAAAATACACTTTTTGTCGTCATGGCTGCACGTCGTTATAATACACCAGTGCAAATATAGCGAGAGTCGAGCGCAAAGCAAAAAAAGAACTCGTTCATTTTTTTCGCTTTGCCGAGACGCTGCCTATATTATCGAAATATAGCGAGAGGTTGCCGATTTTGAAATTTTCTTCGGCATAAAATGCTGGAAAATGGCAGTGGCTCTTTCTTTAAAGAGCATGGGGGCGGCGAAGCCACTATATTCAAAGTTACATTGAAATTATCTTCTTAGTTCAAATTTGGCGATTTGTAATGCAGTGAAGATGATTGGCAATAGCGCCTGCATCGGTTGCTTATATCCTGCCGTGACTGGCAGTTTATGGGTAATATCGGTGTGGGACTGTTGCTTTATCTACTGCATGTGTTCGCCAAAACCTGAACTAAGGATAAAGCAAATACAACCTCCACACCTTTTTTGTACCCTATTGATAACCAGTTTTCTCGGAGGTTGGGAAACACACAAAAAAACTTAGTTTCAGCTATGGAAGAATCTATTGATCGCGAGAATGTTCATGCAACTCCACTGCCGCCACCCCAAGAACCGCAAGAAGAGCAAACATGCCAAGTCGATTATGAAATCTCGGAGGAGGAAAAAAGTTTAAGTAGTGTAGATGGTGTTGTCGCCAATTTCCTTGTTTTTATGATTATCTGTTTGGCTGGTTCCATAATATTTTGTTTGTATATATTTCGTGGCTGGCTATTAGCCGTAGCGATATTTGTAGTAATTATAAGCATGCTTGTGCCGTGGTCGATGGTATCAGCTATTTCTGATTTGGCAAAAGCTGTCAGCTTATTGCAGGATAGGGTAGAGACAATAGGAAAAGTGCAGCAGGGAATATCAGGCAATGTCGGCTTATATGTTTCAAGAAGAAAAAAGCAACGGGAAGAGCTTTTAGTATTTTCAGAAAAGCAGGATAATGATGGAAGTACTTTGGGTATTCTTTTAGGAGTATTATTGGTATGTGTTGTTTCAGCCATTGTGGTTTTACTCTTTGTAAAGTAAGTGTAAAACAAAATGGGAAATTATTGCTGACAGTTTTTAAGGGTAAATAATCATGGATGTATCAGAAAAAGTTGACATGGTTTTGCGAGGGCTGCAGCAATATTTTGCAGAGCACCCCGATGTGGAGTTTGTCAGCGCAGTAGATGCAAATAAGTATCTTGACAAAAAGGGGATTCTTCGTGACCGTAAAAGCAGGAGTGGCGCGCCGTTGCGGGAGTTGTTGCGTGAAGGGGAAATTCCAAATGCCGAGAAAGTCGGGCATCTGTGGAGAATATATCGACGTTGATGCCACAAGGTGACAAGCACACTACCGTAGAGACGCGATTTATCGCGTCTGAAAAGCGCAAATGGGTGGAAATCATGTGTTTGCATCTCTTTAGATGCGATGAATCGCGTCTCTACGGCAGTGAGGCTTATTTATTAAAAATATGTCACTACTGTCCACTAAAAATGGACAAGGTTAAAAATTAAATAAATTCAGTTCACTAGAATCATATCGGTCTTTGACATTTTTGAAATTCGATTTGTC
>CASEAQ010000066.1 GCA_949285735.1 uncultured Bacteroidales bacterium
CCGGCGGCATCACCATCAGGGGCTTGAACGCAATGGAACACCACGGCTTCAGCACCGCAGTCATCGAGGGGCTAAAAGCATCGAAATAGCACAAGACTTTACCCCCAAACCACACAAACGTAGGGAGCGCACCGAATCAGTACGCTCCCTGCATTTATATATACCTATTAACACAAAACAATCTATTCTACCCCACGGCATTCCATGCTCCATCGCAGAGCCATCAAAATCACCTCAAATAAATAATATATTATTACTCGAAAAGTTTTTTACGATATTGGGTGGGAGATACTCCAAGGTGCGCCTTTACATACTTGCCAAAGAATGATAGGTTAGGAAAATCAAGGTCAAGAGAGATTTCTTTAATCGACTTGGAGGAATGTTTTAATTGCTTTTTTATCTCCTTGACCACAAATTCGTTAATCCATTCCGATGCCGTCTTTCCACTCGCCCGCTTGCACACCACCGAAAGGTATTTGGGTGTTATACACAACTTCTCGGCATAGAAATTCACCGTGCGCTGCTTCAGACTGCTGTCGGAAAGCAGCTCTAATGGCAAGCGACAACACTATCTCGCGGCGGTAACGCCGTCCGTTGTTGGCAGCTTCGGCCTTTAGCAACGAATAGTATATGCCCAGCCGTTCAGCATCGGTTTCATCAACACTTATCACCGGATAGCAGGCAAAATGTATATTGCTATTGAACAGCCGCTCATTCATTGGCAACACACTGAGCAGCAACTGTTGCGAAATGGCAATCGCAATGCACTTGAAGTCGTCGCTACGAGATATGTTGCTCATCTGCCTGTTTGGACGGCACACAAGCAAGTCATTCGGGCGCAAATGGTAGTGGCTTTTGTCAATCTCTCCACTTATCTCGCCTTCTATACACACCATAAACAGGAATGCGTCAAGACTTATGGTCTTGTCGGCAGCGACAAGTTCCCCAACATCAAAGAACACCGACAAATCTCCATCGGAGTAGCAAGCCGAAATGTAATCGTTGAAGTCATTGAACCTTATATTTTGGTATCGGTTGGCATCCATACTTATGGCTAAACAGAGTTGGTTTTTCCTCAGTGCAAAAGTAAAAATTAATGCTTTTCCGACAGATACCTGAAAGGATATAATGTTGGTCTAAATGACTACGGTAACGCACGGTTAGTGTTAAAAAATGGCTGCCGAGTAGCTTTTTGTCACTCGACAGCCGAAAAATGGTATCAAATAGTATTGTCCGTCACTCTAAGCGGCCAGTTGCTCGCAAGTATTCAGTGTTGTATATTTTGTATTGCGTGACAGCCTCTATGTAATTGCTTTGAGCCTGTTGCCATTGCGATTGCGCATCGAGCAAATCGGTTAACGTGCACATTGCAGCATAGTACCGGGCTTTCATTGTGCGCAAGTTTTCGTCGGCTTGGCGACAGCCAGCCTTGGCAGTTTGTATCAGGTTGTAACCGTCGGTGACATTCTGTATGGCTCGCCGCACTTCTATGTCCAACAACCTTGAATTGCGTTGCAAGTCGAGCTGGGCGTTGTGCAGGTCGATTTTTGCCTTTCTCACTTTTTTGGTGTTTTCGCCCCAGTGCAGGATGGGTATGCTCACCGATGCCATTATCAATCCCAGTCCATCGCGGTATTCTTGTGTGAATGGAATTGAGTTGCCATAGTTGTCGGTTGTCGAGCCGACAACCTTCACATTGCCATAATAGGTATATCCGGCACTTAGGGCAATTTGCGGCAGCATGTCGGCCCTGACCATTTTTATTTGTTGCTCGGTTGCTTCTATTTGTGTTTGCAGCAGAGCCAGTTCGGGCCGTGCCGAAATGTCGGCATCCATCATTAGTGGCAAGTCGGCGACAGGCAGCGTGTCGGTGGGTGTGATGTCGGTGTCGAATGGCAGCCCGGTAGCGTTGCATAATGCCAAGCGGCACATGTCGGCACCGTTGCGAGCTTTTTGAAGCTGGTAGTTGATTTCGCTATGCTTGGTGTTTATGCGCAACATGTCGTTTTCGATGCCCATTCCGGCTTTTACTGCCGTTTCCACTTGGCGCAGCAGTGTATCCATCTGTGCGCTATAGGTTTCGAGCATTTTCACCTTCGACAACACGGCTAAGTATGACCAGTAGGCATTGTCGGCTTCGGCTACGACATCCATGCGTGTTTTGCGTTTTTGCTGTTTGGCCGACTGGATGCCGATTTTGGCAAGCCTGTTGGCGGTGCGTATTTTCCCGCCAGTGTAGAGTGGCTGTGTTAGAGTCATTCCAGCCATGTACATCCCGCGCATTTGCAATTCCATGCCCATCATGTCGAGGTCGGGGGCAAGGTACACCGCTGTTGCCGAGGCATCAACTTTTGGCAAATATGATGTAAATGCAATCTCTTTTTCCAATTGTGCTTTTCGCAACTCGTTGTCGGCACTTTTCACTTGCTCGCTGTTGGCGAGGGCAAGCTGCCGGCAGTCGGCTTGCGACATTTCCACGCCTGCCGCTTGCAATGTGAAAGCGGTAATACATGCGATTGCGGCGATTATGTGATGGTTCATTTTTGTTGGTCTTTAGGTTTGTGTATCGAGAAAAGGGTTGTATAGAATAGCGGCAGCAAGATGAGTGTGATAATGGTGCCAATGGTGAGACCGCCCATGATGGTCACTGCCATTGAGCCATACATGGGATCGCCCACGAGCGGTGCCATGCCCACAATGGTGGTGAGCGAAGCCATTATCACGGGGCGGACGCGCGACACCGTCGCCTCGACAACGGCATTATATGGGTGTACGTGTTCCTCGACCTGCAAGCGGTTGATTTCATCTACGAGCACTATGGCGTTTTTCACCATCATGCCGATTAGTCCCATCATTCCTATTATTGCCATGAATGTAAATGGGGTGTCGGTAGCAAGCAGTGCGGGAGTGATGCCACAGAAAACGAATGGGAAGCAAATGATGATGAGCAACACCTTGCGCCAACTGTTGAATAACAGCAACAGAATGCCCAGTATGGCAAAGAACGTGAGTGGCAAGTATTTAAACACGTTGGCAGTGGACTCTGATTGCAATTCGATTTCTCCTGCCCAGCGGCAACTGTAGCCGTCGGGCAATGGAATAGCGTTGATTTCGTCGCGAATGCTTTCAAGCACTTTTGCCGGGGTTGCCTCTTGCAATTCGGGATTGGGGTCACACTCAGCTTCAATGGCGCGAATGCCGTTGACACGTTGAATGAGTTCCTCTTCCCAGCCAAGCGAAATGCCGTCAGTGACATTGCTAAGAGGAACACAACGAAACAGATTGTCCTGCAGTTTGCTGGCAGCTCCTCTGCCTCCAGTAGCTATCAACCCTTGCACGTCGTTCTCGTCGAGATGCAAGTTCATGGTACTCCACACAGGTATGTCGTCAAGTTTCTGGATACGTGAGCCGTCGGCGTTGCGCACCATCAAGTTGACCATTACCATGCGTTCTTGGTCGTTTATCACGCCCACGGTCATTCCGTCGGTGGCAGCAAGCAAGGCATTTGCCACATCGCTGCGTTCGATGCCCGAGCGCAAGGCGTCTTCTCTCGAATATTCGGCTACAAGAGACTTCCCCCGTGGTTTCCAGTTGTTTTGCACCGAATATGAATCGACATACTTGCTGCGGCGCATTATCTCTTCGGCATGGCGGCTAAGGTCTTTGAGTACTGCCGGGTCGGGACCTGTAAATTCCACTTCCACAGTGTGAGAGGTGGCAATCGAGAAGTTGTATTTACGGATGCGTATGTAGGCATCGGGATATAGTTTCCTTAGCTGGTTGCGTATTATGGGAATTTGTTCGACAATAGTGGCGTAATCTTTACAATCCACCATCAATTCGCCATAGCAGTCGCCACCAGATGTAATGGGGCGCACAAGGCAATAGCGGGCAGGTGCCGTACCCATGCTTGCAGCTACTCGTTCCACCTTCGGGTTCTGGAGCAGTAGTTCACTCATTTCAATCAAGTCGTGTTTTACGCGGTCGGGACTCGATTGCGGCGGTAAGTAATATTCCACTATGAATTGCTTATAATCGAAGTCGGGGAAGAAAAGGTTGCGCACATGTGTCATTCCCAATATGCACACAATCAGCACGACGACTGCCGTAGTAATGGTGAGTCGCTTGTGCTCGATGAGCAAGCCAATGCTGCGGCGTATGAAATTGTGTATGGGCGAATTAAGTACCCTCTCACCTTGTTTTGACGGCTTATCTTTACGTGGTAGCCACACGTTGGCGCAATAAGGCACTTGCACGAGGGCGAGTATCCAGCTTGCCAGCAAGCTGACACACAGCACGAGAAACAGGTCGTGGGCATATTCCCCTGCCGAGTCGGGCGACAGGTAAACACCTATAAACGTGGAGGCGGCAATTACAGTGGCACCAAGTAGCGGCATGGCTGTGTTGCGCCCAATGCGATAGAGGTATGTGTTGGGTGGCAGCCCGCGTTTCTTGTCGATGAGTATGCCATCCATTATTACTATGGCGTTATCGACGAGCATACCCATTGCCACGATGAAAGCTCCGAGCGAGATGCGTTGTAGCGTTGTGCCGAAACATAGCAGTATGGGGAATGAGATGGCAATGGTGAGTATAAGTCCGAAACCTATGATGAAACCGCTCCGCAGCCCCATGGTGAAAATCAAGACGAGAATTACTATCACCACCGACTCAAGCAGGTTTACCATGAATGAATTGATGGCTTCGTCAACCTTGTCGGGTTGGAAAAATATCTTGTCGGTAGCCATACCAGCTGGATAGGTGGCCATCACTTGTTCTAACTTGGCATCTACGGCCTTGCCCACATCGGGAACTATGGCATCTTCTTCCATGGCAATGCAGATGGCAAGTGCAGGTTTGCCGTTGACGAAGAATCCGTTGCGTTGCGGCTCGGAGTAGGCTCGCTCGATGGTGGCGATGTCGCCGAGGCGCATTTGCTTGCCGTCGAATGTGCTGATGAGCATATTGGCGATGTCGTCCTCGTCTTCCATGCAGTCGGCTACACGCAGTTGAAGCCGGTCGCTGCCGTTGGCATATTCTCCGGCATCTACTTTCTTGTCGGCATTTTGCAGCGACACCATTATTTGTGTCGGTATTATACCGTTGCGCGACAGCTTTTCTTTCGACAGTATTATATTGATGACTTCATCGCGGTTGCCCACTATATTAACCCGCTTGACACCCGAGACGCCCATCAATTCGCGTCGCAGTTTCTTGGCATATTTATACAGTTCGGGATATTCATATCCGTCGCCTGTGAATGAATAGAAAATGCCATACACGTCCATCATGTCGTCGATTACCATAGGGGTGTAGCACCCTTGCGGAAGTCGTGATGCAGCATCGCTCACTTTGCGCCTCAGCAGGTCGAAGTGCTGTTCGAGCTGAGTCATTAGTACGGTCATTTTAAACTCCACGGTGATTGTGGCCATGCCCGGCTGGCATTCGCTCTTTATCTTCTTTACATCGGGCAGGTTGCGCAACTCGTCTTCGAGCAACTGGGCAACTTCGAGTTCCACCTCATGAGCCGATGCTCCGGGGTAAACCGCTACCACCATGGCCTGTTTTACCGCGATAGCCGGGTCTTCAAGTTTGGGCATACGGATGAATGCCAACACTCCGGCAATGATTATACCCACCATGAACGACCAGAACAAGGTGGGGCGGTCTATGAAAAACTTGGTGATTTTCATTATAAATCTACTCAAAAATACAGTTTACAGAGTATGCCTATAGTATGTCGCCAACGTTGGTTTCGGCTGGAGCCGCCAATATGGCTACTTTCTCATTGTCTTGTATGTAGTTAACGCCAGCTTTCACCACCATCTCGTTGCCATTGATGCCGTTGACGATGATGGCATTGCCGTTGTCGTCGATACTATTGAGTGTTACGGCGGTCTTGTGTGCGACAGTGTCGGGGGAGATTACCCACACGTAGTCGTTGCCATTGTCGTTAAACACGGTGCTCAACGGCAGTGTGAAGCTCCCTGCTGCGGCTTGTGATGCTTCGGCAGTAGATATGGTGAGAGATGTCTCTATATTCATTCCTGCCGTCAGACCCTGTGGAGTGGAGTTCCCTGCGAAGGTAAGGCGCATACGGTATAGCTGGTTTCCGTCGGCCTTTGGCGTAATACTTAACAATCGCATTCCCACATCGGTGCCTGTCGCGGACGATTTGCATCTTATAGAGGTGATTTTATTGCGTTGCAGGTACACTTCGGTGGGAATGTCCACCACCACTTCCATGTGATGCGTGTCGAGCAGGGTGATTACAGACGTACCTGCATTGACCATCTCAGCCGGCTCGAAATTTACACTTTGTACATATCCGTTCGTAGGGGCTTCGAGGCGGGTATATTCGAGTTGGTTTTGGTTGGTTTGCAGTTGCACACCCAGCTGCTTCCAGCCAGCCACGGCTTTTTCGTAGTCATTCTCCGAGACACTCTTTGCTTCCATCAGTTGTTTCATGCGATTTATTTCGTTGGTGAGCTGGCGATATTGTACGTCAAGGGCTTCTACGGCAAGGCGGTAGTCTTTGTCATCAAGCCGTGCAATCAGTTTGCCTTTTTCCACGTAGTCGCCCTCTTTGACAAAGATTTCTTCGATTTGCCCGGCGGTCTTGAACCCGAGGTTGATTTCCCGGGCTTCTTCCACGCGACCCGAGAAATTCTTGGATATTTCCGTGCCTATGGGTTGCGGCTTGACCACCATCACGCTGTGCAAGTGGCTTTGCGCTTGCTCGCTATGACAGGCATAGGCAAGCGGTAGCAAGCACAATGGGATGATAAAAAATGATTTTTTCATATATTGTTGTTTTTTTGATGTTTCGTAGTTACAAATTTCTCATAAAAAGGTCGTATTACTACACTCTATAAATCAAATAAAATGGACAATAAGATGAAAATAGGAAATTAATTGACCGTTTGTACATTTTTTATTGTCCTAAAGGTTAATTTTGCCGTTGTAAAAGGTAATCCTGTGAAGCAAGAAAGAAGCATCAAAGCAAAGGAGATAGGAATAAATAAAATTAAACGCAACTCGTTGTAAAGCAGCTGCTTTGCAGTCGTTTGCCATTACAGCCAAACAGCATGGAAAGGCAGGATAATGCAAGGTTTCCGCTACCAAGTCATTACCTGTTACGCTACCAGTCTGAAGCCTGAAAAACAGCGTTCCTAATGCTTGTAAACAAGCATTATACGTGCGGCAAGGGCTTCAAATCCGCAGATTTAGCAGCGTCCGTTCCGTTTGCGCCGTTCTGCCCCGTTTCCAATTCTGTCGGTCGGCAATGTATCACTAATATTGCAACCAAAAAAGTTATGGCAATGAAGACAGAAATGAAAGTGCTGCTCTACATCAAGCGC
>CASEAQ010000067.1 GCA_949285735.1 uncultured Bacteroidales bacterium
ATAAAACTATCTCTTCTCCAACTTGAGCATCACCCAGCGATTCTTCTCGTTGTAGGTCACCTGCACCATCCCAGCCGCCTTGGCAGCTTCCATCACGACAGGAATATCCTCCACATAGAATCCGCTCAGCAACATTGTGCCGCCATCCTTCAAAGCAGCGGCATAACGCCCAATGTCGGTAGTGATTATGTTGCGGTTGATGTTGGCAAGCAGCAAGTCGGCATCCTTGTCAACTGTGGCAAGTGCCGAAGCATCGCCGTGCAGCAACTGCACATTCTCCACTCCATTGAGCTTTGCATTCTCCACGGCATTCAAGTAGGCATCTTCATCAATTTCTATGCCCACAACCTCGCCGGCACCGCACATCGATGCAAGTATTGCAAGAATCCCCGTGCCGGTTCCCATGTCAATCACACACTTGCCGGCAACATCTTCCCTCAATATCTGCTCCACCATCAGGCTCGTAGTCTCGTGGTGCCCTGTGCCGAAAGCCATCTTCGGGTCGATTATAATCTCATATTCAAGTCGAGGATAGTCGGTGTGGAACGTGCTGTGAATCACACACCTGTCGGCAATTGTCATGGGTTGGAAATAATTCTTTTCCCACTCTTCGTTCCAGTTCACGCCCTTTATCTCCTGCACCTCCCATTCCACAGCCGCCTCCAGCGCAGCCTCATTCACAGCTGCTGCCACGGCATTGTCGTCATAGTCCTGCACCACGATATAGGCGTTGGTACCATCGTCAGTAGGTTCAAAACATTCATAGCCATAGTCGGCAAGCACTGCCACCAACATATCGGTTTGCATCTCGTCGTATGGCGACAAGTGAAATGCCACTTTCTTATAATCGTTCATCGTCTTTTCCGCTTAAAAGAATTCCACAAGTTGACTGCCGTCTTCATCGACTTGTACCCGAGAATCAAGTAATTCACAAATTTCAGTTTGCCGTCAAATCGTTTCCCCGATGAGCCGAATATCCTCGACCGCGTTTCTGCCAGCGTTCCTGTCACTGCCGTGAACGACTCTGCAAGCCTTGCCTTCTGCATCTCCAATTTCACGAGCGACACAGCGCGGTGATATTTCAATTCATCAATTGTATAACCCTTCCAAGCCTCTCCTTGGGTAGTTATAAGTTTGTTTTCGGTATTATTACTCGTTGCCATATCTCACTCACGTCATTTCTTATCGAGAAACAATCGGGTCACAAACCTCGTAACGGGGTCAATTATAAGCTGCCTTCTGAAAGCGTATGCCAGCAACAGCAGCACCAAGAAGACACCGCCCACTATCAAGTTGGCAGCCCATTCCACTCCCAGCTTGTCGCTCAGCACGCTCGCCAAAGCCAACGACAAATAAAACAACGCACACGCACACAGCAATCCTCCCACCAGCACCACTGCTATGGCAGAAAGCAACAACGAAATCTTCTCAACTGCCGTGAGACGCGTGTAATCTATTTGCAAACGGAAGTATTTCTTCAATTCCTCCCACAATCTGACATACTGATTCTCCGACATAATTCAATCAACCAAATGGAACCATAAATATAAAACCATTGGCAACCGGCATACGTCGCCGATTACCAAAAAAACATATTATGGCAGCCCGACAAGACCTTAGCCCCTTCATGCCGCCATAATATGTCATAAGTCACACAAAACTTTATTCACCAGCATTATTCAACTTCGCTGGCAATTTGCTCTACAAGCTCTTCCACTTCGTCGTCACTGAAATCCAAGCCATGTTCTTTCAACTTGTTCTTGATGCGTGCGCGAAGCTCAACACCTTTTTCCGGCGCAAACAGCAATGCAGCTGCACAGCCCACCACTGCTCCACCAAGGAAAGCATATAAAATTCCAATATTCTTCATATCAACCTCCGTTTTGTTTAAAACAAACCTGATTTCACTGAGAAAATCGACAACGCTTACATCACTCTGCTGCCTCGATTTCAGCTGCCAATTCGTCGATTTGGTTCTTTTTCAATTTAATGCCTTTTTCCTTCAGATAGTCGGCAATTTTCTTACGAGTGTCTGTTCCGCTTTCGGGAGCGAAAAGCAACCCCACGGCAGCACCGGCGATAGCCCCGCCGATTACAGCCAAAACAATGTGTAAAGGTTTCATAATAATTTATTTTTAGTTACACGAAAAAATTCACCCCACCACCCCACACATTAATGCCGAGGGGCAATGATTGGATTAATGATATAAATTTACTAATTGCCCTGCTTATATCCAAACCATGAGCCGCATTTTAATATTAATACTCCTTGTAGCACTTGGCGAAGTATGACGGCGACGAAAACCCCACGGCATAGCACACCTCGGCAACAGTCTTGTCGGTCGAGGCCAGCAGCGATGCGGCACGCTTCAACCGCGCCATGCGCAGCAATTCATTGGGCGAATGGCCTGTAAGGGCCTTGGTCTTGCGGTAGAGCTGCACTCGGCTTAGCCCCACTTGTCCGCCCATCGCCTCCACGCTGTAATCGGCCTCGTGCAAATGCTCGTCGATTTGCCGGTATAGCCTGTCGAGGAATCCCTTGTCGATGTCGCCCACGGCAGCCGTAGGCTGGGCGGCAACGGGATTATTGCCGAAGGCGGCTTGCAGGCGATGGCGGTTTTCGAGCAAATTGTGCACACGGGCCAGCAGTACCTGGGCATTGAACGGCTTGGTCAAGTAAGAATCGGCCCCGCAGTCATACCCCTGTATCTTGTGTTCGTCCATGCCGTATGCAGTGAGCAGTATCACCGGGATGTGCGACGTCTGCAACTCCCGTTTCAGCCGGCGGCAGCATTCCAGCCCGTCCATTACCGGCATCATCACGTCGCACACTATGGCATCGGGCACATACTTCATGGCGGCCTGCAAGCCTTCGGCACCGTTTTCGGCCTCTATCACGTTGTATTCTTTTCCAAGCACGTTGCCCACGTAGCTGCGAATATCCTTGTTGTCGTCAATCACCAGCACACATTCCCGCTCACCGTCCTCCACCTGCACAGGCGTTGCGCCACCATCTTGCGCGGCGGCAAGCACCGCCCCTTTCCTCAGGCTGTCCATCTTGCCTCCGCCGACCTCATCGTTCCCGATGCAGGCATCACACCCTTTCTGCTCAATGGGAATTTCCACGCTGAATGTGCTACCCTTCCCTTCTTCGCTTTTCACCGACACCGAGCCGCCGTGCATCTCGGCAAACGCCTTCACCAAGGCAAGCCCTATGCCCGAACCAGCAACATAGTCGCCTTGGTAAAAGTCATCGAAAATATGTTCAAGGTGCTTTGCCGCCATTCCCGTTCCCGTGTCACTCACTTGCAAGTACGCACGTGTGCCGTCGCAGCGCAACGATATTGTGATATGCCCACCCTCTGGCGTGAACTTGAAGGCATTCGACAACAGGTTGTATGCAATGCGCTCCACCTTCTCGGCATCGGCTGTCACCTCGCAGTCATTGCCTGGCACATCGACGGTGAAACGTATGTGCTTTTGGTATGACAACGCACGGAACGCCTCGGCCCAATCTTTCACCCGTGCGCATATATCAAACCTGCTCAGCCTCAATTCAAGTTTTCCCTCCTCGTATTTGCGGAAGTCGAGCAACTGGTTGACAAGCCGCAGCAGTATGCTCACATTCTTGCGCACCATGTCGAGCAAATAACGCTCCTCCTTGCCCAATGCCTCGCTGCGGCTCAATTGCTCCACGGGGTCGGCTATCAACGTGAGTGGGGTGCGCAAATCGTGGGAAATACTGGTGAAAAACTTTAACTTCGAGTGCGTGGCACTTTCAAGCCGTTTCGACAGTTCCACCAGCTGGTCGCGCTGCTGTTCAAGTTGCGACTTCTGCTTCTCAAGTTTCTGCTTTTGGCTGCTCAATTCATCGTTAAGCCGTTTCTTGGTCCAGTATGCCCTCACTGCAAAGAAGAGCAATACCATGGTCAGCACCAAAATAACGGCACAGGCTACCAGCACTATGCGCTGCATGGAATATTGCGACAGGAATGTGTCAAGCCTGCCATTGAGCGTCTCTATTTTGCCGTCGAGGGTGGCAATTTGCGCCGTCTGCATCTTCATGATGCGGGCATTGGCCTTGTTGACAAGTGCGGTGGAAAGCATGCTCCTTTGCTCGTAGGGCTGTCCTTGCAGTATAGCCATGGCCACCTGCACCACCTTGTCGCCCCCGGTGGGATATATGAATGTGGCATCAAGCTCCCCCTTGGCCACCATGTCAACGCCACGCCCTTCGCCCGGCAAGGCATCGACGCCCACAAAAAGCATATCATGCTCACGCCCGTGCCTCACGGCAGCGCGGTAGGCACCGGCGGCCATGCGGTCGTTGTGGGCGAATACCAGGTCGATTTTTTCGCCGCCTCGGGCAAGAATTGAGTCAAAAACCGCCTCGGCCTGCGGCCCGTTCCATCCGGCATCCACCGTACAACTCACCTCTATGCCCGGGCAATCGGCTATGGCATCCTTAAAGCCGTGGTGGCGGTCGATGGCTGGCGTGGATGCCTCCAGTCCCGATATTTCCACCACCCGTCCATGCCCTTGCAGGCGGTTGGCTATATATTCCCCGGCACGGCAGCCTATGTCATAATTGTCGGCACCCACGTATGCCGTGCATTTTTCCGAACGGGTGTGCCTGTCAACCAGCACCACCGGGATGCCGGCATTGTAAGCCTTTTCGATTGTGTGGCTCACATCGTCAACCACATTGGGCGACACTATGAGCAAGTCCACACCCATCGACACCAATTCCTCGATGTCGCGCATCTGCCGGCGACTGTCGTCGTTGGCGGCGCGTATCTCCACCGTCACATTCCGATAGAACTGCGCCTCGCGCCTTATTTCATTGTTCAATTGTGTACGCCAGTCATCGTCGCTGCATTGCGACACGCCTATGAGATACTGCGGCGACCGCTCGCCACACGAGCAAAACGCCAACAGCAAAACGGACATGGCAATCAAAAGGCAAACCTGTTTCATGGTGGTATTCTCCATATTCCAAACGGCAAATATACTCAAAGTCGAGCGCAATGCAAAAAAACAGCTTGCAGATTTTTTCGCATTGCCGAGGCGCAAACAATATTATCCAAATATTTTTGCGGATATTCACATTATCCAAATGTACACACATCTAATTTCCAAGCTACAACACTACCTACAAAAAAACGCCAGCCGCAAGGCAAATGCCCGCGACTGGCGACAAAACCTAAGAAAACAAACCTAACCTATCAATAATATATCACCTTATTCCAGTAAGTTCGGCAGGCAGCACCGGCATGGCACCGTTTTGGGTGCACACGTAGGCCGACGTGCACACGGCCAACTTGTGCGCATCTTCCACCGGCATCCCCTTTAACAAACCCGACACGAATGCAGCCGTGAACGAGTCGCCAGCTCCCACGGTGTCGGCCACCTTCACGCGCGGAGTTTCCTGGAACGACACCCTGCCCGGCGTGAACACGTAGCTGCCATTCACGCCACACGTGAGGATAAGCATCTTCAAGTCATATTTCCCGAGCAATATCCAGCACTTGTCTTGCAAGTCGATGCCGGGATAGCCAAACAGGCGGCTTATAGTCACAAGCTCCTCGTCGTTAATCTTCAATATGTTGCACTTGCGCATCGACTGGCACAGCACCTCCTTGGTGTAGAAGTTCTGACGCAAGTTTATGTCGAATATCTTCAATTGGCCTTCGCCGCAGGGCATCACATCGAGAAAGCGGTTGATGGTCTCGCGCGACACCACGCTGCGCTGCGCAAGCGAGCCAAAGCACACGGCACGGGTGCGGCGTGCCAGCTCGTCGAGCGACATGGTGTAAGGTATATTATCCCAGGCCACGCCCTCCTTGATGTCGTAGCATGGCACTCCGGCATCGTCGAGCGTCACCTGCACCGTTCCCGTGGGGTAAGGCACGGTCTCGACCATCGCGCTCAGCTCTTTTGTCTTAAAACTCTCCAATATTTCAGCACCCAATTTGTCATCGCCCACGGCGCTGACCACACAACTGCTAAGGCCGAATTGCGACACATGGTAAGCAAAATTGGCCGGTGCTCCACCTAATTTCTTTCCTTCGGGCAGCACATCCCACAGTGCCTCGCCCATTCCCACTACTATATTATTGTTGTTCATAATCGGTTTATGTTAAGAATTTTGTTTTGCTGCTTTAAGTCTCAAAGTATAATATACAAGGTAGATAACGCCCACAGTCATCACTCCCACGGCACCGCTCTGCCCCATGGCATCGCTTGCAAAGCCCATCAGCAACGGGAACACCGTGCCGCCAAACAAGCCCATTATCATCAAGCCCGACACCTCATTTTTCTTCTCCGGCTCGGCAAGCAACGCTTGCGCGAATACTATCGAGAACACATTGGAGTTGCCAAAACCTATGAGCGCAATGCAGGCGTAAATAACAAACGGAACGTCGGAAACAAACAATCCCACCATGGCCACGAGCATCATACCGACACTCAGACCCAGGAAACCGCGCGAGCTGAACCGGCTAAGGATAAACGTACCCGAAAGGCAACCGACGGTGCGGAATATGAAATACAAGCTGGTAGCCCACGATGCCTCGTCGAGCGTCATGCCAAGCCGCTCCATGAGCAACTTTGGCGCAGTGGTGTTGGTGCCCACGTCTATGCCCACATGGCACATTATGCCAAGGAAACAGAGCAGGATAAACGGGCGGCCAAGCATACGGAAACAGTTGCCGAAACTCGAAGCCTTGTCGGGCTGCTCCTCCTCGATGGGAGTGGCTCCAAGCCACAGGATAGCTATGACGGCAATCACCATATAGATGGGGAACAATACGCGCCATTCAAGCCCGAAGGTGGGTATGGACTGCGTGGCACCCCACATGGCTATATATGGAGCAAGGAACGAGGCTATCGCTTTCACAAACTGCCCGAATGTGAGCGAACTTGCCAACTTGTTGCCACTGACGATGCTGCTCATCAACGGGTTGAGCGACGTTTGCATCAGTGCGTTGCCTATACCAAGCAACGAGAACGAGCAAAGCATCATTCCATAGCTGTCGCCAAAGATGGGCATCAGCAGCGACAGTGCCGTCACCACCAAGCTTGCGAGTACCGTGCGTTTGCGGCCTATGCGGTTCATGAGCATACCCGTGGGTACACTGAATATAAGGAACCAGAAGAACACAAGCGACGGGAAAATATTGGCCTCGGCGTCGCTAAGGCTCAAGTCGGCCTTCACATAATTTGAAGCTATTCCCACCAAGTCAACAAACCCCATTGCAAAGAAACAGAGCATTACGGGCAGGAGTTTTACATATTTTGATGCCATGACAATAGTATGCGTTATTTGAGTTTATACACTTTCAACGATTTCACTTTGAAGTTTCCGCGCCATGTTTCAAAAGTAAGGCGGTTGTATGGAGCCGACGGGAACACGCGGTTAGTCATCACAAACTTGCCACCGTCGCCGAAAGCCTCGATACTTGAACGGTCAACGAAAAGCCGCAAGTTGATGGTATCGGTGTCATCAACCGGAGCCACGGTCAGGGCCGGGAAGTCTCGGCTGAAGTCGGTTCGTCCGCTCTCGCTGCGCTCCATCACAAATTGCTTGCGGGCAATGTCGTAGTGCATGTGCACCTTCTCCCCCTTGTCATTGGATAGCGTGAGTATGATTCGCGACGAACCCGAATTTTTCAATTGCATCTCAATTTCGTATGCTCCATCGTTGTCATCGAGCAGCGACGGCACCTCATAGCTGTCTTTTACCCTGAACGACGGTATTTCATGTGTCTCCACACGTGCTGCCTCAATCTCGGGCGACGGAGCGCAACGCATCACCAACTCGCCGTCGGCATTGCGGTAGAGCGACAAGTCACGGGCTATGGTGTTGGCACCGCGATATTGCATCGTGGGCAGCACGGTCTGGTATTGCCAGTTGCTCATCCAGCCAAGGGCAATCACTCTACCATCGGGGGCGTTGTTGAAAGTGACAGTGGCATAATGGTCTTTGCCCCAGTCCATCCACTTGGTCTCGGTAGGCGACTCGTTCACAAACTTCTTGCCGTCGAATGTTCCCACAAAATACTGTGCAGCGTTGCCGCCAAAGGGGCCGCCGGGATTGATGTTGCATATCAGCACCCAACGGGTCTCGTCGGTTCCTTCCACCGGCAATTCTATCAAGTCGGGGCATTCCCACACGCCGCCGTGCGCACCCTGCTTTGCGCCAAAACTGCTCTCCTTTTTCCATGCCTTCAAGTCGCGAGACGAGTATATTTCCATCTCCTGCCCGGCAGCAAGTATCATCACCCAGTGCTTGCCGGGCGCATACCAGAATACCTTCGGGTCGCGGAAGTCGCGCTTGTCGGAAGTAAGCACTGGGTTGCCCCCGTATTTCGTGAACGTCTTGCCGCCGTCGGTGCTGTATGCCATGCTCTGCGACTGGCTGTCGCCCCAGGGCGACGACTTGGCCGACGTGTAGAACGCGACAATCGTCCCCTCGCCGAAACCGGCAGTGTTGTAATGGTCAACCACGACCGAGCCGCTGAATATCGAGCCATAGGCATCGGGCTCTATCGCAATATCCTCGCCATGCCAGTGCACGAGGTCGGTGCTGGTAGAATGCCCCCACGTCATGTTGCCCCATGTGGAACCATATGGATTATGCTGGAAATAAAGGTGGTATGTCCCATCCTTGTAGAACATCCCGTTGGGGTCGTTCATCCACCCATAGAGCGGTGTGTGGTGGTAAACCGGGCGGAATTTCTTCTCACGGTCGGCGGTGTCGAACGTGTCGGAGAGTTTCAGCTCCTTCCAGCAACGGGCGCCGGCAGGCAGGCCGAGCACCTGCACCGTCACATTGCTCCCCTCGTAGGCCGAAATGTCGTATGGCACATAGTAATCGACCCGCTCGCGGGCAAGTCGCACATTGGCGGCCACGCCCACCGGCATATTGTCGGCCGTGACAGTGATAACGCGTGCTTCGGGCGCGTTATCCTGCACAGGCAGCAACAGGAATTTAGATGCGTCTTTCACAGAGATTATATTCTGCTCGCTTGCCAAGTGGCGCACGCTGTAGCCCCATCATGGCTGCGGCACCCACCACACGGGAAATATTTTTTGCAAATGTCTTCATAATAATAACGGTATATGTTAATTAGCAATTTAGGTTTATTTTATTCGTAATTCCTGTTTTGAGTATAAAGGCCGGGCCTGTAGAACATCTGGTTGTAAGGTATCGGGAAATACTCGTTCTT
>CASEAQ010000068.1 GCA_949285735.1 uncultured Bacteroidales bacterium
ATTTTGCCAGTTGCGGAGCCGTATTAAAGCGAAAAAAACAAGTGTTAAAATAAACTTTAACACTTTATTAGACACCAGTGCGATAAATCGCGTCTCTACGACAACAAACAATTACCAGTACCGCGCCAATCCATAGCCCATACCATAGCAAACTCAAACAGGGCGACAGAGCCGTCCAACGGAACTCCTCAACCAAAGCACATTATACAAAAACAACACAATCCGTCTCCTGCCAGAAGACGGATTGCCATACGCATTTAATTGATTTATAGTTGAATAATTGCTGTCTATCGATTGTTTTCTGATTTTATCTATTAAAAAAACTTTATTTTTCGACAAATTTATTTTGCACAATATTCTCTATTTCAATATTAATTACATATATTTGCGTATAGCAATCCGTCTCCTGACAAGAGAGCGTTTGTTATTTTACCATTTGCCTAAAAACGCACGCTTTATATACCATTAACATAAAAAAACTAATTTATTTTTATTACTTATGAAAGCTCTTTACAAATTCAACTGTGGGATAGTAGTTTCTCTATTTCTACTGTTGGCATTGCCCACGCAGGGGTATGGAGCGATACAAGTCTCCGATGCAGCTGCGCTGCAAAGTGTCAACGAAGGTTATGACCTTGCCAAACGGCTCGACAAAAAACTGCTCGACCGAATGGCCGACAACGTGGAACTCAACTCCGTGGCATCGTCCATGACCACCGACGGGAAAATAATAGAATTTGTGGAAGAAGACGGAATGCGCATCAAATATTTGCGCAACCCTGACGCGCCTAAGCTCACGTGGAAACAACTGGTAAAGAGCCGCTCACTCCCGAAAGCGACTGGCACCGAAGACGATCCAAACAACATCCTGTTTGAAAGTTTTGAAGATGCTCCCGAATACGACCAAACGTGGTATCCCGACGGCTGGTATCAATTCTCGCTTGTCGGCAACACATTCCGCCCCGAAGATGGTTCGACCACAAAGATTTGGCGACTCTCGCAAGGCAGCATCTGCGGCGTACCCGACGGGCAATATGTGATGTGGGTCAACCAGGAAATGGAAGCCGGCTTCGATTCACGCCACGACGAATGGCTTGTCTCCGAACCGTTCACACCCGACCAATATTCACGAGTATTCTTCAACTACTGGTATTGCCCCATCTTCATGCTCGACAATGCCGCCGACCGCAATCCCCTCTCGACACTCAAGCTGAACGTATCGCTCGACGACGGCAAAACATGGGAAGAGGTGTGGGACATTATCGACGTGGTGAAAAACATGACAACCCAAGAGCTATACACAGGCAACGGCGTGTATAACATGGCAGTGTGGCACTCCTACCAGGTTGACATAAGCAAATATGCGGGCAACAGCATTCGGCTCGCCTTCCAAGTTGTAAGCATAACCGAATCGTCGCAGTCGGTCGCACTCGACCGCATAATCGTCCGCGGACCCAACCCCGAAGCAGCCTACATCATTCCCAACGGATTCTTCCGATGGGGCTATGGCGAAGAACTGCTATTCCCCGCAGTCAACTCTGCACCCATCACTGCCGCACTGGCTCCGGCGTATGCCGAAAGCACTTGGCAAAACGCCTCAAACGATGAATGCCACACATACGAGTGGCTCTTCGACAACCCCGATGGCTCGGGCAGCACTATATCAATGACCGATGAAGAACCATCTCTCTCCTATCCCTATTGCCAAACTCAATTTCCCACACTGACGGCAACCAACGAAATACCAATTTTCACCAACACATACCAAGCCGCCCCACCCACTTCGGGTCTGATACAATACGGCGGCGAGGCATTGTTTAACGATTTGAGATTGGGTGTCGGCACGTTTGATATCAACAAAGGCTACGGCGCAGGGCTGGTGAGCACCGAGTCTGACAGCTGCTTCCTCTTCGGCAACGGCAGTCGCGACAATTGGCAAGCCTACAAGCTGAAAGCCATCGCCAACATGTTTGATGCCCCATCGCGCCCCTATTTGCTGAAGAACGTGTGGATAAAAGCCCTCAACGTGGCTTGCTCCGACGATGCCGAATTGCAGATGACAATATGCCGCGTTGACCAGTATGACAACGTTTACACCTCCAACCCGCTCGCAACAGCCACTTGCCGAGGTTCGCAAATCGAGGAAATCCAGGATGACGGCAGATTTAAATACTACAACATTCCATTCAAGATTGAAATCTATGACGAAGACCTTGGGCTATATGTCGAAGAGCCGCTCGTAGTCTCCGACAAGATACTCATCACAATCCGTGGGTTTGACGACATCAACGCATTCCCATCAATAGGATTCAGCTATCAATACAACGCCCACGACTATGGAGAAAACCACGCATACGCCTATGTGAAGCCGCGCAACCAGCCCGAAGAGTTCTATGCCCTGCCCGACCTCTTTGGCGAACAAATGGCAACATCGTTCATCATGAGTCTCGATGCCGTATATCCGTTCATGAGGCTCGAATCGGGCTCAACAACTCTCGCCTTTGGCAAGGGTGGAGGTACCACGAGCATCGACGTCAACTACTATGGCCCCTACGGCAACTTCAATGAAGACTGCAACATAGCCGAGCTGCCCGAGTGGGCTGAGATTGGCGAAAGCAGCAACTCGGGCACACTGCACACGCTCGACATCACTGTTGACCCGCTGCCCGACGGAACGACAACGCGCAACGGCAACATAACGATAGAAACCTACGGCAACGACCCGCTTACGCTGACACTCACGCAAGATGTCAATACTGGCATCGCCACAGTCTCAGGCAGCAGCGGCATCAAGGTGTCGCGGCAGGGCGAGGACTTCGTATTCAATTCCCTCCCCGGCGGCATTGCCCGTGTCGAGGTGGTTTCTCTGTCGGGGCAAGTCATCAGCCGCGATGCCGTTGACGGCGACTCGGCATACACCCTGCGAGGCTCGAATCTCGACAAAGGCATATACTTCGTGCGCTTCGGCGGCGATACAACCGAAACCGTGAAGATTATAAAATAACGTATTCACAACCACCATAAAACAGACTGAAACAGATATGAAGAATATACTATTCCTGTTAGCCATCGCGTGCTGTCTGGGCGCAGCCACCACGCAGGCACAAGACACCTACCTCAAATACCAGTCGGGCGACAACGAATTGCGCTTCCGTCTGCTCGACGACGGCACACTCGGCTTAGTGAGCAACCCCGACCACCTTTACACGGGCGATGTCGTCGTTCCTGCCGCGGTGATGATCGACAACACCGCCTACAAGGTCACAGCCCTGTGTGGCGGTGGCGAAGAGATATATGGCGAGGGGAGCGATGCCTCATCGGCGTTCAACTCCACGTCGATCAACAGCGAGGGCATCACCAGCATCTCACTGCCCGAAGGATTGCTGTATATTGCCAACTCCGCCCTGCACACCGTACCCATCAAGGAACTGAAGATTCCCAGCACCGTGCAACACATAGGGCAAATGTTCTCGATGAACGAATTGAAGTCGTTCACCGTTCCCGACGGCGTGGAGACCATTATCTCCTACAACTTCTACATCTTCCGCAACCTCGAATCGCTCACCGTGGGTACTGGCGTTAAGACCATCCAGCGCCATGCCCTCGTAAACTGCAACAGCTTGAAGCGGATATATTTCATGCCTGAAGTTCCGCCAACGCTCATACAAGACCCCTTCGACCAAATCGGCTTCTGGGACTTGGCAGATGTCACGGCATACGTTCCGGCTGGCTGCATCGAGGCATACAAAAACGCTTGGCCCGACTTTGAGTTCACATACGTCGAAATGGGCGCTGGCGTGGACAACGTCAATGCCGACGAGTCGATACAAGCACGATATGCCGACAACGCCATCCACCTCTCAGGCATCACCCGCAGCACCGCCGTGGGGCTGTATGACATTCTCGGGCGCACAATCCTCAACCGCACGGTCGATGCCGACTGTTCAATCCCCGTCGAGCTACGCAGCAACCAGATTTACATACTTAAAACAGGCAACAAATGCACAAAACTAATCATTAAATAATAACTTTTTTAGTCATGAAAAAATCCTACTTGTTGAAATGCGCCGCCATCGCTATATGCGCAGTGGCTGCCATACCATTTGCCGCAAATGCCGCCATTGGCGACGAATTCGAAAGCAACGGGCTAAAGTTTGAAGACATTGGCAACAACGAAGCCGCATTGGTCGCAAACGACTACAGCGGAAGTATCACCGTACCGGCAACAGTCGTCAACGGAGAAGCCACCTACAACGTCACCACCATCGGAGACGATGAGGGAACCCCAGTGTTCATCAACGGGGTTACTGCAGTTGAGCTACCCGAAGGATTGACTACGCTCAAAAGCCACGCCTTCAGCACCTCTACCTTCAAGGAAGTGACACTGCCATCGACGTTGACCACATTACAATCCAACTGCTTCTACCTCACCAACATCACGTCGCTCGACATTCCTGACGGAGTTACCGAAATTCCCGACCACTGTTTTACGGGCAACACACAACTTACCGAAATCTCCCTCGGAACCAATGTCACACGAATCGGAGCGTTTGCAATGGACGACAGCTGGTCGATGACGGCAATAAAGATGCGTGCAACCACCCCACCGACGCTTGGCGAAACAATATTTGGCAAAAACTACAACGAAGAAATCGCCAACGCTACCACAGTGACAGTTCCCTCAGGTTGCAAAGAGGCATACGAAACGGCATGGGCTTCATACAACTTCAAGGAATTCATTGAAGACGGTTCAGAAGAACCCGAAACGCCGCAAATAGGAACAACCTTCGAAACCGACGATGGCACCGGGCGTATGCTGAAATTCCAAATCATCGGAGAAACCGAAGTTGCAATGCTTGGCAACAACTACAGCGGCGCTATTATGGTGCCGGCAAGCGTGACATACGAAGATCAAACCTATGCAGTAACCACCATCGACGGCTCAAGCGGCGACGTATTCGGATACAACGTGACCAATGTAGAACTGCCCGAGGGGTTGACAACTCTGAAGTCCTACACATTCTCAATGGCACAAATCACAGAACTCGAATTGCCATCCACGCTCACTACTCTAGAAGGCATAGTATTCTTCCAGTTGATGGGATTGTATTCATTGGAAATTCCCGACGGAGTTACCGAAATTCCTGCGCAATGCTTCTTTGCCTGCACAGGTCTCAACGAGCTTTCGTTGGGGTCGGGCATTACTACCATCAACACTTCGTCGTTGCAAGGCTGCGCTTCATTGACGACATTAAGAATGAAACCAACAACACCTCCCAACATAAGTGAAGACGCATTCGGCACCGACGGCGTGGCTTCGCCTTCAAGAATCTCGGTTTACGTTCCTTCGGGTTGTAAGGAAGCATACGAAACGGCATGGGCTGCATTCGGATTCAAGGAATTCATTGAAGACTCTGGCGTGGGCATAAACAACATCGACAACGGCGGCAGCCAGCCTATCACCTACGCAATCGTCGATGGAGGCATACAACTGTCGAGCAACACCCTCAACGGCGCTGCCCGCATATACACCACATCGGGCAAACTGATGACAAGCGCCGACTGCACAAATGGCTACATTCCGGCACAACTGCCCCACGGACTCTACCTGCTCAACATCGGCAACACCACAATCAAAATAATCCTAAAGTAGCCACAATTCTTTTTCCCCACACAAAAAACAGCCGCGACCAATACCTGCCGCGGCTGTTTTTTTCCACCTCAGCACACATCCCTGCACCGTAGAGACACGATTCAGCCCTCCTCCCTAACATCCAGATAACCAATACTACACCGATATGCGACAAATAGCATGCCTACAATAGCCACACATAGATTTGGGTACGAAGAGGTTCTACCACAAACTGCGACAATCCACATATTTTGCTATTTTTGTCCTTGCATTTTCATTCATCTGGCACAAAAGGATATGGATATTTTGGACGACTTAAAGCGAAAACTTGGCAAGGAGTGGTTGATTGACGGGGAACGCTCCATTCAAGACAAATTTGGCGAGTTGGCGACAATGCTGCTCGGCAACGTGGCAATAAGGAAAGGCGGAAAAATATATGCCATCGAAGAGATTGAATTTTACCTCTACCACGACCGCCACCGCGACATTATCACATATCCTCGCAATTGCGAAGCTGGCAGGTGGTTTTTCCATGCCAGCGGCGTTGACATTGCGTTTGAAAGCCATGTCGAGATGAAAGCCAATGAAAAAAATGTATGCAAACCTCACTTGACCAGAACGGCATTCTTCGGCGGAATACTAATCAGGGCGATAAGCGAAACCGCGAGCGGCAGGCAAGTTAAGGGCCCCATGAAAGTCGTTGACGAGCTGTTCGACCAGTTCGACGCATTCGGCAATCTCACCGACTTCCCCACTTTGGTCGCCATCGACCTCGGCAGCTGCCAATGCAAGCCAGCCATAGCGCGACACAATCTGTTGCCCCGAGGGAAAACCATCGAGGAGAAAGTCAACGGCATATTAAGATACGATTATTCCGCAAGCGAAATCCCCACTGAAGACATATACGGCTCGTTTGCCGAATTTCTC
>CASEAQ010000069.1 GCA_949285735.1 uncultured Bacteroidales bacterium
CGGTAGCTCTCCATCTTCGACAAGTATTCCGAACACAAGTTGATGAACAGCGTTATATACTCTTCTTTTATGCTGTTGGCTTGCTGCAATTGCTTGTTAAGAGCCTGCTGTTCAAGGTTGGCGTGCCGCAAGTCCTCGTTCAGCTTGCGCAGCTGCTCGTTAAGGCGCGATTGCATTTCGTTGCTCTGTTCGAGTCGGTGGTTGAGGCATTCTTGCAGCAACTTGGCAGCCTGCAACTTGCGGTTGCGCTTGTGTACGTATATGGCTATGGCAAGCAGTAGTGCCGACAGCACTCCCACGAAGGCGCAAGCCATGTACAGGTAGAAATTGGTTTCGGCCTGCTTGCGGTCGTAGTCGGCATCGATTATGGGAATTGTCTTCGACATTTCGAGCATACGCGAGCGGGCGTTGCAGGCAATGGCATCGGCTATGCTGCGGTGTATATAGCGGTAGGCGCGGTCGATGTCGCCCTCGTCATACAGCATCTGCGCCAGTTCCTGCAGGGCCATGTATTCGCGGGCTCCGTTCACCATGTCGCACCGTGCGGCCAGTGCCAGGTACTTCTTGCGTTGCGGCACATTGTTTTGCAACCCGTATATGCGAGCCAGCACGTGGAACCGTGCTGCCGCATCGTTGCCAGTCATGTCGTCGCTGAGTCCGCCGTGCACCACGCTGCGAGCCATTTCATAATTTCCCTCCTCGATATATTTGTTGGCAAGTATTATTTCGTTCCCAGGCGATAGCATCAGGGCCGAGTCGCGGTAAAGTTGCGCCGTGCGTTCATATTCCTGGCTTATCTCTTTGTCGAAGGCATTGTGTGCCAGGTTGTCGTATATCTGCAAGGCCAGGATGTAGTAACGGGCAAGGCTTTCGCCCTCTAAAGTGCCGCGGTCGAGGCTTTGCAATATGTCGAAGGCTTCCTTGGGCATCAGCCCCGTGAGGTTGTATATCCGGGCAATATTCATGCAGGCGTTGGCGTGGGAGCTGCCCTTGGCCAGCCGGGCGGCTTGCTTGGCGTATGCGAGTGCCGAGTCGAGCGAATAGTTCATGTATTCGCAGGCAAGCTTGTTGCATGCGTGGTATTGTGCCGTGGCATCGTGGCGCATGGCAAGTTGCAGTTTCAAGCTGTCGATTCGGCGTTCCTTTATTTCCATATATTTTTCCCTGTCGGCTATGGCTTGGTCGAGCAGGTCGAGGTAATAGTGGCTGGATTGGGCAGCCGATATAAAGGCAAGGCACAGGGCGAGGCTCAGTAGCAGGTATCTCATCGTTTCGGGGTTTGGCAAGTGCAATATTCGTAAATTTTATTGTAATATGCAAGTTGCCGCGGGTGTGAAATATGTTTCATTTGCAGCCACGAATGTTACATTTAACGTAAGTGGCAGCCTGTGAAACATATTTGTTACACCCTTAGCGGGCTGCTATTTATCTTTGCAGCAACAAAACAAATTTTTACCATTTGCTTTGTTACTGCACTGTGATAAAATCATTATCTTAACAACAACCTATTTATTCATTTTTCAGATGAAGAGTAAACAAATTGCTTTGCTTTGCGCCACGTTCCTGCTTTGGTCGGGATGCCTTTGGGCGCAGTCCACTTTGAATGTGAGTGGAACAGTTGTGTCGAAAAGCGACAACCTCCCCATCATAGGGGCATCGGTGGTGGAGACCGACAAAGCCACCAACGGGGTAGCTACCGACATTGACGGCAACTTCCACTTGAGTGTTCCCGACGGGGCATCGGTCACCATTTCCTATATAGGTTACAAAAGCGTGACTTTGAAGGCCGCCGCTCAAATGCAAGTGGCTCTTGAGGAGAATAACGAATTGCTCGATGAAATTGTGGTGACCGGCTACACAACCCAGCGCAAGGCCGACCTTACCGGCTCGGTGGCCGTGGTCAACACCGAAGACTTGAAGACAACATCCGACCCCGACCCCATGCGGGCACTGCAAGGCAAGGTTCCAGGCATGACCATCACAGCAACCGGCTCGCCAAGTGGTGTAGGTACGGTTCGTATTCGTGGTATCGGCTCGTTCAACTCGTCGCAAGACCCGTTGTACATCGTTGACGGTGTGCCTACGACCCGTGCGCTAAATTCGCTTAACGCCAACGACATCGAGAGCATGCAAGTGCTGAAAGATGCTGCATCGGCATCAATTTACGGTTCTCGTGCATCAAACGGCGTTATCATCATCACCACCAAGCGTGGCAAGAAGGGTGACAAAATCAAGGTGGATTTCAACGCCAACTTGACGGCATCGTTCTATAGCAGCCAGTCGAAGATGAAGTTGCTCAATAGCTCGGGCTATGCCACTGCAATGGCGCAGGCCGCGCTCAACGACGGAATTGACCCGGTGGCATACGCCAGCAATTACGGGCTCGACCTCAATGCCGTCGGCGGCACTCCAATCACGGTGTGGAACCCGGCCACGAGCCAATATGTGAATTACACTGTGGGCGGGCGTTATGACGGGTATATCAACGCCAACCGCACTATGCGCTATGCCGACACCGACTGGCTTGATGCCATCTCGCGCACGGGATTTTCGCAAAGCTACGACCTCTCGGTTTCGCACGCCAACGACAAGCATTCGGCCATGTTCTCGCTTGGTTACAAAAAGAGCAACGGTATCATAAAATATACCGACTTCCAAAACATCTCGGCTCGCATGAACTCGTCGTACAACATTGCCGACTGGATTTCGGTGGGCGAGAACTTCACGGTGACTTATTCAAGCCAGGTGGACGTGGCTCCGATGGAGAATGCATTGAAAATGGCACCGATTGTGCCGGTGTATGAGGAGGATGGCGTGACGTTCTCGGGCCCGGTGGGCAGCATGAGCGACCGCCAGAATCCATTGCGCGAGGCATACCACAACCGCGACAACAGCCTCAACTACTGGCGCATGTTTGGCAATGCCTACGTTGACATTAAGCCGTTCAAGGGGTTCACTTTCCGTTCCAACTTCGGTATCGATTATTACAGCTCGTTCATCAACGCCATGACGCACACCTATCACTCCGACCGTGTGAGCAACGACATAGCAAAAACTACCCTCTCTCATAACAACGAAGTGAACTGGACTTGGTCGAACACCATAAACTACAACTTCAAGATTGCCGATCAGCACACCTTCAACGTGCTGCTGGGTGCCGAGCTTAATAAACAGGCGGTCATTGATTTTTCGGCATACTCTGAAGAGTATGCGCTCGAAACTCCCGACTACATGTGGCCCAACGCCGCTACCGGCGCAATGAGCAACACGGGTGCCAAGGTGGGATACCGACTGGCTTCGTTCTTTGGCAAAATCGATTATAACTGGCGCGACTTGGTGCTGGCCTCGTTCACGCTGCGCCGCGACGGGTCGTCGCGTTTCGGCAAGGACAACCGTTGGGGTACTTTCCCTGCCGCCACCGTCGGTTTCCGCATCTCGCAGCTGCTGGAGAAGCAATGGCTCACCGACTGGAAAGTGCGTTTCTCGTGGGGTCGTACAGGTAACCAAGCCATTGACAACAATGCACAGTTTGGCCTCTATGTGGTTGACTACGGGCTTGACCGCGTGACCTCCACCGCATACGACCTCTATTTGCAAGGTTCAGGCTTGTTCCCTTCGGGATACCGTGCCACGCAGCTTGCCAACCCCGACTTGAAGTGGGAATCGGCCGAGCAGTTCAATGTGGGTACCGACTTCACCCTGTTCCAAGGTCAGCTTTACGGCTCAATCGACGGTTATGTGAAGGATGTTGACGATATGCTAATCAATCCGGCTTATTTGGGTGCCCTTGGCGAAGGTGGCGCATCGTGGCTCAACGGCCCGTCGTTGCGCAACTGGGGTATGGAATTTCAGGTGGGATATCGCAAGAATTTTTCGTGCGGGCTTGGGCTTGATGTTTCGGCCAACGCCGACTTCTTCCGCAACCGTGTGACCTACCTGCCATCGACCACTACCGGCTCGTATGCCCACACTACCACCGAGAACCTTGTGCAGTCGCGCCAGCCTTACGGGTCGATTGTGGGTTATGTTGCCGAGGGGATATTCCAAAGCCAAGCCGAAGTGGATGCTTCGGGGCAGGCAAATGCCCGCGTGGGCGGCTTGAAGTATGCCGACCTTGACCACAACGGCAGCATAACCGATGCCGACCAGACGTGGATTTACAATCCCGTGCCTAAGTTCTCATACGGCTTGAACATAGCCCTCACTTACAAGAATTTCGACTTGAGTATGTTTTGGCAGGGCGTTTGCGACAAGGATGTCTATAACAACCAAAAGTTCCAGACCGACTTTTGGGCGGTCAACGACCCGGGGTCGAACAAGGGCGAGCGTGTGCTTGACGCATGGACCACGGCCAACACCGGCTCCACAATACCTGCGCTTAGTACCCAAAATACCGCCGATGAGGGGCGTGCATCGAGCTACTTCGTTGAAAATGGCTCTTACTTGAAACTGCGCAACCTGCAATTCGGCTACTCGCTGCCGCAAAGCCTGCTGTCGAAGTTGAAGATGACAAATGCCCGTGTATATGTATCGGGGCAGAACCTGCTCACCATAAAGAGCAAGAGCCTCACTTGCACCGACCCGGAAAATCCCGATTGGAATTACCCGTTGGCCACCTCGGTGTCGTTCGGAGTGCAAATCGGTTTCTAAGCACAACCTTATTACATAAACTAAAACATTTATAGATTATTCAAGTTATGAAAAAGAAGATATATACATTCATGGCCTCGTGCCTTATGGGGCTGGCATTGACAAGTTGCAACGATTTCCTCGACTATACGCCGACGGCTGTAATCGATGAGGAAGAGGCTTTCATGCACCCCGAGGAGATGGTGACTTCGGCTTACGCCATGCTCGGCGACTGCTGGTACACTTATCCGTTCAACCTGTTCCCTTACGGGGATGTTACTTCCGACGACTGCCTGAAAGGCGGGTCGGGGACAGGCGACACTAATTACCACCACCTTGAAATATGGTCGTCGCTGTCATCGCGTAATCCCGATCACATGGACGAGCTGTGGTACCGCCTTTATTGCGCCATATCGCGCTGTAACCGCGCAATAGTGTCGCTGCAGCAGCACGGCGATGCCGAGCTTGGTGCCGATGTGGCCGAGCAGCGCGAAGCCGAAGTGCGTTTCCTGCGTGCCCACTTCTATTACAAGCTTATCACATTGTGGTACCGTGTGCCGTGGATCGATGAGGTGGCGTATGCCAACAATACCGTGGAGCAGATATCCAACGCGCAGTACACCCATGAGGAGCTTATGGGCAAGATAATCAGTGATTTCAAGTTTGCCTTTGATGTATTACCCGGTGTACAGGAAGATGGCGGTCGTGTGAACCGCGTTGCTGCCGCAGCCTACCTTGCCAAGTGCTACCTTGACCTTGCTTGGGGCGATGGCTATGAGGCTACTACTGGCGTTGACCATATCAACCAGCAATATATGCAACAGGTGCTTAATTACACCGATGTGGTTGCCAATTCACAATATGACTACCTTGAAGACTTCGGCGACATCTTCTTGCCCGAGAACAAGAACAGCAAGGAGTCGGTGTTTGCGGTACAAACATCGCTGTACACCGATGACAATACCAAATTTGGTCGAGCCAACTGGTCGGTCATGCTTAACGGAGCAAGGGGTATTTGGACTATGGGGCATGACTTTCACAAGCCGTCGCAGAACCTTGTGAATGCTTTCAAGACCAAGGATGGGCTGCCGATTTTCGACCAATACGAGGATGGCAACTATGAGATAGATTATCCCATCAACGGCCAGCCTACTGCCCAAAAGTGGGATCCGCGCTTGTTCCACACCGTGGGTATGCCCACGTTCCCCTATAAATATGAGGAAGAATATACATTGACGTTGCTCAACGCCCGCACTCCCAACGTGTATGGCTACTACTGCTCGATGAAGGAGGTACCGCAACGCTCGAAGGGTGAGTCGTATCATGACTCTTGGCAGGAATTTGCCACTGCCGACTATGTGTTCCGCTACAGCGACGTGATGCTGATGCGTGCCGAGGCCATGATTGAAACCGGCGACCTGGCCGGTGCCCGCAACATCATCAATGACATTCGCCGTCGTGCAGGCAACTCCATAGCCAAGCACATAAGTTATGCCGCCGACCAGTGCGAAATTGCCGAATACCCCATGTCACCATATTTCGACAACAAGGAGAATGCACGCCAATGCCTGCGCTGGGAACGCCGCTTGGAGATGGCAATGGAGAATGGCCGCTACTTCGATTTGCGTCGCTGGGGCATAGCCTCCGAGACTTTGACGGCATTCTTTGCAAGTGAACAAAAAGATGTGTATTATTGCACCGACAAGAACGGCGTGCCATTGCAGTATGCACCGGTTGATGAAAGCGGCAACGTGACCTCGCAGGCATACGCCGACTATTACAGGGATGCACGTTATACAGCCGACAAGAACGAGTATTTCCCGATACCTTACAACCAGATGTTCTACAGGCCCGGCCTTTATACTCAAAACAGGAATTACGAATAAAATAAACCTAAATTGCTA
>CASEAQ010000070.1 GCA_949285735.1 uncultured Bacteroidales bacterium
GTACGACAGTGCCAGTGCGCGCATAGAACAGAACCGGCAACTTTCTCTGTTCGACAACTATCATTTTGCCAGTTGCGGAGCCGTATTAAAGCGAAAAAACAAGTGTTAAAATAAACTTTAACACTTTATTAGACACCAGTGCGATGAATCGCGTCTCTACAACACGCGAACGTATTTGCAATTATAACACAGCACCCCCTGCAATCCCACATTGCTTTTACACTTTTCCTCCATTACACCGCAGGGAGGCTCATACCGTTGAGCTTGCGGTAGAGGTCGAGGGCATACACATCGGTCATGCCGCTTATGTGGTCGATTACTGCCTGAATCTTCTCAAACAGCGTCGGCGCACACACGTCATATTGCTGCGGGAACTTGCTCAGCAACAGTTGCGAATAGCTGCGCTCGGGATAAAGCACAGCCTCGGTGAGCTTGCGCAGCAGTTCGGTGATAATCTGGTGTCCGGCAAGGTCGATGTCAACGACATAACTTGCGCGGTATATCTTGCTGTGTGCCACTTCGCTGCAACGGCGATATGCTGCCAGCGTCCGTTCCGACAGGTGGTCGATGAGGCACCCCTCGAACGTACCCTGCAACATATCCTCCTCGTGCTCGACAAATATATTGCAACACTCGCTCACAAGCACGCCAATTATGCACGACCGCAAGTAAACCACTTTCTCGTTCTTGTCGTCAACGTGCGACATCACCTCCTCGATATGAGCCTTGCGCCCATCGTCAAAGAAGCCAAGCAGCAAGTCAATCACGTCGCGGGTGTTCAATATCTTCAACTTGTGGGCATCTTCTATGTCCATTATCTGATAGCAAATGTCATCGGCTGCCTCCATGAGGTACACCAACGGGTGGCGGCAATAGCGCTCCTCCTCAATCTTCAGCAGCCCCACTTCGGCAGCAACACGCTCAAACAGCTCCTTTTCGGTGGTGAAAAAGCCGAATTTCCCCTTCTCGCCGCACTTCGACGACGAAAACGGGTACTTCACAATCGATGCAAGCATCGAGTAGGTCATGGCAAACCCTCCCGGGCGGCGCCCCTTGAACTGATGAGCCAAGAGGCGGAACGAATTGGCATTCCCCTCAAAATGTATCAGGTCGTTCCACTGCCGTTCCGACAAGTGTTCCTTAAACTTCAACCCATCGCCCTCGCTGAAAAATGCACCTATCGACTTCTCACCCGAGTGCCCGAATGGGGGATTGCCAAGGTCATGGGCAAGACACGCCGCTGCCACTATCTCCTCGATATTGTGGAACTTCTTCACCCACGGCTCGCCGGCATACTTCTCGCGCAGCCTGCGCGCCACCTCGCTTGCAAGCGACTTTCCCACGCTCGACACTTCAAGACTGTGTGTCAGACGGTTGTGCACAAATATGCTCCCTGGCAACGGGAACACCTGCGTCTTGTTCTGCAACCGCCTGAAGGGTGACGAAAACACCAGCCTGTCGTAGTCGCGCTGGAAGTCGCTGCGTATCGTTTCGCGGTTATCCTTGTAGTGTTCCAGCCCGAGCCGTTTGCCACAAATCAGCCGGTTCCAGTCCATTCGGTGATGGCTGTTGCTGCTGTCACTTGTCATACACATTGTTGTAAGTGATTTTTGAATGCGGCACAGGGCTTACACCCTTCTGCTTGAAAAGCTCGCTCACGGTGACAAGCGTGTAGCCCTGCTTCTTCAATTCGGGAATAATGGTTTTCAACGCTTCGACAGTCGCGCTGTTCCCCTCAAAATCGTGCAGCAGCACTATGTCGCCATCTTTCACCTGCGACAGCAAGTTACGGCTGCGGTCGGCAGCCGACACGGTCGCCTCCCAGTCTTTCACATTTATGCCGCCAACGAAAGTCAAGTCGATAGTCTGGTGCATCAAGTCGTTGGCTTCCATATATGGAGCACGGAAGAATTGCGGCATACGCCCCGACACCTGCTTTATCACGTGGGAGGTGAAATTCACCTCCATGCCTATCTTGTCGGCAGCCATTTCGCCCATGTGCGAGTGTGAGCGCGAATGATTTTCGAGTTCGCACCCCTGAGCAACGGCTCGCTTCAGCACCGGGCGAGTCGAAGCGTCAATCTCCTTTCCGCACAAAAAGAATGTTGCCACCACTCCATTTTCCTTTAACACATCAAGCACTTCGACAGTAGTTGTCGTGTTGGGCCCGTCGTCAAAGGTCAACGCTACCAGTTTATCTCCATCGGCAGCCCAAGCCGTCATGGCACACGCCACGGCAACAACCGCCATCAATAAAAACTTCTTCATAACGTTTCTGTTCTATATTATTTTGCGAATATACAAAAAATTCACTACCACCACACACGCAACAGGCTGATTTTGCCTACCATTATGCCACGCAACAGAACAAAACGACAGCTGCACACCTCCCACTGCGGCAGTTAACACAATTTAATCTCCAAAAACCGCGGCAATAGCGCATATATTTCGTATCTTGCATAAAGATTTGTCTTACCATTAGCATAACACCTGAATTATATGAAAAATACACTGCCATTCATAACGCCCGTTGACAGCGCAAAGCCGCGGCAGGTCAAAAGGGAGATATACGAACAAAGCCTTGAGCTATTCGATGCCGGGAAATATATCGAGGCGTTCCATCGCCTGCTCGACTACCTAAACGACCAGCTGCGAGCCAAATATGGCAACGCCGAAGGAACAAAATTCAAAATTCCACACGGCTCGATTGTGGTTGACATCGCCATCGAGCAAGACACCTTGCACATCGATGCCGATTTCCTCAACCTGCCGCAGAAAGGGGGGCGCGTTGCCATGCTCAGGCAGATTGCCGACATCAACATCAACCGCCTGCTGCTCGCCAAGTTTGTGAAGCAGGGCGACAGACTGAAGATGCAATATTCTACGCCGCTGCCGCAAAGCCACCCCCACAAGATATATGGCGTGTTGCAAAATATATGCTACGTGGGCGACCGCTACGACGATGAATTTTGCTCGCGTTTTGGCGCAACCAGGTGTTACGAACCACAGGTAAAGCCCTATCCACCCGAGGTAATCGACCACGTGTATGATGGATTGCAGCAGTTGGGCAAAGCCACACTCGAAGCCCTCAACGAATACAATGCCATCAGGGCATACGGCTACTCGTGGAACCTGCTCGACACAACTTTCTACCAAATCGCCTTCTTTGCCAACCCACAGGGGCAATTCTACAACGAGCTTGAAAAGGCCATCGACGACATGGACGACGAATTGCCTACCGAGGAACTCGTTTCAAAGGGAATGGCATTCCTCAACAAGCTGCTTGCCACGCCCAAGGAGAAATTGGCACAAGACCTGTATTATATCGACAAACTCGTCTCTAACCGCCGCAGCGCATCGCTGCAAAACATACAGGAGGTGCTAAAAGCCGTGTATGAAGAAGCCAACGCCGCCATGCAAGCCAAGGACTTCGAGCGCAGCGCGGTGAGGCTGCTATACATTCTATATGAAACGCTGTTCTACAACGATATTCCCGACGATATAAAGAGCGTGATAGTGAGTGCGCTTGAAGCCGCAAACGGGCAACCGGTGGAACAAGCCTCCAACCTGTTGTATGATGCCATCGACCGCATAATGGACGACAACCTGACTGCCACCCCTGCGGCGACGCAACAAAGCGACAACGCCGCAACAAAAGATGAGCCAGTGGCAAAGGCTGCAGTAGCCGACTTGCAGAAAAAGCTGATGGAAAACATGGCAGGAAGCGACATAATGGAGCTGCAACAGAAGATGACCGAGGCAATGGCTCGTGGCGACATGGCTGAATACATGCGCCTCGCCGGCGAATTGCAACAGAAGATGATGAGCAAACTTTTCAGTTAACCACCCCCTAAAAAAGAATCGAAAATGGAAAACAACAACATATATAGCCTGGTATTCAAAGTTACTCACGCCGGAGGCTCGGGTAGCTGCTTCTACCTAAAATCGCACAACCTGTTTGTAACAAACTACCACGTCGTCGAGGGATTCCGTTCCGTGGCGTTGCAAGACAACAAGCGCAACCCCTACTTGGCAAAAGTAGTACTGGTCAATGCCGTACTCGACATTGCCCTGCTGGCAGTCGAGCATGATTTCTCCCACTTGCCCGACTTCCCCCTCGCCGACAACGACTCGCTCGAAATAGGTGGCAAAATTCGTGTCGCCGGCTACCCCTACGGTATGCCATTCACAGTCACCGAGGGCACAGTGTCGGCACCCAAGCAACTGATGAATGGTCAATATTATATCCAGACCGACGCTGCCGTCAACCCGGGCAACTCGGGCGGACCAATCATCAACGACCGTAACGAGGTGGTGGGAATAACCGTGAGCAAGTTCACCGATGCCGACAACATGGGCTTCGGCATAAGGGTCGAGGCTCTGCGCAGGGTGCTCGATTCTGCCACCGACATCGACCGTGGCACCTACCACGTGCAATGCGAAAGCTGCGACGAACTCATAAGCGATCCCGACGAATATTGTCCCTCTTGCGGAGAGCAATTGCCCGAAGGCGTGTTCGACGAACGGCACATGTCGCCGCTTGCCGAGTTCTGCGAAAGCGCAATCGAGCAGATGGGAATCAACCCCGTGCTTGCCCGCGACGGATATGAGGCTTGGTGTTTTCACAAAGGCAGTTCCGAGATACGCATCTTCGTGTGCAACCGCGCCTACCTGTTCATGGTGGCACCCATCAACCTGTTGCCCAAGAAAGATGTCGAGAGAGTGCTCGACTATATGCTCAGCACCGACTTCTCGCCCTACAAGATGGGCATCGACGGGCGGCAAATCTATCTCATGTACCGTCTGCACCTCTCCGACATCACTGCCAAATACGAAGACGAGATAAGGCAAAATATCGTAAACTTCGCCCTGAAAGCCGACGAAATGGACAATATGCTCGTCGAGCAATACGGCTGCGAATTTTCGGCTTACACAAAACAAGAAAACAACTAATTTCGACACAACCACACACATCGGATTGTGTGTATTCCCCCCCGAATCTTGCCCAACTAAGGGAAAAACGAAACGAGGGCACGTCGATGCTGTGACGCGCCCTCGCCGCTTCAGAGGAATGACCATCAAGAAACTTCACTCTCTATAGATACGCAGTGTCTTTCATGATGGCGGGTTTGCTGTGTTATTCATTTCCGCCTCCTAAGGCATGGTACAGGTTAATGATTCCTTGTATCTTGTCGAATCGGTCGTTCGCCTCGGTAAGCTCGGCTTGCAACAGGCTTTGGCGAGCCGAAAGCACTTCGAGGTAGGTCGCCGAACTGCTATACTCCATCAATTGCATGGTGTTGTCGGCTGCGGTGCGCAACGCCTCCACCTGCTCGCGGTCGATGTCGAGGCGGGCATACGCCCCAACAATGCCGACAGTGAATTTTCCTGTGCCCTTATCTGCTTCTTCAGCGTCAACACCGATGCCTCGACCGACAGCTTGCTTGCCCGCGCCTGAGCAACGGCAACCTCGACAATCTTTCCCGACACTTGCGGATAAATCTCAATGTCTTGCCGTCCGCGGATTGTTGCCGGATAGTCATCGGTAATTTCCACTGCCGACTGCTCCACTGCCACCACAGGATAGGCTTGCGGTGCAACCTCTTGTTGCTTATCGCCACAGGCTGCCATCACAATGGCAAGCATGGCGATTAAAAGAGTCTTCTGTTTCATACACAATTTTTGCTGTTTTCGGCGCAAAGTTGGTTCTATCCTCATATATGGGAAAGCATAATTTGTCCGAAGCGTAAAAAATCGGCACTGAAACGCAACTTCTCGCCCACATATTCCCTCCACAGCCTTTCTCCAAGCCGCAATACAGTTCCTAAATACACCGACGAAACCCAAGTTATGTAGTCAAATTGATATAATTTTAAATGATTGAATTGTTTTTTGTCCTAAATTTAGGTTTATTCATGAATATATATTACTTTTGCCACCAGTTAACACATAAACCATTATTTTAATCAACTAAATGCAATGAAGAAAAATTACACAAGTTTTGTTGGTATACTGTGGCTTCTGTTGTCTTCTCAGGATCCGTTTCGGCAAAGAACGGGCTTGACAAAGCTACAATGGAAAAGCTGAAAGGCAATCCAAGCATTTTGTCAGCCCCAGGAATGTCGCACTTCGACTTCCCTGCCTTGGGCGGAACAGTACGCGACACACGCATCTCGCCACAAGCCGACACCGACGGCATCAACACCATCGGTCCGGCTTCGGTGTGGGGTACCCTCAATGGACCCGACGGCAACGAATGGCTCTATTTCCAGGAGAACGTAATTCGTGAGGGCACCTACAGCAACATTGAATCATCGACCATCACCGTGTATGATTTTTCAAGCGAGCAAGTAGGGCAATTCACATTAAACATTCCCGAAGACCAGGCTGTCAACGATATTCAAGTGTTTGGATATGTAACGTCCAACTTCTTCGACAACAATTCAAGCACTTATGAAATCACCGTTTACTTCAACCAAATAATCGACTATACAATTCACGGCCGCATCGAAGCCTATTCGCTCGATGGCACACAGGTCGGTACATTTGCCGGGTCATCGGCTTTGTATTACAGCAATACAGCCAACTACTCGACCTACCAGCGATACCTGTTCGTAAACAACGAAACGGTTGATGGTGTGGAAACAACCAACATCAACGTATATGCTCCCGTGTCGTGGCAGAACGATGCTCCCGTGTTGGAACACACATTCTCTATTCCCACCGACAACCTCTACTACAGCGATGGCCCGTATGCCAACGTTTATTTCATCGACGACCAACCATATTTCGTGATTTCACACTATGAAAACCCCTACATGACATATGGCGAAAGCTGGGAAATGGAAGTAACGCCCGACAACAACTATTTGATTGACGTGTATGACGAGAATTTCGAAGAAGTTGCTTCATTAAAAATACCTGTTGCACAAGGAACAGGCGATGCTCTATACACCTTCTACACATTCGGATACTTCTCTTATAACGACTTGTGCCGAGGCACATACAGCGGCGACGAACAGCTCAACTTCATTGTTTCTCGATACGACTACGTGGTTTCGAGCGATGACTACCTTTTCAACTTCGACGTTTATAACGAAGCTGGTGAAATAATAGCCACAATCGGCGAAGACGTTTACCAATGGAAGATGCTTTCCGATATCGAGGGCAAATCGAGCCAAGTTGCCTTGATGCGCAACGCCAGCAGCGGCGAATCAATCGAGATGGTTGACCTGCCAAGCTGCCAGTCGGTGACCACATTCCCTGGCACGCTCAATGGCGACTTGCTGTCAACAGCTTTCGACCGCTACCCGGTCAACGACACCTACCAATACGTGTTTGGTTTGGGCAACGGATATGACGATGGCAACGGCAATGTTATCACTCGCATCGGTTGGTACAATATCGACACTTCGCTCGACCACTTCGTTGACATCAACCTTGGTCCAAACGCAGTGTATGCTTCTCACCAGTTTGTATCCGGCACACTCAATCCCTACTTGTTCAACACCGACAACTTGCATGAATACATTTTCATCGCAATCATCGGGCAAGAAGATGGTACTAACGAGACTATGTTGTGCATCGCCAACGACAACGGCGAAATCATTCGCCAATTCGATTCCGACCCCGAAAAGGGCGACTACAACTTCGGCTACTTGAGCAATGCCAACGCAAGCGGCGAAGTACACTTGTTCATCGGTCGTGTCAACGATAACCGACAATATACGGTTGACGTTTATGCTTTGCCCTTCAGCAAGTTTGAAGGCGGTGGCACAGGTACGGCAGAAGACCCGTACATCATCTCTACCCCTGGCGACCTCGACCAAATACGCCACACACCATCGGCACACTACGCCCTCGGCAACGACCTGGACATGAACAATTTCTATGGCAGCTTCAATCCAATTGACGACTTCTCGGGCTCGCTCGACGGTCGCGGTCACAATATCGACAACCTGTCGATTGACGCCAGTGAAATGTATTCAGGCCTTTTCCAAGGCGTATATGCAACCGATGTGACAATTAAGGATATCACATTTAACAATGCCGTTGTCAACATCACACCCAGCTGCAGCAACGCAGGAGTCGTAGCCGGATATGTAGCCAGCGCTGGAAGTGGTTCTATAATTTCAAACATCCATGTCAACAATGCAGTAATATCGGCAGATAACTCATTTAACGGCGGTATAGGCGGTATCGTAGGTATGCTCACGTCATATTCTTCAGTTGAAGGCTGCTCGGTCAACAATATTCTGATTGATGCACCGTCGGCTCAAAGTGTAGGTGGCATTGTGGGCGAAACTCGCACCAGTTCATCGATATCTGCGTCACGCGCAAGCGGAATCATCAATGCCGGTTATGAAATTGGCGGCATATTAGGAACTGGCGGAACAGGATATTCTGTTTCGGACTGCTATGCCGACTTCCAAATTTCAGGTGGCAACACAATAGGCGGTATCGTAGGTAGGTCTGCCCGAAGCACCGCTATAACCACCCCGTCGGAAGACCCCGAAAATCCAGATGCATCTGAAATTCAAGGATATGCAAGTGCAATCCAAAACTGCTATGCAACCGGTAGCATCAATGCCACCGAAAGCGACTTCAGCGGCAACTTCAGCGTAGGCGGCATTGCTGGCTCAATCACATCGAAGTGGACAAACACCGATGTATGTGACTACTCCATCTACAACTGTCTTGCGGCTCTCGACGAAATCAACATTCCCGAGGGCGAAGAATCGCGTGCAGTGGGCCGCATCATAGGCTTCACCATAGCCGACGAAGAGTATTTGGAAGACGAGGAAGTGCTCACCGAATCGGGTCTTGTAAACAACTACGCACTTGCAAGCATGACACTGAACGGCACTACCATCACCAGTGACGATGCCACATCGGTAGCAGGTGCCGATGTAGCCAGCGACGCACTCACCACCGAGTTCTTCACCGAGACTCTCGCATTTGCCTATGGCAACACCAACGAGGCTCCCTGGAAAGAAACTTCTGAACTCCCCATCCTCTACTTCGAGGAACGTGCTACGGGCCTCACGATAGCCTTGACATCGGAAAGCGCAACAATCAACGGCTTGACAACAGTAGTTGCTACTGTAGAAGGAGCTTCTGCCGACCGCGTTGTGTTCACATCGAGCGACACCGAAATAGCCGAGGTGATAGCAATCTCTATCGATGGCAACACGGCAACAGCCACCATTCGTTGCCACAGCATAGGCAATGTTGAAATCACTGCCTCAATTGACGGACTGTCAGAATCTTGCTCGCTTGCCGTTTCGAGCGTCAACGACATCGTTGCCGGCGACGGTTCAAGCATCAAGATATACAGCGCAGGCGGCAACATATATGCCTTGTCGGCAACCCACATCGACGTTTACTCGCTCAGCGGCAGTATCGTTGCTCAAGCCGACGGCGAAGTAGTGGAAACTGGCTCGACAGCTGCCGGAATCTATGTGGTAGTAGCTACCGACGACGCTGGCAACCGTGCAGTGCAGAAAGTAATCGTAAAATAATACTCCTGACAGATAAACAGCCTTGCGGCTGATGTCAAATAGCAAAGTGAGGGCGCACACAACGTGCGTCCTCACTCGCGTTTATATCTGCCAAAATAATAATTCTGTTATTTGCGCTTCTTCAGCCACGAAGGGATAACGACAAGCCCCACAAGCAAATATATATAATAGCTGAATATTCGCCACACAAGCGATACGACGAGTGCAATTTGCGCCGTCGGCACAATGTCGGCATAATATTCACTGAAGAGCCATTCACTCACACCACTGCCGCCCGGCGTGGGACAAACGAGCAACAAAAGCCATATCACCCCCTGACGGGCATACACAAGCCACTGGTCACAACC
>CASEAQ010000071.1 GCA_949285735.1 uncultured Bacteroidales bacterium
GACCTTGGCGACTCGATTGTGGCTGTCACCAGCGGCATCGACATGAGTGCCTCGATGTACAACCCTCGCTCGGTGTTGAGCGGCATCAACAACAATTCGACCGACACACCCGACACAATCGTTGCCAGACTGCTACGCCGCTCGATTGAGATTAACCGAGAGACCCGCGGAGCCTTCGACCCGACAGTTGCCCCGCTGATGCGCCTGTGGAAAACACAAAACGACAGTGCCGCGCTCCCGACCGATGCCGCCATCGACAGCGTGATGCAATTCGTGGGAATGCGCAATGTCACACTCAACAGCGGCAGAGTGGTCAAAACTGACAAGCGTGTGCAACTCGACTTCAACGCCATAGCCAAGGGATTGGGCTGTGACGAAGTGGCTCGAATGCTCCAGCGCAACGGAGTGGAAAACTACCTCGTCGAGATTGGCGGCGAAATTGTAGCACACGGTAAAAACAGCCGCGGGCTGCCCTGGACAGTGTCGGTTGACATGCCGATTGAAGAAAACGATACCGTGGTACACTCTTCGGCAATGCTGCTGCAACTCGACGATGCCGCAATAGCCACCTCGGGCAACTACCGCAACTACAAGATTGTTGACGGGCAGAAAGTCGCCCACATCATTAATCCGTCAACAGGACGTTCTGCCCTGAGCCGCCTGCTGAGCACCACCGTAATTGCCCCCACCTGCATGGATGCCGATGCCTATGCCACGGCTCTGATGGTGATGGGTCTCGAGCGCGCCCAAGAGTTTGCCACAAGCCACACCGACCTCGCCATAGTGCTGATATATGCCGACGAAGCAGGCGCATTCAAAGTGTGGCACTCCCCCAATATTTCGCGCTACCTCACAGCACAATAACCCGACAACACAGCAAAATATTCCCGTCCGCAACAGACGGCTCTACAAATATACACCCACCTCCATACAAAAAAGCGATGGCTGCACCCTCTGGCGAGAGTGCAGCCTCAACTTATATACACCTAATGTGTCAACTTAAGCCTAACGGCGCAGGTTGTTGTTCTTTTCAGTTTCCTTTGGAGGATATATTTGATATATCGACGATTCACCGCCCCAAGCTGCTTGTACCTGCATTTCCTCATCCAACACCACATCGGCAGTAAGTGTATAGGTGAATGGAACACCGTTGCCGTCAACACTGTTTGTGAGCGTTCCGGCTGGTACAAGCACTTCATCTTGAGCTCCTGTACGATAGTCGTAGTTTTCTTTCAGGCGATTCATGCGGAACTCGTCGGCTCGGCGGGTCACAAGGGCAAACATATTGCCAGCCACTTCATAACCGTGCTCGGTGTAGGCAGCCTCGGCAAGAGCATCACCGCTGAGACCATCAACCTCCGTCACCTTTGTCGCATCGGCATAAGCGCGCTGACGCACTTGCTTGAGGGCGGTGCGAGCCTCGCTCTCATATTTGCCCGAGCGAGCAGAAGCCTCGGCAAACCAGCAAAGAACCTCGGAGTAGCGTATAATTTGATGGCGCTTGTTCATGCACATTCCATCCCAGGCAGGCAAGGTGTAGTCGTATGGAGCGGCAATTGGGGAACCCGAAGCATCCTCGTTAACAGTGAACACCACAAACATAGGGCGATATTCGGTCACCACGGCATTAGAGCCATTGTAAGGCTGGCCGTCGGTCGTCGCCCACCAGTCAACGGTGTTTGTCCTATCGTTAAGCAACAACTGCTTCGCAAATATGGCATCCTTACGCGGCCCGTCTGGAAAGTTTTTCCAATAACGACGTTCGGGCAGGAAATCGCCCCAGCCGCCAAAGAGCGTACCAAACTGGTGGCACGACGACATCTGTGAGTCGCCATCAGTCCAGCCACCAAGCGTAGCATTGAAGTCGATTCCAAGCAGCGTTTCATTGTGGTGATTATTGCCGTAAGAATAAACCTGAGCCCAATCTGAGAGTACCGATTGGTCATATATGCCATTGTTCACTCCATCAACCACTTCCTTAGCCTTGTCGGCAGCCATCGAGTAATATTCTGTCTTGTTGAGTGGATAGCCAGCCATACCCATATACACGGCAGCGAGTGTCGCCTTTACCGTTTGTTGCGACACATAGATGTTCTGCCCGTCTATCGAACGGTAATCGCCAGAGTATTTTGCCGGAAGATCGCACTGCTCGGCGGCAATTAAGTCTTCAACTATTTGGGTGTAAACATCTTCGACCGACGACAACGCAGTGGAATTGTTGTCGGGCTCGTTGTGCAGGTTCATAGGCAGCGGCCCGAAGATGCGCACAAGGCTGAAATAGGAGAAAGCGCGCCAATAGTAAGCTTGCCCGAATGCAATGTTTTTCTCTTCTTGCGGCATATCGGCATCGCCGATGTTATCGATAAGCATATTAGCCGCACGTATTATGGCGTAGAGACGTCTCCAGTTGTCGTCCAAGCCCTTAGTGTCTGAGGGCACCTCATATGCGTCGGCCGAAAGGTAGGCAGCCTTGTTCGACCCTGTGGTCGATGTAACGTCGTCGCCCTGGCACTGCACAATCAGTGGATTGGAGTTGCATTGGAACGCCTGCACCTCGGCATAGAGCGCATACACGCCCATGTTCACTTCCTCCTGGTTGGAATAGAACTCGTCAGGAACCAACTTTCCTTTTGGGTCTTCAGTAAGGAAATCGTTGCATGATGCCGCCAACAGTGCCGACACTGCCACGGCGCAACCTAATAATATCTTGTTTTTCATAATTATATTCTCTTTTTGTCAAAAAAGTGTAGTTATATTGTTTTAGAAATTCATACGAACGCCAAACGTGTAAGTCCGCGGAACGGGATGTGTTCCGGTGTCAATACCTGCTGCACGGTCGCCATAGTCCTCTGAGAACGGGAAACCTGCAGGGTCGGCGCCTTTATAACCAGAAATGGTGAACAGGTTCTGTACGCTAAAGCTGAAACGGAAATCGGCAATCTTGGCGACACGCTTCGGCAATTCATATGCCAATGTGATATTTTCGCAGCGTAAGTAGTTGGCATCCTCAACCCACTTCGACGAGTTGCCCAAGTAGTTGTTATTGGTTACATTCGGGTCGGGCATGGTGGTTCCTATCTGCTCGATGTAGCCAGCGGCGGTGAACATGCGCGAGTTACCTATCTTCGAATTCATTGCGAAACGCAGCGCGTTGAGGCGTTGTGCGCCAAACGAGGCATTGAAGAATGCGTTGAGGGTCCAGTTCTTGAAGCGAACCATGTTGTTCCATCCGAAAGTGAAGTCGGGCGATGCCTTGCCAAGCACCACGCGGTCGGCGGTGCCAGGGTTGCGGGTTATAGAGCCGTCGGCGGCACGGTAGGTGTCATACCCTTCGGCATCAATGCCTGCCCACTCATATCCGTAGAATGTGCCAATGGCTTCGCCTTCCTTGATAATCGTACAGTCGGTAATTACCGATTGGAACGAGCCTCCATAGATGATGGGTTCTTGCGCAGTGAGTTTCTTCACTTCGTTCTTCAAGTAGCTGCCATTAATCGAGGTCGTCCACGACCAGTCCTTGTTGTCGATGATATTGGCTGAGATTGCGATATCAAAACCGCTGTTGGCAACTTCACCAGCATTGATCAAGTAGCGTGTGCCGCCCAAGTAGTCGGCAAGGGTGGTATAGAGCAACGCATCGGTTGTGCGCTTGTTATAGTAGTCGATACTCAAACCTATGCGGTTGTCAAGGAAACCAAAGTCCAAGCCGACGTCAAACTGCCTGGTCTTTTCCCACTTGATGTCTGGTGTCTCGATTGAGTTGATCCAGTAGCCAGTCACGCCTCTGCTGGTTCCGAAGTAGGTGGTGGTGGCTGACAACAGGCCAAGTGTCGAGAATGGGTCAATATCCTGATTGCCGATTACACCGTAGCTCACGCGCAGTTTCAAGTTGTTCATCACGCGGCGGGCATTTTCCATGAACTTCTCGTTAGAGATAGTCCACGCTGCCGCTATCGACGGGAACACTCCCCACTTGTTGTCGGAGAAGCGACTCGAACCATCGGCACGCAAAGTTCCGGTTAGCAAGTAACGGTCGTCGAAGTTGTAAATCACGCGCGCTACGCCCGAAAGCAGCGACCACTCAGTATAGCCGTTGGAGGCATCGCGTGAAGCGGCATTCTTCACATCCCAGTAGCCTACCGACTCGGCAAGCAAGTCGTCTCCTGTGATACCCATCGAGCGAGTAGTGCTCTTGGTGGCTTCCCACACGCCAGTGGCAGTGAGGTGGTGCTTGTCGTTCCAAATGTGGGTATAGGTGATATTGTTGGTACTCTGCAACAACACGCGTTGCACATTGTCGTTAGTCATTGAGCTTTGGCCTGGACCATACACCTCTGTCGGCGAAAATGTGTAATAGGTGTTGTTGTAGTAGTCGATACCGTTGCTCGTGGTAAACGTCAACCCGTCGATAATGTTGAATTGCAGGTCAACATGTCCATTAAGAACGTCGCGGCGACGTTCGCTTTCGCAGGCTGTGAGCAAGCCATAGGGGTTCTGCTGGATGGTGCTGTATGGGTCGGTGGCAAAGTTGCCGTTGTCGTCATACATGTTCATCGTGGGCGACGAGTTGAACGCTACCCACAGCGGGTTGGCTGCACTCATCACCATGCCGCCGCCCCCCTTGCCAATGCCGCGCGAAGCATTCATGTCAACGTTCACATTAAGCCAGTCGGTAAACTTGGCGCGCACATTGGCTTTTGCCGAGAAACGTTCATATTGTGTGGCTTCTATCACACCCTCGTGCTTCATGTAGTTGCCCGAGAAATACATCTGCAAGTCTTCCGTACCCTTTGAAAACACCAGCTTGTAGTTCTGCGTGATGCCTGTGCGGAATATCTGGTCAACCCAGTCGATACCGGGATTGGTGCCGTTGAGGTAGTCGGCAACGTCGGCTTGGCTGATGCCGTTGTAGTCAATGAGTGCCTGTGCGTATGACTTCGTATCCATCATCTCGGGCAGGTTGTAGGCTTGCGAGATACCGACCTGCGCATCAAAAGTGATTGATGTCTGTCCGGCAACACCGCCCTTTGTAGTGATGATTACCACACCGTTGGCTCCTCGCGAACCGTATATGGCTGTCGAAGACGCGTCCTTCAATATCTGCATGCTTTGAATATCCTCGGGGTTGATACCATCAAGCCCCGACTCGCGAACCATACCATCAACTACATACAACGGGTCGTTGCTCTTGTTGATGGAGTTTGTACCACGAATACGGATTTTTACCGAGCCACCTGGCAAACCGTCACTAACGACGTTGACACCTGCCACGCGGCCCTGCAATGCATCGCTCACTTGTGTTATAGGTTGGTCGCGGAACGACTTGTTGTCGAGCACGGCTACCGAACCTGCCAAGTCGGCTTTGCGCACCGAACCGTAACCCACTACAACCACTTCATCGAGCATCTCGGTGTCTTCTTGCATAGTTACATCAAAGCTCGACTGTCCATTCACCGCAACTTCTTGCGGCTGATAACCTATGTACGTCAATTTCAATGTCGCGCCGGGCTTTACTTTAATCGAAAAGTAACCATTAATATCCGACACGACTCCATTAGATGTACCGTTTTCAACAACGCTTACACCGATCAACGGCTCGCCATTTTTTCCTACAATGGTGCCATTCACGCTCACTTTTTCATGCCTGGCAGACACAACATTGCGGTCTGCCGTTTGGGCTGTTGCGTACACGCATTGCCCGGACACAAACAAACACAACGAGGGCAAAACAACTCGTAACAACGATCCCCTCAAAGTAGTTTTCACGTTTAACATTCCTGGCCTTAGTTTTAGTTTCATGTTTAGGTATATTAAAATTAAATCAAAATAAGTTGATTTTGCAAAATCG
>CASEAQ010000072.1 GCA_949285735.1 uncultured Bacteroidales bacterium
TCTCTGTTCGACAACTATCATTTTGCCAGTTGCGGAGCCGTATTAAAGCGAAAAAAACAAGTGTTAAAATAAACTTTAACACTTTATTAGACACCAGTGTGACAAGCTCAATCACAACAGTAAAAGCCGAAGACTTCAACACTGGCGTTTACCAGACTCCTGCCCAACTGTTGCAGGGCAAAGTGCCAGGGTTGTCAATCACCACTTCAGCCAACCCCAACGCTACACCGTCGATGACGCTGCGTGGCGCATCCACCCTTCGCGAAGAGGGCATGGAGCCTTATTATGTAATCGACGGGGTGCCGGGAATGGACATATCGCTTGTCGCTGCCGACGATATCGAAAGCATCGACGTGCTTCGCGACGCTTCAGCCACTGCGATATATGGCTCCAAAGCTGCCAACGGCGTTATCCTCATCACCACCAAGCGTGGTTCGAAAGACCGCACCAACGTGAGCTACAGCGGCTATGTCGCATTCGACCGTGTAGCTAAAAATCTCGATATGATGGATGCCGACACCTATCGCAACTACGTGCTCGACAATGAATTGTCGATTGACCCCACCGACGACTACCACGTCAACACCGACTGGCAGAAAGAGGTACAGCGCACTGGCATATCCCACAACCACAACCTGTCGATTAACGGAGGGCTTGGAAAGACGACATACAGCATAAGCCTCAACTACTTCAACAATCAAGGGGTGATAAAAGGTACAGATGCCACACGCTACAACGGCCGCGCATTTGTCGAAACTAAGACACTGAAAGACCGCCTAACGCTGTCGTTCAACATCAACGCAAGCATAGCCGAGCAGAATGACGTGCCCGACTACTCCGACGGTGCATCGGTCTATGATGCAATGAACTACTACCTGCCATTCTCGCCCATAAAAAACGATGATGGTACATGGTTTGAGCACTCGGCACGGACGCAATACTACAATCCAATGGCACTAATCGAGGAAAACACCGACTTCACCAAGTCGAAGCAGATACAAGCCACAGCCCGCGCAGCAGTTGACATCTACAAGGGTTTGAAATACAACCTGATGCTCTCATACGAAACGCAACAAATCAACAACGACGTATATAACACATCGGCTTCGCGCATCGCCGAGGGCATGAACGGGCAGGCACAACGCTCGTCGGTGGAAAACGAAAACAAGGTGATGGAGATGTACTTCAACTATGCCAACACATTCGGAGGCAAGCACAAAATCGACTTGATGGCTGGATACTCGTGGCAAGAAGAAACTTCCAACAACGGATTCCAGTTGCGTGTGTACGACTTCGTCAGCGACGACCTGCTGTATTACAACATGGGCATGGCAAATTTCATCGACAACACCATTGATGGTATGGGCAACTACAACCTCTCGACATTGCGCATGATTTCGTTCTATGCCCGCGCCAACTACTCGATGGACAGCCGCTACCTGTTTCAGGCATCAATACGTCGCGACGGCTCTTCGGCATTCGGTACCAACAACCGCTGGGCAACGTTCCCCTCGGTGTCGGCTGCATGGCGCATATCCGAGGAGGAATTCGTCAAGGAGCTTGACATCTTCAGCGACCTCAAGTTCCGCATCGGCTATGGCGTGAGCGGCAACTCGCTCGGGTTCGACGCATTCACAGCCCGCCAAGTGTATGGTGTCACTGGATGGTACACCAACGGCGACGGCGAACAAATTCACACCATCGGTGCCACACGTAATGCCAACCCCGACTTGAAGTGGGAACGCACCGGTATGTTCAACGTCGGCATCGACTTCGGCTTCTTTGGCAATCGCTTGAGCGGTACACTCGAATATTATAACAAAAATACCAAAGATTTGATATACGACTATCCTGTCTCGACAACCGAATATATCTACAACTACCTCACAGCCAACGTTGGCGAAATCAACAACAAGGGCGTGGAACTCACCATCAATGCCGTGCCGGTGCAAAGCAAAGACTGGGAATGGCAAACATCGCTGGCGTTGTCGCACAACAAGAACGAAGTCGTGAAGTTGTCGAACAGCGAGTTTTCGGTCGATTACATCGACCTATCCGACTTGGGCGGCGCAGGACAAAGCAACTGCTACCAGCAACGCATCATGGAAGGTTACCCCATCGGACAGTTCTACACTTGGGAATGGGCTGGATATAACGAAGATGGAGTATCAATATTCTACGTCCACGACCCCGAGACTGGCGAACGCACTGGCGAAACCACAACAACTCCGGGCAGTGACGACCGTGCCTGCACTGGCAGCGCACAACCCAAGCTCACCATGGGGTGGAACAACACAGTGCGCTTCAAGCGTTTCACGTTGACGGCTTTCTTCCAAGGCGTGTTTGGCAACAAGATTATGAACGGTACAAAAGCACGCTTGTCGAATATCGCCGATGCAGGCATCCGCAACTGGCTTGCCGACTATCCTGCCGACAACCTTGCCACCGACTACAATTCACACTATCTTTCCGACCGCTACCTTGAGAATGGCAGCTATTTCAGACTATCGTCGCTGTCGCTCAGCTACAACTTCGGCAACCTTGGCGATTGGGTAAGAAACTTCAACCTCTCGGTGACTTGCAACAACCTGTTCACAATCACAAAATACTCGGGCATCGACCCCGAAGTGAACCTTGGCGGACTCACTCCGGGTATCGACAACCGCAACACCTACCCACGCACCCGCACCTACATGATGGGCGTAAAAATCGATTTCTAACATTAATACAACTTGACAATGAAATTCAATAGCATAAAATTATTCTCAACCTTGTCGCTGGTCGCTGCGATGGCAGCCTGCACCGACCTCGATGTTGACATACGGTCGCAATACGACGAAATACCCGACACCGAAGCGGCAATCGAGGCAACAACAGCCGAAATATACAACCCATACCGCGAAGCTATGGGCAGGCAGCACTGGATGGCACAAACGCTCACGACCGACGAAGCCGTCGGAGTGTCGATGGGTGCCGACTACTACGACGGTGGTGTTTACCGCCAAATGTCGGTACACAACTGGAATGCCGACAACGGAATGCTGCAGACCATGTGGGATGGCGCAATGACGGGCATCACCACTTGCAACCAAGTGATGAAAATGCTCGGCAACCTAAGCGATGAAGACCGCGCCCCGATACGCGCCATGAGGGCATACTACCACTTCCTGTTGATGGACAACTTCGGCGATGTGCCAATCATGGGCGACAATGCCGATGCTCATCCGCAGCGCAGCAGCCGTGCCGACGTGTGCCAATTCATCGAGCAGGAATTGCTCGACGTGATGGATATGCTCCCCGCCGAAGTGAGCAGTGAGACGTATGGCAGGGCTACCAAATGGATGGCAATGGGCTTGCTCGCCAAGCTATACCTCAATTGGGGCGTTTACACTGCCGCCAATCCTGCCGACTACACGCCCGAGACAGCCAACGCACATATCGATGATTGCATCGAAATGTGCGACAGCATAATCGCTTCGGGATTGTTCGACTTGTCAGACAGCTACATGGTGAAGTTCCGCCCCGACAACGGCTCGCAAATCAAGGACTTTATCTTCGTAATGCCATTCGACCGATCCACGCAACAAGGCATGGTTCATGCACGCTTCTGGAAGAGCCGCAGCGGCAGAGACCAGTTTGGCGTAGTTGCCGCAGGCCCTGCCGGCAATGTGAGGTGCCTGCCCGAATTTTTAGACAAATTCTCGCTTGAAGGCGATGAACGAAACCAGCAATATATCTATGGCCCACAGTATTACTGGGCAAATTATGAACCCACCGACGAACCGTTTATCATATCCACCACCAAGAATGGCGTTGACCAAGACTACACCGAAAGCGACATGGACGACCCAATTGAGTGGCAGATGACTTACACTCGCGAGATTGAATTACGCCCCGATGGCGAGGGAACTCTCGATGTGGGCAACGACCAATTGGGCAGGGCACAGGGAGCTCGAAGCATCAAATTCTACCCCGACGTTAATGCCACTGCCACCGAAGGACACAACCAAAGCAACGACGTTCCAATTATCCGCTATGCCGACATTTTGCTCATGAAAGCCGAAGCTATATTGCGCGGCGGCTCGGCAACTGGAAGCGACACACCGATGAGCCTGATGAATCAGATTCGCAGTTACGTGAATGCCCCCCTTGTAGCTTCAAACCCGACTCTCGACGAACTTCTCGACGAGCGTGCACGTGAATTTGCCGACGAAGGGTGGCGGCGCAACGACCTGATCCGTTTCGGGAAGTTCGAAGACAACTGGGGCTTCCGCTACCTTTATCCCGAAGGTATGCAAGAAAAGTTCCGACGCATATTCCCAATACCGACATCGGTGCTCAACACCAACACCAATTGGGACCAAAACCCTGGTTACTAACATTCTCTGATGGTCATGAGTGGGCTGTGCATAACTTAGGCACAGTCCACTTCAACCTGTTTTTTAATCATCGACAATCATGAAACATAAAATATTGATTACCGCCATCATTGCCATTTTCTGCTCGATTGGCGCAAGTGCCCAATACGACGACATAGAAGTGGTAGTACACCGCGGAGCCAACCATTTAGCACCGGAAAATACCATAAGTTCGGCATTCGCAGCCTTGCAGCACAATGCCGACTGGATTGAACTCGACGTGAGATGCAGTGCCGACGGCATACTTTATAACCTGCACGACCCTTGGGTGAACCGAACAACCAACGGATACGGATATATAGGCAGCTTGCAATCGTTCTACATCGACCAACTCGACGCAGGTAGCTGGTTCGACAAGAAATTCAAGGGCGAACGCGTTACGCGCATATCAGAAATGCTCGACACACTTGAGGGGCGATGCGGCATATTCTTCGACGTGAAGAGCGGAACGCCGGTTGACAAGCTCGCCGATATGGTTATTGCTAAAGGCTGGAGCCAACGCAGCTTCTTCTGGTTTGCCGACACGGCAATGCTGAAGCGGTTCATCACAATAGCACCACAGCTGAAAATAAAGGTAAACGCCTCAAACGTGGCAGACATCAAACGCTGGATGCAGATGTGCACTCCGTCGTATATCGAGATTGCCCCGTCGCTCATCACTCCCGAGATAAAAGCATTCTGCCGACAGCATTCGATAAAAATCATGGCTGCCATACAGGGCTCAGACCATGCCGCCTATATCGAGGCGATAAAAGCGATGCCCGAATTGGTCAACCTCGACCGCCCCGAACTGTTTGAACGCATAATCGACAGCCTGCACACCGAGCTTGCCATCAAGAAAATGCCGTTGTCGCAATTTGTTGACCCGAGCATCGGGTCCGAGGGGCTTGGACGCGTGGTCGTCCACTGGTGTCTAATAAAGACTGTTAACATTTTCCACAACTCATTAAACAACAAAGTTTTATATAATCTTTTGGAGCGCGGAGGATTTTAGAATCACG
>CASEAQ010000073.1 GCA_949285735.1 uncultured Bacteroidales bacterium
TCTTTGATGCCGTATTCATTGAGTGCAGCAAGAATCTGCTTGATACGACGGTCTTGTGATTCAAATTTTACTTCTCTTAACATAGTCTGTTTCCTCCTTATTCTTTACGTGGGTCAATATATTTAGCGGCCTCCTCAAAACGTCCGTAGTGACCTTTGGCTTTCTCAAGTGCCTCTTCGGGAGTTGAACCGTTCTTGAGGGCATCGGTGAACTTGCCAAGGTGCAGGAACTCGTAACCAATCACTTGGTTGTCTTCGTCAAGAGCCATGCGAGTGCAATAGCCTTCTGCCATTTCGAGGTAGCGAGGACCCTTTGCCAAGGTGCCGAACATCGTACCTACCTGGCTGCGCAAGCCCTTGCCAAGGTCTTCGAGAGATGCACCCACTACCAAACCGCCTTCAGAGAATGCCGACTGAGTGCGGCCGTAAACGATTTGCAGGAACAATTCACGCATTGCAGTGTTGATGGCATCGCACACCAAGTCGGTATTCAAAGCCTCAAGCACAGTCTTGCCAGGGAGTATCTCCGATGCCATAGCTGCAGAGTGGGTCATGCCCGAGCAACCGATGGTTTCAACCAATGCCTCTTGGATTACGCCTTCCTTAACGTTGAGTGTGAGCTTGCAAGCACCTTGTTGCGGAGCACACCACCCAATGCCGTGGGTAAGCCCTGAAATATCCTTGATTTCTTTCGACCTAACCCATTTTCCTTCCTCTGGTATGGGAGCAGAAGGGTGGTTAGCGCCCTTTTTTACACAGCACATGTGTTGTACTTCCTGTGAATAAACCATAATAGTTAAATATTTAATCTGTGAGTGTTTTATAATAACTTTCTTGTAGTCAGCTCTGACGATGCACCAATGCACCGTGTCCCTAAGTTGTTGCGAAGTTACTCAAAAAAACGCCATTTGCCAACATCATTGCACTATTTTTTAATCTTTTTATTACATCAAAATGTACACCAACACTTAAGTCCTAAACATCGACGCCGCAACCAGATTCCGATAACCCAAGAACTCATAATTTGCCTCAAGCAACAATCAAGCATTCCTATGGTACCCCTTGCAACTGGTTCCTGGCTCCACAGTCCTAATCCCCCTTACTGAATAAAAGACCGCCGCAAAACAATTCGACTGATAATCAACCAATTACGCAACACACAAAACTACTGGCAAAAATTATGTATCAGAAAATCATGATATTAGCTGAAAATATTGTAATTTTGCATCAACTTTATAATCAAAATTATAAAAAAGTAGAATTAAATTAGTTAAGAAAATGAACGTAGAAATTATCGGAAACTGGGCTGGCCTCGTATGGGGGGCTCTTAACGCACAAGGCACTCTTGGTGTTAAAGGTCTGAAGAAAGCGACCAAGCTCAAAGAGAAAGAAATCTATGCAGCTATCGGTTGGCTTGCCCGTGAAGGCAAGGTCAGTGTTGAAGAAGCTGAAACCGACGTAATGGTAACATTGCTTTAAGCAAACCTCCAACTCCCCTCCACAAAGGGGATTTCTTATTTTCTACCGCTATGCCCACATTTTCGGCAAGCGGTTTTTTTATCCCCATGGGAAACACTCAACAAAAATAGAGGGAACGCGCTTCACAACAGCACGCCCCCTCATAACGAAGTGCATTTATCTTGATATTATATTCGTCTTCCGACCTAATTACTTGCTTGTGGCAAAGTCTATTGCAGCCACAGAATGCAGCTCGGTGGTGTCGAATATAGGAATATCCACGTCATTCTTGCCTATGAGCAACGGAATTTCGGTGCAACCAAGTATAACACCTTCGCCACCCTCGCCTTTCAAGCGGTTGATGATTTCCACATATCCCTTGCGCGACTCGTCCTTTACAATGTCGTTGCACAATTCGTCGAAAATCACATCATTGATGTAATTCCGCTCTTCGAGGTTGGGAACAAGCACCTCAAGGCCGAATTTCTTTTCAAGCGTCGGCTTGTAGAAGGCATTTTCCATCGTGTGCTTTGTACCAAGCAAGATTACTTTCTTCACTCCCGAGTCGATAATCTTTTGCCCCACAATGTCAACAATGTTAAGCACCCTCACGCCCACTTTTTCTTCAATGACCGACGCAAGCGAATTGAGTGTGTTGGAGGCAATCACAATCACCTCGGCACCACCAGCCTTCAACCGCAATGCGGCATCGACCATTGTGGCAGTCATCATGCTCCAGTCGCCAGCAGCGGCAAGACGCTCTTGCGCCGCAAAACTGTGGAATGGAATAGAATAAAGCAACAAATTGGCTGAATAGAGCGACCCGTAGCGGTCACGCATCACTTCGTTCATGCGGCGATAATATGTCGCCGACGAAGCCCAACTCACACCACCTATCACACCTATCACCTTGCATACGCTATCTTCCAAATATTTGTGTTGTAGTTCCATAAAATATCGGTAATTTTAATAATGCAAATTTAGCAAAAAAGAGATGACATTTGAAGTTGTTTTGAATTTTTTGTTCATAGATTTGTCATGTATTTTCAATAGGCAAGAAGCATTGCCCAAAAGCAGCCTGCGCCAACGCTAAATTCGCATTCCACTTTCACCAATAACATCATAACACACAATATATTACCACAACCCACCTCCCGACAGCAGCAATCCACGCAAGCAGTAGAAAACAGAGGTTCGCACCGTCCTTAAAAATATTTGACTATCGGCGAGGAATCTATTTCAAGAAAAATGAGTAAGTTTGTGAAACACTTGAAATGTGAAAACAAAACAATCAACACTATATAACGACATGAGCAAAGAAACTGTAAAAAACCTTGAGGCTCTGCGCGCCCAAATGCGCCAGCTCAGGGTTGATGCCGTGATAATCCCTGGCACCGACCCCCATCAAAGCGAATACGTTAGCGACCACTGGAAGTTGCGCAACTGGGTGAGCGGATTCACGGGCAGCAACGGTACTGCCGTGGTCACTCTCGACCAAGCCGGGCTGTGGACCGACTCCCGATACTTCTTGCAAGCTGCCGCCGAACTCGAAGGCTCGGGCTTCGACATGCACAAGGAAGATGTTCCCGGTGAAGCCACCATCGAAGAGTGGCTTGTCGAAAACTTGCACGACGGTGCAGTGCTGGCTGTCGATGGCTACCTGTTCTCGATAATAAAGGCGGCACAGCTCGAAGAGTTGTGCGGACGCAACGGGTTGCGATTTGCCTCCGACTTCAACATCGCCGACCGCGTGTGGACCGAAGACCGCCCGGCTCGCCCCACCGGCAAGATTTATATCCACGACGAGAAATATGCCGGTGAAAGCGCATCGAGCAAAATCGAGCGCATTCTTGCCGAAGTGGAAAATGCCGGTGCCGAGTCGATTTTCATCCCGTCGCTCGACGAAATAGCTTGGACGCTCAACTTGCGTGGCGACGACGTGGCTTTCACTCCAGTATTTGTTTCCTACCTCTACCTCTCGGCAGATGAGCGGGTATTGTTTATCGACGACGTGAAAGTCGATGCCGATGTACGTGCCTACTTGAAATCGATAGGCGTGAAAGTGCGCGCCTACGACGAAGTAAAAGACTACCTCGGCAGCATAAGCACTCACGAGACCATCATGCTCGACCCAGCCAAAGTGAGCGACACGCTGAGCCGCGCACTCGATTGCATGAAGGTTTACGCCACCTCGCCAGTGGCTATGCTGAAGGCTGTGAAAAACGACGTGCAGCTCGAAGGCACCCGCCGTGCCATGGAACGCGACGGAGCGGCACTCGTGCGCCTGTTCATGTGGCTCGAACAGAATGCAGGCACGGGCAAATACACCGAACTCGACGTGTGGGATAAGGGCATCGAGTTCCGTAGCCAAAGCGAACTCTACCGCGGCGACAGCTTCGGCATGATTGCCGGCTACAAGGAGCACGGAGCCATCGTGCACTACTCGGCAAGCAAGGAAAGCGCATCGACCCTTGCCGCCGACGGATTGCTGCTCATCGACAGCGGCGCACAATACCTCGACGGCACAACCGACATCACCCGCACACTCACGCTGGGCAACCCCACAGCCGACGAGATACACGACTATACCCTTGTGCTTAAGGGCCACCTCGCGCTGGCTCGCGCGCAATTCCCCGTGGGCACCCGCGGCTCGCAACTCGACGCATTAGCCCGCATCTACCTGTGGGAAGAAGGCATGAGCTACCTGCACGGCACGGGCCACGGCGTGGGACACTTCCTTGCCGTACACGAGGGTCCGCAAAACATTCGCCTCAACGAAAACCCCACCACGCTGCAACCAGGCATGATAACGAGCGACGAGCCGGGAGTTTACAAGGCTGGAAAATATGGAATACGCATCGAGAATCTCGTGCTGACAGTTCCCGGCGAGCATTCCGAGGAGTTTGGCGACTTCTACCGCTTCGAAGTGCTCACGCTGTTCCCATACGACCGCTCGCTCATCGACTGCTCGATGCTCACGGCACAAGAAATTGCACAAATCAACAACTACCACAAGCAAGTCTATGACCGCCTGTCGCCCTACTTGAACGACACCGAAAAGCAATGGCTTGCCGAAAAGACACACCAACTCTAACACGCAAAAAAAAGAAGTATGGCTCTTATAAAAAGCGTAAGGGGATTCACCCCGAAAATTGGCAAAGACTGCTTCCTCGCCGACAACGCCACCATCGTGGGCGACGTGACTATGGGCGAGGGTTGCAGCGTGTGGTTCAGCGCCGTGCTGCGCGGTGACGTCAACACCATCACCATCGGCGACCGCGTCAACATACAAGATGGCAGCGTGTTGCATACACTCTACGAGAAATCAACCATCGAGATAGGCAACGACGTGTCGATAGGCCACAACGTAACTATCCACGGCGCAAAAATACACGACCTCGCACTCATTGGCATGGGTAGCACTCTGCTCGACCATGCCGAAGTGGGCGAAGGCGCGATAGTAGCCGCAGGAAGCGTAGTCACGGGCAAGACAAAAATCGGACCCAACGAAATGTGGGGCGGCGTGCCGGCACGTTTCATCAAGATGGTTGACCCCGCGCAAAGCCGCGAAATAAACGTAAAGATAGCCCACAACTATCTCATGTACAGCAAGTGGTACGACCAAGACGAAGAAGGGAAATAATAGGGAAATAGCAACAACACCCAACAACAAAAAGGAAGGTGTGTCAAAAAGCTCACCTTCTTTTTTTACGCACAAAGCCCCGACTTTCACAAGCTGGGGCTTTGTTATAACCTAAAGATTTCGTATCTTTAAG
>CASEAQ010000074.1 GCA_949285735.1 uncultured Bacteroidales bacterium
CGAGTGGGTTATCATTAGCGAGCATATTCTCGTAGTTTGGTATTCGGGGCTTGTAGTTATCATTGGTTTAATGGTGTTTTGTGTAGGAGGTTGAGGAAAAGGTTCCTATATGATTTCGAGTATTCGTTTCTGGTCGATTGGGTTGGCGAGTTGTATCGCTTGAATGTCGTGTTCAAAGGCTACGGCTGCTCGGTAAAGGCAATGGCTGCCGACGGGGCACTTTTGGCAATCGAAGCAGGACGGGAATGAATAGTTCCTCATTATGTCTTGTGGATTGTCGAAGTCGGCAAGCACTTCGTCGATTGTAGATGCCGTGTGCAGCCTGTTTAGGATTGCCTTTATTGCGGCAGTCGAGTTGCCTCGACTTTTCAGATATATGTAGTCGTTGACGCAAGACAGGTATTCGCTATGGGGCAATCGGTTGACAGAACGGAACTTCATGTAGCTCTTGAAGTTGCTGCAAGCCTCGCCATAGTTTTCCATCTTTACCGACAAGAGGAACAGCAACAGGTGTTTTGCGACATTTGCCCGTGGCGAGTTGCAATATGGGAACAGCTTGATGAAGCTGCTGTTGCGGTAGTTGCGTTTTATCAGACTGTAAGCCTCGGCAGTCTCGTCCTCGCTTAATGCCTTCAATCGGTATAGGGGAAAAATGTCGTCGATGTGCCGTTGATACTGCAAGAACTCGTATGCTATGTCGCGCACCTCGTGGCATTGATCCGACAAGCCGGGAATCATCAGCTGGTAGGCGGGGAAACCCAAGAAAGAGTTGTCTCTCACCAGCAGATGGTATTTGTGGCTTTTTAGGTAGTCGATTACCTGCATCAGGTCGTTGTGGCTGTCGCCAGTGCGGTGGAACGTGGTGGGCGAGAACTGGTAGTCGCAGGTGTCGTAAAACAGTTCTTCGGGGAATAGCCCAGTGCCATCACGAAGGCTCTTTTCATATTCATCGGCAATATTTATTTCGGTTCCCAACGACGACGGGTTGAAATAAAATTCCGAATCTTTGCGCCCTTGGAAAATCTCGGTAAAGCATCGCTCCAATGCAATCGAGGGGTCTAAGTCGGCACCCAGACGGAATGTCCAAGTTCCGTTGTGCGTGTTGGACGGCAGCAGCCCCACGACGGGGAAGCCCTTGCCCAGCGAGCAGTCTTTTATGTCATATGCATAGCCGTTTTGCCGCAACTGTTCGAGTCGGTTGTGTATTTCCGAGCCTTTGAAATAGCCAGTCGGGAACGACGGGGGAGTTGTCCTGTCGATGTAGAACCGTTGCAGCACGTGCCGCTCGAATATTTCGTTCACACCTTGCAAGATGGCTTCGGCGGCAGTGTTCCCCGAGCACATTCCTGTCGAGCTGTTGGCTCTCACTATTTCTATGGGAATCTCCACCTGCTCTCGGCTCATCACGTCGGTGAAAGGCACGGTGATGCAACGAGTGCTGCTGGCAATGTCGCTTTTCAGCCTGTCGATTTCATAATTGGGGAAGTACTGGTTTACCAAGTCGATAAACTCCGCAGGGCTGTAACTGTGCTCTTTTTCATCGGGGAAGAGGCGGAAGGGGAGTAGCTGCCGGTTGTTCCTGTGCAGCTTGCCCGAGTGCTTCAGAGCCTCGAAGATGAGCATCTTGTTTTGCAGGCGTTCCATCAGTTCGCCATATCCGCTTGCGAGCGAGTATTGCACGTCCATGCCTTTACCGTTTGTGCCGGCGTTCAATTCGCTCAGGGCATGGTTGTCGATTGTAATCCTGCAAGAGTATGCCAAGTTGCCGCAACAATAGAATTGCTCTTTGGTGGCAATGCCAGCACTGGCCAACAGAATTTTTATTCTGTTGACCGTGTTCTCTGGCAAGTCATCTTTGTATTTTACAAAAGTCATAAAAATGAGTGTTGTCAATTGCCATTCGGGCTTTCACCAAATCGCGAAATATATATGTTGTTGCACTATTTTGCGGTTGATTGCTAATGTTTTATTAGTTTGAAAACATTGTTGCTTGTGTGTATCAAGTATATGCCGGCAGGATAGCTTGCAACGTCGATGGTGGCATTGCCGTTATTTCCTGTGGCATGTGTCATTAATTTGCCATCGGTTGAATAAATCGTGACAACTGGCATGGACTCGGGAATACCTTTGATGGTGACAATATCGCTGGCAGGATTGGGAGATATTGTCACTTGAGGCGTTTGCTCAAGGTCGTTTACTCCAGTTCCGTCGCCTTCTTCGACTTCAACGCCTACTCCTATCAGGTATGAGCCCTTTCTGCCCGACGTGTTGGTGACAAAAGTGCGGTAGTAGGAGTATTCATTGTTGATTGAACGCCATACTTTGAGGAACATTTCATACTTGCCATTTTCGGGGAATGTGACAGGAATTGTTACCGTTGTTTTTTCTCCTGCACCGATATTTACATCATCAATTTCCACATGAAGGGCTTTGCCATTTTCGGCGCAATAGAAATATGCGGTGACCGACCCCGAAAAATCGGTTTCGTCGTCGTTCCTTAACGGCACGTCGATATTGCATACTTCGTCATTTGGGAGATTGCTTATCCCATTCAGGAGTTGCGCCGTTGCAGTGATTTTAGGAAGCCAGTTATCAGCTCTACTAATTATAATGTCGTCCCAGTCTTGTAATTCTGCAATGTCGTATTTGGGACTGTAAGGTATGCATTCTCCATCATCGGGGGTGGTGTAACGCACTTCTACATGATAGTTGCCCTCAAACGGGTACAGATTTCCCGGTATTGGCATGGGAGCAGAGCTGGGTATTGATACATTTTCCAACACGTAGAACAATTCTTCTTCTCCAGTATCGAGGTTGACGAGATAAACGGCAAAATTGGTAGTGCCTTCCACTTTGTTGGCGGCTTCGAGTGTAGAAACATTAAAACCTAAGCCGAATGATTCGTTCCAATCCCAATATCGTTTTGACAAAGTGAGATGAGAGCGCCAATAGCTGAATACTGGGTAATCGACATCTTTGAGCGTTATTGAAAAGTCTTCGGCAAGCGTTACATATTCGTCATCGCAAGTGATATAATATTCCCCTGCCGGCATTCTGAAATCGTTATCGGCATTGGTGGGAGTGAGTTCAAACAATTGGAAGTTTTCGACCCCGGCATACGGACTTAGAAGATTGAATCTTTCTGGACCATAGACCTTGCCATCATCTTTGTTGACAAATGATAAATAGTAGGTACGATTAAATTCTATGCCAGATACTCCGTTGTCGTAGTCGTTGCGCGCAGTCACATATAAGTATAATGGGGCTTTGCCATAAAGTGGGGCTGCGGGTTCTATGTCTAAGACGGTTATATGCCCACCATCTTCATTAAACGGATTTACAATGGTCGTTTCTCTGCGCGATCCTTCGGTCTTAAGGATGCACTGGGCTGTATTGTAGCCACGAGATTCCATCAAGTGCCATTGGTCGTTTTCTCCTATTTTGTATGCACAACACAGGTCATATACGCCATCAGCTACTTTACTATAGTCGCCCCAAGGAGGAGACAATCGATAATAGCCAGGGAATGAAGTATATATTACTTCCCCTTTAGTCTCGCTCAGGTCGGATACTATTTCCCCGTCGGCTACGAGGCAAAATGCAATGTATCGTGGAATGCTGGGGAAGGTTGAGGAATAGAAGTTGGTGGTTATTCCCACTGCTTGGGTGTATGGACCATTGTAATGGGGTACTTCGTGGGTGTAGCCAGCAAGAAGCATCTTTTCGGTGTAAGGTTCATCGGTGGCAGTGCGAGGTTCCAGCCCTATAAGCATTTGGTGCCTGCTTGGGTACCCTTCGTCGTCGTTGGAAGGGGCGCGGCAGAAGTTGATGTCGTAATACCCGTCGTCGAGACCATCCCAACCCCAGTTGATATGAACATTGTTTTCGGCATCGATACCGTCGATAACGAAAGTATGCGCTCCATCTCCTTCACCGCCATAGAGTATCGGGCGACCTGCTTGCAATTCATCTTGAACGAGCTTGATCCACCTGTCGGTGGTCACCCAATCGCGTACAAGAAATTCGCACTTGTAATTGTAGTAACGGTTGAAAGCCACGTATGGCATTGAGGCAGAAGTGGCTGACGACCTATATTCCGACATTGCCGCTGCGCCAGCGTCTGCCATCAGTCGGGCTACGGCATCGGCTTGTTCATCGGTATATTCTCCATCGATGTAGTAATCTGCCATGTTGCTCCAGTCGTAATCAATCTTCGAGAAGTCGATGCTAATTTCGGTATCGGCAGAAACATATTCTATTTTGTCATATCCAGGAGCGTCAGATTTGTAGAAGTTGAGAATCTGAGCCATGGCGGTTGCGACACAGCCAGTGAGGCATTGTATCGATGTGTTGTATTCGTTTTTGGGGCAATATTTATTGTATGGAGCTCCTTGCCCCCATTTGGTGGTAATCATGGGAGCGACAGGCGTGGTAACTTGCTTGGCATTTGCATCATTTGCCAAGCCGGAATTGACAGCCTTCTTGTATTCATTAAGCCAAAAAACAAGAGCGTCGGGCATCTTCTCGAATGAGAATTGGCGATTGGTGCTGTATCCTGCGATTTGCATATCCGTGCCGTCGGAAACCATCAATACGAAGCAACTGTCGGTATTGTAGGCATAGAAGTCGGCATTGTTTTCCGATGCAGATGCAAGTTTTATTTGCCTCCCAGAGTTGGAGTTGGCTGTCACGATGCTTCCGTTATTGGCATCAATGCCAAATTTGTTTAATAGGAAGTCTTCGGCAGTGCTTATTGCAGTTTGCCTAAGATTCTCGGCTTTTATTTGTGGTATTCCTATTATTGAAATAGAAATAAGTATAAACAAAAGGCGTAGTGTTTTCATCTTGGATAAAAGTATTAATTGTTACTGGT
>CASEAQ010000075.1 GCA_949285735.1 uncultured Bacteroidales bacterium
AGAAAACTTGGAGCGAAAAACGGGACTCGAACCCGCGACCCCGACCTTGGCAAGGTCGTGCTCTACCAACTGAGCTATTTTCGCATAATGTCAATTACAACGCCCTTGCTTTGCAAGTCAGCTTGTTTGTTTTTGCGAGTGCAAAGTTAAATCAAATAGTCCAACCTTGCAAATTTTAGAGCAACTTTTTTTGTTTTTTTATTTTACAATCGCACACCCCAAAATGCCACATACAACCTAATCCACTACTACCCAGTATAATACACACATCAAAGCCAAGTTATCGACAAATTACCGATAACAAAGCCGACGCAAATAATTGCCGACGTTATGTAAAGGAATATGAGATTATACAAGAAACGGTTGTTCTCGCCTATGCTGCGGGCATTGCGCCACAATGTGTATATGCCCAAGTAAGCAACCACTACAAGCACTATACTCCACGCATTGCCGCCGCTCAATGCCACACGACACCCACCCACCGTCAAAGGCACGCCCGACGACACCACGGCAAATACAGTGACAAAAGCTGCAACCAGAGCAGCAAATATGCACCCCGAAACTTTCCACACCCTGCTATGCCGCCCCGACTGCATGAGCAGGTAGCGACCTATCAGTGGCATATTGAAAAACATCGACGCAATGAGCAACACCACCGTCAAATCGGTGACGAAGAAAAAGAACGGCAAGGAAAACAGGAAAACGATTATCGAATACCGCTGCAACAGCGTCAAGCCAAGGAATCCCCTATACACTTCGCCGGGATTACGCACCATCCACGGCAGAGATATGATGAGCGGTATCGACCAGGGAAATACGGCAAACAGGATATAATCGGCAAACACATACAACGACGAGCCGGGTGACACGGCAAGCTGCTGCCGTATGTCGAAAATCGCCAATGCTATTGACGTATCGCCAACTATCACATACAACATCATGAATGCCACACAGCAAGCCAATAGCAAAGCCACAGTAATAGCCACAAACCTGCCAACCTCACGCCTACGTGCAGCAAGCAGGAAAGCATATGCCATTATCGCAATCGAAATGGGTGCGGTCGCCCCTATAAGCACCGTGGCAACCGACGTGGAAAACACCACCAGCCAAAACGTATGTTTCCCTCTATGGTGCAACCAGTGGTACAGGCTCATGAGCGCGAAAATAAACAATGCGGCAGGAAGCACTACTTCCGAGGCATTGAACGTGAACCGCATCACCAACGCACTCGACAAGAAGAGCAACGAGGCAAGAAATGATGAATTATAACGGTCGATACTCCCGCCAAACCTGAAAAGGCACAACGTGAGCACCATCACCGTCAACGCCCCTGGCAGTCTCAGTTCAAATGCCTTGCCGAGCATCGGCAACAGCCCGTGCAAAAGCAACACCGCATGGGTATATGCCTCGACAAAGATATTGTTCTCGCTGCCGAATATGCCTGCTATCGACCCTGCCCCCACTCCGCTACCGATGCGTTCGGCTATGGCGAGCTCCTCTTCGCTCAGCGGAACATTTCCCAAAACGGGAAATATAATTGCCGCGACAATCATCGCAAGGAATATAAGCAGGGCTATGTCGGTACTAACCTTGTGTTGCGACATAAGCATCAATTACTTGAATGTCACAAAACGGTTATAAGCATAGTTGCTCAGCGTGTAAACCACCATGCCGATGCAAACAGCTGCATATTCGCCAAATGTGTCCGACGGGATGCCAAACAAGTCCACATCGAGTGCTTTCATCGGGTCGCGCAAGAATAATACGGTAACAAACTGAATACCGAAGCATACCAGAAATCCCACTACAAACAGCAGCGCCTCGTTATAAAGTCGCTTGTTGTGAGACTTGAACACCCAGTTCTTGTTCCAAATGAAGCTGTTGATTAGCCCTGCAACATAACCTATTACATCGGCAAGCATCAACTTTAACCCTATGATTTCGTTACACACATAAATGACAACGAGCGTTATGAGTGAATTGCTTACACCCACCAGCCCATATTTCACCAATTGTATCGTAGTCGCTTTAGCTTGCCCACTATTCATTATCTTTCCAAACATATCAAAAAAATCTACTCAGTATAATCGTGCATACTTGGTATCGACCACTTGCGGCGCACCGACATGAAGCGCAACAATATCACTGTGAACGCACACGCTATTTGCGCCACAACATCATCAAGTTCCATAAGCAGCACAAGCCAATACACTATGCCGCCGGCGATGCAAGCCGTGGCATACACCTCCTTGCGGAATATCTGAGGCTCTACGTTGACGAAAATGTCGCGCAACACGCCGCCCAATGCTCCAGTCATTGTGCCCATGAAAATCGCAGTCCACATCGGGAACCCGAAGAGGAGCGTCTTTTGAATACCGATTACCACAAACAGTGCAAGCCCGATAGTGTCGAAAAGCAAAAAGGTCTGGTTGAGCCTCACAAGGTATTTCTTGAACACTATCACTATGGCAAGCGACAAGGCTGTCACGCCCAGATACCAGCCATTGTTCATCCAGAATGGAGTGGTGTTCAACAGCACATCACGCATAGTTCCACCGCCAATGGCAGTGACAAGTCCGGCAGAGTAAGCCCCAAACCAGTCAAAATTCTTTGCGGCAGCCAGTCGTATGCCACTTATGGCAAACGCCATTGTACCTATTATTTCCAGTATCAGCAGGAACAAGTCGTTCATCTTGCGTTATTTTCCTTTTCCCTCACTATTGTAATACTTGCAATATGGACGCAATCCGCATTCATGGCACTTGGGCTTGCGTGCCGTGCACACATATCGCCCATGCAATATCAACCAATGGTGGGCTTTGCCGACAAGATTCTCCGGAATATTCTTCACCAGAGTTTTCTCAGTAACAAGCGGATTGGGCGAATTGTCGGTGAGCCCTATGCGGTTCGACACCCTGAAGACGTGAGTATCGACAGCCATTGCCGACTTGTTGAAAACGACCGACAAAATCACATTGGCAGTCTTGCGCCCTACTCCAGGAATTTTTGTCAATTCCTCCATCGTTGACGGCACTTCGCCTCCATAGTTGTCAACCAGAGCATTTGCCATTCCCACAAGCGAACGGGCTTTGTTGTTGGGGAACGTCACACTTTTTATATACTCGAATATGTCGTCGGCAGTAGCACGCGCCATCGCCTCGGCTGTGGGATAAGCCTCAAACAGTGCCGGAGTCACCATGTTGATGCGCTTGTCGGTGCATTGCGCCGACAAAATCACAGCCACAAGCAACTCAAACGGAGTGCGGTATTGCAACTCGGTTTCAGCCACTGGCACATTCTGCTCAAACCATTCTATTACACCCTTGTATCGTTGCTTGGTCGTCATAGAATCCTGCTGGATAAATCGAGTGTGCCGTCTCCATTCCCCTCTGGCGGGAACGTAACGGCACACATTGTTATGTTCAATCGTCCTCTGTGTTAATGGGCAGCCTTAAATTCGTCGAGGAAACGCACATCGTTCTCCGAGAACATTCTCAGGTCTTTCACCCTATACTTCAAGTTAGCTATACGCTCAACACCCATGCCGAACGCAAATCCCGAATACACCTTGCTGTCGATGCCGCAAGCGTCGAGCACGTTGGGATCGACCATGCCGCAGCCAAGGATTTCCACCCAGCCGGTATATTTGCAGAAGCTGCAACCCTTTCCGCCACACAAGTCGCACGAGATGTCCATCTCAGCCGACGGTTCGGTAAACGGGAAGTAGCTCGGGCGCAGACGCATCTTCGTGTCGGCACCAAACATTTCCTTTGCAAAATACAACAACGACTGCTTGAGGTCGGCAAAAGTCACATTCTTGTCGATATACAACCCCTCTACCTGGTGGAAGAAGCAGTGGGCTCGGTAGGAAATCGCCTCATTGCGATACACGCGCCCCGGGCAGATGATGCGGATAGGCGGCTGCGTGCGTTCCATCACACGTGTTTGCACCGACGAAGTGTGCGTGCGCAACAACACGTCGGGGTTGCGCTGTATGAAGAACGTATCCTGCATGTCGCGCGCAGGATGGTCGGCTGCGAAATTCAAAGCCGAGAACACATGCCAGTCATCTTCAACCTCCGGACCCTCGGCTATAGTATAGCCCAAGCGTGAGAATATAGAAATAATCTCTTCCTTGACAAGAGAAAGCGGATGGCGAGTACCTATGGCAGCAGGTGCCGAAGTACGCGTAAGGTCGAGTTCGGCGCAAGCGTCGCTCTTGTCCTCAAATGCAGCCTTCAGCATATTTATTTTGTCGGTGGCAAGGTTCTTAAGCTCATTAAGTTTTTGACCGATTTCCCTCTTCTGCTCGTTTGGCACATTGCGGAAGTCGTTAAACAATTGGCTTATTTCCCCTTTTTTGCTTAAATACTTGATGCGTGCTGCTTCAATAGCATCCATCGACGAAGCCTCCAAAGCCTCGATAGCCTCTTTCAGTTCTTGTATCTTGTTTAACATCTTTATCTTGATAATTTTGCCGTTGCAAAGGTAGTGCAAGTTGAGTGCAATACAAAACAAATTTATTTGTTTTTATTGCCGAAACGACGCC
>CASEAQ010000076.1 GCA_949285735.1 uncultured Bacteroidales bacterium
CGCCCTCGATTTGTTTTTGTCCTCTCAAAGACGCAACCTCATCACCTCGCAAAAAAAACGGTACGCCATCATCAAAAGCAATTGCATTTCACTATTTTGTGCCACGGGAATAGTCCCCTCTAAATGTCAATTTTTTATCTGTATGAAAACAAGAACAATCAAAGAGATTGCAACCGCATGGAAAGCCGAGAAACAACCGCTCGTGAAACAGTCAACATTCGCCGCCTATATGCTTATTCTCGAAAAACACATCTTGCCGCACTTCGGAAGTTGCCGCATACTCAACGAACAAGCCGTGCAGTCGTTTGCACTGCAAAAACTTAACGGTGGAATGAGTGCACAATCGGTCAAAGACGTGTTGATAGTGCTAAAAATGGTGATGAAATTCGGGGCAAAACGCAAGTGGACTACCCATTGCAACTGGGAAATAAAATATCCCGACAGGAGTACATACCGCAACATCGAAGTGCTGACAATTGCCCACCACAAGAAAATCCTCGACCACATACGCAACAATTTCACCTTCCGCAACCTTGGCATATACATCTGCCTGTCAACGGGGCTGCGCATTGGCGAAATATGCGGGCTTAAGTGGAGCGACTTCGACACCGACGGCGGCACAATCACCATACAGCGCACCATCGAACGCATCTACAGCATCGAGCAGAAAAGCACACACCTCGTCATCGGCACTCCCAAGACGCGCCACTCGTGCCGCGGCATTCCCATCAACCAAGAGTTGATGTCGATGTTGAAACCGCTGAAAAGCATCGTCAACGACGAATACTTCGTGCTGACCAACGAGCCGTCGCCAACCGAGCCTCGCACCTACCGCGCCTATTACCACAAACTCATGGAACAGCTCGAAATACCCCACTTGAAATTTCACGGGCTTCGGCACAGCTTTGCGACCCGGTGCATCGAAAGCAACTGCGACTACAAGACCGTTAGCGAGATACTCGGACACTCTAACATAAGCACCACGCTCAACCTGTATGTCCACCCAAACATCGAGCAGAAGAAGCGGTGCATCGACCAAATGCTAAAGTAGCTCGGCAAGTAGCCAAGCTACTTCAACAAAGGAAGCACGAGACACATCTCCCGTGCTTCCTTCACTATTATTCAATCTGCCCTGCTGGACTACAAGTGCTTGCCGAAAAACTCTGCCAACTTATCGACAGCCTTATCGACATACTCAGGCACCCAATAGGTCTGTATGTGGGTGGCTCCAGGGATAAGGAACAATTCCTTGTCGTTCGTTCCCGTCGCCTTGCTGTAACACTGTTCTGTCATATAGAATGTGTCGGCTACGCTGCCAACCATCATCAGCAACGGTTGGTTAATCAAGTACATCCCTTCGCTTGCATCAAAAGCCATCAAGTCAACAAGGCTGCTCTTGGTGTAGCGGAATGTCGAGCCTGGGTGGGCATGAGTGACGCAATAATACTCATAGCCGTCGCGGTACAAGTCGAACGGCAGTTGCTTTGCCTGCTGCGGAGTCATGCCGCTCATGTCGCCCACATATTCAACCTCTCCGCCATCGGCTTCGCGCTGGCGTGCCGCACAAGCGTCGGCAAGCCGTTCCTGCACGTCGTTGATTTGCGAGTCAAGGAAACCATTGCGCCTCACAAGCCCCGTGTTGAACATACTCAATGTGGCTACAGCCTTGAAACGCTTGTCGGTCTGGGCTGCCTTGAGCGTATAGCCGCCTCCGCCACAAATGCCGAGTATGCCTATGCGGCTGGCATCGACACCCGGATACTGCGCAATGAAGTCGCAAGCCCTGTGAATATCCTCGATACGGTTGGCAGGCTTGTCGGTGTTGCGCGGCTCGCCCTCGCTCGCACCTTGGTATGCGGCATCAAAAGCGATGCATATATAGCCCAACTCTGCCATTCGCTGGCTGTAAAGCCCTGCCACCTGCTCCTTCACGCCACCGTTGGGGTGGGCCACGACAATTGCAGGATAGGTTTTCGACTCGTCATATCCGGCAGGGGTATATACATTTGCAGCAATCTTCAGCCCGTTCAAATCGTATGTAACTGGGTGTATGTTCACCCTCCCTGGCTCGTTCTTGGTGATTGCACCCTGATACACCAGTCCAAACGGGTTGGCAACCTCTCCCACGCCTTGTGCATACAGCATCGGCACTTGCAAAACGATTGCCATACACACCGTTGCAAAAAACTTTTTCATCATCGTTCATCACTATATTTTACACCTACAATCAACGCAACACCCCAATCTCTTTGAGCCAAGCCTCAACCTGCGGTTTTGCCGACTTAGCCGAATGCCCGAAGCAGTCGAAGCCCTTCAAGTGGGTTGACTTGGGAGTAGCCTTCTCAATGGCTGCAAAAGCTCCATCTTCCTTGCTCTCGTGTGTACAGAACGGTATCACGGTCTTGCCCGACAAGTCGTAACTTTCAAGAAAAGTCAACACAGCCATCGGAGCAGTGTGCCACCAACTGGGGCAACCCACAAAAATCACGTCATACTGTGCCATGTCGGCAACCCTTCCCTTTATGGCTGGACGCGCATTCTCCTCCATCTCCTTCTTTGCCACTTCGGTACAAGGCTTGTACTCGGCAGGATATGGATTTACGGTCTGTATCTCAAATATGTCGGCACCAGTGAGTTCCTTAATCTGATTTGCCACTTGGCGTGTGTTGCCGCTGTAAGAGAAATAGGCAACCAGCGTTTTGCCGCCTTGTGCATACACGCAACTCATTGCCACAATAAGCAACGAAGCGATAACTGTAAAAAATCTTGTTTTCATTGTCATTCTATGTTTTTTATTCGATTACTCCTATTTCTCGCAGCCACGACGTTACATTATCCTCGTCGTTCAATCGGCTGCTTGTCAATCCAAGCCCCGTGAGATGGTTGGCATCGGGTGTCAGTTCCACTATGCGTGCCAGCGTCTCGTCGCGGTAGGTTGACGCATATGTGCAGAATGGCACAACGGTCTTCCCCTCGAAATTGTAGCTCTCGGCAAACGTGCATATTATCATCGGCGCAGTGTGCCACCACACAGGGCAGCCTACAAACACAGTGTCATATTCTGCCCACGTCTCGCTGTCGATGGTTCCGGCTATGGCTGGACGCGCATTGTTGTTGAGTTCGTCCAACGCCACCTCGGTACATTCGGTGTAGTTTTCGGGATATGGCGTTACCGGCTCAATGCGGAACAGGTCGGCACCCGTCTGATCCACTATCTGCTGCGCCATGCGCTGCGTGGTTCCGCCCCAACTGAAGTATGCCACCAGTATATTGCTGTTAGCCCCAGGCTCGCCCGGCTGACTGTCGTCGCCCGAACCATCTCCGTTTGAATTGCTGTCATCACCGTTTTGTTCCGTGCCGGGATTGGGTGTTGTCGGTTCGTCTTCCGAACAAGACACAACCGACACCAGTGCCAACAGTGCCAACAGGCATATAAAACACTTCTTCATAACCTAAAACTTACCTTATTTACCATAACTATTGTATTCCTCATCGCTGACAGGCTCAAGCCATGTCACTCCCCCCTTCTCCAGTTGCGTACCAATTGCCAAGTGTGAAAATTCGCTGTCGGGTGCAGCCCCATGCCAATGAACCACGTCGGGGAATATTTTCACCACATCACCGGGCAAAAGCAGTTGTATGGGTTTCCCCTTCTCCTGATAATACCCTTTGCCCGACGTGCAAAGCAATATCTGGCAACCCTTGTGGCTGTGCCAATTGTTACGGCAACCAGCCTCAAATGTAACATTAGCCACCGTGCACCCCATCGAGTCTTGTGGTGCAACAAATCCCTGCAACCACGCATTGCCCGTGAAGTTGGGATTGCCCTGCATAAGTTCACCGCGGGCAAACTGATCTTTTACTACCGTCTCTGTTTCCATCTTTTCTGTTCCTTTATTATCAATCTGTTGTTGGCACGCCCCTAATATCATCAGGCTGGCAAGTGCCACTGCTATCGCTTTCTTCATCGTGTGTGTCGTTATTGTTTTATTGATTGTTTCACCAGTTCATCAAGCACCTTGCGCACCGATGCTGCCTCGGCTTCGCCTATATTCCTGCCTACGATGTCGAGCAATTGCCCCACCTGCCCCGGCGTGATTCCCTGATACAGGCAGATGGCGATGTGACCGCGCGCCATAGGCTCAACTCCGCCCATCGCCGCAAGTATCGACACGGTGGCAAGTTCGCGCTCTTGGTAAGTCAGCACGTCGCGTTCGAATATGTCGCAAAATAGATGCTCTTTCAAGAATTTCTCGATAATCGGGGCAAACTCGGCATAACCAGCCTTGGGTGCGTCAATTGGCAGTCCGTTCAACTTCGACAGAATCTCTGCACCGCGGGCATACTTGTCACGATTGTCGGTGATGGGCGATACCTCGCGTCCAAGCTCGTCGGTTATTCCCTTTGCCTTGCGCTCGTCAATGACAGCCATAAACGTCTGCAATGCGCGCAAGCTGCGAGGGAATCCACAGTAGGCATAAGCGTGCACCAACACCTCTTTTATCTCATTCACAGTCATTCCGTCGTCAAG
>CASEAQ010000077.1 GCA_949285735.1 uncultured Bacteroidales bacterium
TGAATATTAACTACTAATTATTGAAACAACGATGAAATACAAGATATTTTTTGCATCTGTGCTATTGATGTTCGTGGCATCTGTGCAACAAGTTTCGGCACAAGATGCAGTAGTGACAACTACCAGTGCCGATAGCATAGCAACGGAGTTTGGCGAAGAGGCTGTGTATGACAATGCCCGAGATTCGGAACTCGACTCGTTGCGTCAAGTGGTCAACCAATTGCAATCATCGGTCGAAACCGTGAAAGATGCGCAAGCCGAATCGGAAAAGGATGCTTTGAACAAGAAGATTTGGAACGACCGTGCAAAGTATTTCAACATATATTATTCCAACCAAAGCCTTACTCAAGAAGACATTAACGGAACTTGGAAAAGCGACTTTGGTGCAGCTATTGCAATGGGTAAGACATTCTACCTGCACAAGAAGCCTATATTGGGCATGATTAAATTTGGTATCGACTGGAGCTACTTCGATATAAATTTTGCCAAATATACCGACGATTGGGGTTTCTTCAACGGCGACTACGACTACATGATGAATGGTGGTGGCGGTGGCGGGAACTACTGGTATGAGAACGGTAGCTATTATGATGATTACATGTATGGCATCAGTTCGGAAGATGTTTATCAGGCAGAAATCGCAACTGCCATTGGCGTGTCGGTGACCATCAACCCCTACGACCACATAAAGGCTGCTGGATATTTCCGTGTGGCTCCGTCATATTCGATGCTGTATGCAGCCGAAGACTTCAGTGGCAGCTATGGCACATTCTTCATGGCTGGTGGCTCGATTGCCTACAAGGTGATTTCGCTCGGTGTTGAAGCTCGTTGGGGTAAGACCAAGTATGACAGCGTGATAAATATTGACGACTTGGACGAAATCGACGAAGACAGCAACGTCGATAATATGTTTGAAGGCAATTACGACGGCTCGACAAAGTGGAAGACCGGTTCGGTACGTTTCTATATCAGCTTTAGGTTCTAAGCAAGAGAACCAAGTTTCGCAATAAATACTGCAAAAACAAGGATAAAGCTCTTCACGTGGGCTTTATCCTTGCTTTTTATTATTAAGTCCGATAAACGCATATAAATGTTTAATTACTGTCCGCTAAAAAATACGGGGCGGCAGAGCCGCCCAGCAGGTTGACGGATGGGGTCGTTCCGAGGGTTTATCGCCCACTTCGAGGAGCTTCGTCTCCGCTCGGAAATCCACTGCAAACTTAGTGTTACGACATGGTTGGACGGCTCCGCCCTCCACCGTGCTACCGTATTTTATTTCTCAAAGAAGTTTTCCGATGCCTTGGCAGCGCGTTTGGCAAACGAGGCATCTCCCGGTGCGCAACTGTCTTCATCGATACAGCAGTTGAGACGGTCGTAGTAGCGCATACGGCTGCTGCTCTCTCGCATGAACATATGGGTAGTGCCTTGCTCGTTTTGTTCAAATTCAAGCGTGTTGTCGATGGCAAATGTTGCTGCTGTCGCTTCCACGTCGATGTTTGCGCCGATAAAGTTGAAGTTCCAGCCCATGCCCTTCAGCTCGGTAATCATTGATGCCACTTGCTGGCGCGTGTAACGTTGTGAGGCATTTTCATAGCCGTCGGTGATGATAGTCACCGAGCCTATCGAGTTTGGCGACTCCCGTGTGTAGGATTTAAGGTCGATGAGCGTCGCACCCACGGCATCGTTAAGCGGTGTCATTCCATATGGTTCATAGTCGTCGGGGGTGATGTGCGTTGCCTTTTCGGCAGGAACATTCTTTATGATGTAGCGCGACGGGCGAGAACCATCGCCCTGGAATGCAAAGATGCTGATGTAGTGTTCCTGCGTGTCGGCATACTGCTTTTGTGCTGCGGCAATTGTGTTGATGGTTTCGTTGCACCCTGCGATGGTTTGTTGTTTCACGCAATCCATGCTGCCACTCTCGTCAAGGATAATCAGGTTGAAAATTTTAGCTTTCATAATAGTGTTGTGTTAAATGGTTTTTTGAAATGGGGGCATCATCGCCCTGCTCGCTGTCGGGTAGTGTGGCGGCAATGCCCCTCGTTGGAAATATAATAGCCTCGTGATGAGATTATTGTCGTTTACAGGTCGAATGGGTTTTTGCCCGATGGCTTGGCTGCCTGCTGACGGTGGTACTCCTTTTCCTTGAAGCTGTAAAGCTCGGGAGGCCGGTTGCTTAGCTGCTCGGTGCTTGGACCACGATCTTCAAGCAGCCCGGTCGAAATCATTTTGCGCTGGAAGTTGCGGCGGTCGTAGGTGGTGCCGTTTATCGCCTCGTAAAGGCGTTGCAGCTCGCCCATCGAAAATTTCTCGTCGAGCAACTTGAATGCTATGGGGCGGGTGCGCAACTTCTCCCTCAACCGTTGCCGTGCCATGCCGATTATCTGGTCGTGGTCGAATGCCAGCGGAGGCAATTCGTCTATCATGAACCAATTGGCGCGGGCGGCATCGTCGCCGGCGATGAGGCGATAGTCGGCGCGGCGCACAAGCGCGTAGAATGCCACTGTCACCACTCGCTCGCGAGGGTCGCGGTTGACGCTGCTGAACACGTGGAACTGTTCAAGGAATATGTCGGCAACGCCGGTTTCCTCCTGCAGCTCCCGTGCTGCACATTGCTCGGCGGTCTCGTCGATGCGCATGAACCCTCCCGGCAGTGCCCAGCTGCCTTTGAACGGGTCGATACCGCGCTCGATGAGCAAGATGTGCAGGTCTTTGCCGTCGAAGCCAAACACCACGCTGTCGGTGGTGATTGCCGGGTGGGGATATTTGTAGCTATACATACGCCTATGTGTTATTTTGACACAAAGGTATGTTTTCTTTTTGGTACTACAAAATTTTAATGTGTATTTTTTACACAAAGGGTGCATTTTTTGTGGAGCGGTGGAGTTTTGGGCAAAATTTCCACTTGCCGTGTGCCGAAATTTGGCTAACTTGCACTGCCAGTATATAAAAAACGGCTGGCACAGCTGCGATGGAAAAACTGATGCAATATGTGTGGCAACACAAGTTGTGGAATGCCTCACAGATGGTTACTAACGATGGCAGGCGTGTGCGCGTAATCGACCCAGGCTTGCTGAACACCGATGCCGGCCCCGACTTCTTCAACGCCAAAGTGGAGATTGGCGGCGAGTTGTGGGTGGGCAATGTGGAGATGCACTTGAGGGCTTCCGACTGGCACCGGCACGGGCACGACCGCGACAAGGCTTACGACTCGGTGGTATTGCACGTGGTGGAGAAGGACGATGCCCCAGTGTGCCGCAGCAACGGGGAACGCATTCCGCAGATGGTGCTTAGCTGCTCGCCACATTTCTATGAAAGCTACATGCACCTTGTCAACAATCCGTCGTCGTCGCTGCCTTGCGCGGCTACCATCAGGGATATGCCGCCGCTTGCCATCACCGAGTGGGTGCAGTCGCTTGCCTTTGAGCGGCTCAACCAAAAGGTGCAACGCATATTGTCGCTCTACGACACGTTTTGCGGCAGTTGGCAAGACATCTGTTATGTGACCATTGCCCGCAGCCTCGGGTTTGGCATCAATAACGATGCCTTCGAGATGCTTGCGCGGCGCACGCCGTTGCGGCTCATGCACAAGCACAGCGACTCGGTGTTCCAGCTTGAAGCATTGCTCTTCGGGCAAGCCGGATTTTTTGCCATGCCCGCGCCGTCGGGCGGCGACGAATATTTTGCTCGCCTGTCGAGGGAATATACCTTCCTTGCCAACAAGTTCCAGTTGAAGCCTATGGACGGGTCGATGTGGAAGTCGTTCAGAGTGAGGCCGCAGAATTTCCCCTATCGCCGCATCGCACTGTTGGCGCGCTTCGTCGAGGGCGGTTTCGGCATGATGGACAAGATGCTTGAGGCGCAAGGCGAGAAGGAATTACGCAAATTGTTTGCCGTAGAGCTGTCGGGATATTGGGCTACGCACTATTCGTTTGGCGGCGCGCCAGCCGACTTGCCCACACATGTGCTCAGCAACGCGTCGATCGACATCTTGCTCATCAATACGGTGGCTCCGCTATATTATGCCTATGGATCGAAGTGCGGCAACTACGACATCGCCGACCGCGCCGTGGGTTTGCTCGAAGGGTTGCGCCCAGAGCGCAACAGCATAGTGGCAACTTTCACCGCTGCCGGCATAAAATGCCCCGATGCGCTCACGTCGCAGGCACTCATACAATTGCGCCGCCAGTATTGCGAGGCCCGCAAGTGCCTTTATTGCGCCATCGGGCATCGCCTGTTGAGCAATGCGGCAAGCAATATGGGCAGTTGATTTTCCATTTTGTTCATGAAAAGCGGTTTATACGTGTCATAATGATAGTAAAATTTGCAATCCGTGAAATTTTGACTATCTTTGCGTGCTAAATCATAGAACAATGGCATTGATAATCCCTAAAAAATATAAACAGAAATTGTTGCCCGAGACTACCGAGGTGGCAATCAAGTTGATAAAAGACCGGTTTCAAACCCAGCTTGCACGCGAATTGAACCTGCGCCGCGT
>CASEAQ010000078.1 GCA_949285735.1 uncultured Bacteroidales bacterium
CTGTTCGACAACTATCATTTTGCCAGTTGCGGAGCCGTATTAAAGCGAAAAAAACAAGTGTTAAAATAAACTTTAACACTTTATTAGACACCAGTGCACGGCTCGTGCGTCCCTACAATGCTGCTGTGACGTATTGTTGTTGTCAGACGCGATGAATCGCGCCAGTGTGGAGGTTATTGGTTGTGTTTTTGAGGCAGGGAGAGTATCCAGGGCTTGGGAATAGGGATTTTGATTTTTATTTTCGAGGAAATGTTGTTTAAGAAGTTGGCGGCTTCGGGTGCTGTTTCAAATCCTTCGGCTGCCACATAGTATATGCTTTCGCTGTCTTTCACCACGTATGCCCCGTGACCCTCTTTCTTGAGGCGGTTGCGGAACGAACGGGCATTGAACAACTGCTTGTATTCGCCCACTACCACGCTGTAAGGCTTCAGTTCGGAGGCTTCGCCATCGACGATGCTGACGCGGTTGGTGAGCATTCTCACCGAGTCGCCCATCACCACAGCCGTGTTGGCAGTGCGTTCAGCCTCGATGCGCGAATAAGTAGCTTCGTCAACGCCAGTCATTTCCCTTTGCCGTTCCACCACACGGTCGTAAGCCGCCCGGTAGTTAGCCTCGTTCGACTTGCAGGAAGTGAATGTAGCCATTGCTACCGATGCAATTGCCAAAATTATTGAGTATCGTTTCATCATCATTGTTGTTGAGTTTGAAAGTAGAGTGCTAATTGTGTTGATTGACAAAATTACAACAAAAAACTCATAAGAATCATATTAGCAATTATGATTTTACCGAGAATGTCAATATAGCAACTTTTCTATTTGTTAAGGTTGTTTGGTCGTGGAGGCTGTTGTTGGAAAAATGTGGAGTAGAAGTGGGTGTTTGCAACTGGGTTGCATGGAGGTTTGCTTATTTTTGTGGCGTGAAATGCAACTGGTATTATGAAATGTAGAATATTTAGGATTGCGGGGGCGGCGGTGCTGCTTGGTGTGGCTGTGACTGTCGAGAAGACGGCTGGCTTGGACGTGTGGCAATTGCTGCTGGTTTACCTTGTGCCTTACTTGTTGGTGGGGTGGGGCGTGTTGGTTGAGGCTGTGGAAGGGGTGTTGCACGGCAAGATGTTTAATGAAAACTTCTTGATGAGCATTGCCACTATTGGGGCTTTGGCTATCGGCTTCTTGCCCGGTGGTGAGACGGAATTTGCCGAGGCAGTGTTTGTGATGCTGTTTTTCCAGATAGGAGAACTGTTTGAGCATTATGCCGAGGGGCGCAGCCGCAGAGCCATATCACACTTGATGGAGATTCGCCCCGACACGGCGAGCGTGGAGCGTCGAGGCGAGGTGCTTGTGGTGCCCTCCGACGAGGTGGCTGTGGGCGAGATTGTAGTTGTCAAGCCGGGAGAAAGAGTGCCGCTTGATGGCGTGGTGGTGGACGGCGCGTCGAGCCTCGACACGGTTGCGCTCACGGGCGAGAGCGTGCCGAGGGGGATAGGCGTTGGCGACGAAGTGGCATCGGGGTGCGTCAACCTGTCGGGGATGATAAGGGTTGAGGTGACAAAAGCATTTGGCGACTCGACGGCTTCGAAGATTATCGCCCTTGTGGAAAGCGCGAGCGAAAACAAGTCGCGTGGTGAGACTTTCATTGCGCGTTTTGCGCGGATTTATACGCCTGTCGTGGTTTTTGCGGCGTTGGCATTTGCGTTGCTGCCACCGTTGCTGTCGGGTCACTTCATGGACGTGTTCCCAGTGTGGCTCGGGCGTGCGCTGACATTCCTTGTGGTGTCGTGCCCTTGCGCGCTTGTCATTTCGGTGCCGCTCACGTTCTTTTGCGGCATAGGCGGTGCGTCGCGTCATGGAATACTCATAAAGGGGTCGAACTATGTGGACGTGCTTGCGCGGCTCGGTGTGGTGGCATTCGACAAGACGGGAACGCTCACCAAGGGTCGTTTTGAGGTGGAAGCCGTGCACCCCGACGTGTGCGATGCCAACCACTTGCTGCATCTTGCCGCCCACGTGGAGCGATATTCGACCCACCCGATTGCCGTATCGCTGCGGAATGCATATCCCGACGAAGACGATGATTGCCTCGTGGAGGCTGTCGAGGAAGTTGCCGGGCAGGGTGTGAGAGCCACGGTTAACGGCAATGTGGTGTGCGTGGGCAATGTGGCGATGATGGAAGCCCTCGGGGCGAGCTGGCGGCATTGCCACTTGGCTGGAACGACGGTGCACGTGGCGATAAACGGCGAGTATGCGGGGCATATAGTGGTGTCGGACATCATAAAGGAGGATGCCAGAGAGGCTGTGGATGAACTGAAGCGAGCGGGCGTTGGCAAGACCGTAATGCTCACTGGCGACCGCGAGGCTGTGGGGCAAAGTGTGGCGCACGCGGTGGGGATAGACGAATGCCATGTCGAGCTGTTGCCAGCAGGCAAATTGGAGGTGCTTGAGCGGTTGATGGCAACGAAGCCGTCGGGCAAGTCGCTGGCGTTTGTCGGCGACGGCATCAACGACGCTCCAGTGCTTGCCCGTGCCGACGTGGGCATTGCCATGGGTGGACTTGGCTCGGACGCGGCTATAGAGGCTGCCGATGTGGTGCTGATGGACGACCGACTGTCGAAGATTGCCGATGCCATAGGGATAGCACGACGCACGCTGCGCATTGCTGCCGAGAATGTGTGGTTTGCAATTGGGGTGAAGTCGCTCGTGCTTGTGCTTGCCGGCATGGGGATAGCCACGATGTGGATGGCGGTGTTTGCCGACGTCGGTGTGACGGTGCTGGCTGTGCTGAACGCCATGCGGGCATTGCAGTTGAAGCCTGTGAAGCGATAGAAAAAAGGGAGGGAGATGCTGCATTCTGGGCGCGCATCTCCCTCTTCCTGTGTTATGATTGGAGTTGTTATTCGGTTACGAGAATCAGTGCTGTGTGGGGGGCAACTGCGATTTCGCCGCCACGGGTAGAGCCGATTCCGTTCATGTCGAGCTTGCCGTCTTGGGCAACGATTGTCCAGTCGGCTTTCTTGATTTTCACGGTTTGAGCCTCGTTGGCACCGTTGAACACGAGTTTAATCTCCTTCCATGAGTCACCGCCTGCATTGCCGGTGATTGAATATGAAATGAGGTTTTCAGCACCCTTCACGTCGTCAAACTTGATGTGCGTGGCAATCTCTTCGGCAGTTCTCAAGCGGAATGCAGGGTGAGCCTTACGCATGGCGATGAGGTTGCGGTAGTAGTCGAACAGGTCGCGGTATTTTGCCTTCTGATTCCAGTCGATAGCGTTGATGCTGTCGGGCGAGCGGAAGCTGTTGTGCACATGTTGCTTGTTGCGGAACACCTCTTCGCCAGCAAACATGAACGGAGTGCCTTGCGAGGTGAACACTATGGTTTGTGCCAATTTGGCAGTGTTGAGACGTTCTTCCTCGGAGCTGCCAGCCATTGAGATGTCGAGCTTGTCGGTGAGGCAAAGGTCGTCGTGGCATGAAACATAGTTGATGATTTGTTGCGGCGATGTGGCATAGGGGATTTTGGCGTTGTTGCCCTTGCTGTAATCGACTTGCGGGTGTGCAGTCGAAGCCACGATGCCTATTTTCACCGTTTCTTCGTTGCCTGGCTTGCCCGATGCAAATCCGCGGTCGCTCTCGTCGGAGTAGTGCCCCTTCACAGCGTCGCGAATGTCGTCGCTAAACACGGCTACGCCATTCATCTTTGCAACGTTCACCTTCAGAGCCTGTTGCTCAGTGGGCAGTGGCGAGCTGCCAGCCGTCCACCCTTCGCCATAGATGAATGCCGACGGGTTGATAGCCTTGATGGCAGCGGCGGCTTGCGTCATTGTTTCGGTGTCGTGTATAGCCATGAGGTCGAAGCGGAAGCCGTCGATGTGGTATTCCTGCACCCAGTATTTCACCGAATTGACGATGAAATTGCGCATCTGCTGGCGGTCGCTGGCAGTCTCGTTGCCGCAAGCCGACGCGTCGGAATAGGTTCCGTCGGGGCGTTGGCGGTAGTAGTAGCCAGGGGCTGTAAGTTCGAAGTTTGAGCCTTCGGTGATGCCCGTGTGGTTATACACCACGTCCATCACCACTCCGATGCCGGCATTGTGCAGAGCCATAATCATCTCCTTCATTTCGCGAATGCGGCAGTAGGGGTCGGCAGGGTTGGTCGAATATGAGCCGTCGGGCACGTTGTAGTTGATAGGGTCGTAGCCCCAGTTATATACGTTTGACGGCAATTGGGTTTCGTCAACACTCATGTAGTCGAACGACGGCAGAATGTGGACGTGTGTTATGCCCAGTTCCTTCAGGTGGTCGATGCCTGTGGTTTCACCATTGAGCGACAATGTGCTTTCTTCGAGCATAGCCACAAATTTACCTTTGTTGACGATACCCGAATTGGTGTGCATCGAGAAGTCGCGGTGGTGCATTTCGTAT
>CASEAQ010000079.1 GCA_949285735.1 uncultured Bacteroidales bacterium
CACTCGTATCGGGAACAAGCATCTTGTAATTGTTGATTTGGTTTCGCAAGCTCACCACTTCATTCTCAAGCATGGCATTTTGCTGTTGCAAATCTTCGTTGATGCCTCGCAAGTGAAAATATGAAGTAACATTATTGAAAAGCCCGTAAACCGAACTACTGATTGCGTTCGCCGATGTAAAATATATTGAATGCTGGTAAGGATTGCTTTGGAACAGCAACAAGCAGCTCATGATTACAAAAAACAGGAACACAAACCACGAACTGTGTTTTACGATAAAATCAAATAAATTTCTCACCGCTCACTTTAGTTTCTCTATTTTTTTGACCAACTCCTCCTTCAGCCTGTGTGGGCGTAGTTTTTATATATGAGAATAGTCGGGGAACACAAACACACATGCTTCTCCCGACAATTCTCAATTTTATTCATATATCCTCTGCGCGCTACCTTATCAAGAAATTGAAGCGGTTAATGTTCTTCAATGCTACGCCAGTACCCTTTGCCACGGCATGGAGCGGATCCTCGGCAACATGGAACGGAATACCAATCTTGTCAGTGAGTCGCTTGTCAAGTCCTCTCAACAATGCACCACCTCCAGCAAGGTATATACCATTCGACACGATGTCGGCATACAACTCTGGGGGAGTTTGCTCCAATGCGCTAAGCACGGCAGCCTCTATCTTCGATATCGACTTCTCGATACAGTGGCATATTTCCTGATACGAAACAGGCACCTCCATCGGTAAGGATGTCATCCTGTTAGGCCCGTGCACAATATAGTCCTCTGGCGGATTCTCCAGTTCTGTAAGCGCAGCACCAACATTTATCTTGATAAGTTCTGCTGTACGCTCGCCAACTTTCACATTGTGGGCACGACTCATGTGTTCTTTAATGTCGTCGGTAAGATCGTCGCCTGCGATACGGATACTCTTGTTGCTCACGATACCGCCCAGCGATATAACGGCAATTTCGGTACTTCCACCACCTATATCGACAATCATGTTACCTTCTGGTGCCTCCACATCAAGCCCTATGCCAAGAGCTGCAGCCATCGGCTCATATATCATATATACATCGCGTCCGCCTGCATGCTCCGACGAGTCACGCACGGCACGTATCTCGACTTCGGTACTGCCCGATGGAATGCACACCACCATGCGCAGTGACGGCGACGCGAACCAATGGTTTTTAGAGCTTACCATCTTCACCATGCCACGTATCATGAGTTCCGCAGCATTAAAGTCGGCAATCACACCGTCGCTCAAAGGACGTATAGTCCGTATGTTTTCCGGTGTTTTGCCATGCATCTGCTGTGCGCGTTCACCAACGGCAATAAGTTTCCCCGAGCGGTTGTCAAGTGCTACCACCGAAGGTTCATCGACAACAATCTTGTCGTTGTGTATGATAATAGTGTTAGCCGTTCCAAGGTCAACAGCTATTTCTTGCGTAAATGAGAAAAGTCCCATGTCTTAGTCCTTAATCAATAAACCTCTGTTTAATGCTTAAAGTGGCGAACACCTGTCGTCACCATTGCAACACCGTTGTTATTGCAATATTCCACCGAATCATTGTCGCGAATAGACCCGCCAGGTTGTATAACGGCAGTAACACCAGCCTTGTGGGCAATCTCGACGCAGTCGGCAAATGGGAAGAATGCATCCGATGCCATCACTGCGCCATTGAGGTCGAAATTGAAACTGTGTGCCTTCTCGATAGCCTGCTTCAAGGCATCAACACGAGAGGTCTGCCCGATACCGCTTGCACACAACTGCTTGTTCTTGGCAAGCACAATGGCGTTGCTCTTGCTGTGCTTAACAATCTTGTTGGCGAAGAGCAAATCGTCAACTTGATTTGCATCGACAGCCTTTGTCGTCACTTGCTTCAATTCCTCGGGAGTTTCAACGTGGCTGTCACGCTCTTGTACGAGTGCGCCATTAAGTATCGAACGGCACTGCATTGCAGGACGCGCGAATGGCTTCTGTACCAAGATTATGCGGTTCTTCTTCTGTTCGAGTATCTTCAATGCATCTTCGCTGTAAGACGGGGCGATGCACACTTCAAAGAATATTTTGTTCATCTCCTCAGCAGTAGCAGCGTCAATCTCGGCATTGGTGATAAGCACACCGCCAAATGCCGACACAGGGTCGCCTGCAAGGGCATCCTTCCAAGCCTCAAGCACGGTCGGGCGCGATGCAAATCCGCAAGCGTTGTTATGCTTCAATATCCCAAACGAGGTTTCTGTAAAATCAGCCATAAGATTCACGGCTGCATCTATATCGAGCAAATTGTTATATGAAATCTCCTTGCCATGAAGTTGCGTGAACATTTCATCGAAGTTGCCGAAGAAATAGCCCTTTTGATGAGGATTCTCGCCATAGCGCATCACCTTGGCACCATCAACGGCAAAACGCAAAGCCGATGGCGCATCTTTGTCGAAGTAGCTGAAGATATGAGAGTCGTATGCGCTCGACACGGCAAATGCCTCCTTGGCAAACCACAAACGGTCTTCCTCTGATGTGCTTGCCGAGCCATATTCTACAAACTTGTTGTAAAGTGGCTCATATTGAGCTTTCGATGCAACAATCACCACATCTTTATAATTCTTTGCAGCAGCGCGAATGAGAGATATACCACCTATGTCTATCTTCTCGATAATATCGGCATGGTTTGCACCCGATGCAACCGTTGCCTCAAATGGATACAAATCCACGATTACAAGGTCGATCTCGGGAATTTCATATTTTGCTATTTGTTCTCGGTCACCTTCGTTGTCGCGGCGATTGAGTATGCCGCCGAACACCTTAGGATGCAACGTCTTCACGCGACCACCCAATATCGACGGATAGCCCGTAAGGTCTTCCACTGCATCACACTTGTATCCTTGTTCCTGGATAAATGATTGGGTGCCGCCAGTCGAAAGGAAGCGTACACCATTATCATTCAATATTCTCAAAATCTTGTCTAAACCATCTTTGTGATAGACAGAAATCAACGCAGTCTTGATTTGTTTGTTCTCAGCCATTACTTTATTATATTACTCGTTTCAGAGTGCAAAATTACTAAAATAGAATCATTAATCACAAAAAAAAACAACAAAATGCCAAACTAAATATACATCGCTGCATATCAGCGCATTGCGCTCGCCACACAGCCAACAGCCCCGAATATTTTCTTGCAGTGAAAATATTTTGTCTGTATTTTTGCCCATAAAACTAAAAAAGCAATACAACCGTGTACGAACCATTAGCCGAACGTTTGCGACCAAAATCGCTTGATGAATACATTGGGCAAAGCCACCTCGTGGGCCCCAATGCCGTGTTGCGTAAAATGATAGAATCTGGCAACATCTCGTCTTTCATCTTGTGGGGTCCTCCCGGAGTGGGGAAAACAACCCTCGCCAAGATTATTGCCACGCAAACGCAAGTTCCGTTCTACACGCTTTCGGCAGTGACTTCGGGCGTGAAAGATGTGCGCGACATTCTCGACCGCTGCAAGCAAGACGCCATCAGCGTGTTTGCCAAGGGGCGTCCTATCCTGTTCATCGACGAAATACACCGCTTCAACAAGTCGCAACAAGACTCGTTGCTCGGCGCTGTCGAGCAAGGCATAGTCACCCTCATCGGGGCAACCACCGAGAACCCGTCGTTTGAGGTCATCCGCCCTCTGCTCTCTCGCGCACAGGTGTATGTATTGCAACCACTCGAAAAAGACGACCTGCTAAAGCTACTCGACCGCGCCATTACCACCGACAAGATGTTTAAAAGCCGCGAAGTGCGCATCGAGAGCACCGAAGCCCTGCTAAGGTATTCGGGTGGCGATGCTCGCAAGTTGCTAAACATTCTCGACCTGATAATGCAGTCTCTCGGTACCAATGAGCCGTTTGTGATAAACGACGAAATCGTCACCGACCGCCTGCAACAAAATCCTATGGCGTTTGATAAAAATGGGGAAATGCACTACGACATCATCTCGGCATTCATCAAGTCGGTGCGTGGCAGCGACCCCGATGCCGCCGTTTACTGGCTCGCTCGTCTCATTGCCGGCGGAGAAGACCCCAAGTTCATCGCCCGCCGTCTTGTCATTCTCGCAAGCGAAGACATCGGACTTGCCAACCCCAACGCCCTGCTTTTGGCAAATGCCACATTTGACGCACTCGCCAAAATTGGCTGGCCCGAGGGGCGCATAATTTTGTCGGAATGCGCAATATACCTTGCCACGTCGCCCAAGAGCAACTCGGCATACATGGCAATAAATTC
>CASEAQ010000080.1 GCA_949285735.1 uncultured Bacteroidales bacterium
GGGGAATTTCTGAAATACAGGTACCGCCCCGACTACCTCCTGCAAACAGAAGCCGACAGGGCTACCATAACAAACTGTTCCCGCGCCTGCAAGGCATTGGGAATAGAATATGCCGAAACCAATCTTGTCATCGATGGCGGCAACATAGTGCCTTGCGGTGAATGCGTTGTGATGACCGACAAAGTTTTTACCGAAAACAATCGGCAAAAGAGCGACCCGCGCTTTATTGCCACGCTCGAAGCAGCATTGCGGCACAAGGTGATTGTCATTCCTTGGCATCCCGTCAACGACGACGTGTATGGGCACTCCGACGGGCTTGTCAAGTATTGCGGCGACAACAGGGTGCTTATGTCAAACTGCCGCCAGACCGACGAAAAATGGGCTGACGCCATACGCTCGGTGCTCGAAGCCAACGGGTTTGCCGTAACCGAGATGCTCTTCGACACCGCCAACCCCGTTGCCGCCCTAAACTGGGCATACATCAACTTCCTGCAAGTGGGCAACGTGATAGTGATGCCATGCTTCGGCATCGCCGAAGACACCCAAGCCAAGGAATATGTGCAACGGGCATTCCCGTCGTGCAAAATCCACACAATCGAGATGGCAGAAATCGCCGAAGAAGGCGGCGCGCTGCACTGCATCTCATGGAACATAAAACTATAGCGACACGACAAATCGCGTCGCCCATAACCCACATTTACAACACAATACGCTCTTTAGACGCGATGAATCGCGTCTCTACGGCAGCCCTATATCCAGCTCTACAACCAATAAACGCAATTTGCAATTACAACACCACAGAAATTCCTCATTCCTAATTCCTCATTCACTAAAAAAAACGATGCCCGCAAATCACTTCGCAAGCATCGCCTTACTATGAAAAATCAAAATAAAAAAGATCAACGCATGTTGGGGTTGATGTTCTTCCACTCTTCTACCGGTGGAATAACGCCCATGCCGATTACTTGGTCACGAAGCGCGCACAAGTGCTCGTAGCTTGCATCGAGAGCTGCAAACTCCTCTTCGGTGCCAGTAATAGCCTTGCAATAAGTGCCGTCCGATGTCAAGCGAGAAGGCATTGCCATCATGATGTGGTGATACTTCTCGGTGTTGACATAAGTTCCAACAGGCCAGTAGAATTCCGGACCACCCATAGCAGCGGCAATCATTTCGATTGCAACGTAAGCCGGGCTTTGGAACGAAGAGCGGCCGCGCAACTTGATGATAGCCGATCCGCCTTGTGTAACAGCCTTTTGCATTTCTGCCCATTCTTCCTTCGACAAAGTCTTGCCGTTGATTTCCTTTCCAGTGCCGATGATGTCGAGCAACGGAGTGCCATCGATGGTTACAGGCGATGCAAACACTGCCATCTGTTCGCCGTGACCGCCGAATGTGCAGCAGTTCTTAACCTCGCATTGCTTGATGCCAAAGTGCTTGGCAAGCGCGCTTTGCAGACGTGTGCTGTCGAGAGCAGCCAAAGTGCTCAACTGGTTGGGCTTCAAGCCCGAGTACAACAGCGTAACCAAACCTGTGATGTCGGCAGGGTTGAAGATTATAACCACGTGCTTTGCATCGGGGCAATAAGTCTTGATGTTTTGACCGAGTTCCTTTGCGATGTTGGCGTTGCCAGCAAGCAAGTCTTCGCGAGTCATGCCTTCCTTGCGAGGAGCACCACCCGACGACACGATATACTTGGCACCCGTGAATGCCTCTTTTGCATCGGTTGTTGCTACGATGTTAGCCTCGCCGAAACCGCAGTGGCGCATTTCTTCTGCCACACCTTCGGGAGAGAACACATCGTAAAGACAAATGTTAGATGACAACTTCATCATCAAAGCCGTCTGTGCCATGTTCGAACCGATCATACCGGCGGCACCTACGATAGTCAATTTTTCGTCTGTTAAGAATGCCATAATTATTTTATTTATAAAAGAGTTGTTGTAATTCCTCACTCGGGGCTGCTCCGGCACCGCTTCCGCGCCGCCTCAACCGCGCCCCAATTATCGCATTACAAATTTAGGGCAAAATAGCCCATCTTGCAACAATATTTTGAAACATTAACCAATCACCCCCACCGCGCCGCCCCCACCTGACAATTTTACCGCCACCACAAAGAGGCAGCAACAACAAGACAGCAAAGTTTGGCGGCACCGCACGTCCTAACGTTATTTTTGATATTTAATGCCAAAACAAACAATCCACAATGTCGTAGAGACGCGATTCATCGCGTCTAAAAAATGCAAATAAGTGAAAATAATGCGTTTGTAGTTCTTCAGACGCGATAAATAGCGTCTCTACGGCGGCGTAAATGTCGCCCTATGGCGGGGTGACAGGTGTGCAGTAAACGAGCTGCGGCACGCCACGGCTCTACGGGGCTGCAACTATAACACAGCCCCGCGAAAAAAATTCCTAATTCCTCACTCCTAATTCCTAATTGAAAAACGATTCCTAATTGAGCAACGACTTCTAATTAAAAAAACTACTCCCTGCTAACTACTAATTGCTAACTACTAATTGCTAACTACTAATTGCTAACTGCCAATTGTTAATTGCCATTTGTGAATGTGTCGCTGAAGGGGGTGCGGTTCATTATCGAGCGGCCGAGAGTGAGTTCGTCGGTGTACTCGATTTCGTTGCCCACTTGCACGCCACGCGATATGACGCTCACCTTCACGCCTGTGGGTGCCAGCCGGCGGAAGATATAGAACGCCGTGGTGTCGCCCTCCATCGTGGCACTCAGCGCCAGTATCACCTCGTTCACGCCGCCCTGCGCCACTCGCGTCACGAGGCTGTCGATCTCGATGTCGCCGGGTCCGATGCCGTCCATCGGCGAAATCAGTCCGCCAAGCACGTGGTAAAGCCCGTTGTGGCTGCGCGTGTTCTCAATGCTCATCACATCTTTTATATTCTCCACCACGCATATCACGCTGCCGTCGCGTCGCGGGTTGGAGCATATCTCGCACACGTCGCTCTCCGAAATGTTGTGGCACACGCGGCAATACCTCACCTCCTCGCGCAACTTGATGATTGCCTCGCCGAGCTGGCGCGCCTGCTGCTCGTCTTGCCGCAGCAGGTAGAGCACGAGTCGCAACGCCGTCTTGCGCCCGATTCCCGGCAGGCGCGCTAACTCGTTGACAGCCGTTTCGAGCAGCGATGATGCAAATTCTTGATCCATACGAATAAAAATTAGCTATTAATTTGTCTTTTCAGAATCTTCCACAAGCTGTGGAAGATTTGCAACATACTGTAAAGAACATAAACGCGTTTTGCATAACAAATGGGAGACTATTAATCTCTCCAAACTTCTTTACATAAGGACTTTCTAATGATGTTATACTATAATAATGTAAAAGCCGCCATGATTCACGCGGGGAAAGTGCAGCCGCGCGGCAAAAATAATCCGGTCGCCATTGCAGCACCCCAAGTTAGGGGGCATATCATGGAACCGGAATTGCATTTCACTCACACTGCGCCACTGGGAGCGCATGCGCGCAACGAGACTGCCCGATTAAAATGGCAGGTCGTCGGTGCTGTCGCCGCCCACGAAGTCGGGCATCGGCGGCATGGGCATACCCTGGGCTGCAGCCTGCGGCATGGCAGCACCACCCATCATCGGCTGCTGTTGTTGCTGCTGCATGGCGGCTGTGGCATCAATTTTTTCCGCCTTCCAACCGTTGATGTTGGTAAACCAGCGTCCGTTGAACTCGTGGCTGTCGATGTCGAAACTCAACCTCACGGTGTCGCCCACGTTCAAGGGGTATTGGGCGGCACGGTCGCCAAAGACATTTCTTCTCAAGATTTGGTCGACGGATTAGCCGAACTTGGGAAAAAGGCTTTTTGGGCCGACACACGGGATGTATTTATCAAAGCCGTTCAAGAAGCCGCGCCGGGTGATAGAATTATTATCATGGGCGCCAGAGATAACACGTTAACCGATTTAGCCAAAGAAATCTTGACTGTTTTAAAGGAGAAACACGCATGACAACCGTCGGTCTTTTCAATCCATCCAGCCCGAGTGGCGCTCCGATAGATCTGCCGTTGATTAAAGATTGGTTTCAACGACACGGGTTATCGGTTATTTGCGGCGAACATCTGTTAAATGCCGATCGCTTTTT
>CASEAQ010000081.1 GCA_949285735.1 uncultured Bacteroidales bacterium
GTCTTCAACCAAGCCTACGAAGTGATACACAATTACCCCATGCCCGGACGAAACTTCCGCATAACGGCAAAAGTGACAATATGAAACCATCAACAATACAACGACATACCACCCCACTGCTCCATTCACTGGCAACAGCATTGCTGCTGCCGGCATTGAGCCTTGCCACACTGTCGTCGTGTGAACGCGACGAGGTGCTCATCGACATCGAGGAGACGCAAGTCACCACGCCCGTCTTCACCGACATCTATGGTTTCTACCTGCTCAACGAGGGCAACATGGGCAGCAACAAGGCAAGCATCGACTATTTCGATGCCACCGAGGGCACCTACTACCGCAACATATATGCCGCACGCAACCCCACCGTGGTCAAGGAGCTGGGCGACGTGGGCAACGACATACAGATATACGGCAACAAGATGTATGCCGTCATCAACTGCTCCCACAAGGTGGAAGTACTCACGCCCGACAGCGCGAAGCGCATCACGCAAATCGACATTCCCAATTGCCGCTACATCGCCGGCTACAAGAGCCATGTTTACGTGAGCAGCTACGTCGCCCCCGTGCAAATCGACCCCACCGCGCCCCGCGGTGCTGTGTTCAAGGTCGATACGGTGTCGCTCGCCGTCGTTGACACCGTCGAAGTGGGATACCAGCCCGAAGAGATGACCATCGTCGGCGACCGCCTCTATGTGGCAAATTCCGGCGGCTACCGCGTGCCAGAATACGACAATACAATCTCGGTAATCGACCTCAACACATTCGAGGTTGCCGACGTGATAACCATCGACCAGTCGTCCAACTTCCACCGCCTCGACCACGACAGCATGGGTCGCCTGTGGGTAAGCTCACGTGGAAACTATTACGGCGACATCAATTCCGACCTGCTCGTAATCGACCCCGTGAGCAAGCAGATGATAAAGTCGATGGGCGTGCCAGTGTCGGACATGTGGCTCGACGACGACACCCTATACACCATCAGCACCGAATGGAGCTACATCACGGGCGACAATGCCGTGTCGTATGCCAAAATCGACATGGCTACGATGGAGATAACCGACCGCAACATCATCAAGGACGGCACCGACCAACGCATCAGCTTGCCCTATTGCATAGCAGTTGACCCAGTGACGAAAGACTTCTACGTGTGCGATGCCAAGTCGTATGTCGTTTCGGGCACGATATACTGCTTCGGCAGCGACGGAACGCTCAAGTGGCGGCAAACCACCGGGCAGATACCGGCACACATCGCCTTCAGAGGCAAAATCGAACAGCAATGACAACATCCCGCGTGCCGAGAGCGGCACATCGGGTAAAACTACTTGACAAAAAATATTTGGCTTCGGGTTGAGGCTGTGCCACACAGCCTCATTAAAAGGGAACCGGGTGAAAATCCCGGACAGTGCCGCTGCTGTAACTCCCCAATTATACTGCAAGTGCAACCATGCCACTGGACACCATGCTCCGGGAAGGCGCACGAGCCACAAGGGAGAAGTCAGAAGACCTGCCCGAACGCCGTCCACTCTTGCAACCTGCGGGATTACAGGTTGAGTGGCGACAGGAGCATTCGCACCTCCCCCCTCGTTACCCCTACCCAGATGATTGCAAGAGGCAGTTGAGATAACTATAAACTTGTAATTACATAATACTTTCTATGGGTATGAAAAAATTTTACATCGCATTTCCAGCTATGGCAATGGCAGCCCTCGCAATGCAGGCAGCAAGCCCAGTCCATAGCACCGTGTTTGAGTATGTTCCGGCACCGGGGCAGTTTGTCAACACCCTGCCCGAGTGGGAAGAGGGCGACGACGCAGCCGCAATGGCTACGAAAGCCTACAACTACACTGCCATCGATGGCAGCATGATTTCGCTCGGCGCGTATGGCGGATATGTCGTGGTGGGCTTCGACCACACCATCGTCAACGTTGACGGCATTCGCGACATCTACATCGAGGGCAATTCGTTCCAGGCCGGCACAGTCTCGACCCAACCAGGTGGGAGCAGCGAGCCGGGCGTGGTGCTTGTGGCTTACGACATCAATGGCAACGGCACTCCCGACGACAACGAGTGGTTTGAGATTCGCGGCAGCGAGTACGACAATTCCAGCCTCGACTACGAATGCACCTACTACCGCCCCTCGGCAGACGGCGATGCCATTCGCTGGACCGACAACAAGGGCAACGAGGGATATGTCAACCGCAACCAGTTCCACCCACAATCCTACTGGCCACAATGGCTGCGCGACAACGAGACGCTCACCTTCCGTGGCATACGCCTACCCGACAACGGCGTTGACGAAAGCGGCGACGGCTCCTACTTCGTGCTGTCGCAATTCGACTACGGATATGCCGACAACGCCCCCAACCTCGCCAACGGCTCGTGGAACGACGATGCCAAAATCGACATCGACTGGGCTATCGACCTCAATGGCAACTCGGTGAAAATGCCCGGTGTTGACTTCGTGAAGATTTATACCGGTGTGAACCAAGCCAACGGCTGGATTGGCGAGAACAGCGCCGAAGTGTGCCGCGTGCTCGATGCCCACGTCACTCGCGAAGGCAGCTCGCCAGTGCTCGACGAAACCGTGCAAATCGACCAGTCGGTGCTCGACGCATTCCTTGCGGCATACGGCAACGGCAACACCACGGCAGTCAACGAAATTGCCGGCAACAGCAACCTGCGCGTCTATCTCGACCCCTCGACCGGGCAAGTCAATTTCAATGCACCGCAAGGGGGTACAGCCCAAGTATATAACCAGGGCGGCATGATGCTCTACAACAGCACATTCGCCCCGGGCAGCAACTCCATCGACCTCAGCGGTTATCCCGCCGGGCTCTACTTGGTGCGCATCGACGGCAACACAACAAAGATTTTGAAACGATAACCATCAAAAAAAAGCACAACTATTAACTTTATCAAGTATGAAAAAAACACTTACACTACTGTGTGCCTCAACATTGGCACTCACCACAGCGGCAGCAAGCGAGCAAGTCACCTTGCAGGGCGTTCCTGTGAGCGGCTCACTTGGCGCAGCCGTGTCGCGGCAAATGTATGCCCAGATAGTGACGAACACCGACAACTTCACCTTCGACAACATCACCTACTGGGTGGGCGAGGGCGAAAACCAAGCCGCACTCGTGCTGCAATGGAACGACGACCGCGAGGCTGGCGCGCTCGTATGGGGCTACCGCTTCAACAGCACTGCAACCGGCTACGACATGATTAAGGCTATCGCCGCTGCCGACGGCAGGCTATACTTCGCTGCCAGCAATTCGGCATTCGGCTACACGATTGGCGGCATCGGCTTCGACCTCGATGGCGACGGCGACGTAGCCATCATGGACGGCGACACAAGGATTGAAGTCACCGACGGTTTTGCCGAAAACAGCAACTTCGACAACCTCAAGGCTGCCGACAGCGACGACTTGTGGGTGTCGGGCTGGAACGCAGGCTATTGGTCTTACTATGTGAGCGATGACGGCACTATGCCCCCGACGGGCTATTCAAACTTTGGCGCAAGCAGCCGCCAGTTGGCAAACGGCAGCGTCGATGGCTGGTACTACGCCTCGATGTCCGACCCGCAGACCACGTGGAAAACACTCGTGGCAGTAGAGCAGCCGACATCGGCTCCCACCCTGCCCGAAGAGTTCACCGACGGGTTCTTTATCCAAAACGAAGACTGGCTGGGCCATGCCTTGGGCTCAATCAACTGGGTGGCTGCCGACGGCACTGTTTACTACAACATCGACAACAAAGCCAACGGCGACACCGAGGTGCTCGGCAACACGTCGCAATATGGGCAAATCTACGGCGGCCACTACTATGCCCTGTCGAAGCAAGGCACACGCCTGGTTATATTCGATGCCAAGACGATGAAGGTAGTCAAGTCGTTCGAGACCATCGGCGGCGACAGCCGTGCCGTGCTTGGCGTTGACGCCGGCAAGGTTTACCTCAGCACTTCGGCTGGCATATTCATCCTCAATGTCGATGACAACGACTTCACACTCAGCGAGGCTGCAATCTCTGGCACGGCTGGAGAAGTGGGCATGATGG
>CASEAQ010000082.1 GCA_949285735.1 uncultured Bacteroidales bacterium
CTTAAAGATACGAAATCTTTAGGTTATAACAAAGCCCCAGCTTGTGAAAGTCGGGGCTTTGTGCGTAAAAAAAGAAGGTGAGCTTTTTGACACACCTTCTTTATTTTTTCAGGAGGCATTGATTATTTGTGTATTTCGGTTGTTGTGCCTATCTTTGCGGCGAAATAACTTTATAAATCAAAAAAATAAGTATGGATACGCTTGCAATTTATGAATGGTTCATGGAAAACATGAACTATGGGTGGATTACGCTGTTGATGGCAATAGAAAGTTCGTTTATTCCCTTCCCCTCCGAGATTGTGGTGCCTCCTGCCGCATTCAAGGCAATGCAACCAGGCAGTGGGCTCAATATATATTTGGTGGTTGTGTTTGCAACACTTGGAGCCATATTAGGGGCTATATTCAACTACTATGTAGCCATGTGGATAGGACGGCCGCTGGTGTATAAGTTTGCTGATAGCCGTTTGGGGCATATATGCCTGCTCAACGGCGAGAAAGTGCAGAAGGCTGAGGAATATTTCGACCGCCATGGGGCTATTTCCACATTTATCGGCCGCCTGTTGCCTGCCATCCGCCAATTGATTTCCATTCCCGCCGGACTTGCTCGTATGCACTTTGGCAAGTTTTTGTTGTACACCACACTTGGTGCGGGGGCGTGGAACATAGTGCTCGCCGTGCTTGGTTATTGGCTTAGCACATTTGTCGAGGAGGCGCAATTGAGGGCACAGATTGAGCATTACAACCAGTATCTGAACTATGTGGGCTATGCTGTGATTGCTTTGATTGTAGTGTTCATTCTCTATCACGCCTTAAAGAAGAAACCTGTATCAAAAGAAATATCGAAATAAAGGTAGAAATGTTAGTATCTCCATCATTGCTTTCGGCCGATTTCGGCAACCTTGGTCGCGAGCTTGAAATGATTAATGCCAGCGATGCCGATATGCTCCATATAGATGTTATGGACGGAGTTTTTGTGCCTAATATCTCATTTGGGTTTCCTGTAATGAAATTCGTGCAAAAGTTGTGCCGCAAGCCGCTCGATGTGCACTTGATGATAGTCGAGCCACAGAAGTTTGTGGGCGAGGTACGCGATTGCGGTGCCGAGATAATGAATGTGCATTACGAGGCTTGCACCCACCTCAACAGGACTGTGCAGCAAATAAAGGCTGCTGGCATGAAGGCTGGCGTGACGCTCAATCCGGCAACGCCGGTGTGCCTGTTGCGCGACATCATTGCCGAGCTCGACCTGGTGCTGCTCATGTCGGTGAATCCGGGCTTCGGCGGGCAGAAATTCATCACAGGCACATTGCGCAAGGTGGCTGATTTGCGCCAACTGATAGCCGAGACTGGCTCGAAAGCACTTATCGAAATTGATGGTGGTGTGAACCTTGACACTGGAACACAACTTGCTCAAGCCGGGGCAGATATATTGGTGGCAGGAAATTATGTTTTCAATTCTGCCGACCCTGTTGCCACGATACGAGGCTTGAAGCAGCTTTAGAATTACATGGCGAGTGAAAAAATGCAATAATAAAAATGCGATTTATGTTGCGATATTAAAAAATTACTTGTATCTTTGCACTCGCAATTAGGAAAGATGCCGGAGTGGCCGAACGGGGCGGTCTCGAAAACCGTTATACAGGTAACTGTATCCAGGGTTCGAATCCCTGTCTTTCCGCAGAAATTAAGATTCTCGGAAAGCTGTTCCAAACATTTGGAACAGCTTTTTTGTTTTCACTCCCTTCCGTAATATCCATTTCTTGGGGTCAGCGGATATTCTTGTGTGGGAAAATAGGCTCGGTTACTACAAAGTTGGACGGCTTCGCCGCCCCTGGTCTATTTTAAATGACTGAGCCGTTCTCTGCCGCCATAATTTTATTTACGAAAGAGTTGTGGTCTTGGGGTGATTGTGCTGGTTGTGTGTCATATAAATACCATGTTTTTTCGATGTGTTTTATTGTTTTTTCGAGGTGGATTGAATGATGATGAAAACATGCAACTATATGGTAATTAGTGAGTTAAACAAAAATACTTTGATTAAAAACAATTTTACCCATTTTTAATGTGGGTTGCATATAATTTTGCAAACAACAAAAAACATTAACCTAAAAAACATATGCGAACGTTATTATCATTAATTACCATTTTTCTGACATTTATAGTTTGCCAAGGCGAGGTGTTGCCTCGTCCGGAATATCCACGCCCCCAATTTGAAAGAAACAATTGGGTGAACCTTAATGGAACGTGGAGCTATGAATTTGATTTTTCAAAAAGTGGACTCGAACGTGATTTGCAAAGCTCGAAAGGCTTCGGTGGTAATATCACCGTTCCGTTTTGCCCCGAAAGTTCATTGTCGGGAGTCGGCTATAAAGATTTCATTGAGGCAATGTGGTATCACCGCACGTTGTCGATTCCGTCGGACTGGGCAGGGAAGCACATCATGCTCAACTTTGGCGGTGTCGATTACAAAGCTACCATATATATTAATGGCAAGGAGGCAGCCGTCCACTATGGTGGTTCTTCATCGTTCTCGATTGACATAGCCGATTATGTGACGGTTGGTGCCGACAACGACCTTGTGGTGCACGTTGAGGACAATTTGCGCTCGCGCACCCAGACGGGTGGCAAGCAGTCGCTGAGGCTTAATTCGTGGGCTGCTTTCTACACCCGTGTGACAGGAATATGGCAAACGGTGTGGCTCGAAGCCGTTGAGAAAGGCGGATTGAAGAGTTGCCGCATCACTCCCGATCTTGACAACAGCCAATTCATATTCGAACCTATGTTCTACGACCTCGATTGCAGCACCCGTTTCAGGGTGAAGGTGCTCGATGGCGAGAAGAAGGTGTTTGAGCAAGAAGTTGCAGCAAGCAACAGTACCTATGTGGCTGCCAAGCTGAAGAATGTGAAAACGTGGTCGCCCGAGTCGCCATTCCTCTATGATGTGGAGTTCACAGTGCTCGATGCCAAGGGCAATATAATCGACCATGTGCAGTCGTATGCAGGAATGCGCAAGACCGAAGTGCGCGGAAACAAATTCTACTTGAACAACGAGCCATATTACCAGCGTCTTGTGCTCGACCAAGGTTATTACCCCGACGGGCAGTGGACTGCGCCGAGCGACGAACAGTTGAAGCGCGACATCGAACTCGGCAAGCAAGTCGGGTTTAACGGGGCGCGTATGCACCAGAAAGTGTTTGAGCAGAGGTATCTGTATTGGGCTGACAAGTTGGGCTACTTGGTGTGGGGCGAATCGGCAAGTTGGGGCATGGACTGGACAAGCGTTGTTGCAGCCCGCAATTTCCTCACCGAG
>CASEAQ010000083.1 GCA_949285735.1 uncultured Bacteroidales bacterium
CGTGCCGCACCCATCTCGCCCACAAGCGGATTGGTCACATCGCAGGCTGCCGTGAAGTGGCACTCGGCAAGACGGCAATCGACGGCATTGCCATCTATCATCGCCACACGTTGCAAACTGCCTCCCACAGGTGGCAATGCATTTCCGCCGGCATCAACAAACCTGTACCCCAACGCAGTAAGCAGCCCCATGCCGCCATCGTTGGTGGCACTGCCTCCAAGCCCGACTATAAAGCGGCGGCAACCTCGGTCGAGGGCATCTTTTATTAGCACTCCAGTTCCGTATGTAGTGGTCGCAAGCGGATTCCGCCGCTGCGGCTCTACAAGCGGCAAGCCCGATGCAGCGGCAAGTTCAATCACCGCAGTAGCCCCGCCGTCAATCATGGCATATCCAGCCTTGACAGGTCGCATAAGCGGGTCAACCGTCTCGCAATCCACCCACACGCCCCCGTCGCTGCTCACACGCACAATGGCGGCAACCATCCCCTCGCCGCCATCGGCAATAGGAATAGCCACCACCTCGCAACCCGTGAGCACATCGGCAAACGCCCTGCCCACGGCATCGACCACTTCACCAGCCGTCGCCGACCCCTTAAACGAGTCAAAAGCCACCACCACCTTCATAATTCCTTCATTCCTAATTAATCAAAAAGGCGCAGACCGCCACACAGCAGCCACGCCTCACAATCTTATTCTTGAGCCGCAAATCGGCATTTTGTCACTTCGTGAACTCCAAGCCGGCATATATGCCGTCGTAGCTTTCAAGCAGGTCGGTGATGGTTGACAATTGCGACACATTCAGCTTGTCGGCAACGAGCGACAACAGCGATTTCAACTTCGACACATCTGCCATCAGGCTGAGCGTATTCACCGACTTCGACACCTCGACAGTGATGCTGCCAAATTTGCTCGTCTTTGAGAACTTGTTGAAGTCAAACACCATTTCGCCTTCCTTTTCCCCCTTTGTCACAGTTCCGGTAAAGGTCTTGCCACCTTTGAGCGTCACAGTCGCCTCTCCCTCTGTGGTTATCTTCAGCGTCATTCCGTCGAGCCCCAACTTGTTATAATAGGGCATCAACTTCTCTTTCACAACGGCTGCGGCTGCCGCCCCGCCAGCCTGCTTGAGCATATCGTCGCTCTTGAATTGAATCGACGGGCCGTTCTCAGTCCATGTGCCGGCAATATCTTTCACTTCAAGATTGGCTGTTTGCAACACACCGCCGAGTATGCTGCCCAAGATTGACGACCCCGAAGTAGTTGACGTAGAATCGGTAGTATTTGAATTGTTGGCATTGTTCAAAACACCATTCAGCATACTGCCCCAATCGAAAGCGTATGCTGGAGCTACACTGGCGCAAGCCATCACGGCAAGCAACAATAAAACATTAATCTTTTTCATCTTGTTTTAATTCCTTTCTATTATTAGGTTTAATAGATTATGTGTACAAAGTTAGTACAAGCCAATTGCATAGCAAAACTTTTTTATTCGTTTTTTCAACAAATCTCAATGACTATTCCGTTTGATGGATACTGTGTAACACGTTGTCTAAAGGCGCGGCGAAACAAGCATTTGTTAATAAATCATAAATTGGGGAGGGTAGTAAATTTAACTTGTTTATTTAGGCAGCCAGTGCAACTTTTTGATACCTTTGCCGCGTCTAATGTTACAAAAAGCAAACTACTAACATAAATTATCACATTCATGACTTTCTTAAATAGGTTCATATCAACTTCGTTTTGTGTGCTTATGGGCATTGCCGCTGCATCTGCCCAATACTCCGTGAGAGGTGAAGTGGTTGACAGCACTGGCTTGGGCGAACCGTATGCGACAATACGCATCTACCACACCGCCGACACTGCCAAAGCCGTGACAATGGGTGTCACTGCCGAAGATGGCACATTCCACCAAGCACTGACGCGCACAGGAAGCTACCGGCTGTCGGTGACATCGGTCGGCAAACAGGAAATACTCCGCACTTTTGAGATAACGACTTCCAACCCCGACATCGACCTCGGGCGAATGGTGACCCGCGTGGCTGACAACTTGCTCGGCGAGGTGGAAGTGGTGGCGCAAAAGCCGCTCGTGACTGCCGAAATCGACCGCCTGAGCTACGACGTGGCAAGCGACGAGGACTCAAAGACCAACTCAATCCTCGAAATGCTGAAAAAAGTGCCGATGGTGACGGTTGACGGGCAAGATAACATAAAAGTGAACGGAAACAGCAATTTCAAGATATACAAAAACGGCCGCCCCGACAACACCCTGAGCGGAAACCCGTCGCAGGTGCTGAAGTCGATTCCTGCAAGCATGGTGAAAAAAATTGAAGTAATCACCGAACCCGGCGCAAAATACGATGCCGAGGGGGTGAGCGGCATTCTCAACATCGTGATGGAAGACAACAGCCGCATCGATGGCGTGATGGGCAACATCTATGCCCAATACAACACGCTCAACCAGCCCGGCGGCAACGTCTATCTCACGACGAGCTTCAACGACAAGTTTACGACGAGCGTCAACTACTCATACATCCGCATCGGCGAGAACAAGACGTTCAACGAAAGCAATTACACCTACAAGGAATCGGGCAACAACGAGCATAACTACCAGGAAACAGAAAGCCCCGGCCACTTCCACTACGGCTCGCTAGACATGAGCTACGAAATCGACACGCTCAACCTTGTCACCGCCTCGGTGAGCGGCTACTACGTGAACGTTGCCCCTAACGGCTACAATACTACCCAGTCGTTCGACTCCGACGGCAACAAAAT
>CASEAQ010000084.1 GCA_949285735.1 uncultured Bacteroidales bacterium
GCACTTCGGCTGGCATATTCATCCTCAATGTCGATGACAACGACTTCACACTCAGCGAGGCTGCAATCTCTGGCACGGCTGGAGAAGTGGGCATGATGGCTCGCGTGGGCAAGTATGTGTTTGCCGCCAAGCAATCGACTGGCATTCTCGTCATCGACCCCACCACCGACGCCGTTGTCGAGACTATCGACGAGGGCAATGTGGGCGGCATCACCGTCTCGCGCGACGGCTCAGTGTGGGCAACTGCACGCGAAAGCATCGTCCGCATCAACCCCACCACGCTCGAAAGCGAAAAGCTCACCCTGCCCAACAGCATGGTCAGCCCGTGGTTCACGTGGATGGCAGACAAGATGTGTGCCGACCCCGATGAAAACGCCCTCTACTATGCCTACGGCACTGGCTCTTGGCCCAACTCCGAAACCTCAATCGGCAAGCTCGTCATCAACAGCGACGGCTCGTTGACCGAAGACTCCAACTTCGCCTTCACCATGCCCGCTGCCAACGACGAAGCCCGGCACCAACTGCTATATGGAACAATCGGCATCGACCCCATTTCGGGCTATTTGGTCGCAACCACCACGCAAAGCGGATATGGAACCAACTACTCATATAACTGGCTGCACTACATCGACCGCCATACGGGCGAAATTGCCAAGACCACAATCGCCATCGACGACATCGAAGCACTCGTGGGTGAAACCTACACCTATGCCGTCACCGAGTTTGTCACCGACACCGACAACCTACCGGCACTCGCCGTAGTCGGCGCACAGTCGAGCGACAGCGAAATATTCACCATCGACAACGACGGCTTGACGCTCACCCTCTCCCCCGTCGGCGAAGGCACTGCCACGCTCGACATCACAGTCAACTCCAACGGACGTGTGGCAGAGAAATCGGTTACGGTCAACGCGAGCAAGCCAAGCGGCGTGTCGGACAAGCAGCTCGCAAGTGTCAGCATCTATCCGACACAAGTCGGCAGCACCCTCAACGTGGCTGGCATCGCCGAAGGCACAGTTACAATATTCAACATCGCCGGCTCGCAAGTGGCAAGCCACAACCTTGCCGACGGTCCTGCCATCGACCTCGGCAACCTGCCACGCGGTGCCTACATCGTGAAAGTGCTGTCGGGCGACAAGTCGCAAACCGCAAAAATCATAAAATTATAATAACGTTTTTCATAGAGTTAGTGCATCTGCTATAATTTCTATTCTCAAGGAATTAAGTGAAGGGGAGACGCTACCTGCGACGGGTAGCGTCTCCTTTTTTCACCACCCTTTCAGTTAAAACATAGCTCGAAATACAGTAGCACAGAGGGCGGCGAAGCCGTTCCGTGCCACAGTATTTCATTTTCCCATTCCTAATTGATTAATGCCCCTGCCACTACGGGCGGAAATTCATCACGTTGGCTGGCGGACGCTCGGCTTCGAGCTCGCGTTTCATAAACTCCATGTAGGGGGCTGAATGCTCGAAAAACTTGTAATACCCCTCACACAAGTAGTTCAATCCCGGCTCGCCGTCGGCTGTCATGGCAAAACGGTTTTTGGGGCACTCTCCGTTGCATATCGTCGAGAACCGGCACTGCTGGCACTGCCGCGGCAGCGAGCCACGCTTAGCCGCGCCAAACTGCGACTGCCGCTGGCTATACATCATCTCGGCAAGGGTGTCCTTCTCGATATTCCCAAGCAAGTACTCGGGAAACACAAAGTGGTCGCACGAATACACATCGCCGTTAAATTCCATCACCCCTGCATGGCCGCACGACCGCGCCATCGAACACACACCCGGCTCGACACCCACCCAGTTGGCAAGGGTGGCATCAAACAGTTGCACAAAATATTGCCCCACGTCGTTGCGCACCCATTCGTCGAATATGGCACACAAGAAGTCGCCCCACTGCCGCGGCGACACCGAGAAGTCGGCAATCTCGGTAGCCTCGTGCGTGGCAAGCGATGCAAGCTGCACATATTCGCTGTCGGCAACCAGCCGCTCCACGATGGGCGTGAACTGCAAATAGTGACACCCAATATCCTTGAAGAAATGATAAAACTCAAGCGGATATTCGCTGTTATAGTCGTTAACGACAGCCATTCCGTTCCATTCCACACCATGCTTGTTGAGCAGTTCTATGCCACGCATCACGCGCGCAAATGTCGGCTGCCCTCCCCTCGAACGCCTGTATTCGTCATGAAACCGCTCGGGCCCGTCAATCGAGATGCCTATCAGCCACCCCTCGTCCTTGAAAAAGCGGCACCACTCGTCGTTGAGCAATATGCCATTGGTCTGCAAGCAGTTGAATATGCGATGCCCACCGGCATACTTCTTTTGCAATGCCACAGCCTTGCGGTAGAAACTGAGCGGACGCAACAGTGCCTCGCCTCCATGCCACGTAAACATCACATCGCGCATAGTCTGCGACCCGATATACTGCTCGGTGAAACGCTCAAGCAGCCGCTCGCTCATAAGATGGTTGCTCAGCCGCTGGTAAAGCCCCGATTTTTCGAGATAATAACAATACTCACAAGCGAGGTTGCAAGTTGCCCCCACCGGCTTCAGCATCACATATAACGGTCGTTCAAAAGGATTTTCCATATCCACAAAGTTACAACATTTCCCCACAAAACCGAACCACAGCCGAAAGCAAAGCAGCAAAAA
>CASEAQ010000085.1 GCA_949285735.1 uncultured Bacteroidales bacterium
AACACTGTACACAACACCGCAGCAGGAAGCCATCAAGCCATTGTTGGAAGCACTTGAACAAGACGTACTCGGGTAGGGTGACGCATTGTCAAAGTCAGGACATTCAGCCTGTCGGCATTTTCCTATCAACTGTATTATCTGTTCACGCTCTTCGGTATCCCAAAATATCGAATCGAGGAATTGGCAAAGCTCAACAACAACGCTCGACATTCCATGCGACAACGATATGTTATACTATCTCTAAGCCTCGTCGCTAAGTTTCCATTTAATAGCACCACCATGCATTATCACCTGCTCATGAACACTTTGTCAAGCAATCCATCTGCCACAGCCTCATAGCGTCTATCAATACGGGAATAATAGTACAGGAACATTATTTCCCCAAAGTCGCTGCCAAGCAGGCTGCAATTACAATACCGTTTTGCTTGCAGCCTACTGGCAACTTGTACAGCCAAGTCTTGCAATATGTTGTTGCGAATGCTATCCATAAAACTTCATTTTTATCGCTTGCGGATTTGTGCCTTAGTATGCACCAATTCTCCACCGCGAGTCACGCCTTCCACAACAACATTGTAACGTGTGTTGCGATTATCATTGGCATAAAATTCCACCGTTGCATTGCCGTCGGCATCAATCTTCACGTCGGGATTCCAATAAACTGTGCTACGGAAGTCGCCGCCATCGGAGCTGTTGCCGAAATCCTTGGCATATTTAGGACTATAAAACTCGGCAGGAGCCTGGTAACCAAGCGGAGTGATATACTTCATGCCGTATGGTTTATCGTTTTCTATTTCCGATCCCTCTTTCAGTTCTATGGCAATCGCTGCATTGCCTTCCATCGAGAATGTCAAAGTGGCATTGGGCGGCAAGAACGACACTTGTTTTATCATGTCAAATGGGATAGCATCTTCTAACTCCCTCAACATACCACGAGTAGCCATGGGATAAGATAAAGCCCTCATTGCAGCCGCAAATGATGCCTGCGCCAACGAGCCTCCACCAGCACGTTCACGTCGCCGCCTGTTTTCACCATAATCCGCAACTATGTCGGCTGCATCGGTAGTTCCCGACGGGGAAAACACCATTTCATCGACCAGGAACATTACTGGTCTGTTGCGATAAGTCACATCTCCGTTGCCTGTCACAAGTACTGGTAATTTCCTTATTATATCTACAATAGAGGTTACACCTTCTTCTTCAAAATAATCTTCATCAAATGTTCTGCTTGCCATTATTTCGGTTATGGATTTATCATCAAATTTCGGACCATACCCCTCCACCACAAGTTCGTTGAGGATTATATTGTAAACACCCGATGCCGACAACCGCATCTGCTCAGCCGAAATTTTTCCATCACCGTCCTCTTTATCTTTGGCTGCATTTTGAGCTGAAATTGCAACCGCATTTATGTTCTCGACAGCAGGGAACCACTCTTGGTCTATCTCGACATTGCTTTCGGTATTGCCATTCTTGTTCACGGCTTCAAGCTCATAAGTCGCTCCGTCAACGTTGTCAAAGCCCTTGAAGCAGAACCTGCCCACGCTGTCGGTCTTTACCGAACGGGCAAAACCTATCTTCTTGCTCAATATCTTCACCGTCGCATCTGCCAACGGCTTGCCACGCCACAGGCTCTTAACCGTGCCACTTATCTCTTGGCTCTTTTCTATCGCCGCCGTCGGATATTGATACTCGCCACGCAACACCGACGGTATGTCATATCGCCGCCAACCCTGCGTCATCAGCAGCGCATCAAGCGACCCTCGCCTAATGCTGTCATTCGCCTCAAAATAGTATGACGGATTCTCGATATGCCCCTTCAGTTCCGACTGCAGCAGTAGGTTGGATAGTATATTTATGCCCCCTGTCTCATCGCCAAATCGATTGTCGGTGACGGCAACAGCAACATCGCCCTCGGGATTGGCATAACCATCGAGCTTAAACGTCAACTTCACCTTGTCGCGACTCTCATACATCGGCTGCGACGACTTCATGCCCACACTGCCAGCCTCGCCCCCTCTCACGAAAAGA